>CAZLZA010000001.1:0-160694 GCA_964563875.1 uncultured Acidobacteriaceae bacterium
CGACGTGGGTCAGTTCAATCGAACACTACTGGGTCATTCTTCGTGAGCGCCGGGGCCAGGCGCAAAAGAAGCAGCCCAGTGCCGGGCAAACCGTCAGGGAAAGTTGAGAATAATCGTTGCAGACGTACCTCACGGAATGAGCATACGCAATCCATGCATGGCCCGAAACACTCGAAAACGGGGTCGGAACGCACCTCTTTCGAGGGGCCTACAACTGGATGATCCCGCGCTTCAGTCCGATTGTGACCACGTGGGTGCGGTCATTGGCCCGGAGTTTGGAGAGGATGTTCTTGACGTGTCCCTTGACGGTTTCCTCGGTGATCGAGAGCTGACCAGCGATTTGTTTGTTCGCATTTCCGGTGGCGATTAAGCGCAGAACGTCGATCTCGCGCGAGGTCAGTGCGTCCTCGGCGGCGTATTCGGCCAGTTGCGTGGCGATCTCAGAGGCAATGCGCTTTTGTCCGGCGTGAACGGCGCGGATCGTCTCCAAAAGTTCTTTGCGTAAAAGGCTCTTCAACAGATAAGCCTGGGCACCGGCTTTGAGCGCGCGCAGAACTTGTACGTCGCCAGTGTAGGTCGTAAGCACAATGATTCGGGCTTGAGGGAATTCGCCGCGAATGGCGAGCATCGAATCGATACCCTCCATGTTCGGCATTTGCAGATCCATTAAGGTGATATCGGGATGGTGCCTTCGGAACTGCGCGATGGCCTCGCGGCCGTCGGAGGCTTCTGCGACCAGTTCCATGTCGGATTGACTAGCGATGAGCGCCGCGAGGCCTTCCCGGAGGAGGGGATGGTCGTCCACTGCGAGAATCCGAATTTGGTTAGGGGCGATGCTCATAAGTGAGCCGTCTTCTACTTGCGCGTCAGACGAAAACCGGCGCGATCAGGAGATCCTCCGTAGGCGATCGAGCCGGGGATCGTTAATTCGACCTCCGTGCCGGCTCCAGGCCGACTCCAGACATTCAGTTCTCCGCCGATGCCTTTGGCGCGCTCGTGCATCCCTGGCAAGCCCCAGTGTCCAGTACGGCTAACCTGACCAAGAACTTTCGGGTCAATACCGTTCCCGTCATCCCGAATGCGCATCCGGAATAGGGGGTCGCCATAGGTAATTTCTGTTTCGATCCGCAGCGCCTGTGCGTAGTGGAACGCATTTCGCAAAGCCTCCCGCACGATGCGGTAGATTTCATCTCGAAGGATCGGATCGAGACTTCGTGGCGTGCCTTCTACCAACACCCGGAACGTCGTATTCCGCGCGCCACCATAAGTGGCAAGTTCCTCTCCGAGAGCAGTGGTCGCCTGGGCCAAGTCATTATTTTCAACTGCCGACGATCGCAAATCGTGTACGGCATCCCGGCCTTCTATTATCGCCTGATCAGCCCGGATGAGAGCATCGTCGAGGGCCCGCACGGCTTCGACCGGACGCTCGGGAAGCAGGTTGCGCGCGCTTTGAAAGAGCAGCGTCAACCCTTGAAAACTCTGCAACAAAGTGTCATGGAGTTCGCGTGCGATGCGCGTACGCTCTTCCATGCGGATATTGCATTGAGCTGCAAATTCATACATCCGGAGCCTGTAGAGTGCCCAGAGGGAGCACAAGACTAGGAGCACGCAACCGGTGCCGAACCACCATGTGCGCCACCACGGGGGCAGCACTCGGATGCGCACGCTCGCCCCGTTCTCGCTCCAGGCGCCCCGGTTGGTGCGGCCCTGCACCCGAAAAATGTACTCCCCAGGCCGAAGCGTCGTGTATGTCGCGGATCGATGATCGCTGTCGGTCTCGTTCCACTGCTTCTCTAAACCTTCGAGTTTGTAGCGATACCGGTTCCGCTCCGGGTCAGCAAAACTTAGTGCGGAAAACTGTAAAGAAAAAATGTCCTGAGTGTGCGAGAGAGTGATCGAGTTGGTGAGGGAGATGGACTGCTTGAGCGGCGATGCGCTCCCCACTGCAACCGACTTGCCGAATAACATGAAATCAGTAAGTACCACCGGAGGTGTGCGTGGCGTCTCCACGATCTTATCGGGAAAGAACGAGATCACACCGGCGTAGGAGTTGAAAAACATCTCTCCCGTCGGACTCTTATATGCGTTGGCGTAGTTGTAGAACTCGTTTCCCAATAATCCGTCAGAGGTGTAGTAGTCGCTGAAGGTCTTTGTTTGCGGACTAAATCGTGAAAGACCGTTGCTGGTGCTCAGCCAGAGATCTCCACGCTGATCTTCGAGAATACTGTTCACCGAGATGCCGGGCAGGCCATCGCGTTCGTCGTAGCTGGTGAATTTTCCGGTTGCGGAATCCAATCGATCCAGCCCGTTCTGCGTCCCGGCCCAAACAGTGTCAGATCGATCGACACAAACGGCGTTCACCTGGCCGCTGCTCAAACCCCCGCTTCCTTGACGGTAGATAGTGAAGTGCCCGGTGGTGGGATCGAGACGTTGCAGGCCGCCACCCAGGGTGCCAAGCCACAAGTCTCCACGTGAATCTTCGGCGATCGCGCGGTAGCGGAACGAGGCCGATTCCTGCGGGCGGTACACACGGAAGCCATCTGTCGTGGGATCGAACGCGCTGAGCCCGTCCTCGGTTCCAGCCCACACTGTACCTTTATGATCGACAAATAAGCCCTGAACATTGTCGAAACTTAAACTGTGAGGATCGGCGGAATTATGACGGTACACCTTGAATCGTCCGCTGCGCGGGTCATAGCGATTGAGTCCCCCGCCCAGGGTACCAAACCAGAGATATCCCGAATGATCCTCCGCGATAGAGATTACCTACGTACTGGAAAGACCACCAGGCCGTCCCGTCGTGCGGTAAGAGGTAAACTGTCCCGTCTTCCGGTCGATGCGGGTAAGTGCCTTCATGCTCCCGATCCACAGCTCTCCGCGGCTGTCCTCAAATACAGAGGTCGTGTAATCGCTGTCCAGGCTGTTGGTATTGAATTTTTCGTGCCGGTAGGTTTTAAACGGTAGCTGCCGATAGGTAAATCGATCCAGACCGCCTCCAGTGGCCCCTACCCAGATGTTATGGTCGTGGTCGCGGAAGAGCGCGACAATCTGATCCGAACTCAAGCTGTCAGGTTACCGTCGCCTACATGTGTTGCTGCAACGCGATGGCTACGAAGTGAACCACAAGCGCGTGTACCGGCTGTATGTCGAGGAGCGGCTCTGGGTGCGAAAACGTGGCCGCAAGCAGCGCATCGCAGTGCCGCGTATGCCAATGCGGGCCCCAACCGGGGTCAACGAGGTCTGGTCGATGGATTTCGTCAGCGATGCGCTGGCCACGGGACGGCGATTCCGCATACTAAACATTGCCGACGACTTTACCCGCGAGGCACCGGCGATTGAAGTCGATACCAGTCTCGGAGGCGTACGTGTCACCCGGGTGCTCGACCGGTTGAAGATCGAGCGTGGACTGCCCGGCAAGCCGATCGAGAACGCCTACATTGAAAGCTTCAACGCGCATTTCAGAGACGAGTGTCTCAACGACAACTGGTTCACCACCCTGGCCGACGCCAGGCAGACGATCGAAGAATGGAGGCAGGATTACAATCAACGGCGTCCGCACAACTCGCTCGGTTATCGGACGCCTGAGGAGTTCGCGCACATGGCGGCGGTCACGAGCTATGGAAAAGACGGCGATACCGCCGCCTTGGAAAACGCTTCGCGTTTACCACTTTCCCACAGCTCCGGCGGCGGTCGTGTTAAGCTGTCCAACCCACGGGGACTCTCATTATGATTGGACCAATAACGGGGGGCAGATCAACCCCAACGCTTCAGCGATGTCCACGTTCACCATATCAGGGGAATCGGGCTATGACACGGGGAGCCTGCCCGAAATTGTCCCGCAGAATACATGGCAACTCAACGACACCCTTTTCTATACCCACGATGCGCACCTGCTGCGTTTCGGCTTCAGCGTCATACAGAATCGATTCGGATTCTTCCAACTGGCCAGTCCGTCCGGCGCACTGGACTACAGCAGAATTTACACGACAAGCCCATCAGGAAGCGGCGGCGCCGGACTCGCGGATTTTCTGTTCGGCCTGCCGGACAGCGCCGGAAAATCGGCATTGCCTCTCGGTACGCCCTACGAGCGTTACAGTGAGTACGGCGCCTTCGTGCAAGATCAGTGGCACGCGACGACGCGGTTCACCCTCAGCCTGGGCCTGCGCTATGATCTCTTTACTCCAGTATCGGAGCGCCACAATCGGCAGTCCGATTTCCTGTTTAAATCCGGTGCCCTCGTGTCGACCGGCCGAAACGGCGTCTCCTCGAGCATCCTGGGGTTGCAAATGCATGACTTCAGCCCACGCATCGGCCTCGCCTATCGCGTCGGTGACAGAACCGTGATCCGAGCGGCTTATGGGCTGTTCTACTTCAATGAACAAGGTACGGGCGGTTCGACGCGTCTGTTCATTAATTTCCCGTTCGCGGCACAGTACACAGTTACATGCAGTTCGACGGTGCCCTGCATGAAAACCTCCGTCGGCATCCCCCCGGCATCGAGCGCGAATAGCCTCCCCACTGTGGTGTATCAGCCCCTCGCCAATCTGACGCCCAACCTGCAGCAGTGGCATCTCACGGCGGAACACCAGTTGAGTTCTTCGATGGTTGTGTGCGCCGCGTACGTCGGCACCCATGGCAATCACCCGAATCTCAACATTGACGAAAATGTTGCGATACCAGGGCCGGGGCCGGCTACTCCCCGCCAACCCTTTCCAGCCTTCGGCATCATTTCAGGTTGGGAGCCGCGTGGCTTCTCAAACTATGACGCTCTCCAGTTATCGGCGGAGAAACGCTACAGCCGCGGATTGTCCTTCCTTGCTGCTTATACCTGGAGCAAAAGTCTGGACGAAGGCAATGGCGGCAACTCCTCGACTGGCGACCCGCGCATCAATATCCAAAATCCTCGCAATCTGCGGGCAAATTATGGCCTCTCCAGCTTCGACTACCGCCATCGTTTCACTTTTAGTGCGGTAGCTGAGCTTCCGGTTGGCCACGGGCGCAAGTTCATGCATAATGCCAGGCCGCTGGCAGAGACCGTCGCCGGCGGATGGCAGATGACTAGCACGTCACTGCGCAGTCAGGCGCACCGTTCTCGGTGTTCCTCGCGACCCCGACCGCCAACACCGGAACCTTCACGCGCCCCAACCGTATTTGCAACGGCAATCTGCCAGCCGATAAGCAGAGCATCCACGATTGGTTCGACGTTGGGTGTTTCGTGAATCCGCCACCTTTCACATTCGGCAACGCGGGCCGCAACATCCTGATCGGACCAGGACTCGTCACCTGGGACTCGGGCGTGGATAAAGAGTTCCGCATGAACGAGAGATTCTGGCTGCAGTTTCGTTTGGAGTTCTTCAACCTACTGAACCGCCCAAATTTCGGTCTGCCCAATGTAAATATCGGCTCGGCTGGTGCGGGCACCATTGCCACCGTTGTCACCAATGCCCGGCAAGTGCAGCTTGCTTTACGTCTCCACTGGTAGACGGCGGCCGTGGCAGGAATGCGAATCACTGCTCTGACATTTCTCCTACCGTCGCGAGCCTTCCGGAACTTGACGGCGGTCAGCTCTGGGCCGTCTCTTTTTCCTCGGTCGCTGCTGCGGGTCCACGCCAAACCCGTCTGCGGCACGGGTACGTGGGCACCTTACGAGCCAGCTCTTTGTCGCACCGGGGAACTCCCCTCGCAGAACTCGAAAGCGGCGTTGACGAGCGCAATATGAGAGAGTGCCTGCGGGAAGTTGCCGATTTGTCGCTTGAGATGCGGGTCGTACTCTTCCGATAGCAGGCCAACGTCGTTTCGCAACTTTAGCAATTCTTCAAATCGGGCACTGGCTTCATCGGTCCGTCCAACGAGACACAGGACGTTGACCAGCCAGAAGCTGCAGGCGACGAATGCACCATCGCCGGGAGGCAAACCATCGTCGCCGCAATCCGTTTCGTAGCGCAGCAGAAGACCATCACGCATGAGAAATTTCTGTATCGCATCCAGTGTGCCCAACACTCTGGGGTCGGAAGGGGGAAGGAAGCCCACCAAGGGCAGCAACAACAACGATGCGTCCAGGCTTTTCGATTTATAGGATCGCGTGAAGCTATGGAGTTGATCGTTCCACGCTTCGCGGCAGACTTGCTGGTGAATCATGTCGCGGATCTCTCGCCACTTCTGCAGCGGTCCCATAAATCCGAAGCGTTCGGCACTTTTGATCGACCGATCGAAGGCCACCCACGCCATCACCTTCGAGTATGTAAATTGCTGTCTGCCTCCGCGCACTTCCCATATGCCTTCATCTGGTTGCTCCCAGATGGTGGCAAGGTGTTCGGTGAGGGCTGTCAGCAGATCTATATCCGTCTGGCGTGCCTGAATTCCTCCGGTGTGAGCGTGCAGCAGCGCATCGGCGACCTCGCCATAGACATCAAGTTGTAACTGCTCTGATGCAGCGTTTCCTACTCTCACGGGTTTGGAGTTCTCATATCCTGGGAGCCAACTGATTTTCCTCTCGAACAGACTCCGCTCTCCGCGAATGCCGTACATGATCTGAAGTTGATCGGGACTACCCGCTGCGGCACGCACGAGCCAGTCTCGCCACGCCCGTGCCTCCGCGTAGAAGCCGCCGTGCATCAGCGCGAGCAAGGTAAAGGTCGCATCGCGCAACCAGCAATAGCGGTAATCCCAGTTGCGCACACCACCAAGGTGTTCGGGAAGCGAAGTAGTGGCGGCGGCGACGATACCGCCAGTTGGACGATACGTCAGTGCCTTCAACGTGATCAGTGAGCGGTGAACGATTTCGCTATATCGTCCTTTGCAATTCGAGCGCGCGCTCCATTCGGTCCAGAAATTCTCGGTATCGCGCAGCGCGCGCTCGTGGTCAATTGCGCGGGGAAGCCGTCTGTAGGATTCGCCGTAGGTCAGCACAAATGGAACCGTCTCTCCTGCAGAGACGGTAAAGTTGCTGACCGTTTTCCAATTCTCGCCCTTGAGTTCGGCTGGAGTGCGCAGCGTGACCATGTCAGGGCCGGAGATGGCGCGAAGTGCGTTGTCTTCCACCCTAGTTACCCACGGCACGGAACGGCCGTAGTCAAAGCGCAGGACGAGTTCCATGTGCATCGAAACACGACCGCGAACACCTCGTGCCAGACGCACTATGTCGGAGTTCCGGCCTCGAATTGGCATAAAGTCGATAAGGGTTACCAAACCATCTTCAGTTTCGAATGTAGTCTCAAGGATTAGACTGCGTTCGCGATAACGGCGAGTACATTTCGCCTTTGCCTCGGGAGCAATGAGCCACCGTCCGTTTGAGACATCTCCGAGAAGCGCGGCAAAGCACGACGGAGAAGAAAACGTCGGCCAGCAAAGCCAATCGATGCTACCGTGCCGGCCGACAAGGGCTGCGGTTTCACAATCGCCGATGAGAGCGTAGTCTTCGATGCGAGAAGGCATAGAAAGTAGGACGGATCTATAGATGCAGGCGCATCGACAATGGCTCGTGCGCCGCTGTATTTAGGATTCGGACTC
Source organism: uncultured Acidobacteriaceae bacterium (assembly GCA_964563875.1). GTDB lineage: Bacteria > Acidobacteriota > Terriglobia > Terriglobales > Acidobacteriaceae > TOLSYN. The sequence continues at coordinate 7,510 of CAZLZA010000001.1, forward strand.
TGGGTGCCGAGTTCGACGGGGGATTAATTTCTTGGGAGCAGTCGGCGGGAATGTCAGTCAACGAGTCGCCGGGGCACGGATCCCGGAATTTAGAAGCCGGTCTTCTTAGTGAGAACCAGATCGCGATCAAAAAGCTTGCGGGACCGTGTCCAGCAATTGTTACAGCTTCGCTTCCAGAATAGCCAGTTCTTCCCGCACCTTCTTCCATCGCCGGGAATGTTTCTTAGTCTCAACTGGCGCGTTCGAGTCGGAATCGAAATTCAGCACGTTCTGTCGAAGTTCGGACGGCGTCTGCCGGTAAGGATTTTTGCGAGTCAGTTGATCGAGCAGCTTCGCGTAGGTTCCATCGGTTGCAGAACAATCATGACTCGGAGTATCGTACTCGGATCAAGAAATAGGGTCTTACACGGGATATCAGTGTAACTCTGGCAATGCGATTGCCTTTCCGGGCGGAACTGCAAATGTCTAACAAGAAGATGCAGGTTCATCTCTCTGATCTTGCAGGAATTAGTCGGTTGGTGGTTGGCGCAACCATCGGAATCGCCGATCTGACCGAGGCGCTGCACAATACCATCGCGAACTCTCCGGGGATTGCCGGCAGTCCCGTGCAAGGTCACATGCGTGCGATTTCTGGGTTGGTTTATGAAAGCGTGCGTGGCGTGACCAGCTTGGTTGGGAACGCGACCGATGATGTCCTCTATCAATTTGAGCCCATGCTCAACGAACCCAGCTCACCGGAACGCGAGGCTAGGTTAGCGGCTCTGAACGGAGTTGTGGGCGACTATCTAGCGGCGACCGAAAACCCACTGGCGATCACGATGCAGCTGCGGCGCAATGGCCAGCCATTGATAGTCGAAAGAGATGCTCTGGCGGCTGCGCTTTCTGCACAATTTCCCGCACCCAGTCCAGTAGCTCGCGACAAGTTGCTCGTGATGGTGCATGGCTTGTGCTTGAACGACCTGCAATGGTCACAGAAGAGTGGCAATTTTGAGGCGGCACTCGCTCGTGAATTGGGATATACGACAATCCACCTGCATTACAACAGTGGTTTGCATGTTTCCACCAACGGGCGCGCGTTTGCCGCGCTGCTGGAGAATCTTCTGGAGCAATGGCCGGAGGCGCTAAGAGAATTCGGAATACTGGCCCACAGCATGGGAGGCCTGGTGACTCGCAGTGCATACCACTATGGTATGGCTGCTGGCCATCGCTGGCCTCGACGAGTGCAGAAATTGATATTTCTAGGGACGCCGCATCATGGCGCTCCGCTGGAGAGGGTGGGGAACCTGATCGACATTTACCTCGGCGTAAGCCCATACTCGGCGCCGTTTGCTCGCTTAGGCAAAGTCCGCAGCGCCGGCATCACCGACATGCGCTATGGGAATGTACTTGACGAAGATTGGCAAGGGGTGGATAGGTTTGGACATGTCGGGGACCTTCGGCGTCCACTGCCGTTGCCGGAAACTGTGTTGAGCTATGCCGTCGCCGCGAATCTTGGGAAGAAGGCTGGAGGGCTTATCGGGGATGGCATGGTGTCCGTAGATAGCGCACTGGGGCGGCACAGATACCCTGAAATGACATTATCATTTGCGTCTTCACGACAGTGGATTGGGCACGGCATGAATCATTGGGACCTGTTGAGCCGGGCCGACGTGCACGAAAAGATAATGAGCTGGATTCAAGCTGAAGGCGAGCGGCTCGAACACCACTGAATACAAGATTGGTGAGATGTTCGGGGAGACGTAGGGAGCCTAATCGGCATTACCCAACCGTCGCGAGTCGTTAAAAGGAGTCAACTGGTGGTCTGGGATAGTCCTGGGTAATTTGACTCCAGAAGATTTCACTATACCCTCCGCATTTTCTCTAAGGACCACCACCCCCAACGTCTGGATAATGATCTTGAGATCCAGCATCGGTGAGTAGTTCGCCATGTAAATCAAGTCCAGACGCAGCTTGTCTTCCATCCTCGTGGAGTACCTTCCCCAGATCTGGGCAAGCCCTGTGATGCCGGGTTTCACATTAAATCGCAGGTGGTAATCCGGTGTTTCAGCCGTAAACTGCTCCACAAAGAACAGGCGCTCCGGCCTGGGGCCAACGAAGCTCATCTCTCCCAAAATGACATTCAGGAGTTGGGGCAACTCGTCAACCCGACTGGCGCGCAGGAATCGCCCGATTCTCGTGATTCGGGGATCCTTCTCGCAAGCGAGCACCGGGCCGGAATACTTTTCCGCATCGAATTTCATTGTTCGAAACTTGAACATATAAAACAGCTTTCCGCCTTGCCCGACCCGCTCTTGCTTATAAATAGCAGACCCCGGCGAATCCAGGCGAATCACGAAATACACCAGCAAGAGCAACGGACTGACCAGCACGAATATAAGTCCCGAGGCCGCCAAATCGATGGTGCCCTTGATTGCCTTTTGGGAACTGCTAAGTGTTAAGGGTGCGACGGAGAGCAATAGGAGATCGTCCATCTGCCGAGTTCTCGAACTGAACAGAAGTAGCTCACCGACCGCAGGGACCAACAATATTTCCTTCCCGGCTTGTGCCGACATGCTGACGAGATGGCTCTTATCTTCCATTAACTCATCAATGGCCACGGTGTCCACCTCGGACAACAGTGATGGCAGAAACGCGAGATGGTCAAAGGTCAGAACCTTGTCCACGCGGTACCAGCCAGCCTCCGCGTTGAATTTCCGCATCAGCGTGAACGCTGTCTCGATGTCGCGAGCGATGACCAAAACGCGCCGCCCCCCAAGGTGAAGCTTGTGCAGATACTGGCCCAACAAACGGCTACCTACAAGAAGGACGGCAAGGATCGCAAATGCGAGCGGAAAGATGACTCCCGGAACCGCAAACGCATGTTTCCAGAAACTTAGCACGATGGCTGCGATCACGATCATTCCCGAGGCGGCGCCGGCGGAGTGGACCAGGAAAGACTTTGATTTGCGTATCCAGTTTGCGTATAGACCAGAGACATAGAGGATCAGCAAGGTGCAAGCTGACAGGAGCGGAAATATCTCCGCGTAAACGTGTAGATTGACGAGCCTTGATTGCACGTCCGAACCAAATCGAATGTAGAACGAAGCGAGGAAAGCGCAGTGCAGCAGCAATAGGTCCACTACAGCCATCGCAAGCTGCCTTCCTATAAAGTTTGAATGACGTCGCATAATGCGCACCCAATCGTTGATTTAAAAACGAGACGGCGGGAATGAATAGCGCCCATTTTCTGTGCGATGAACGGGGTGATCTGGAGAGAGCGGGATACAATTCAACTACGACGTTTGCCCAAAAGAGTTGGCAGTGCCCACGGTTCTAGGTGTGTCGTGGTGGTGCTCGCACCCCAAGGCCTTCTCGTAGACTGCAAGTGTCTTGGATACCATCCGCTCCGCCGTGAACTCCTCGACATATCTCCGCCGCGACGCTGCTCCCAACTTCGCCCGCAGGGTCTCACTCGAGACAAGTCTTTGCAGCCTTTCCCTTAAGGTCAGCTCATCCCCGCAGGGCACCAGAAAACCGTTCTCTCCGTCGGAAACTGATTCACACACGCCGCCCACATCACTCGCCACCACCGGCAACCCTGCCCGCATAGCTTCCAGGATGCTGATAGGAAGACCTTCATAGTTGGAGGCCAGAACGAACACGTGCGCCTTCGCTAATAATTCCGGAACATCGTTTCTAGCGCCCATAAATACCACGCGATCACTGAGGCCGAGTCTGGCGCAATCGGCCCGCGCCTGTCTAATGTCTGGTCCATCTCCGATGAGCCAGAGATTGAAATTGCCTTGCAACCCATGGAGGGCGCGCAGCAGGCAATCGTGCGCTTTTGGCGCAGCGAATCGCGCAACCATCGCGATGTTCACCTGACGACCGACTGCCGGAGCGGCACGCAAAGACACGTCTGCAATGCCGTTGTGAATGACGCACACCTGGTTGCGTGCAAGCACGCGACAGCGTACCGCTAGATCACTGTCATAGTCGGAAACGGCAATCACTGCGCTGCCCAGGCTGGCGGCAATCCGCTCGCCGACAATGGCTATGATTCTTCGCCGGACACCGGCATTTTCAGTAAAGGCAAATCCATGCGCGGTGAAAACCGACGGCACTTTCGTCAGGCTTGCGGCTAGTCTCCCGATTACACCAGCCTTCGAAGAGTGGGCATGGACCAAATCGGGTTTATATTCGCGGATGACATGATTGAGCGCACGCACGGCCTGCCAGTCGAGGCGCGGAGAAATCTTCGGCACCAGTTCAGGTACAACAAACACGGCAACTCCCAAGGCACGCGCCTCATCCGTCAGAAACCCTTCCTCGCCGGTAGCCAGGGCAAGATCAATGCGAATCCTCAGGCTCCGCAAATAGGCGAGCACCACTGCCTGTGCTCCGCCCAGTTCAGAGCGCGTGATTACATGTAGGATTCTCATCATCCCTCTTATAACTGGATTGGCTTTGCCCAAGTCAGCGCCGCAATCGTTCGCACGCAGCAAGACAATGGCTCGCGTCACCTTTATCAATTGTTTAGAGTTTTGGCACATGATGCGGGAAGCGGCCTACCGGGGCGAACGCATTGAAGGCTGCCTGGGGTCTTTCGATCACTCAAAGACAAGCGTGGCGACAAATCATGCCTCGCTATATGGCACTGTATTACCGGTAAAGAGTTGTTCGTGGGGGTTTGCCTCGTTCAGCAATCCCCAATAGAGGGATTCCCAGCAATCGACCACACGTTCGACGTTATAGTGCACAGATGTCAGTTCACGGCCCGAGCGGCCCATCAAAGCACGCTCCCCAGGATGCAGTGTCGTCATTTTCCTCATCGCGTCAGCTAAAGCATTTTCCTGATGGGGAGGGACGAGCAGGCCGGTAAGCCCGTGCTGCACGACTTCGGCGTTGCCGCCAACACGGGTGGCAACGATCGGCAGTCCAGTCGCGGAGGCTTCCAGCAAAACCATTGGCATACCCTCCCAATCGGATGACATGATGTACGCGTCAGCGGCATTCATCAGCTCCATAATGTCATTCCGGGTGCCAAGAAAATGAACTCGGGTGGAGATGTCGAGCTGTCTCGCGAGATATTCCAGTTGCGGACGCAAGAGCCCATCTCCGGCGATGATCAGCCTTGCATTCGGATTCCGCGCGGACGCGAATGCCCGCAGCATCAACGCATAGTTCTTTGGTGGCACTAAGCGTCCGACCGCGAGCCACGTGAAATGATTCTCCAAGCGGAGTTCTGCACGCTTCACCACCCGCGAGCTTTGGTCGGGGTGGAAGCGCTGAATGTCGACGCCATTGGGTTGGCGACGCAAACGCTTCTGTGGCACGGCTCCGACCCGCACATATCGCTCGACGGCGGCCTGGCTTATGGTTGTCGTCAAGGTGGCGCATCGGTCAGTAAGTCGGTACGCCCACTCGCGCCAGCGTGCACCCTCAATCATGTTGTGAGCGGTGCAAACTACAACAGGGACCCGCACGAGTATACGTACGGCGCGAGCCAGCAGGTTCGCATGGACCATATGGCTGTGGACTATCACCGGCCGCTGCCGTCTTAATATGAGCGCCAGGCGAAGTAATCCCATCGGATCCGGTATTCCTTCTCTCATGCCCAGAAACTCCACCTTCAGGCCCGCTTCGGTAAAGCGCTCTGCGAGGGGCTTGGGCGCAATCATGGAGATTATCGATATAGGCCAACCACGGGAGTGTAGCCGCTTAGCCAACTCGAGTACTTGCATCTCGGCACCACCGATGCCTAAACCGGTGATGACGAACGTGATACGGGGATGTGATTTGACATGAACCGAGTTTGGCGCTTCGGAAGACATTGTCTCTCCACGTGTTAATTTGAACTTTCGGATCTATTGATCATGCGTGACCAGCTTAAAAGACGCTCTTCCGAGTAATGAAACAAAGGCGATCAAAGAACGGGTAGAGAATTCCGGTCACTCACGCCGTGGCCCCAAGTTATCGAGCAATATAGCTAATGCATTAGCTGGAGAAGGACGATCGTAGCAGCGTGTCGATGTATGTCGCGGTGGCTGAGGGTACGGTGAACTTGGCCCACGAGGCCTCATCCGGTCGTGAGCGCTCATTCGTAATGGCTTTGTGCATTGCGCCAGCCATCATTTCGATGTCACCAACCGGGACCAGGACACCGTACTTACCGTTGCTGAGTATTTCTGCCGGGCCGCTCGGGCAGTCGGTGGACACGACTGGTGTACCGAGCGCGAGTGCCTCGATTAAGACAGTTGGCAATCCTTCCCAAGCCGAGGACAGCACGAACAACGATGACCGAGTTAGGTAGGAATAAGGGTTATCTACGAAGCCGGGCAACGCTACATCTTCAGACACACTCAGCTTCCTTATGAGAGCTACCAGCGCCGAGCGCTCTTCTCCCTCCCCTAGAATCATCAGCCGGGCTGGGCAGCGTGCTCGCAAGCGAGCGAAACTCGCCACCAGGGTTGCGAAATCCTTTGCCCGGGTGAGGCGCCCGATGCCAAGTACCACCGGGGGCTGACCTGCACTGAACCACGGATGCTCAACCGGAGCCTCCGCTTTTGAGAACAGGTCACTGTTAACGACGGGGTTGTAGATAACATGCACTCGCGAACGCTCAATGCCTAGACAATTCACCAAGGCCGCCGCCGCACCATTGGAGACGGTAATAACGCCAGCAGCGTACCCGTAGGCAAAGCTCGCCACGCGGGCAAGTACACGTAGCTTGCGACCGCCAGTCTCCAACATTCTCGTCCACGTGCTGTGGTTTGCTGCGAAGACCCGAGTGCGCGAACGACTGAGCGCGGCGGACGCAATGGCGGCGACACCCGTGTGGTCTTGGAAAGCAAGTAGTGCATCGGGACGAATCTCGCGAAGATAACGCGCCAAGGGCAGTACTGAAAAGCCAATGCGGGACGTATTCAAATCGATGACCCGAGCTTCCTGCGGCAGTTGCGACAGAAACACACCTGTGGCACTAGCCAACACGACATCAACGCCGATGCCTTCGTCGATCAAGCCGCCGGCAAGATTGAGCAGCACTCGCTCGGCGCCCCCGCCTGCTAGCGATGGTGAAAACAGCGCGATAACCGGACGGGGGGATTGGGGACAAGGGAGCAAGCTGGCCGGGTTGATCAGAGACGCCACTTCAGTAGTCATTTCTTGGCCCGCGGGAATCATGCTTACGCAATTCCTTTTCAGCTGGACAAACTTGCTGAAACAACTCATTCCAACGGTGCAGAATCTCCTCGAAACCAAACCGTTGCACTATTTCAGAAGCTCGACGACCCAAGCGAGCGCGCTCGGTCGGACTACTCATGACGCGTTCCATCGAAGCAGCCAGCGCATGTACGTCCTGCGGCGGAACGAGCAGGCCGTCGACTTCATGCCGCACGATGTCCGCGGGGCCGGAATGACAGTTGAATGCGACGGCGGGGATGCCACAAGCCATGGCCTCGCAAAGCGCGTTCGGAAAACCTTCGACCCGGGATGACAACACGAACAGGTCGGCTCCCGCCAGCAATGGGAAAGGGTCAGCTACCCATCCGGGCAGCGAAACGCGTCCAGTAAGTCCTGAGTCCGCAATCAGGCCCTCAAGATGTTCTCGTTCGGACCCTTCTCCGAGAATGGTTAACGACCAGTCCGGATGCCGAGGAGCGATCAGGTGAAATGCTTCAAGCAACAGATCGAAGCCTTTGACCGGATCAAGCCTGCCCATCGCAAATATCTGTTTGGACTTATCACCCGTGCGGATACGGATTGACTGCTCCCTGAAGGCGACCGGGTTGGGAATGATCAATGTCTTTCCCGCGGCGAATCCCCGGCAGATCGCCTCTGAGTCTTCAGTCAAACAGACCACCGCCCCTGCATTGGGATATGTGAAGGTGCATAGCAAACGCCAGACAAGACCGGTCTCAAAGTGGAGCGGATCGCTGCGTTCAGAGACAATCACTGGAACGTGCAATCCCGCACTGGCAACAATACTCAACACATTGCTGCAGGTAACAAAGCTGACCACCACGTCCGGGTTCGATTCGCGAATTGCTGCGCGCAGGATTCGCAAGCGTCGCACATTCGATATCAACCCCGCAAGCAAACTGCCTGAGGCCCATAACAAAGGAAGTGGCTGGAACTTGATAGCAGACGAAAGAGCGAACGCAACTGAACCTTCGGAGTCAAAGGTGAGGAACGTAACCACGTGCCCCCTCTCTGCCCATGCGTTGGCAAGGCTGGATAGCACCCGCTCAGCGCCTCCTCCTCGGAGCCCCGGAAGTACTAGTGTCAATCGCATGAATCTCCTGTGCGTTCACTGATCATGTTCAGATTGCCTGCTCGCTGAGTACAACTGCGGCCAAACTGAGAGTATCCTTTTGGCTCAGCAGACGATTCGCCATGGTGCGGCAGAACAGGAAGGAGCCGAAGTAGAACAGCGAAGTGGACAAGGCAATACCCGCCACACCGAAATACCGCATGCAGATGATGTTCAGGACAACATCGAGGACGAGATTCAGCATGGCGCCTAGCATGATGAGGTCATTGCGCTTCATGGCGACCAGCAAACGTCCATACAGCGTTCCCACACAACAAAACGCGAGTTGTAACGCGTACATGGCCTGAACCCGCGAAACCAGTACCGTATCTGCGGAGGTAAAAGCACCGCGTTGGTACAGCAAGCGCACAATCGAGCGGGAACTGAAAACCAGGACGATAACAACCGGGATCAGCACGATGGAAACAATCCGGGTGTACGTCTGCAGCGTACGGCGGCAACCGTTCCAGTCCTGCGCGGCAACCATCTGGGACAGATACGGGATTACTGCGGTGCTCAGCGAGACAGACGTCAGGGCGACGATTACGGACACGATCCGATTTCCGTAGCTCAGGGCTGCGACGCTGCCCGGCTCCAACCTGGCCGCCATCGATTGGTCCACAATTCCAACGCCACTGCTGAGCAATCCAGCAACGAGCAAGGGCAAGTACTGCGCGCCGACTTGGCGGAGTTCGGCATTCAGCCCATACCAGCGGAATTCCAGATGAAACCCGCGACGGCGCAGCGCCCAAGTGACGCTCGCAACTTCAATCACTGCACCCCCTAGTGCGCCCGCGACGAGAACCGAGATGTTCCACTGGCGCGCCCGCGTCATCAGCAGCAGGAGTGTGAGCGCCGGGGTCGTCAGCGGCGTGAGCGCGGGTATCGCAAAGCCACCGCATGCATTCAAAACTGCACCGCAATTGCTGGCAACGCCGCTCAGCAAAATCAGCGGTAAAAGCGCGTAGAACAGGTGAAGCGTAAGCGCAAGTTTTGCCGGAGGGAATCCGAAAGCAATGTGCCGAAGAATCCAGGGCCCTGCAATGGCCAAAGCAATCGTGACGGTGAGCAGCAAACCATGGCTCCAGAGCATGGCACTAGAAAACAATCTCTGCGCGGCCGCATCCGCATGGTTCGCTCTCACCTGTATAAAGGTGGGCACTAAAGCGGAATTGAGGGTGATTGCGACCAGCGTCACCACAAACGCCGGCAGCATGTAAGCGATGAGAAACGCGTCCAGCGCGTCCCCACGGCCGAAGAATCTCGCCACCGCCAACTCTTTAACGGTAGCAATGACCTTCACGCCCCCCGAAAAGAGAGCAACTGTCGAGGCGGCACGAAAGATGTGGTGATTGGTGGTCCGGGGGCAGCGAAACGCCTTCAGCAGCGCACCGGCGCGCGCAGCTACATTCTCACTTATGGACACGCCGCGGGCCTCCGCTTGGTGACGATGCCCACGAGCTCGGTATAAATGCGAATGACGCGACTAGCCCAGCCGTCTACCGAGTAGCTCTGCGAGATCAATTGGCGATTCGCTCGTGCGTATGCCGGCCGCTGTGTGCTATGAATCATCGCGACCATGGCCGATGCTAGGGCGGAAGGCTCCAGCGGAACCAGCACCACACCTGAGCTTGCGGCTGCCCACCGCAGGCCTCGCACATCGGTTGTAATCACGGGCAGGCCGGCAGCCATCGCCTCTGCCACAGCGTAGGAAAATCCCTCCCACCGGCTGGAAGACAGCATGCAGTCGGCGGCAGCATAGAGATCGCCGACGCTCTCGATTGGAGCGACAACTCTTAGCCAAGGCGGCATCGCGGACCCCACCGCACCTCTAATGTCTGCGTCCTTCAATCCAACGATCACGAGGGCAAATGAAGGCTGCTGGCGACAAATTTGTTTGCACGCCTGCAAAACTAAATCCACTCCCTTCGTGACCGGGTCCCAGCCAAAATGCAAAAACGTAAACACCTTTTCGCCAATCTGCCACGCTTTCCGCATTTCGGCCCCGGGCGTCAACACTCTTGTCACACGCCCGATGTCGATGCCATTCTCGATTACCCTAACGTGCGACGGAGCAATACCGCTTTGGCTTGCTGCCTCTCTTAGCTCATCAGAAACAGCAATAACTGTCGCATCGGACGCGAGCAGGCGATTTCCTATAACATCTTTTAGTCGGGTTGCAAGTGGCCTCGCCGTGGGACCAGCCGAATGGCGATGCCACACTAGCGGCAGGTTCACGCGACCGCACAGCAAACGGGCGGCGGCAGCTTCTATTTCGTACTGTCGGCTGAAGTGAGTATGAATGATTGCCGCATTTTCCAAACGTACGAGACGAACAATTGCTCGCGTGCTCTGTGTGACAGAGGCGGGATCAGGCAGAAAATGAACTGCAATGTCGTCGTCCTGCAGCATAGAAATCCACTTTCGTTCCCGCGCCTCATGGGGAAAAGCCAATGAATGACGGATACCGAGCGCATGCGATTGGCGATTCAGAGCACGTATCGACGCGATGAAATTACTCGAATAGTTTGGCTTGAAGTTTGCAACATGCAGGATCGTTGTGGATTCCATAGGCAAGTAGTACGCGGGGAAGCGTATTTGTTTCACAGCTGGCGCAACGATTGTGAGCCGCGCCGACTTTAATCAATCATTCTTCCGCGGCAAGAATGTGGCCGATTTTACCACTGCAGCTTTATCGTACTGTTATGTGTTCACTCCAAGCCACGGTTGCCTCAAGGGAGGGCAGGAAGCACGGGAGCGCCGGCAGTGTAACTAATCGCAAGCAGGAACCAGGAGACACGGTTGTGGTCCCAACTACCTGCTGCGATGGCCACCGTCCAGCACAACAGTGAAAACACAATAGCCTTGCGCTCAGGACTCGCGCTGTGCATCGCACTCATCGCCGCTCGCGCCAGAAGGCTCATGAAGATCGCAAAGCCGACGATTCCATTGTTCACGAGGACAGAGAGGTAGGTGTTGTGGGCAACGTAACCGAGCCCTACAGCGTCCATGAATCCGTCAGCACCTACGCCAACGGCTGCATTTGGAACGCTCGCAGAGAATACTTTTAGACCGGTCCGCAAGATTGCCAGCCGGTCATTCATTCCTCCGCCGTTGAGTTCCGTACCAATCGTTGTGAGGCGATCCCATGAGTTCTGTGGAGCAACGGCCGCAGCAGCCGCCAGAATAATTACCAGAAGCGCAATTGCGACAATCTTCCGGCGCGCACTACCTTCGCCTAAAATGAGTGCAACAGAAAGACCCGCGATCGTCATCGCGATGGCGCCGCCGCGCGAGGCGGTCAGCAAAACAGTGGCCGGAGCAATAAATAAATATCCAAGTGCGACGATGCGTACTAACAGGCTGCTTGGTTTCAGAACGAGTCGCGCGGCGAAAGGAACTCCAAGCGAGAGTACCACCGCCAGTTCGTTCGGGTTCCATCCTTCTGCACTGATGCGAACCTCGTTATGAGTGGTAATTCGCATGCTCAAAAAGTCACGCATGGTCAGGTAACTGGTGACGTATCCACCGGCGATGTAGGAGAACATCAGGCGTCGTCGTTGCGCCATCTCAGGCGCGAATTCCCAGAGCAGCCAGACCACAAACATGGCCTGCGCAAAGCTGCGAACGGCGGTTGCGGTCGCGTCGTCGTCGACGGTCCAGAAGAACGACGCCAAGACCAGAAGATAAAAAATACCAGCCGTGACATGAAAAGCAGTCATGCGTCGCAGAGAGCCACGCATCAGCACCGCACCGATCCCCGCAATCATGGCCAAGATGCCCATTACCCTGCAGATAGAACCAATCTGCGAGCCCATGTCCGTACTGTGCTCCCATGGCATGGTAAACACGTAGAGACAAAGTGCAAACAAGGCAATCCGGTAAGTCATTGACTCGCTGTTCCCTTCGCCGTGGTCATGTCGACCTGCATCGCATCTTGAACAGCTACATTAGCCGTATCGCCATTGACTTCAGCCACAGGTCGTTGTTCTCCAGTTGTGAGCACTACGTTTGGCGTTGCGGCCTCTACGACATTAACCGCGCGAGCGCCCAAATCCAACGTTCGCATTAGAATCGATAAATTGCAGCCCCGACGGCAGTCTGCATTGCGGCTTCAAATCCGCGCTGCAAGGTCGTACGCGTTGCACTGCTGGGGACATACAGGACGTCTCGATCTTGAAGTACGGGATCCGGTAGCTTGGAATGAAGAATCTTGCCAAGATCAAGCGTGATTTCTTGTCTGCCCTGCTCCGTGGTTCGGACGAGGCGTGCTCCCTTAAGCGATGCCGTAGGGTTGACCCCTTCCGCTAGCGCCAATGCCTGCATGACAGTAAGGCTTTCGTCAGAATCAAGCAAGAAGCCGCCAGACCGCTTGACATCGCCCACTACGTACACCAACCCAGCCTGTCCCACGAAGATCGTATCTCCCGAGCCAATCTCAGAATTTTCGGCGGTAGTGTTCGGATCGCGCGACACGTGTACGATCTCAGGCGAATTGGGCTGTGAGCGACGGGTCACAATAACGGACCTTCCCGCACGCGGACCGAAGCCACCTGCCGCGGAAATGAAGTCGAACACGCGATGCGATCCCATGACCGGATACACGCCCGGCTTGTTGACTTCGCCCAGCACGTAGACCGCTTGATCGGCATATTCAGCAACGAACACCGTCACCTGCGGTTCTTTCACAAAGTCGCCTCTGACCAACTCCTCTTGAATCCGATTCTGAACTTGTTGCGGTGTCATTCCGCCGACGTAGAGTTTACCGAGCAGAGGAAGGCTAACATCCTTGTCGCTGGTGACGCGCACACGCGCCGTTAGCTCCGGCGAATCGAAAACACCTATGTCGAGCAAATCGCCGGGGCCAAGTGTGACCGGTCCAGCGGTCGTGGTTGTGACCAGTGAATTGACCTCGCCGCGAACATCGAGTACTGGTGCGGGAGATAAAGTCGGTGCGGTCGCAACCCTGGGTTGCACGGCCCCCGTTTGCCGCGGATTGGACAATCCCGTACGCATCGCCGGGTCCTGTATGGGAGTGGTGTTCCAGGGTGACGGACGTGTCGGCCCTGGACTTTGGGCTGCGACGCCGAGCGCCACAAGCAGAATGATCACAACAACTCGAGCGGAGGTTTTCATTTCTGGTTCTCGGTTTTCAGCGATCTTTCGCCGTAGTACTCTTCATATTCCTTGCCGTAATAGCCGTAGTAGCCGTAATGTTCAGAGGAATTCAGATCATTTAGCACCACCCCGGACCTCGAAGCATTGATGCAAGCCAAAGCGTCAATTGCCCGAGAGAGTGCTTGTCGGCCAGTCTTACCACAGCGCGCGACAAGCAATACGGCATCGACCATCGACGCGAGGATAGCCGCATCCGTCAATCCGAGTATTGGAGGAGTATCGAAGATGACATGGTCGTAGTCAGCCTTCCACCGCTCCAGTAGCCGGCGCATTTCATCCGAGCTCAGCAACTCCGCTGGAAAGGGGGGGCGCGCTCCAGCGGGCAGAATATGCAAGCCAGGTAACTCTGGAATCGAAACCACAGCCGTCTCCATGACGTACGCGCCTGTCAAACATCCACTCAGACCTTGGCAACCGGCGAAACCTAAAGCCTCCTGCAGGCCGCCACGCCGCATGTCAGCGTCGATCAACAGAACACGGTGCTTGTTCTGTGCAAATGCGACCGCCGCATTAATCGCCGTTGTCGTCTTGCCTTCTCCAGGAACGGCGCTCGTGATCACAATACTTTTTGGGGGGCAGCCTGCGGTACTCAGCAGCAGCGATGTTCGCAGCGCCCGATACGATTCCGCGAATGCTGATTGTGGACGAACGAGCGACAATGGTCTTTTCTTCTCGCATTCCTCCAATGGCCGCGTGCTATTGTGCCCTTGGAGGATGATATGAGGCACGGTGCAAAGCAGAGGCATCCTCGAAAATAGTTTGACGTGCTCCGGCGAGCTAACGGTCGTATCGAGGTTTTCCAGCAGGAACGCCAAACCCAGGCCGCCCGCTGACCCCACTATAAGCGAGATCAGCAGGGTCAGCAGCACTCCTGGCTCGGCGGGATTTACCGGAATTTCGGCGGCATCAACCACATTTATGTTGGTCGACTTCAAACTGGCTACGATGCCCGCCTCCTCGAGCTTCTTCATCAGCCCCTGGTATAGGTCACGGCTGGCTTCGAGTTCATTCTTGAGAATCAGGTACTCGATTCCGGCTTCATTCATCTTGTAGGCTTGCTGCTTACTCTTCTCAACTTCGCCTATAGCCATTTTTTCCGCCCGGCTTGCCGTTTTGTACTCGGATTCCAGGCGTCTGAGCACCCGATTGGTCTCCGCCTGCAAAGATGCATCAACCTGTGAAAGCTGGGTTCGCAATTGCTTCACCCTCGGGTAGGCATCGCCGTATTGCGCACTAAGTTGCGCATACTGGTTGTTGAGATCGACCTGCTGCGCGCGTAGTGCCTGCATGGTCACGGTCGGTGCAATCTCGGCAATGACGTCGGGATTGCCGCCGAGCGCCTCGCGATATGTTGCTTCACGGACGATGCGCTCTGCCTGCGTGGCGGCGAGTCCTTTGTTCAACTCGTCAAGTTGCGTGAGTAAGCTGTTATGAGTTTCGTCAGTGCCGATGATCCCGCTTTTTTTCTGAAAGTCTACGAGCTGCTGCTGTGAGGCTTCGACCTTCTGCTTGAGGTCATTCAGTTGCTTCGAAAGCCAATCTGATGCTTGCATTGTGGTGTCGTAATGGGTCCTAAAGTTGCGCTCGAGATACGCGTTTGCGGTCGCATTTACGATCTCTGCAGCGAGTTTGGGATTCTTGCTGCGAAAGCGCATCTCGACCATTGAGGTTTTCGGAATCATAGTGACCCGCAAACGGCGATGGAATTCTTCCAACATTGCAATTCGGCGGGATGGGCTGATGTTATCGAGCGACTGGTCTGCTCCAATCTTTGCAAAATCCGGATTCTTGTCGAGTCGCAGCCGGCAAATCACATCCCAAATCACCGTGTCCGATTGCATGATTTGCACCTCGGTCGCCTGCATTAATGTCGGATCTTGGAATAAATTACTCATTCCGCCCTCCGCCATTCCGAGCGGATTGTCAGAGGTGGGGTTAATGACCAACCGAGCCATGGCCTCATAACGCCGTGGTGCCACTAGGCAGTAAATGATCGCGAGTGCGAAGGCCAACGCGAGGCAACTCGCGATGACCAGCTTGTGACGACGAATGACCATCCAGATTTCCGCCACGGATATGTCATTCGTGGTTGCTCCAACGTTGCCTACCCGAGCCGGGGCGCCTGAATATTGCGGTGTATCAATGAGTTTCGACGAGGAATGTGTCAAGTAATGACTCCGTGCAGACACTGGCGAGAGTTCGCCGGCCGATTACTTATAAGTGCAAAACAGCTCGCAAGTGAGTAGACGAAACGCCGAGGACCGATCTTTTAACCGGGCTGCAATCTGAGGCTTATGCGCTCTGGGAAAGTTGGGCGCAACTGGGCGTGGCGTCCTCTCCGGCAGCCATGGACAACGACTCAGTCGAGGTACTCAGGGTAATCATCGTAGACGGCCATGCTCAAATAACCTTTGAGTCTCTTGTTCATCATCTAAAACGTCCCAGCTTCCAATCCAGGTAGGTCATTTGCACTGCTAACCTCCGCCGTGGGTGCCTGCAGAGCTCTTAGCCAGAGTTGTGCGAGAGCCGCGGTCGCTTTCTCAGTATCTGTTTTCGACATCACTTCCCCGCTAAACAACGGGTAGAGGGTCTCGTGGGCAATCACAACTCCGACCAAGCCAAGCGTGGCAAGTGATGGCCCCACACTCGCGATGGCACCTTTCTCGACGCACCTGAAGAAGTATCCACTAACGGCGTCAAAGACCGGTCCCAGATGCTCGCGAATCAACCCCTTCGCTTCCGGCAACTCGAAGACGGCCACGTGCAAAAGGCGCTGTAACTCGGGCTGCTGTGACAAGGTCATTACTAAAAACCTTGCGATCATCGGAATCACAATCGCCGGGGCGTCACTATCGGCCAGACTTATCTGCAGATCTCGCTCCATCCTCACGCGGCTTAGCCTGGATTCTACTGCTGCCCAAAACAGATCAGGCTTGCGCGGAAAATAGCGGTACAAGGTAACTTCATTGAGATCTGCGAGGTATGCAATCTCTCGGGTAGTGGCAGCCTTGAAGCCTTGGCGAGCAAATATCTGCGCAGCCGCTTCCACAATGCGCACTTTTGTCACACTTCTTTCGGGGGATTTCGGGAGTCTCAAAAAATGTCTCCTTCCAAGGTCAACTGTGGGACGTTTGCGAAGTAATGGGCTCCAACTCGTCGCAGTCTACTTCCACGGCGACGCTTTGCTGAATCAGTGCAAGGGTGATTACGACCCGAAAACTGTTCTTCTTGCGGACAATTACCCCCTCCATGCCAGCCAGGGGGCCCGTTCGGATACGAACACTGGAGCCGGTGGCAAGATAAGGGTGGGGTTCGAAGCTACCCCGCCGGAGTCCGTCGCGTAGCGATTCGATCTCAAAGTCTGGAAGCGGCGATGGCAAGTTGCCATGTCCGACCAGGCACAGTGCCCCAGGAGCCCCCAACACGCGCAGGCGCTGCTGGGGTGATATATGGACGAAGAGGTAGCCAGGGAACAGAGGCAGGTCCAAAGCCGCCTTGCGATTGTTTGTCCAGGCGTGCACGACGTGATAGAGAGGCAGGAAATGCTCAATCTGCCGTACCGCGTAATACTCGGCAACCCGCTTTTCATGATTGGATCGAGTAAACACAGCGAACCAGGACAGCAGCGAGTTGCTCATTTGCAGAGCGCCGCTGTTGGCGGGAGCGACTGCTGATATCCACTGTGTTCCCGTTATGCTCAAGGCTCGTGTACCCCGCTTTTCTGAGCTCGGGCGAAGCTTCGCCCTGCCAGTGTAACTGGTGTTTTTCAACAAATTACCAACGACTAACGTAGTCTACGGAGTTTCTTCGCACACTACACATTAAGGCGCATTCGCAGTGGACGCTGTGCCTGCACAGAATAAGCAAGTTAGCAAGCGCCAACTACGTTGATTTCGAGATCCTACCATTGATCTCCAAGACTGAAGTCAAAGTGAACTGTTAATGATTTGAGGTATGGTTTCAGATTGGCCTTTCCGGTTGGTGTCTCCCATAGAGGTACTCCGGCTATGCCATGGCTTCCCAGTCCCCCGGGCGGTGAACTGCGAACGACGGGGTGAGACTCCCTGCGACTTCGAAGACTTGCGATGGCTGGACGTAGATTCCGCCGCCAGGACGCATAGCGCAAAGTTCTGTATCGCGAAAGCAGTCAAGTAAGCCATTGCCCCCGTAAAGGCAGCGGCTGGGAGCAGTAACCACTGACATCCTGTAACAAGAACTGGCCGACCAAGCGTCGGTCTTTCTTATTGCGCCGAGTGGAACCTGCATGCACAAATTGTTGTGCAGGGTAGTATCTGCTGTTACCATCTCCGATTGAAGGAGCTTTCCCATGGATACCGCACAAGTTCTCGCCTACCTACATGCCCAGCGTGACCGTATCGTCAATGCAATCGCCGCGCTTGAAGCAATGGGTTGGACTGCCGCCGCCAAACTAACAACCAGCACCGCCGCCAAAGCCGCTAAACCTGCCGCGGTGAAGGGCCCGAAGACCACTCCCGTAGCTGCTCCAATCTCCACGAAGCGCATCATCAGCCCTGAAGCGCGCCAGCGGATGGCGGAAGCACAGCAGAAGCGTTGGGCGAAGAAGAAGAGGTCCGTGAAGGCAGCCACTAAGAAGGCTGCGGCGGTGGCTCCAGCAGCGACAAAATCAGCCAAGGTTGCTACGGTCGCCGCTGACGCCGTAAAAGGACTGCGCAAACCTATGAGCCCTGCCACAAAGAAGAAGCTCGCTGCGGCGGCGAAAGCAAGTTGGGCCAAGAAGGCTGCGGCGAAGGCTCCGGCCGCGAAGGCGGCCAAGGACGCCGCGACGGCATAGGAATCGCCGGGAGGTGCCTCCGAATGGCACCTCCCACCGGCGCGATTGCCGCATTCGTCCAGAGATACAGCGAAATGGAGGAGAAATCGAAATGGCGAAAGTATTAGTTCCATACGCAGATTACTTTGCCCAGACAATCCAGCGTATGGACGAGGAAGGACTGTTACTTGTAACCACGGACGCTGACGGAAAACCGGATGTGAT
Source organism: uncultured Acidobacteriaceae bacterium (assembly GCA_964563875.1). Classification (GTDB taxonomy): domain Bacteria; phylum Acidobacteriota; class Terriglobia; order Terriglobales; family Acidobacteriaceae; genus TOLSYN. The sequence goes on from CAZLZA010000001.1 coordinate 25,998, forward strand.
GACGATTGGCTGGGGAACGATGGGGTCAATCTGGGCCCGCCCGATGTTTGTCGTGCTCGTACGGCATTCACGCTACAGCTTCACTCTAATGGAGCAGGTCAGCGATTTTACGGTAAATGTACCCCCGAGGGAATTAGCCGCGGCTGCCATCTTGTGTGGAACGGTATCAGGTCGGGAACATGACAAGTTTCAGGAGGCACACCTGACGCCCATTCCAAGCCGCGAAGTGCGTTCGCCAGTTATTAAGGAATGCGTCGTGCATTACGAATGCAGGACCGTCAATCGGGTGGATATGGTACCCGATGCACTGGTGCAGAGCGTGCGCGAGCAGTTTTACAAGAAGGGTGACTTTCACCGTATCTATTTCGGAGAGATTGTGGCCTCCTACGCTGATGAGGACGCGACTCAGCGTTTGGGCGTTCAGGGACAGGGGAGCCATAATTCTTTGCCGTAAGCTGCCGACCTCCACTGGGCTCGGCGTAGTCCCGCTGATGTCTCCGCAGGATCAGAAGACACATAATGACAAACACAGCCATGAGGTTTGCGCACTTCCGTGGAGCATAAGAATGGCCTTATCTGATTTTCGAAGCATCACTCGCTTTCGTGTTCCATTCTGCGACATCGATATGTTGCAACATGTTAACAACGCAGCGTATGTGGTATGGGCGGAGACCGCCAAGTGTCTTTACTTTGATGAGGTTCTCGGGGAATCACTGACCGGGGCTACAGGGCACATCCAGGCGAAGCTCGAAGTCAACTACGAGCGTACACTCGAATACCGGGAGCACGTTGCCATCGGCTGTCGGGTGGCTCGGATTGGCACCAAGTCGTTCGAGTTCCTCTGCGAAATCTGGAGCGAGACTGCAATTGCGCGTGCGGCACACTGTCATTCAACGATGGTTGCGTTCAACTACGAAACCAAGTCGTCCATCGTAATTCCAGAGCGATGGCGCGAAATCATTACCGCATACGAAGCAGTCGCACCGACTGTAGGGCGTGAGCAGAACCAGCAGAACCGCATCGCAAACGGAGTTAAGAAACGGTGAGCTTACGCCTCATGAATCGTAGGGTCAGATGGCCCCAAGTTCAAACGGCGATCGCCCGAGTTTGGCAGGGTATCCAAGCTGGAAGATCACGTTCCCGAGCTTTGTGAGCCTCTTAGTATGGGCTGCATTGCTACGGGTTGGGGAGGACTAGAGGTGAGCTTACTGATCCTCACCTCTGTCGAGCAAAGCTCTCACATCCGTCCATTGGCATAACCTCTGCGTACACCTACTCTGTTTAGCTGATTACGCCGCGTCCGACTTGTCTTCGTCCGTTGATCCTGACTGCTCGGAGTCGTTCACCTGCACATCCGATGCGCCATCGGGTTGGGCTTGGTCAACTTCCTGCGCGGAAGTGGGCGCCGTCTCTTCCGGACTCTTCCCTCCGTCAGAGTTGGACAGACCGAGCTTTTCCATCGCGCTTTTCTTGAGCTTCTCTTTCATGTCTTCAGGAATATCGTCAGAGAGCTTCCTTAGAGAGTTCATATCAACCATATTTTTGTCCTCGATGTTTGCTGGGATTCGACGTTCGTAATGGGTTCAATTCAGTTGGTCTGGAAGAGTTCTGCGATTGCCCATAACTGACTGGCCTCAGAATGGCTTGAAGCAAGTTCTTCATTGATGCACCCATTGCATCAATGGCACGATCGTACGATTCGCTCAAAAACATTCGAGATGCCCGTCCCAACGCTCTTTTGTCACCGAAATTGGTGGCCTGAGGCGAGTGAGATTTGTGCGTTCGCCCTCATCATGCCAGCCGAGAGTCGTTTCTCAGGGCGGGAGGTTGCTTGCGGAGTGTGTCACGCAGGTTGTGTCTGGACCGTGGTGTATAGAGAAAAAGTGCAGGAGATTAGGTTACTATCGCGCCGGAAGGAATCGGCTGGGCATCTAAATTTCACACTCCCAATTTGTGGGAACTAAGGAGAAGACGTGGGTAACGAGCTGATTGCCAAAATTCGAAACCACCCCGGCTACAACGAAAGCCTACACGCTGCTCTGATTGAAGTGATAGAGAAGGAATACAGCCCTGAACAACTGAGTGTTATGCATGACGACCCGATCGTGTCAGACTCGCTAATTAGAGGAATGCTCGACTCAATGAATACCTTTGCCGCTGTGAATGAAGGAACAGCCAGCCGCCAAGAGCGTTTGCAGCAAGCAAAAGAGTTGATGCGGAAGAGTTTGAATTTTCTGAACCGCAGGGCGCAAGATACCTACGATGAGCGAGTTGAACTCCCCAGAGCTGCGTAGATAACCAATGGCTTCCGCAACGGAGACCCCGGTCAAAAGCCGGGGCTCTGGATAATGTTTAGGCGTGCCATGCCGCCCGCATTTGTTATATCAATTTGCAATCAGCTCTTCGAACTGACCGCCGCGGACGATTTCAGCTCATCTTCCGTTTCCGTTTCATCGGCTTCACTTGCCTCGATCTCATCATCAATTATGTTTGCAGGAAGGAACGCAGTTGCAGCACCTGCTGGCAGCTCCTGCACATCCTTGAGCTGTCTTCCAATCGCCCTTGATCTAACCTGCGCTTTTCCGATGGTGTCTGATGCTTGATGTAGTTTTTTCTGTACGGCCTCCAGCACATCTCCATACTTCGTCCACTCGGTCTTGACCGCCGCGAGGAGGTTCCAGACTTCGCTGGAACGCTTCTGGATGGCCAGCGTACGGAAACCCATCTGAAGGCTGTTCAAAATCGACCACAATGTAGTTGGGCCAGCAATTATCACGCGGCTCTCCCGCTGGATGGCTTCGATCAAACCTGTCCTGCGGATCACCTCGGCGAAGAGCCCTTCGATGGGCAAGAATAAAACACCGAAATCTGTGGTCTTTGGCGGGTTCAAATACTTTTCACTGATCTCACGCGCACAGCTCTTTACGCGGTTCTCTAACTGCTTTCCTGCGATCTCCATCGCATCGATGTCGGCCCGCTCTTGCGCGTCAGCCAGGCGTTGGTAGTCCTCGACTGGGAACTTGGCGTCAATCGGCAGCCAAACTATCTCATCCTTATTCGCACCCTGCCCCGGCAATTTGACCGCAAACTCGACTCGTTCGCCAGCGTCCTTCGTGCTTACGTTGGTGGCATACTGGTCGGGGTTGAGCACCTGCTCCAACAGAGCGCCCAGTTGAACCTCGCCCCACGTTCCACGTGTCTTCACGTTCGTCAACACTTTTTTCAGGTCGCCGACGCCGGTGGCAAGCGTCTGCATCTCACCAAGCCCTTTGTGGACCTGCTCCAGACGTTCGCTGACCTGCTTGAAGGATTCGCCTAGACGCTTTTCCAGCGTGCCCTGAAGTTTTTCATCCACGGTCTGTCGCATCTGCTCAAGTTGTTTGGCGTTGTCGGTTTGCATGCGCTGCAGTTCGACTTCCACCGTGCCCCTGATTGCCTCCAGTTTTTTCTCATTTGAATCTGAGAGCTTCCCAATCGCCAAAGTCATGCTTTCAAGCTGACCCTTTTGGACGTTGGCCAACTCGCCCATCGTGTTCGTTGTGGATTCCGTGATTCCCTTGAGTGCTGCGATGACCTCTTCCCGTAGCTGTCTTCCCCCGGTGGCAGACTCCGTTCGCATGCCATCGAGCTTCTCTCCGCTGCTTCTCGTCAGCGAGGAAATCTGCCCGGAGAATGCATCGAGCTGAACTTTTTCGGCAGCGGCCAGGTCCTTCATCGTCTTGGCCATCGTCTCCGAGATAGTTTTGAGCGTCGTCACCACTTCTTCCCGTAGCTGCTTCGCCCCTGTGGCAGATTCGGCACGAACCCCGTCGAGACGCTCTACGCTAGCCTTGGCGAACGCCGCAAGCTGCTCTGAAAAAGCATCCAGTTGTGCCTTCTGCACGCTGGCGGCTTCCATCATTCTTTTGCCTGAGGTATCACCGAAAACTTTGAAGGCCTCCGTGAGTTCCTGCCGCTGTTCCCGTGCCGCCTTGGCTAGTTCCTCTCGGCTCTGGGCAACTTCCTCTCTTACTGCGCGCTCCGTGCGTTCCTGAGCCTTTTCGAAAGCATCTAGCCGGGAATCGAGCATCGGGTTGCCTGCTTTGGATGTTTTCACAAACAGCAGGAGAAGAAGGGCCGCCACAACGACCAGAAGGACGAGAGTCACAAGAGCCATATTTTCGATCTTTCCGGGCAGGAACGATAATCAGCCCGCTCACCTTTACATATACATAGTAAGCTGCACGTACTCTAAGAACCATAGCGCGAAATCTGGCGATCCTGAAGCCACAAACAACAGTTGCGACTGTCGCTGTCGCTCTGCTGCCAGATCATCCAATGGAATCTATGAGTTTGATACTGGTCACAAGGGACCGCCGCGAGAGGTAAAATGCTGCTGGCGCAGATGAGGAGGGTCGTGCAGCCTCGAGTTCAACCGGCAGCGGAACGAACATCACGACTATATCCGGCAATGCCTGCAAGATAAGTGAGGAAAGCCAGATGGAGAACAACCCCGCAAGCAACGTTTTTCCGACCGAAATCGAGGGTGTGGATTCCTTGGCAGAACTCGCCTTGGATATGCGGTGGTCGTGGAATCATGCCACCGACGAAGTGTGGCGGCAACTTGATCCCAAGCTTTGGGAAATCACGCACAACCCCTGGGTTGTACTGCAGACGGTCTCGCGTGACCAGATCACGCGCGTGTTGGCCGATCCGGTTTTCAGGAAGAACGTCGATGGTTTGCTGGAGGCCAGCCGACAGGCGGCGAAAGAGCCTGCGTGGTTTCAGCTGAATCATCCAGGGGCTCTGCTGACTGCGGTTGCATACTTCAGTATGGAATTCATGTTGAGCGAAGCCCTGCCCATCTACTCGGGCGGGCTGGGTAACGTGGCTGGTGATCAACTCAAAGCCGCCAGCGATCTGGGTGTGCCGGTCGTCGGTGTAGGACTGCTCTATCAGCAGGGCTATTTTCGCCAGGTGATCGACAGAAACGGCGAGCAGCAGGCCCTCTACCCGTACAACGATCCCGGTCAGCTGCCGATCACGCCATTGCGTCAGCCGAATGGAGAATGGCTGCGGTTGGAGATTGCTTTGCCTGGATACTCCGTATGGCTGCGCACCTGGCAAGCGCAGGTGGGCAAAGTGAAGCTTTACCTGCTGGACAGCAATGATGCCGCCAATTTTCCCGGCCATCGAGGGATTACAAGCGAACTCTATGGCGGCGGGCCGGAGTTGCGCCTCAAGCAGGAACTGCTCTTGGGAATTGGCGGATGGAGGTTGCTTCGCGTGCTCGGGCTTCGGCCGGAGGTTTGTCACCTGAATGAAGGCCACGCAGCGTTTGCCGTCCTGGAACGTGCCCGCAATTTTATGGAAGAGACAGGTCAGCCCTTTGAAGTTGCCTTGGCAGTGACACGGGCGGGCAATCTGTTTACCACCCACACGGCCGTGGCCGCAGGCTTTGACCGTTTTGCTCCTGCGCTTATCGAACAGTACCTCGGTCATTATGCCAAGAGGCTCGGTATAACGCTGGATGAGTTGCTGGCCTTAGGACGCCAGAACCCGGGCGACTCTTCGGAGAGTTTCAACATGGCGTATCTGGCAATTCGAGGGAGCGGAGCGGTGAATGGGGTAAGCCGCTTGCACGGAAAGGTCAGCCGGAACCTTTTTCTTCCGTTATTCCCGCGATGGCCGGAGGACGAGGTCCCGGTTGGATACGTGACCAACGGAGTTCACGTGCCAACGTGGGAGTCGGCGCAGGCTGACGATCTTTGGACGGAAAGCTGCGGAAAGGAGCGCTGGCTGGGATCGAGCAAAACCGTCGAGCCGGACATTCGCCATGTATCCGACGCCCAGCTCTGGCAATTTCGTAGCGCCGCCAGCAAGTCTCTGGTCGAGTACGCTCGCGCGCGATTGTCACTTCAGCTTGCTGCCTCCGGTAGACCGCCCGAAGAGGTCGAAGCCGCGAAACATCACTTCGATCCAAACGCATTGACGCTCGGCTTTGCGCGACGCTTTGCGACTTACAAGCGACCAAACTTGTTGTTGCATGACCCACAGCGTCTTCTTCGCCTGTTGACAAACCCGCAGCATCCAGTGCAACTCGTCATCGCAGGCAAGGCTCATCCTGAGGACCGGCCGGGGCAGGCCCTGATCCACGAATGGATAAATTTCATCCGCCGGCCGGAGGCCCGCCCCCATGTCGTCTTCCTGGCCGACTACGACATGCTGCTGACCGAAGACCTGGTGCAGGGAGTCGATGTCTGGATCAACACTCCACGGCGGCCATGGGAGGCGTGCGGAACAAGTGGTATGAAGGTGCTCGTCAATGGAGGTATCAATCTGTCCGAGTTGGATGGCTGGTGGGCGGAGGCCTATACGCCTGAAGTAGGGTGGGCGTTGGGAGACGGCCAGGAACATGGCGACGACCCCGCGTGGGATGCCGCCGAAGCCGAAGCCCTGTACGGACTTCTGGAACAGGAAGTAATTCCAGAGTTCTACGCTCGCAACGACAGCGGCATTCCGACCGCATGGGTCAAGCGGATGCGGGAAAGCATGGCTCGCCTGACCCCCATATTCTCCGCCGATCGTGCGGTGCGCGAATACACCGAGCAACACTACCTCCCGGCTGCGGCGGCCTATCGTGGGCGCTCCGCGAACAAAGGAACCACGGGCAAGGAACTGATCGATTGGCAGCATGACTTGGAACAGAAATGGGGGAGGCTGCGTTTCGGAGCTCTGAAGGTGGAAACAGAAAATGGGCAGCACATCTTTGAACTTCACGTATATCTCGATGATCTTGACCCGGACGCGGTTCGCGTCGAGGTATATGCCGACGGCGCTAGTGGTGCTGTCTGCCAAGAGATGAAACGCATAAGACAACAGGAAGGCACGGCCGTCGGTCACATCTATATAACGAATGTTCCAGCTACCCGCCCATCCGCTGATTACACAGCGCGACTAATACCGCACCATGAAGACATAGCGATCCCGCTGGAAGTCGCGAATATTCTATGGCAACGCTGACCCTGTATCCCCGGCGTAAATATTGCACTCGCGGCTCACAGATTCAGCGTCTCACCACCGGAATTCCTGGGTGGCGCGGAATTAGATTCGCCCTCCCACGTACCAGGGCGCACTTACCGTAAAGATATGTTCATTTCCACGAGCAAGCAGAATCCATTCCAAAAGGCGGCCACGCTGATTGTGAAGGAAGTATTCATACCATCTGTCTTCCACGAGCTCAGGAATCACCACGATGATTGTGCGATCGGGATTTTCTTTCGAAAGATCGAGAATGAACTGAACGATGGGAACGATGATGAAGCGGTATGGGGAGGGCAGGACACGGAGCCGTGGCGGCTGCCTTCCGGCCGTGAGAAACGGCTCTTCAACGTACCGCGTCCAGTCCGACTGAAGCAATTCGGAGTGCTCGCTGGGCTCAACGTGCAGGGCGATGACCTCCGCTGAAAGCCGGGCAGCAAATTCTATTCCCTGGCATGTGATGGTGCTCCAGCGGTCGATGGGAATGACGGCAATGGGAGCCCGGCTGAGTCCGGCGGCGTGAACCGGAACCTTGCAGGTGGTGAGGATCTTTAGGGAATGGTAGTGGCGACGGACACGGACGAAGAAAACTATCGTCAATGGAATAAAAAGCACCGTGATCCATGCGCCTTGAACGAATTTCGCGACCAGTACCACAATTACTGTAATGCCGGTGACGAGTGCGCCGAGCCCATTGACCAGTGCGCTTTTCAGCCAATGCGGCCCCCGTTTTTTCAGCCAGTGCATGACCATGCCGGACTGCGAGAGCGTGAAGGCCAGAAAAGCGCCGACGGCATAGAGCGGGATGAGCCGATCCGTGACTCCGCCGAAAAAGATCAGGAGCCCGCCACAAAGTACCGCCAGGACAACGATCCCGTAAGTATAGACGAGCCGCCGCCCGCGGTATCCGAAGCTGTGCGGCAGGTAGTTGTTTTGCGCGATGGCGCGGCAGAGGCGCGGAAAATCCGCAAAGGCCGTGTTGGCAGAGAGTGAGAGAACTAAGAGAATTGAGGCAATGGTCACATAGTAGAAAAAGCCTTTGCCGAAAACAGCCGCGATCAGCATGGAGAGAAGGCTCTGGTAGCCGGGCTGACCAGGATCGGTAGCGGCGATGCCGTACACCTTCACAAGATAGGAAATTCCCGCCAGCAGTACTGCCAAGAGAAAGATAATCACGGTGAGCGTGCGCTGAGCGTTTTTTACCGATGGCTCGCGAAATGCTTTGACGCCGTTGCTGACAGCCTCCACGCCGGTCAATGCCGTGCAGCCGCTGGCGAAGACCTTCAGCAGCAACCAGTAGCTGACTGCTTCGGTTACGCGGGGCGGCGGCGGAAGCGGCGCCACCGGTGTCGGATGACCTCCGCTGAGGAGAATACGGATCACGCCCGCGATGATGGTTATCAGAAGCGTGCCCACAAAGAGATATGTGGGAACCGCAAAGGCCAAGCCGGCTTCGCGTACGCCGCGCAGATTGAGGATGGTGATAACGATCAGAATGCCCAGGCAAAGAGAGACCGTGTGCGGCAGCAAGGACGGAACGGCCGAAACCAAGGCGCCGACTCCGGCGGAAATGCCCACGGCGGCAGTGAGAATGTAATCAGCGAGAAGTGCGGCCGCCGCCAGCAGGCTAGCGCGTGTGCCAAGGTTGAAACGCGCTACGGTGTAAGAGCCGCCGCCGGAAGGATAGGCGGCGATGGTCTGGCGATACGAAAAGTACACGATCACGAGCAACGTGATAATGGCGGTGCTGATGGGAACGATATATCGCACCCCGGCAAGTCCAACTGGAATCAGAAGGCTGAGGGCCGCTTCCGGGCCGTAAGCAGCCGAACTAAGCGCGTCGAGACCGAAGATGGGGATACCCTTCGCCGGACCGATCTGCTCGGCACGTTCGTCTCTGGTCTTGATGGGTTTGCCGACAACGAGATCAACGATGTCCATGAGCAATAGGGTCCGTGCAAATCATCAGGATGTCTCCTTGGGCCTGGGGTTATGCCAGCCACCGGCTGCAGCGATGATCGTATCAGCCTGTTTGGGCCCCCAACTTCCACGCTTATATGGGAGAGCCCGGGGATGGGTCTTCAGAACCGGATCGACCACCGCCCACGCTGCTTCGACGGCGTCCTCACGGGTGAAGAGCGCTCCATCGCCTGCCATCGCGTCGCTTAAAAGCCGCTCGTACGGAGTTTCCTCTCCCGTTTGCTCTTCGAGCAGGTAGAGCTCTCGTTGCTCCCCAACGAACTCCTTACCTGCGAGTTTGACGCGAGCCGCTAGGGCGATTGCCGAACTGGGAGAGAGCCGGAAGCGCAGATAGTTGCCTCGGCCGTTTGTCGGCGCAGAGTCGGCGAATAGCCTCTGCGGCGGCGGCTTCAACTCTACCAGGACCTCGGTCGCGGTATCGGCCAAATATTTGCCAGAGCGCAAGTACCACGGCACACCGTCCCAGCGCCATGAGTCGATGAAGAGCCGCAGGGCGCAGAAAGTTTCGACATCGGAGTTCCTCGCCACGTCTGGCTCCTTCCGATAACCAGCGTACTGACCGCGCACCAAGTCATCTGGCTTCAGGGGACGCATGGCTTCAAAGACCTTGGCCTTCTCGATCTGCACGGCTTCAAAGTGTCTACCAGAGGGCGGTTCCATGGCAAGTAGCGCGACGATCTGGAAGAGGTGGTTCTCGATCACGTCACGTAGACAGCCGGCGGTTTCGTAAAACGCACCGCGATCCTCAACCCCAAAATCCTCGGAGAGTGTTATCTGTACGCTCGCCACGTAGTTGCGGTTCCAGATCGGCTCCAGAAAGGAATTGGCGAAGCGGAAGTACAGGATATTCATGATCGCCTCCTTCCCAAGAAAGTGATCGATGCGGAAGATCGATTCTTCCGGGAACACCGCGCGTGCGACTCGGTTGAGCTCCCGCGCAGAGGCCAAGTCGCGTCCGAACGGCTTCTCGACAATGACACGCGCGTGCTCGGCCAGATGCGCGGCACCAAGGCCTTCGATCACTGTTTCGAAAAGCGAGGGCGGGATGGCAAGGTAGTGAGCCGGACGCCGAGCGCTGCCCAGGGCCTCTTTGATTGCCGCAAATGTGCCAGGGTCTTTATAGTCCCCGCTTACATACCGGAACAGAGATAGGAGATGCTGGAGGGCACGCTGGTTATTGATCCCGCCCGATCGCTTTATGCTGTCTGTCGCGCGTTTGTGCAGGCGAGCTAGACTCCACTTCGGAAAGGCAACGCCGATTACCGGGACCGTAAGGGTGCCTCGTTTGGCCTTTGCATAGAGTGCCGGGAAGATCATCTTGTGGGCAAGATCGCCCGTCACACCGAAGAGCACCAGCGCATCTGAAGGAGTAGCAGTCATCTGTCACCTGCCTTCTTGGATGCAATTTTTCTTTTATGGTGAAGCTCTCAACAATTCGCTCGCCGCTGTGCGGACCATCCGCGGGAGACTTATAGCGATTCGAGAAGTTGTGCTGTTACTCGTCGACTCCCGCATAGCTCGGCTACGCAGTGATTGCAAGCACCTTGGAAAGAGCCTGCCACGCCAGCCCATCTTCAAAACATGCACGGCGCCAAAGGAATAGGCAGCTCGAAAGCTGCCATTCTGTCGAACGATTCGAACGCGTAACCTTAGAGGATGGTCACGTTCTCTGCTTGGAAGCCCTTCGGCCCTTTGACGACGCTGAACTGCACAGCCTGACCTTCCGGGAGGCTCTTGAAGCCACTCGCCTGAATCGCTGAAAAATGCACGAAGACATCTTCGCCAGTCTGGCGGGTGATAAAACCAAATCCCTTTGCGTCGTTAAACCACTTTACTGTTCCTTGTTCCATGATGATGCGTGTTCCTTTGTGAATTGAAATCTGGCTGAGTGAGTCGGAGGGATATTGGGTGCAGTTACGTGTTCCGAAGGCGCTTGGTTGTTCGCTCTCAGGGCGCTTCTACCGTGCGTCCATCCAAATCAGATGCTAAACAAGCGTAGCACCTTGTACGGAAGGTGTATATGACTTAGCGCACAAATGCGAGCTAAGTTGTTGCCCGCCTATTGCCAATAGAATTTTTAGGAAGCAATTAGACCCGCCTTGATGCTCGTCGGACCGCCGCGATGAGTGCGTCAGGATGCGCTGGCTTCTGCAGTAACGTGAAATCCATCTCGGCCTCTCTTATTTTCGCGTCCAACGTCGCGTCGCCGGAAAGGATGACGATCTCGCAGTCCGGGCAGTGCTCCTGCAGCCACGCGGCGAACTCGAGGCCGTTCATATGTGGCATCGAGTAATCGGTGATCACAGCATCGGGTTGATATTCGAGGGCGTACTGCGCAGCGCTAAGAGCATCGTAGAACGTAGAAACCTGGAAGCCAGCTTCGTGCAGTATAAGCGAGACCATATCGGCAAGGCATACATCATCGTCGACGACAAAAATCCGCGATCTTGCACTTACCGCCGCACTCATATTGTTTTTCCGTTCCGCTCATAAGAGACAGCGCGAAAAAGGCGCAGAGTGCCTCACGAAAAAGCAGGACGATTCGTAATAAGTGAAACGGCACGAGGCGCTTCGGCGAGCGAAAACTGATTCTGTGCCCCTAAACTCGTGTTCAAAAAATTACTCGGCCGATTCAGCTTGCAACTGCTTGCGGATTCGGGAGGGAACTGTGGCGCGGGTTGCGGCGGGGAGAAGCGCCAGTCCTTTCTGCGCTGTGGCGCGAGCTTTTTCGGGTTGACCGGCAGCGTGGTACGCGCGGGCCAGAGTGAGAAGAAATCCTGGCTGTTGATAATGACCCAGGTCCGCCATGCGCTCAGCACACTCCACCGCCAACTGGGGATCGCGAAGCTGCGGCATAACAATGATTAAGCCGGTCGCAACCGCATCAAGATCAACGCCATGGGCATTCTGCTGTTTTCCCACTGCCTTCAGGAGAGCAACCCCTTTTGATGCCGACTCCAATGCTTCCCTCTCGGAATGGAGGGCGTTTTGTTGCACACTCATACGAACTAGGAGCAGCCCCAGGGTTGATCGCCAGTAAAGGCTGCCTGGTTGCATCTGGAGAAGGTGTTCGGCGAGAGGACGGGCTTCCGACAAAGTTGTGAGGGCGCTGGCGGCGTCAGCTTTCCGATCCCTGTTGCCTTCGGTGAAAACCTTTGCCGCGCGATCCTCAAGACACTCCGCTTCATTCTCCAGAGCTGCAAACAAGTCGTTTTCAGCTCTGGTGTCATTGGGGTCCGCAGTAAGAAAATATTGATACAAGGATTTGACCTGTTCCATGGACGAAAGCGCTTCCTGATATCGTCCGATCTCTTTCAGCGCCATTCCATTTTTACGAAGAATACCAGCCAGGGTGCGCCGGCTGGAGAGGGAATTTCTGGCCTCCTCGGGAAGCGAGTTCATGCCCTTGATTGCTTTATCGTAATCCGGCAAAGCCGCCGCCGGATCCGTTTCAGCCGTGATGTTAGCTATTTTCATGTGATTGACAGCAATTCCTCGCCACCCACGAGAGAAGCCAGGGTCGACTTGGACGATGCGTTCGTCGAGTTCCAGCGACTTGTGAAACGCTGCCAGCGCGGCCACCGGATCGCTCAGACTTGCCATGCCAGTTTGTCCAAGTTCGTCGCCGAGGCCTCCGTAAGCCGTGGCTGCGTCCATCAGGGCATCCACCTTGGCGCCGGGCCGGGATGCGAGTTCCTGGTAGGTGGCCGCGGCTGATCGCATTGTTTCCACCGCTTCCTGGGTCCTGCCCGCTCCCCAAAGCACTTCGCTGCGCGATTGTTGAGCCCACGCCAGGCCATGTTCAACGGCCGCATTTCGCGGCTGGTGGAGAGCGAGAGTTCTAGTGATGGAAATGGCCTTGTCCAGGCTGGTGAGCGCGCCCTGCTCATCGCCGATGTTCTGGTCATAGGGATTGCCTTGCACATTGGCCAACCGAATATAAGCATTCGCAAGGTCCAGTTGCATCTGGGGATCGCTGGAGGCGTCTTTGGCGGCACGGTCCAAATGCTCCAGGACCGCGTTCACCAGCAGCTTCTGGGCTGCGGTCGAGCCGGGGAGTTTTTGGATAGCCTCGTCAATTTCCGAAAGCAAACTATTGCTAAGCTTGCGCAAGTCTTCGGCGCGCGCCTCGGCTCTGCGACGTTGGACATTTGCCATGTGGGCCTGCCACATCACTCCACCGACTCCCACCAAAATCGTTACAAACAATAGCGCCGAAGCAATGAGTGCGAGCCTGTTCCGACGGATAAATTTAACCGCATAATAGCGGAAGCTGCCTTGGTGCGCCGCCACCGGACGACCGTCTAAATACGCCTGCAGATCGGCAATAAACCGATCGACACTGGCATAGCGCTCTTCTGGTTCCTTGCGCAGGGCTTTGAGGATGATGGAGTCGATGTCGGAGTCCAAGCTGCCGGAAACACACTTGTCGCTCGGCTTCGGAGGGGGCTCTTCACAGATCACGCGTACCATTTCGTCGGTAGTGAACTCCCTCAACTCGTAGGGAGCTACGCCGGTGACCAGAAGAAAGAGAAGCACTCCAAGGGAATAAATATCTGACGCGGTCGAGATTGGGTGCCCTAGCACTTGCTCAGGGCTGGCGTATTGCGGCGTGAAGGAATGGAAGCCCTGGCGGGTGAACTCGCCTTCCACGGCCGCATCCATCGGCGTGAGCAGCTTGGCGGTGCCGAAGTCGAGAAGCTTCGGGGTGCCGTCTTCCAGAACAATAATATTGTCGGGCTTCAAGTCCCGATGGACGACTAGATTCTGGTGCGCAAAGTGAACGGCGGTACAAACCGGCTTGAAAAGCTCGATGCGCTGGCGGATGGAAAGCGAGTGTTTCTGGCAGTACCGCTGAATTGTTAAGCCATCGGCGTACTCCATCGCCAGGTAAAGCTCGCCATCTTCGCTGACGCCGCCATCCAGCATCCTTGCAATATTGGGATGAGAGAGCCTTGCCAGAATCTGGCGCTCTTGGCGGAATCGTTCCCGGAAGAGGTCTGTCAGAAACGGCAGGTCAATTAGTTTGATCGCTACTTGCTGCTCGAATTGCCCGTCGGCACGATGCGCAAGATATACGGCACCCATGCCGCCGCGCCCAACCAATCCGTCCAACTCGTATGGCCCAATACGCCTGCCGTACAAAGTCCCTGAGTCTTCCGACTGGCAGGTCGCGGTTGCAAGCTCCTCAAACTCGGAGGCTCTCAGCAGCGAACGGACTTCTTCCAACAGCCTCGCATCGCCTTTGCACATTGCTTCGAGCAGTGCTGGGCGAAGCAATGTCGAGGCGGCCAACGCTTCGTGAAAGACAGATTCGATGCGCCGCAAAAATTCGGTGGAGACGTTCATCGAAACCTCTGGGCGCGCTGCGACGCCCTTACTAGAGACTGCGAGAATCGCCGCCAAAGTGGCTCAGTTTTGAGCTGAACTTTCGACCCCCTCCGGCACCGCATTGGGATAGAGGCGCCGGTACAACCAGCTCTTAATGAATTTCAAGTCGCGGTCGACTGTGGCCTTGGAAATCTGCATAAGAGCAGCGGTCTCTTCGGCAGTGCAGCCAAGGTAGTACCGCAATTCGACGAGTTGGACCTTGTAAGGATCAATTGCATTCAACTCGTCCAACGCGCGGTTCAAATCGATCAGTGACTCGCTCCCGATCCTGATCCAGGGAATATCTCTGTTCAGGGGAACATTCTGGACTCCGCCGCCTCGTTTTTGCGCACAGTGGCTGCGCGCGTGATCCGTCAGAATCATGCGCATGACTTTGGCGGCGAAGGTGTAAAAGTGAGCGCGATCGGCCCAGTCAGCTTTTTTCTGCGCGATCAGACGCAGACACACTTCATCGACCAGGGCGGTCGCCTGGAGTTCTCCGGGATTCCGCTCTCTCTTTATGTAGGCTGCGGCTACTTCGCGCAGGTGGGGGTAGACGAGCGGCATCAGTTGCTCGAAGGCAGACGACTCACCGTCTCTCCACTTTGCCAGGAGCAAAGTGATTTCTCCCTGGGCTGGCTTCACAAAAGGCTCCATCCGTACGGGAACTTCGAACCCGAGTTGCTGCCGCTTATCCTACCATTCTTCCAGTCAACGCCGGAGTCCTATTTTGGTTCTGGTTAACTTCCTCGTCACACCTGCAGGATGTCCTCTTGGCGTGCCACCAGCTCGTAAAGAACAGGGTTTACGAAAAAGCCAAGCAACAGACGCGAGATCAATCCAGCGACAATCACAATCGCGAATGGCCGCTGCGTGTCTGAGCCGATGCCATGTGACATCGCCGCCGGCAAAAGCCCTAAGCAGGCCACCAGAGCCGTCATCATGATTGGACGCAGGCGCAGCAGTGAAGCTTGGTACGTGGCTTCGCGAATACTCTTGCCTTCCAATCGAAGTTTGTTGATGTATGACACCAGGATCACGGCCGTCTCAACCGATACACCCATCAGCGCCAACAATCCAAGAACCGACGACACACTGAACGGTGTGCCCGTCAGCTTCAGTGCGATCAGCGCTCCGACAGGCTCCGTCATCACCACCCCCAAAGCAATTGTGAAGGGAAACTTGAAATTCCCGTACAGCGCAAAAAGAATAAGGAATATAAGCAGCACTGCCAATGGGCCGATTACTTTAAGTTGTTCCCTGGCTGCGACCAGTTGGCTATACTCGCCGCCCCAACTCATCCAATAACCTTCCGGGAGGTGAACATTGTGATCGACCGCCTTTTGCCCGTCGTGTACGGCGCGCTCCAGGTCACGTCCCTCGATGCTGTATTGCACGCCGATGTAGCGCGAATTATCTTCGCGATAAATGAATGACGCGCCGTTGCTTTCCTTGATATCGGATAGTTCATTCAACGGAATCTGCAGACCATCCGGCGTACCCACCAGCAAATTTCCGATCTGTCCAGGACTGCTGCGGAATTGCGGCTGCATGCGAACCACCAAGTCAAACAACTTCTCGCCCTGGATCACTTGAGTTGTCGCCTGTCCCCCAACGGCGGCTTGGATCACCGTTTCTACATCCGAAATATTGATGCCATAGCGCGCAATTTTCTCGCGGTCCACCTCCAACAACAGGCTCGGTTGCCCGAGTTCCCGCACGACCGTCAAATCTGTGAATCCCGGAACAGTTTGCAATACATTTTTTACCTGCAGAGCTTTCTCTTCCAGAACATTCAGGTCCGAGCCATAGACCTTCACGGCCAGTGAGCTCTTCAATCCGGTGAGCGCCTCGTCCACCGCATCTTCGGCGGGCTGCGTGTAGTTAAAAACGATGCCGGGGAAGGCCTTTAGCCGCTGGTCGATCGACTTGATCAACTCATCCTTAGTGCGAAGCTGACCCTGCTTCCAAGCCTTGTCATTATAAGGTTTCAGTCCCACATAGAACTCGCAGTTGAAGAATCCCGTCGGGTCAGTCCCATCATCGGGCCGTCCCAACTCGGATCCGACCACGGTCACCTGGGGATACGACATAAGGATGTCTCTGATCTGCGGTGCAACCTTGGAGGCTTCTTCGAAGGAGATTGTGTATGGCATCGTCGCGCGAACCCACAGCGCGCCTTCATCCAAATGCGGCATGAATTCGCCGCCAATGAAGGGTACAAGAAGCAAGGTGAGTCCGAAGATCGCCGCCGCAACAAATAGCGTCCAGCCTCGGTGGTCCAGGCACCACTCCAGTTTGCCGGCGTAAAAGCGTTTGACCGCCTCATACGGGCGGTTCACCCTTTCGTGTACGCCGCCTTTGAACCAGTAGGAAGCCAGCACAGGAATGAGCGTCAGGGTCAGCACTAGCCCGCCAAGCAGCGCGAATGACATCGTATCGGCCATCGGATGAAAGAGCTTTCCGGCCGGGCCGCTCAAAGCATAGATGGGCAGGTATCCAGCGATGATGACGGCAACGGAATAAAAGATAGGCCGGTCAACGTCATGCGCCGCAGCCAGGATGACTTCGTTCAGCTTATATTCCGTGCCGGCACGTTCGGCCAGTTCGCGATAGATGTTTTCCACCATCACAACCGTGCCGTCGATGATGATCCCGAAATCGATTGCTCCAATGGAGAGCAGGTTTGCGGAAACGTCATGCGCATGCAAAACAATGAATGCGAACAGCAGCGACAGCGGTATGGTGAGTGACACAATTACCGCTGCCCTGAAGCTGACGAGAAAAAATATCAGCACGATGAAGACCAGGATCATGCCGCGTAGAAGATTGTCCTCAACCGTGTGAGTCGTTAGATCGACCAGATCGCTGCGGTCGTAGAAGGGATGAATCTTCACGTCTTTGGGCAGGATCTGGCGGTTGAGTTGCTCTGTCTTCTTCTCCACATCGCCGAGCACGGTCTGTGTTTGCTCGCCGCGCCGCATCAGAATGACGCCCTCTACTGCATCATCATTTTTCTGGAAACCAAATTGTCCCAACCGCGGCGCGTGCCCGATCTCAACTTGGCCAATGTCGCGAACGCGGATCGGAGTTCCTTTGTTGGCTCCGACCACGACATTCTCAATATCCTTTGTGTCACGTACCAACCCAATGCCGCGCACGTAATAGAACTGCCCGCCCTGTGAATAGAAACCGCCTCCAGCATTCGCGTTGTTATTCGCCAGCGCCTGCATTACCTGCGGCACTGTCAGGTGATATCCGTACAAGCGCGCCGGGTCGAGTAGAACCTGGTACTGCATTACCGTGCCACCAAAACCGGAGTCATCGGCCACGCCATTCACAGACTTATAGGCGCGTTCCACCACCCAGTCTTCAATAGTTTTCAGTTCCTGCGGACTGCGGTCGGGGCTTTCCAGAACGTAGCGGTAGACCAATCCGCTCGGACTGAACAAGGGCGCCAGCGACGGCGCGACACCGCTCGGCAGTTGCGCATTTCCCAGCCGCTCAAATACATTTTGACGCGCGAAATAGTTATCCGTATCGTCGTTAAACGTGAGGATAATGTCGGAGAGCCCGTAGAGCGTAATCGAGCGCATCACAACCAGTTTCGGCACGCCGTTCATCTCCACCTCAAGCGGTAGAGTGACCAGTCGCTCCATTTCCTCGGCAGCATGGCCGGGCCATTGCGTAATGATCTCAACCATCGGCGGAGAGAGGTCGGGATACGCATCCACCGGCATGCGCTGGAACGACATTACGCCCCAGATGCTCATGAAAAGCACTAGCATCAGCACCAGGAATCGCTGCCGCAACGACATTTGAACGATCCGGTGGATCATCCCGCTCTGTCCGTTGCGTTCGTTGCCTCGGTCTTGATTTTCTGTCGTCATTGCTGCACTGATGTCGCAAATTGCAGGAATAAGCTGCCGTCGCCCACAACACGATCCCCGGCTTTCGCTCCGCTTAGAAGTTGCGTATTCTCGCCGTCGTTCACTCCCAGAGTCACTGCACGCCGGCCATACTCATTGTTCGGGTTGACCACGTAAATGAATGGCTGATTCTCCGCATCGCGTAAAACTGCCGCCGTCGGCACGGTCAACGCATTCTGAATGGTCTCGGCCTGCACCGTAGCAACCACGTACATATCTTTCTTCAACTTTCCTTGCGGATTCTTCACATCGATGCGTGCCTGCAGAGTCCGCGTGTTGGCATCGAGCGCCGCCGCGATGTACGAGATCTTTCCGCGAAACTCGGTATCTGGATAAGAGTCCGTGGTAATCGATACCCCGTCGCCCAGATGAACGTATGGCATGTCTTTCTGATAAATATTGGCCAGCACCCAGACTGAACTCATGTCAGAAATGGTGAACACCTGGGTTGCTCCGGCCTGGATTACCTGCCCCGGCGATACCAGCCGCTCCACGGCCTCGCCTGCAATCGGGCTTAGCACGGGAATTTCGGAAACCGCCGGCTTACCAACCACTGACTCTGGTCTTGAGACTCCCAGTATCTTCAATGACTGCTCGGCTGCGCCAAGGTCGGCGGACGCCTGTGTGCGCACCGATTCGGCTGCCTCCAGATCACGCTCCGCAATCGCGTGATGCTCGTAGAGATCTTTCGCCCGCTTATCATTCCTGTCCGCCAATTGAAACGCATCGCGCGCCTTCAGGTAATTTGCCAGCAGTTGCGAATAGTCTGGGCTGGTGACGTACAGCAATGGCATGTCACGACGCACTTGCTCTCCCGGCGTTACAACGATCCGGCTCACCGGGCCGCCAATCTGCGAAATCACCGGAGTAGTAGTGAATGCGTTAAAGGCGACCGCACCCGTCAAGCGCAACGTGCGCGGAATCGAGGTGGGCGCAATAGTGACGATCTGGAGGTGTGCCAACTGCTGCTGCGGTACAGTGAACAGTTGAGCCTTGTCGCTCGCCTGGCCAGTGTTACTGGAATAAGAAGTCATCGTCCCCGAGCTTTGCACCGGCCGGTTACACCCGCTTGCCGACAATAACAGCATGCCAAAGAGCAATAGCGGAAGATCTCTCGCTAGGCCGTGGTCTGAATAGGTCATCATGGCAATACCCTCGTTCCTACTGCCTCTTTTAGCTGTTCGACTGACACCAGGTAATTAGCCAACGCCTGGCGATAAGCAAGCTGGGTCGAGCGATAACTGCGCTCGGCATCCAGAAAATCCAGCAGGCCCGCAGCGCCTCGTTTATAGGAGTACTCACTGATGTCGCGCGAGTCCTGTGCCTTTTTCAAGTATCCCGAAAGATAGAGCTCAAGAATCTTCCGATTCGTCGAGAAACCTTCGTAATTGTTGCGAACGTCCGTCAGTACTGCGTCCGACGCGGCCTCGGCATTTTCTTGCGATTGCGTAAGGGCATAACGGGTGCGCGCAATCTCCCCTTGATTGCGGTCAAACACCGGCAATGGAATGGAAAAGCTCGCACTCAGCGAACTTTCATCGGTAACGTGGCTATAGGCAATTCCAGCGGTCAGGTCCACCTTCCCGTTGGCTTTGGCCAGCGCGATCTGGCTCTGTGCCGCCTTCACGCCCTCCATCGCAGCCAGCAGGTCCGGCCGCAATTTCAAGGCGCGCAATCGCAGATCATCCAGATTCACGGCCAGCGGTTGATATGCCAGCTCTCCTTCCACTTCATAATCAGCGGGAACCGCATCAAAACCCAGCAACTGTCTCAGGCTCGCGAGCGCCTGTATTTTTGCCACTTCGGCGCCGGACACGTCCGTCTGAAACTGCAGTAGTTGTAACTGGATTTTCAGCAAGTCACCTTCGCTGATATCCCCCGCTTTGTATCGGTAGTCGCTGATCTTGACCGTCTCCTCGAAGCTCTTCAAATCCTGGACAGCGAAATCCAGCACCGACTGCGCAAGTTGAGCGTTGATAAATTGCGTGGCCACGTTGAATACAAGCATCCGCTCGGAATCGCTGACTTGGTACCGGGTTACCGCCGTGGCATCGACGGCCGCGTCCGTCCGGCGTTGCCTTTTTCCTCCGCGCTCGATCAGGTAACTGGCGCCGATATCAAACTGCTGATTGTTGGAAAGATTATTGGTCGTGAAGTTCTGTGGACTGAACGTTGGAATAAACAGCGCATCCCAGGCCAGCGTCGGGTTCGGCCGCAGCGACGCGGTAATCTCCTGCGCTTGATTCTGTTGAATCTGGGTGCGGGCGGCCTTGAGAGAATGATTATGAGCCAGCGCCAGGTTAATGGCCTGCTCCAGGCTGATACGCGCCGGTGCTTGCGCGGTCGCAAGGCCTGCGAGCAGCAACACAACAAGCGCACAGATGGATACTCTGACAAATCCCGAGCCGGGCTTTTCCATACGAGCACCAGTAGAAACTCTCACTTTAACGTCCATGCCTGGAAATGTGACGGGAGCAAATCCGACCGCACCGAAAAATGTCACGATTTCACGATTTAGCGGGAAATGCTACCAGGAGGACGGCGGGGGACGTATGTATAACGCGAATGCCTGGGAAACAGAACGCCTGATCAGCCGCCCGTGTAAAGGGGCTTCCGCCAGATGGGCAATAGAAGGAAGGCAAACCAGTGGAGCGGCGAAAGAAGGCGAATGAGAACTGGCACAGATTGCGCAGAACGTAGCCGGTGGCCCCACATCGACTAGTTGGGCTGTTGCGCCAGGTTGAGGAACGAATCCTTCTCCCAACCCACACACATGCACGGCCTGGATGGAGCTCATGACGATGAGCAACATGGCACACATCCAAGTCAATCGCACACGTGACCGGTTTTCCCTATAGCTTGAGCGTGAATGCAAGCTGGGGCCTTTGTCAAAATCTCAAACCGCAACCAATTGTACGTCACGTTGGCAGGAGAACTGCAATGGCGCTATCCGAATATCAAGCCGTGATCCACAGGTGTAGGGAACAGCAGGCCGCATCAATGGCGGCTTATTTGGGAAGGCTTTCGAGCGGAAGAAAAACGGAGAAGCACGTTCCGGATCTCCCCGGTCGAACCGAACTGTGAAGTCTTAGGGTTCCGCCGTGCTTCTGGATGATAGTTCGAGAGACCCAGAGCCCAATCCCGGTTCCCAACTCACCCTTCGTCGTGTAAAAAGCTTGAAAAAGCTGCGAACAGTGTTCCGGCGCAATACCCGGGCCGTTGTCCACGATGCTGATCCGCACGCCCTGCTCACCGGTTTTCAGTCGCCGCGCTTTACGTATGCCGACGACGAGCGTGTCTCCGGTGGTTGCCAATGCATCCATCGCATTCACAATGAGATTGGAAAAAACTTGCCGCAGCTCTCCAGGCGAGCCCATCGCGGTACCTTCGTAGCGGTATTTTCGTTTCACCTCAACGCCCAACGTCATCGTCTTGCGCTGGTACAGGGTGAGCACATTTTCCAGCAGTTGCGAAATCTGCACCGGCTCCCGGGCCCCGGCCGCACCGCGTTGCATCCCCAGCGTGAGCTTGGTGATCTCGGCCACGCGTCTGAGCTCTTCGTGCGCCAGGTCAATGTACCTGCGTACCTCGGCATCGAGATCGCCCCGGCTCCGCAGCAGATAAAGAATATTACCGATGGCCTCAAGCGGATTGTTGATCTCGTGTGCCACGGTTGCGGCCATGCGCCCAGCCAGGGCGAGCTTTTCCGCTTTCCGTAACGCCTCTTCCGCATTCTTCTGCTCGGTAATGTCCCGGGCAATTGTGGATGCACCCAGCAACCGTCCCTGTCCGTCGCGAATCGGAGAGATGGTCAAAGCTACGTCAAGCCTGCGCCCATCCTGGGCGACCCGCTTGGTCTCGAAGTGCAGGATTCGTTCTCCGCGCCTCAGTCGGTTCAGGATATGAGTTACTTCGTCAGGCCGATCCGCTGGGAGGAGTTTGGCGATCGGTTGGCCGATCATTTCCTCTTGCTTGTAGCCGTACATCGTTTCGGCAGCGTGGTTCCAGCTTGTGATCGTTCCGTCCAACGTCTTGCTCAGGATGGCGTCGGAGGAATCATCGATGATGGCCGCCAGCAAGGCCTGGGTTGGAAGGTCGGCCGGGGTTGCCGGTTGCGCAATCGGAACCGGCTCTGCACGGGAAACTCTTTGGGTCAGAATCTGGTCGAGAGCGGTAATCAGGCCCTCCGGTCCCTCGCTCTTCCCGACGATCTGGTCGGCATACCCGAGTGCTTCATTGGCATTCGTCGTGCCCGAAAAGGAAATAATCGGGACATACGGTTTCAACCGCTTCATTGACAATGCCACCCCAGCAGCCGTTGTTCTTCCCAGCAGATGGTCTGTTACCACCACGTCGACGTCGTGCAAGCGGAATAGGTCCATGCCCTCGTCGCCGTTCGTGGCCGCCAATGTTTTAAATCCGACGCTCTCCAGCACAAGTTTGCGCAGTTGCAAGCCAGCCAGTTCGTCATCGATCAGCAGCACCGTGCAATTCGCCCGCATTGACGACACCATGCACTCCCTTCGACGAGCCGTTGCGCTCTGGGCGCGCTACGCAAAGCGCTTCTCACCTCTTTGATGCGGCAAATCGTCTGATTTCTACATAACTTTGGAATGAGTGGCCATATCGTAGCTTCGTTTGGTTGCAGCTTTCAACTTTGCTTGCAATCGGGCGCACCTATCGCGCGGCGATATCCATAGCCCGCTCTCGCAATGCACCTGCAGTTTCGCGGCTACTCAGTGGCTCATCACATTCGGGAAGACAAAGTAGAAAATCAATCCGATCACAATCAGGTATCCCAGCATGAACAACGTCCAAGCCATGTTGTGCCGGATCACCTCACCTTCGCTACGCACAAAGCGGCTGGTTGAGACACCCACGCTGGCGGTTTGCGGAGCAATCGGCTTGCCCACTTCCGCGCCCACCGAATTCAGCGAGGGCAATAACAGGATTGGCATATTTAACAATCTTCCGGTCGCCGCCTGCACCGGCCCGAACATTGCATTCGTCGAGGTGTTGCTACCTGACAAGGCTACCCCAATCCACCCCAGGACTGGCGACAATACCACGAAACCCCACCCGATTTTCGAGAGTCCATAGGCCAGCGAAGCCGCCATGCCGCTGAACACGAACACATAAGCTAGGCCGAAGATGAAAAGAGCCACTAGGAAAGCTCCCCACATCTGCTTAAACGTCCGTGCGAACACCTGCTTCAGCGTACTTAAGCTGGGCCGCAACAACATCAGGATCACCAGCCAGGAAACCAGAATGGAAGTTCCACCGCTCAGCGGGTTGAAATTGAAGGTGGACGCCATCGGCTTATGCGTGATCGAACTGATGGCACGCTCGGAAGCCATGTACAGCGATTTCGACGGCAAGTGCGACCACGGCCCGGTCCACAGAACAACCACGATCAGCAACACCACATACGGCATCCACGCCCGCAGCGCCTCGCTCTGCAACAGTGGTGGATCGGCGGCGTCGGCTTCTTCCTGGGTCAGCCGCTTTCCCCCAAATACCCGTACCGTCTTCGGCCGCCAGACCTTTATGAAGAAGAACATTGCCCAGAAGGAAAGTATTGCGCCGCTCAGATCGGGCATGTACGGTCCCAGATAGCGCGCCACGGGCCACTGCCCGGCGATATAGGAGAGCGAGGCTACAATCGCAAGCGGCCACGCCTCCTTCATCCCTGCCCAGTCAGTCACGAGGTACATCAGTATCCAGGGTGGCAGCAGGGCTAATACTGCGACAATATGTCCCACCGACGCCGATAATTGCAGCATCGGCAGTCCGGTGACTGCGGCTAAAGCCAGAATGGGAGCTCCCAGTGCACCATAGGATACGGGCGCGTTATTCGCCAGTGCGGCCACCCGTATCGCTTCCAGGTCAGCAATTCCCAAGCCGGCCAGAATAGGAACCACCACTGCCCACGGATACCCGAAGCCGACTAACCCTTCCAGTAGAGCGCCGAACGACCAGGCCAGCATCAGCGTCTGAATGCGAATGTCAACCGTGGCTTGGTTGATCATCCAGTTCTTGAATCGCTCGAAATCTCCGGTCAGTACCAGGGTGTTGAAGATCACGAGTCCCCAAAGGACAATCCAGTCTATTGTCCACACCCCTTGCGATGCCCCGTAAACATAGGCTCTCACAACTGAACCGGCGGGCGCCTGCCATACGTATATCGCCATTCCGATGGTTACAACGCTGGCGATGATCGTGGCTAACCACGCGGTCATGCGGACGACCGCCAACAGAAACAACAAGACGATTAGGGGAACCAGCGCTGCCAGAATTGTCATTGGGAGGTTCTGGCTCGCAGGCTCAAGTATTTGACTAAACATCGCCTGAGTACCTCTAAAGCGCATGCGGTTTCAACAGCAGTGCGGCGTGAAAGTGCGCTTTTGCAGCCTTGATGCTCGATGTGAAATGTATGTTGTCACGCGGGCGAGAAACACGTGATCTTAATAGACCTTTTTCAGCACTTCTAAGACAATGCGAAGCACTCAGATTGGTGAGAGGCCGCGGCGGTTGAACGGCTCAGGATAGACCGCAGTTCTGTCCCACAGAGTAGAAGTCAAGCAAGTGCCGCGCCAGCGATTGCTTCAGCGATTCACGTCGACGACATCATATTTCTGCTCATGCTGCTTGCCCCGGCTATCTGTGTAGCGGACGATGAGAGCACCTTTCTTTGACCAGGCCTCAAATGTCTTCCCTACGGGCAGGTTCGCGCAACTCGACCAACGATTCAGCACCGTACAGCGAATGCGCATCGACTGGCCGTTCCTCTCCTCTACCACCATTGATTTCTCAACATACGTTTCCGGGGTGGAGCTAGTGCAGTACGCAGAAAGGTCGCGCCAGGTGCAGTTCTTCTCGACCGACGGAGCCCCGATTGTTAACCGTTGTTCATTGCTCAGTACCTTGATCTGGACTGGAACTCTGGGTGCGGCATAGCCCAATACGCCCCCCAGTGCAAGACTTCCAATCGCCCACATACCGTAATGTCTGATTCTCATGTGCAACCGTCCCAACTGATTGAATTTGATTTGCACCTGCCTGCCTCCTGTTGCTTTTCGGTGAGTGGGCCCGTCATCAAACAACAGTGCTCCTCGAATACGCAGTGGAGAACACAAGTTCTGTACAACCCCCGCCGTTTACGAAGTTCTAATATGTCACGCTCGGGAAGGCCACCACGATGAACGCAAAGACCGCACTGCTGCTCGCGTTGACGCTTGCGATAGCTGCCCAGGGACCGGCACAGAACAAAACAGACAACACTGACACGGCAGACCAGAACGGCACATATGCGATCAAGACTGGCGCTTCCGGCAAAGGTGAAAAGAACAATCTGGGCTTTCCCCGCGACGGAAAAATTTCGGACGTGAATGCGATCGGAAGTCGCAACGTCGGGTGCAACACAGGGCTGGGTAACTGGTATTCCCTGGAGAGCCAGGTGCGCCAGGGAAAGGTCTTCGCCATGCAGGTGGAGCAGGGTGCGAAGGTCGTCAACGATCCAGTGGTGAGCGAGTACGTCAACCGCGTCGCGCAGAATATCGTGCGCAACTCCGATGCCAAGGTTCCGTTCACGGTAAAGGTGCTGGATGATGATTCGGTGAACGCGTTCGCGCTGCCCGGCGGCTACTTCTACGTGCAGAGTGGACTGATTTTAGCCGCCGACAACGAGGCCGAACTGGCGGCCGTGATGGCTCACGAGATTGGCCATGTCGCCGCCTGCCACGCGGCACGCCAGCAGACCCGCAGCAACCTCGCGCAACTCGCTACCATTCCCCTGATTTTTGTGGGAGGTGGTCTGGCCTTCGGATTGTACGAAGCAGCCGGCATCGGAGTGCCGCTGACGTTCATGAAATTCCAGCGCAACTTTGAGGCGCAGGCGGACTACCTCGGAGTGCAATATCTATACGTGAGCGGCTACGACCCGCAAGCCTTCCCGGAGTTCTTCGAGAAGATCGAGGCGCAGGAAAAAAAGAAACCGGGATTCATGGCAAAGGCGTTTGAGACTCATCCACCGACGCCGGCACGGATGGAACACATGCAGCATGAGATCGCCACGATTCTTCCCCCAAAGCCACAATACGTCGTGGATACATCGGAGTTCCAGGAGGTCAAGGCACGGCTGGCGGCGCTGGAAAATACGCGCAAGGTGGATCAAGGAAAAAATAAGGGCCCAAGCCTGCGGCGCGCGAGCACAAGCCAAGGTGACAGCACGAATCCCGGCGACACGACGCAGAGCACAGACGACCGCCCCACATTGAAGCGCCGCAACGATCCGTAACAAACTTCCGATCAGCTGGCCGTTGCGTGCCCCACCGGTGCGGCCTCCTCGTAGAGGCGTTCGATCTCATCCCGGTACTGCACTTCAAGATGGCGGCGCCGCAATTTGAGGGTTGGAGTCAACGTACCGGCAGCGATGCTGAGGTCGTCTGGAAGCAGCAACACCTTCTTCAACTTCTCGTAACGCGCCAGATGCTGGTTTACCTCACTCACAATCTCCTCGTACAGCGCTTGCACGCGCGGGTGCCGAACCAGGTCAGCGCGGTCTTTGAACGTAATCCGATTCTGGTGTGCCCACTCTTCCAGTTGCTCAAAGCTCGGCGCAATCAGCACCGCCGGAAAGCGCCGTCGCTCCCCGATCACCGCGGCTTCCGCAACCAGCGGGTTTCTCTTCAACGAGTTCTCAATCGGCTGCGGAGCAATGAACTTGCCCCCGGAGGTTTTGATCAGGTTTTTCTTCCGGTCCGTCACCGTCAGAAAACCGTCCGCGTCGATGTTGCCAATGTCGCCGGTCTTGAACCAATCTCCATCGAAAGAGTCCTGCGTCTCCTCCGGCATGCGCCAGTAGCCCTGCAGCACGTTCGGTCCGCGGACCAGAATCTCGCCATCGTCGGCCGTGCGTACTTCCACGTTGGACAGCGGACGTCCAACACTTCCGATTTTGTTTTGACCGGGACTGTTGATTGCAATCAGCGGAGAGGTTTCGGTGAGCCCGTAGCCTTCAAAGATCTCGATCCCGACCTTGGCATACCACTCGCCGAGTTCGCGGCCCAGCGGCGCGCCGCCCGCCAGAAAGACCTGAACCCGCCCGCCCATCGCCTCGCGAATCTTCGAGAAGACAAGTTTGTCGGCCACCCGCCAACTCAGCGCCTTGGGACGCTTGCCCGCAAAAATTTCGTGGACGTGCTCGCTGCCCACCTTAATCGCCCAATTGAAGATCCTGCCCTTCATCCCTTGCGAGGCGTGCCCGCTTGCCCGGTTGTAAATCTTCTCGTAGACGCGCGGCACGGCAACGAAAAGCGTGGGACGAATCTCTTTCATGACCTTTGGCAGATCATCGATCACCGGGCAATAAGCCAGCGTACAACCCCGATTCAGCAACCCAATATCAACATGCCGCGCAACGATGTGAGCCAGCGGCAGAAAGGAAATTGCGATCATGCCCGGTTTGATATTGAACAACTCAAACGAAACTCCAATATTGGACGCGAGGTTGCCGTGGGTGATCATCACCCCCTTGGGTACTCCGGTTGTGCCTGAGGTGTAAATCAGCGTTGCCAGAGTCAGCGGAGTGATTTCGCGGGACATCGCTTCGAATTCCGGATCGCGTTCAGTCGAGCCATTCCCGTACAGGTCGCCCATCCAAAGCACATTCTCATCGGATGGCGCGGCATGGTCCATCACCACGATGCGTTCGAGTTCAGTCAACGCGCGGATGCGAAGTATCTTCTCTAGCTGCTCCTTGGTTGAAACGAAGATGACCTTCGCGCCTGAATTTTCCAGCACGTACGCGCATTGTTCGGAAGTCAGCGTGTAGTAGATCGGCACCGTAGCTGCGCCAATCATCAGTGCAGCAAAATCGGCGATCGTCCACTCGGGCCGGTTCTCGCTTAGGATTGCAACCCGGTCTCCGGGCTTGATGCCGCAGGCACGCAGTCCGCGTGCAACGCCAGACACGCGCCTGTACAACTCGCGACTGGAAATGCGCTTCCACTCGCCGTCTTCTTTGTAAAGCATCAGTTGGTCGGAGTTGTGTTTCACGGCGTTGAGAAAAATGTCAACAATCGTGTCCGCTTGATGAGCGACTTCGCCTGATTTCATTGCATGCCCCACTGGAAGGCAGAATAAATGTTTGAGCGACTACACTGCTCTGCGTCCTAAGATGCTGCTGTGCCACCAAATGATGCCTCCTACCGATTCGATTGTCCAGCAAAATGCCCCGCTCAAACTAGTCAGCCCAACTGGGCATTGTGGCAGACCCGTCGCGCCCGGATGACGATTGCAACGAAGTTTGCGATTGCAACGTTCCGCGCATACTCTTAACCAAGGCCATCGACTGCACGTTCTCTAGCCGCTAGGTGGGCGAGTGTCGAACCGGCTCATGACCGCGGAGGAATTTCAGCGTGATCCTCAAACGCCTTGCATTTGTTTTTCTGCTGCTCAGCCTTGCCGTCCCTTTCATCCCCGCCGAGGAGCAGACTCAGGTCACGCGGATTACGCTCTCCAATGGTTTGCGTGTCGTTCTCATCCGCAACCCGCTCGCTCCGGTAGTCACGGTGGAGATGAATTTCCAGGTCGGAGGCGATGAGACTCCCCCGGGGTTTCCCGGCATGGCCCACGCCCAGGAGCACATGGCATTTCGCGGATGCAAGGGCATGTCCGCCGATCAGACCGCAGCCATTTACGCGCTGCTGGGCGGCCAGAACAACGCCGACACCCAGCAGAACATTACCCAGTATTTTGCCACTGTTCCAGCAGCCGATCTTGACGTCGCGCTGCGGGCGCAGGCCGCCTGCCTGCAGGGCATCGACGACTTCCAGCAGGAATGGGCGCAGGAACGAGGCGCAATCGAGCAGGAAGTGGCGCGCGATCTTTCCAATCCGACTTACAAGTTCATCGACCGCCTGAATCAAAATATGTTCGACGGCACTCCGTACGCACACGATCCCTTGGGTTCCAAAACGTCCTTCGATGCGACCACCGGTGAAATGTTGAAACGGTTCTATGAGAGCTGGTACGCGCCCGGTAACGCCATTCTGGTCATCGCCGGCGATATCGATCCAGCAGCAACCCTGGCCAAGGTCAAGCAGTTGTTCGACAGCATTCCCAATCATCCGATGCCGCCACGCCCAGCCGTAGACCTCAAGCCGGTGAAGCCGGAAAACTTCACCCTTGACAGCAATCTCCCCTACGTACTCAGCTTCATCGCCTATCGCCTTCCAGGAACAGATTCTCCGGACTATGCCGCCGCCCAGGTGTTGAGCGACGTGTTGTCCAGCCAGCGCGGTGACCTCTACGCGATGGTACCGGCAGGCAAGGCGCTGGACGCCGAATTCGGCTTGGCGGAGACTTACCCCAAAGCCAGCGTCGGTTACGCCATGGTGGCTCTCCCGTCCGACGCCGATTCATCGGCTGCGATCAACGAGGTGCGCCAGATCCTGGCAAACTATGCCGCCAAAGGCTTTCCCGAAGACCTCGTGGCGGCAGCCAAAAGAAGCGAACTGGCTGCGGCGGAGTTTCAACGCAACTCGATTCCGGGACTGGCCGATGTCTGGTCCAACGCTCTTGCCGCCGAAGGCCGCAACTCTCCTGACGAAGACGTGGAAGCCATCCGCCGCGTCACCTTGGCAGACGTCAACAGGGTCGCGAAGCAGTACCTGGTCAGCCAGAACTCGATTACCGCTACGCTAAAGCCGGTGCCGAGCGGACAGCCTGTTGCCGAGAAAGGCTTCGGCGGGGCAGAGCAAGTGACCTCGGCTCCAACCAAACCGGTCCAACTGCCCGAGTGGGCGGCAAGCGCGTTAGCCCAGCTCAAAGTACCCGCAAACTACATCACCGCGTCGGATACCATCCTGCCGAACGGCATTCGCCTGATCGTCAAGGCTGACGCAACCAGTCCTACGGTCACGGTCATAGGATCGATCAGGCATAATTCCGATCTGCAAACGCCCCCCGGGCAGGAGGGCGTTTCCGATCTGCTGGAGGACCTCTTCTCCTACGGAACGCAAACCCTGGACCGCTTGGCTTTCCACAAGGCGCTCGATGACATCGCCGCCAATGAGAGTGCAGGCTATAGCTTTTCGGTAAAAGTCTTGAAGGATAATTTTTCTCGCGGGGTCCAATTGCTGGCCGACAATGAACTGCATCCGGCGCTCCCGGCGCAGGCCTTTCCCATCGTCAAACAGCAAACCTCCCAGTTCGTTGCCGGCAACCTGATTACCCCTGAGTATCGAACCTCGCGGGCGCTTGATATCGCGTTATTACCTACAGGCGATCCTGTCCTGCGGGAGGTCACGCCAGCCACTCTGGCCAAGATTCGCTTGGACCAGGTAAAACAATACTTCACCTTCACCTTCAGGCCTGACCTGACCACCATCGTAGTCATCGGCGACGTCTCACCGAAGGATGCCGAGGCGGTGATCGAGCGGTGGTTTGGCGATTGGAAAGCAATCGGCCCCAAGCCAAACACCATCTTGCCCCCAGTCCCGTCGAACAAACCTTCGGCGTCGAATGTCCCCGATCCCGAAGCCGTGCAGGACTCCGTCGATCTCTCACAGCAATTAAACCTCAACCGCTTCGACCCGGATTACTACCCCCTGCAACTGGGCAATCATGTCTTGGGTGGAGGCTTTTATGCGACTCGTCTCTACCATGATTTGCGCCAGGTGGCAGGCTACGTCTACAACGTCGATGTCAGCCTCTCGGCCTCCGAGACCAGGGCCAGCTATTCTGTTACCTACGGCTGCGATCCCCAAAACGTTTCCAAAGCACGGGCACTGATTCAGCGCGACTTGGATCAGATGCGTACGGACGAGGTTCCCGCCGATGAACTGCACCAGGCCAAAGCCCTGTTGCTGCGGCAAATTCCTCTCAGTGAATCCAGCGAAGATGCGGTCGCCGAAGGATTACTGCGTCGAGCCGAGATCGGTCTGCCGCTGGATGAACCGATCCGGGCGGCCGAGACGTACTCCAAACTCAGTGCCGCAGAAGTGAAAGCGGCTTTCGCGAAGAAGGTTCGTACCGGAGACTTCGTTCAGGTAGTCAGGGGTCCGGCTCCGCAGTAGGCAGGACGGAGCAAGGAAGGGCGACGCGGCAAGGGCCAGAGCGTCGCCGGCACAACACCGGGTAGCTCCGAAAACTAAACTGCCGTGGGGAAGATTTGTCCGTTCATCGAATCCTAAAGTCGCTGGAGCACCTGTCGCGGTACGCGATTTTTGTAATACTGATCATCGCTTTTCCCCCGTCACGGCTATATGCTGCCCAGCCTGATCCGCTCCGTGCCGGGGAATCTTTTCCCGGACTCTCCGCGAAAACCCTCACCGGAAAATCCCTGGAACTGCCCGCGGCTGCCCTTGGCAAACCGGCAGTGCTGCTCTTCTCGTTCAGCCGCGCGGCGGGCAAGGATGCACATTTGTGGAAAGAACGCTTAGCGAGAGATTTTTCCAATGCAGTCCCAGCGTACGATGTGGTGGTACTGGAATCGCTTCCAAAGCTCTTTCGCGGACTCGCACTGTCAGGCATCCGGAGTGGTATGCCGCTCTCCATGCAGGACCGAACCATCGTGTTGTACCAGGATGAGAAGCTCTGGAGGACGCGCCTGGCGGCTTCGGATAACAACCGGGCTTACGTAGTCCTGTTAGCTCCGGACGGCCACCTCCGTTGGAGCAATGCAGCAGCCTGCACAGCTTCCGAGTATGCGCGATTGAAGAATCAGATTGACCTGCTCCTCCAGCTACATCCATAAACCACCCCGCTCCCGGCAGCGGAGCGCATCCAGCATCCCTCGACCGCACCGGATCTTCCGCCACGGTCTGCCGCATCCAACTTTTCAGATGACCCTCGGTGAGCAGGTTGTATGGTTAGTTGTGTTGGCGGTTCCGGTTGCATCCGTCGCCTGGACCATCACCCACGAAGAGATCCTTCGCGAGGTGCGCGAATTCTGCGTCAACCGCAGCCGGCAGTCTTCTTCCATGCTGCGCCGCAAGTTCTTCTACCTGTTCACCTGCGAGTATTGCTTCAGCCACTGGGTTACGGCATTCCTCTTGGTCGTGACCCGTTACAAGCTGCTCTTTCCGGACTGGCGAGGTTACCTGCTCTCGTTCCTCGCCCTGCCCTTCATCGCCAACTTTTACCTCGGTCTGTTTGCCCAGACCAAGCTGGGCGCAGCCAAAGATCGCTGTGGCGTGAAAGTCATCCAGCACGAAGCTGAGATGAAGGCCATCGAGAAAGACCAAAAGGTACAGCGGGCGAACTGGCGTGAGCCCGCCGCATAATCGCTAACCATGTTGCCCAATCCTTACCCAACCTAACAAAATGTTCCCGGCGTGAAACTCCGCAATTATCCTCATTTTTTTCAACTTTCCGAGGGCCCCAGGAATCTTACGTAGCTATTATGGCCACACATACAATTAACGCGACCGATACGCTCACCATTGGCGGCGATTTAACCGTCAATCGATTAGGATTTGGTGCCATGCGCCTCACGGGCGAAGGTATCTGGGGAGAACCGAAGGACCCGGCAGAAGCCAAGCGGGTGCTGCGACGCGCTGTCGAGTTAGGGATCAACTTCATCGATACCGCCGATGCCTACGGTCCGGAGGTGAGCGAGCGCCTGATTGGTGAAACGCTCTATCCTTACCCCGAGGGCCTGGTGATTGCCACCAAAGGCGGACTGACACGCTCCGGACCTAACCAATGGCAACCGCTGGGCAGGCCGGAGTATCTGCGGCAATGCGTCGAAATGAGCCTGCGCCGTTTGAAACTGCAGCGCATCGATCTTTATCAGTTGCATCGCATCGACCCCAAGGTTCCGGCCGAAGATCAGTTTGGCGAACTGGGGAAGATGCAGCAGGAAGGTAAGATCCGCCACATTGGACTCTCGGAGGTAAAGCCTGCCGAGATCGAAAATGCACGGAAAACAATTCCCGTTGTCAGCGCGCAGAACTTGTACAACATTGCCGACCGCAGCCATGAGGATACATTGCAATATTGCGAGAAGAACCAATTCGCGTTTATCCCTTGGTTTCCGGTCGGAGCCGGGAAACTGACGAAACCCGGTGGCGTGCTGGACGAGTTCGCCAAAAAGCACCAGGCCACGGTCGCGCAACTGGCAATAGCCTGGTTGCTCCATCGCTCTCATGTCATGCTGCCGATTCCGGGCACCTCGTCGGTCCGGCACTTAGAGGAGAACTTTGGCGCGGCCAAGCTGAAACTGGGTGCCGCCGAGTGGAGTGCGTTGGAGCAGAAGGTGAAACAAGCAAATCAGTTAGCGGCGTAATTTGCAGCCCTCACGCCTGCCGTACCAATCAGGCCCGCTCATCAGGATGGGCCTGGTTATCCTAGTATCTGAATAGAACATGTGTAGAGGCTCGGCGCGAACGAAGGTCAGTCCCGAATGCGTTCTTTCGCGAAATAAATAATTTATACCCGATCAATTCACTTGCTGAAGTCGTCCAGAATTGCTAGCCTCCCTCCCGTAATTTGTCTACCAGGAGGTCACGGACGTGCGCACCGAATTCGTAAGCAGCTTACGGCGCAACATCGACGGCCTCCCCATCCGATTCTTGGCTCCGGGTGTGGGCCCCCGCAGGGTAGCGGTGCGTCCACTCCCCGGAGCACAAGAAGTACCATTGACTTTATTCGGCTGAAACTGCCCAGGGGACACTTCTGTGTGTTGTGTTCCATTGCACAGCTTCAAGAAAGGATGGCTTTATGGGAAGCGCAGCTATTGCACCGGTTCGCCTGCTGACTGCGAGGGAAGATCATCTGAACCGGTTTGACGCGAAACCGGGAATGCTGAACTTGAGTTTGAAAGATATCAATGGAAGTACCAATCTGGATTCAGCCACCGTGAAGGACATCACCAATTCGGCGTCCCCGGTTGAAGTCTCGCATACCTGCACGCAATCGGGCTTGTCGTTTCAGGTAGAGGCCGAAAAAGCGTATCTCATTACTCTGGCTTTCGCGCAGACCACGAGTCCCTACGCAACGATTGCCGAGTTATGCGAGGGCGAGCAAAGGATCGACCTTATCGATATGAATAATCTGTTTCCGGGTTATGTTGTGTACGCATGATGCCGTCTAGCGCTACCGGGTGGGTGGCCACATCCACCCGGTTAGCACCGAAATGCAGGGCTGCCGGATAGGCACCTAATCAACTTCGAAAGCATCCAAGGTGGGCTCCAGAGTAGGCGTCGCTGCATCTTCCGGCCTGATTAACCCTTCTTGCTGCTCTGTACCCGCCAGCCGCATCAGGGCGTCGTTGGTCGTATCCTCAATCCGAGTATTGCTTTTGTGAAGCAAGCGGATAGCCTTGAATGCCTCGTGGCACAACACAAAACGATTCTTCGTCTGTAGAGCATCAAAAACAATATCTGAACGCATAACCGTCACCTTCCGTAGTCCAGGCAGAGTTGAGGTTCGTTGTGATGTCCTCAAGCAAAAGTGGAAGGCATCAGGGAGAATACACGTTCAGAATAGTGGTAAATTACGTTCCGGACTAGGACTCGAATCACAAACGCCGAATTTCTTTCTCAAGAAGTTTCCCAGCGAGATTAGAACGGCTGCGCTGATTCAACCGAGCCACTGCCCACTCCACAAAAATCCCGGCGCGAACCGGGAATAAAATCAGGAGGTCTTATGATGTTTATGAATGTCATAATGCAATTACGGAAGTATCGCGCACCCCGCATACTAGCGCGCAACTAAAATGCACAATAGTGTCTAAGAATGCTCCCGATTCGGGACTTCGTGCTACCACGGAACCCTACGACGCAGTCGTAGCCATTGCGGAGCGGCGGAATGACAATCGAAGAGGCCCTGCTGCTGTTCGACAAGTGGTGGACCGAACGTACCCGAATCACCTGTACGTTTCTCGGCGGAGGATTGCGGCTGCGAATCACCGGAACCATCGACCGTATTGAGCCAGACTCAATCCTCATGTACACCGCCGATGAATCCGCCTGCCTTCACCTGCCGCTGCACTCCGTGCATCTGTGCCGCTATTGCGATCCACGGGAACTCCACCTGCCGGAGGCAGAGGAACAATTCGCCGGCTTTCTCGTCATTCGCCTGCAGGATGGCGGGGTCTTACAATTTGCTGAACCGAAATGACAGAAGATTCGTGCACTGTCTTGCCCCGCACCTCACCTGTTTAACCAATAAGAAAGCACCCCGCAGGGTGCTTGGACCAGCAACTCATTCCTTTTGTTTAAGCCACACTGCCTTGCAATACTTCTCGTAACCGTGCAATCTCAGCATTTTTCGCGGCGGCGTATTTCGCCAGCAACTCAGCCGTGGAAGCACCTCTTAACCGGGTATTTACCTCCAGCCACTCTATCGCCTGCTGTATCTCGCCCAAGGATGCTGATTCCGCCCCGCAGTTACACACATACGGCTCACTTGTATTCGGATCGACGTTGTTCGATAGACACCAGTCAGTATGCATTATTCCGCTCACGCTTGTCTCCAATTCATCTACTGCACTAATAATTGCGTTTGTTCCTTATGACAGGCGAATCCTCGCCTGAATACCTCTTGAGTCGGCTTTCCCAAATAGGTTCGCCACCCGTCACCACGTTACCGCTCGCAAGGGGCTCTGGCAACTCCTTTTATTACAATCGCAAGAAATCGAGCATCCGGGAACATCTATCTAAATGGTATACAGTATCCACGGTATCCCGGTAGCCTTCCTCAACCAACGCTGCACCCGACTCGATGCGACGTTTTGAAGCAAGTTTTATTTTTCATCGCCATTCCTCTGCATATTTGCATTTGCGCAACACCAGCGTCCCTCCGAACCCTCACGGCATATTTGAATCTTTCTGCTCTCAAACTGGATGTGTGGGGCCGAAGATGCTGCGAAGTTCCCCTGCCCGTGAATGTTTATTTCGATAACTTGCCGCGACTGTACCGGATTGCTCAGCGTAGCGGCATGGAGTATTGGGATACTGAATCCGCCAGAGCTGAACGCTCCTAAGGGCGTTCGCCGGAGGATTGATTTGAAAACAACAGTGTTTGCCATACTGACCTGTATTCTGCTGCTGAGCGCGGCGATGCCAGCATTCGCCGGAAGACACCATCGCCATCATCATCACCATCACACCACGGTCATCATCAGGCCGTAGCCTAAAGAAAAAAAATCGGGTCCGAAGATTGGTGGCTCTATCGAGCGTGTGATTCTGGAACGCTACATCGAATGCTTCGGACAACAAAGAGGAAACAAAATGTGGCAAGTCAAGCGTTTAGCTTTTTGGACTCACAAGTTTGCAATGCGCAGTCTGGTCCTGATCGGTACAACAGCTTTATTCGCATCCTTGGTCGTAGTGCCAAAGGCCAACGCGCAAGTCATTATCAGCGTTAATCCGCCAGTCTGTTCCTACGGCTACTATGACTACTCACCGTATGGCTGTGCACCCATGGGTTTCTACGGGCCAGGCTATTTCTATAACGGCATCTTCCTGGGCGTGGGACCGTGGGGGAATTGGGGCTATAGCCACGGCTGGGGTGGTCACCGCTTCAGCGGTGGCGGAGGAGGAAGCTATCGCGACAGGGGCGGATACGGCGGCGGGCGAGGATACGGCGGTGGACGCGGCTCATCGGCAATGCGCGCTAGTCGTGGCGGTGGGTACCGTGGTGGTGGCACCCATACTGTAGCAGCGCGTAGCGGTGGTGGTTCTCGCGCCGGTGGTGCTTCGCACTCGATGGCGCGTGGGGGCGGAGGCTCGCATGGTGGAGGCTCGCATGGTGGAGGCTCGCATGGTGGTGGTGGACGCCACTAACCCATTAACTGCTGAATTCGGCGGGAAGCAAGTGCAGGAATGGTCGAGGTTGCTTAAAGCGGCGGCCGACTCGCGGATTTTAATATCGAAATCTTGCTTCCCGCCACAACCTACTCACGCTGGTCAAATTGTGATCAGTATTCGATAGGCCAAACGTTCAACGGCGTAAGGCAGTGGGCGACCTCTTGGAAGCTAATAAGTTTCCCTGCTGGTTTTCGCGGTGAGTTTCGTCAGCAGGAGGTGCGGGTCGAACCAGCCGGCCCGCTCTGTCGGTATCTCTAATAAGCGCAACTTCGCTGCGGGAGGTGACGCCGCAAGCAAAGGCACCCTTTACCCGCGGTGAGTTTTCATCCTCTTTATCGGGGCGGCGGTGCTCTTGGTAGCCATCGGAGTCTCCCACTCGGGCGGGTTCGTCCGGGGCTCTTGCCGAGCCGACACAGTGTAGCCCAGGCGGAACTCGAATCCGCGAATATTCGTCTTCGTGCTCCCGATTTGAAACAGCGGGTATCAGCCATGCTTTGTGGCGTTTACCTGTCTCAATTACGGGTGATACCAAGACTACTTCACAGATGGTCAATGTTGCTCATGTTTGGAAATGGCATGAGATTACAAAGATGAAAGCCCTGAAAGCGGTAATTCAAGCTTTGGAAGGACTGAGGAGAAATATGACAAACAGCACGGAAGACAAAATCAAAGGGAGTTTCCACAAAGTGAAGGACGCGGCGAGCGTGGTCGATATGCTGTTGCCAATCGTCAGCGGCTTGAATGCGCCGGACAAAGTCAGCAGCAAACCGTTCTTCACCAAGGCCACGCTTGCACGCAAGGAGCGCCAGTCAGCGATGGAAATGAACGCCCGGTGCGAACCGGGCGCAAAGGCAAGATTTGTCACTCGTGCCCAATCCTTCGTGAGATGAAATCGCGCACCAGCAGCAGACCGCAACAAGCCGCGCCGCTCGTTTCTCGTCAAGCTGAGGTTTGCAGACTACATCGACCACTCACGGGAGGCGGTTTGAGCCTAGCGTCCATTGAATTGAATGGAGACGATGAAAAATCAAACGACCAAATGCGTTGAACGACATACGAAGCTACCCGCTGGGACGGTGACAAGAAGCAAAGCCGTGCAGAAACTGCTCAAAACCCACACCTGCCAACAGTGTCCAGAGTGCGGGAAGTGGGCGATCTATGTGCCAAAGGTTTCATCGCTGCCACCCTTAAGAGCGTAGAGGGTCTGGATTTCATTGCACGGATGTGCCGCCGGAAGTAAAGGCATTTCTTCTTCGCGGCGACAACGCCATGTTGGACGGCCACAGGAACAGGAACCTCCCACTCGGATAGTCTAGGGTGCCTCTGCCGGGTGGAGTAGGCGAAGCGCAACACGCGACCCTGAAGGTTCAACTTGCCATGGGTCTCCGTCTTGAAAGTGCGAATATGGCGGAGTGCCGGTGCCGGTTCCCGTTTCGGGAAAGAGCTGAAACACAACGGCAATGATGGTCAATATTGCTCATTTTTTGGGAACCCACGAGATTACAAGTGGGTGTGCCCTTAAAGCCGAATTCCACGGCTTAGAACAACATCAGGCGGACTTCCCTATGGAGGCTCCGGTCTTGCTTAGAGCCAACTGGATGTGTCCATTTCCTTGGCCGAAAGTGCGATTTTGAATCCAACCGCGTTCCGAGGAGAGACTCTATTGACCACTGCAAGAGGGGAACTGGCATACGGGGCGTCAGAAGCCGAAGCCATTGAAGGAGCCAAGCAAGG
The DNA here is from genome assembly GCA_964563875.1 of uncultured Acidobacteriaceae bacterium. Lineage (GTDB taxonomy): Bacteria > Acidobacteriota > Terriglobia > Terriglobales > Acidobacteriaceae > TOLSYN. The sequence goes on from CAZLZA010000001.1 coordinate 64,849, forward strand.
CGATGGCGAGTGCTTCGAGTTTCTCTATAGCCGCCACAAAAGGCGCGTTTACTCGCTGTGTCTGCGGATGATCGGCAATATCGATGCAGCGGAGGATGTCACACAGGAAGTCTTTCTCCAACTGTATCGCAAGATCGCAAGCTTTCGTGGCGATTCCTCGTTCGCGACTTGGCTGCATCGCGTTACTGTCAACATCATCCTCATGCGGCTTCGCAAAAAGGGTCTCATTGAGGTTTCCCTTGAAGAGACTCTGCGCTCCATAGAAGACGATGATCAGAAGAGGGAATTTGGTTCTGAGGATAAGCTTCTTGCTGGTTCTATTGACCGTGTACTTCTGGAGCGTGCCACCGAAAGCCTTCCACCCGGCTATCGCATTACTTTTATTCTGCACGACATAGAAGGATATGAGCACGGAGAGATTGCCGAATTGCTGGGGTGCTCCATTAGTAACAGCAAGTCGCAGCTTCACAAGGCGCGACTGAAACTACGTGAAGTGCTAGACGTCGCTCGCGCTGAAAATAACCGGCGCGGGGCAACACGAAAGATGAAGACTCTGGAGCGATTGGCTATGGCGACGGGACGGGGCGTGAGGGCTGCGGCCACCGCCGCCTAGGGCTGCACTATTCTGCCATCCCGTGAAGAAGGCGAATACGCCAGTCCTGGCTCCGTACGGAGCAGGTACTCGCGTGACTTGCACGAACTACTGGCGAACGGAATATCCGAGACCGTATGCTTACCGATATGGCGGTTGGCGTGGATACGGATGGCGGCGTTAAGAGCTTAGCGTCATACCTCTCAAGCCCCTTCAGGCGATTGAACTGGGGGCTTTGCTGTGTGTGGGACCGAACTACGCTCACCCCACGCTCGCCGCGACCAGAGGCACGAGCAGTGCCCAGCAAACTTTGTTTCGCATGACATATCGTCAGTACACCAAAGGAATAGGCAGCTCGAAAGCTGCCCTCCTGTAGTACTGTACGAACTGAAAACTTAGAGAATGGTTACGTTCTCTGCTTGGAAGCCCTTGGGGCCTTTGACAACATCGAACTGCACGGCACTGCCTTCGGTGAGGCTCCTGAAGCCATTCGACTGAATTGCCGAAAAATGCACGAAGACATCTTCGCCGTTCTGGCGGCTGATAAAGCCGAATCCCTTTGCGTCGTTAAACCACTTTACTGTTCCTTGTTCCATGATGATACGTGTTCCTTTGTGTGTTCAATCTGCTGAATGAATAGGAGGGATATTGTAAGAAGATAAGTGTTCCGAAGGCGCTTGGTTGTTCGCTTCAGGGCGCTTCTACCGCTTGCGTCCATCCAATTCAGATGCTGGAACAAGCGTAGCACCTTATGCGGCGGGTGTATATGACCTGGCACAAAGGAGAGCTAAGTCATTGCCGTCTGGAGTTCTTAGACGCCCGGATGGCGTGCCAGAAGCGTCTTGCCCCGGACGACAACTTTTTCTGTCCAGATGGGTTCGTATTAGAAGAGAGTAGAGGCAAAGTGGAGAAGACAGAAAACGATGGATTCAGGGTTGTGAGCCTGAATGCGGCTGCTTACGGACTTAGTGCTATTAAGAAGGCGGCTTACAAGTTCGAAGGCCATCTGCACGTCGTCGTTGAGCAACGTGGACCCATGAACGAAGTTCAACTCGTACCCTGTGCATGTTGCGATTCCTTCGATGGACTAGTACGCGACTTTTGCAACGAGGTACTTGACCAAGAGTTGAGGGAGAGGGTTGCACACGAGATGGCTGGTATCCGCGAACTTTTGCTGACTCAGGCGTTCTCAAAGTTTGTTCTCGCAAACTGTGCTTAGACTTCCGCCGCTGCCAGAGTAGTCATTTAAACATCACTCAGTTGCTCCTCGTCCATACCCGAAATATTGACCAGACTCATGGATGACCGCGCGCCGGATTTTGCGCGCGGATTTCGGCTTCGGTCGAGCACACCGCTTCAATGTTTTTCTGGTACAGGACGACGTAGTCAGGCCCGGTCGGCAGGTCGAACACGCTCTTCTTCGTCATGGCCGCGCCGTGGAAGAGTCCAAGCAGGAGTTTCTTTGGGTATTGCAGAACCGCCGCCGAGTGTCTTGCGGGGTGGCGGCTACTTGGATTGAGTGTCGTCTGGCGGATTTATCTCCGGCGTCACCGGAGCTTCATTTTCAGGTGCTGCGGCGACATGATGAGCGGCTGCTTTCCGTTTGTGCTTCCTCGCCACAGGCTTTGGTGTAACCGTGCGTGCAACCGGAGCGATGATCTGCGGCGCGGGCGAGACAGGGGCGGGTGTGGTGTGCGGTGAAGATGAAAGTATCCCGAAGAGAATTAGCTCATGGCACGCACAGGCCGCAGTGGATGTTCTTGAGGAATACGCTGTTCGGGGCTCACATAACTGAACACGTCCAACGGCTGCTCGTCGTCTCCACGCATAGCTATTTATTACCAGCTTGCGCTGTGGAAATGAGAGTAGTTTTTCAGCATCCTGCTAGGCGCTTTTTTGAGCAAAGATAACCCGCTGATTTAGCGGGCCTTAGCGGATCATGCTTGGTAGCGCTACCGGGAATCGAACCCGGGTTTTAAGATTGAGAATCTAGCGACGTAGCTAACACCCTCAGTAACTTACAGCCAATTTCAACCATACTGTGTACCGCCGTGTGTACCACAAACCTCAAAACAGCCTATTGGACTGCTTCGCTTGCTTCCGGGAAGGCATCGGCCAATCCCTTCGCTGTGTTCTCTGTCTGGTACTCCACAAACTTTCCGAAGCCCGCCGCAACGTGTGTCTCTGTGACGTGGATGTAATAGCGGGCTGCCACGGATGGAGAGCTATGCCCCATGAGGCGGGCCAGTGTGAAACGGTCCATGCCGGATTGCGCGGCACGGGTGCCGAACGTGTGACGCCAGCAGTAGAACTCAAAGGTATTCAAGCCCGCGTCTTCAATGGCGTCTTCGTGCGGGTGCTGCATCGAAACGATGTGCCCCGAATTGCCAGCGCCCGCAAACACAAACGCGGATTGCTTCGGCATCGCCTCTGCCTGTTTCTTCCGCCTCTGTAGAGCCTCAGCGGCACGCGGGGTAAGGGGAACACTTCGCCTTGCTGCATCGCTCTTGCCTTGGTGAATGTGAATCACTCCATTCGGTGACTCGGTGCGCTCTGTCAAATCCACATCGGCCCATTTCAGCGGGAACAGTTCGCTATTCGGGCGCATCCCGGTATCGACCGCCAGAATCGTGGCATCGCGGAGATTCTCGGAAGCCTTCGCAAGATAGAGCGCTTCCTCTGCGAAGCTCAGAACGCGGTCACGGCCCTTCGGTTGTGGCAGTTCATGGATAGCGGGCGCATGGGGCAGCCTTCCCCATTCCACCGCAAGATGCAGAATCCGCCGCAACGTGCGCAGATCGCCGTTGACGGTCACAACGGAGTTCTTGGCTACTTCCTGCCGATGGCGAGCATATCGGCTCACGGTTTCGCCTGTAATCGCGTCCAGAGGGGCATCTGCGATTGCAGCGAACGTCAGCAGCCTATCAAGGCACACATCGTAAAACGTGTGCGTCCCTGCCTTCGTGTGCGTCTTTGCATATTGGAGAAACTCTTTGGAGAATGCGCGGAACACGGGCGGGCCACACGTTGCGGGCTTCGGCCAAGGGTCATTCGGGTGAATCTCGCCAAGCCTCAGCGCCCGCCGATGTTCGTTTTCCACGTTCTTCGCATCGTTCTTGTTCTGTGTTTTGGCAGTCTGCCGGATGCGGAAGTTCTCCACCGTTCCGTCTGCCTGTTTGATTGACCATCGGAAGTTGTACCAGTAGGTTTTGCCGCGTTTGTAGAGCATCTCAGCGCCTTCCTTTGTTTGCGGGTTTGGCCTTCGGTTTGTTCTTGCTGCCCTTCGGCCTTCCGCCGCGTTTTCCGTTCTCTCGCGACGATTCGGCCTTGCGCTCCGTGGTCACACTTCCACGGCACGCGGGGCAGTAGCAGATAAGCTCGATATGGTGAATCGGACACTTCATGCCCGCAATAATACCTAGCGTGTCTGGTTTGTGCAAGGACAAACCTGCTTGGATGCCTACCTGCTTGATGGCTTCACAGCTTGAGAGCCTGAAGGCTTAAAGGCTTCCGTTAGGGTGAAACCTGCTTAGCTGCTTACCTGCGTGAGAGCTTAGTAGCTTTATGGCTTACTGGCTTAAAGGCTTTCGATAGGGTCAAACCTGCTTAAAGGCTTAGAGGCTTGAAGGCTTGGTTGCTTACCAGCTTTCCCGCGTGTCTGCTTGCGTGCTTGTGTTCACCGTGAGGATTTTGTCAATCCGGCTGTACACTAGCGCGTCATCCTTCACCGTGTTCTCGGCATCCTTCACGGCATCGCTCACATGGACGGTGAATGTCAACTCCGGGTTCATGAACGCCTCGGGACTCATGGCCTGGCCGTGCTTTGGCGGCCCGCCGCTTGCCCGCACCCAATCCTTGAAGTATTTCGACCGCGTACCCACATGCGGTTTTTCGCGGTTTTCACCGAATGAGTAGAAGGCGCATACAATCTCCTCGTCCGGGTCAGTCGTAAACGCAAGACGCAATCCCCATCGGCCAAAGGTTCGCACCCATTCCGGCCCTTGAAAGCCAATGCACCGTGCCGTGTACTCGCCGGGCGCGATGCGCGGTCGTTCCGCGCCATCCCACACAATCGTTGGAGGCGGTTGTTTCTCAGTTGCCATCGGCGCACCCCGCCCTGGATTCGATCACGTTGCGGCGGAGCATTCGCCAAGCATCGCAGTGAAGCCGCGCGAGGGCATCATTCTGTGGTGAACGCACAAGCGCTTTGCCTAACTCCCTCACAATTCGTTTCAATTTGCCCACGCGAACCTTTGCCGCCCGCCGCGTGTCTGCGGTACTCATCGTGCCTCCACTTCAGTCGGCTTGCTCAGCCTAGCTTCAACCCATTCGTTCAAGTCGCGCGTGCGATACCGAATCAATTTCGACCCGGCCCGAAAATGACGCGGCCCCTCGCCCTTAGCTCGCCACAGCCGCATTACCGCTGGGCTGACTCCGATGTATCGCGCGGCCTGATTCTCGCTGAGAGCGTGAAGTGTGCTTTGATCTGAATTCGTCATTCTTTGTCCCCTCTCGCAGCGAATAGCAATCGCTAGCGTGAGTTGATGTTGAATGACGTGAGGGGTGTCTGTGAAAGGTACAACGAAAGAATTTTAGGCGGGGTTTTCGTTTGACTTGTACCCTTTGGATGGCTTGTACCGAATCACGGCAAGATGAACCGCCCCACATCCTGTTGATTCAACCGTATCGTATGTCGGGCGGTACTCAACCTTGCTGACACCGTACTCTGTCCAAAAGGCGTTTCTCAGCCGTGCAACGCGCACCTCTGACTCATGGCCGCTCAAGTTGTTGCATCCGTGTTTGAAGAGCCAATAGAGTCGGATCATTCCATATACTACTTCTTGGTCTTCAGGTGCCCAAAATTCCTTTGCAGTCTCGATATGATGCTTCGCACTGTTATGGCCTCTCGCATCCAAGGCTCTGAGGGCATCGTCCGCCGCGATTCGATATGTGGTGCCTAATACCTGCCGTGCTCTATGAAGAGCATTGCTGCTATCCCCTCCCGAGTCCTCCGCATAATCTTTCAGTTCATTTATTGCTTTTCGGACCTTCTTGAGCTTTCTATTTAACATCCGCTCCCGCACACTTGCTTCCTCGATGATGTGCTTGTAAAAAGTCGAAATGCGCTTGTCGGCAGTTCGCAGCTCGAATGCGCTTGCAATATCCTCCATGAGCGCGGAAAGTTGCTTTCGTAGCTCTCTACTCAGCCCGTCTAGGCATACCGCTGTCTCCGGGTTTTCTCTAATGCGCCATTCCCACTCCGCGAATAGTCGGCTATGGAAGTTGTCGGGGGTTGGCTGGGGCTGGAGATTGGGGTATCTGGCAAGGATGAACGGCCCGTGGGGCTGGAGCCAACTCGTTGCTCTGGGCAGCGTCTTCGCTTCTTGATCTAGCCACTCAAGCCAATTGAAAAGTCCGGCAGGCTTCCGCCTGCTGCGGTTGCGCTCTGGCACTGGCCACCTCCCGAGTGGCATCCCGGTGGAGAAGAGATCGGCGGGGCAAGCCGGGAGAGCTTGCCCATTCGGGAGCTACCCTAGCCGATTCAAGGAAAGCATAACTCAGGAGACGGAATCCGGGGAACCTGAAAGACTCGATTTAACGGGCCGTCGCTACTCAGACGGCCCTTACCCTCACTCAGCCCGCACGGAACGCTGTATGGCTTGCTAACAAGCAGTGGGAGCCGGTACTTGTCAGCCATGGAGATTCATTACTCACTTTCGCTGCCCAGCCCGTGACTTTTCGGGCGAATTGGCTACGGCTGGAAACGCCAGAGGTCGTTGAGTTCTCCCTGCCCGTTGTACAAGTCCCCACCAAAAAGCCAGAGATTTCCGGTGCTGTCGATCCAACTGACGGCCCCTTCCCGTGCCCCCGGAACATTACTGGCTGCTGTGACGCCTTGCGTACCGAAGACGCCGCTTGCATTTCCGGTACTGCTACCGCTTATCCATGTCCACTCTTTAGTTGTGGGGCTGAACTCCCAAAGATCGTTCAGATCGCCAAGTGCCTCCGTCGAATCAAACCCCTCGCCGCCGAAGAGCCAAAGATTGCCGGTACTGTCGATCCAACTAACAGAGTTTTCACGTCCGCCGGGGACAGTGTTGGCAGCGGCAACGCCTTGAGTACCGTAGACCCCCGGCGAGTTTCCTCCGCTGCTACCGCTTATCCACGTCCATTCTTCGGATGTGGTGTTGAATTCCCAGAGATCGTTGAGCCTCTGGGGGTATGCCCCAGCTGAATTGAAAGCCTCGCCTCCAAAGAGCCAGAGATTGCCGCTTCTGTCAGTCCAACTAACAGCCCCTTCCCGCGCACCGGGGGTAGTGTTGGGAGCTGCTACACCCAATGTGCCGTATACGCCCACCGCGTTCTGCGCACTGCTACCGCTCATCCATGTCCACTCTTTAGTTGTGGGGCTGAACTCCCAGAGATCGTTGAACCAGCCAGTCGCAGCCACCAATGGATTGGACCCAGCGCCAAATCCACCAAAGAGCCAGAGATTGCCGCTGCTATCAATCCAACTAACTGCGGAACTGCGTGCTCCAGGGACATTGCTGGCGGAGGCGGTGCCTTGCGTACCGTAGACGCCTTGTACGATTGCACCCGGCGTGTTACTCCCGCTCGCCCACGTCCATTCTTTAGTTGTAGGATTGAACTCCCATAGATCGTTGAGAAAAGCACTCAGTTCCCCAGCGGAATCAAAACCAAGTCCTCCAAAGAGCCAAAGGTTACCACTGCTGTCGGTCCAACTTACGGCGGAATATCGGCCTCCCGGAACATTGCTTGGAGCAGCGACACCTCGCGTCCCATAGACTCCGGGTGAATTCCCCGCGCTACTTCCGCTCATCCATGTCCAATTCTTGCTTGTGGGAATGAACTCCCAGAGGTCGTTGAGCCCGTCCCCCGTTGCTGTCATGCCACCAAAAAGCCAGAAATTGCCGCTACTGTCAATCCAACTAACGGCGGTGGTTCGCGCACCGGGGGCGTTCGTAGCGGCGGAAACGCCTTGCGTTCCATAAATCCCCGACGCGTTCGCGACACTGCTCCCGCTCATCCACGTCCATTCGTTGGCGGTGCTGGGCGTAGGCGTGGGAGTGCTATTGCCCGAACTTCCACCACAGCCGGAAAGAAGAATGGCAATCGAAAGGGCAAAAATTGTGGGAAGGCTCAACAGCGCGGTAGGCACTCTTCGGACAGCAGGACGGAATCCCAGCATAAGGCCACCTTGTGCGTGTGGAAATCGGAACGGTAACATCGTAATTCCAGAGTACGGCATGTCAAGCACAAAGATGTGACTCATCGGATGTGTACGCATCGGCTGCAAGCCGGGAAGATTGCTTGCAATGCCGCTCGATATCCGAATTCGGTTTGGCCGCGCTGTGCGGCGCGTGCGCGAGGAATTGCAGATCAATCAGGAAGAGGCTGCGGAGCGTTGCGGATTGCATCGAACCTACTACAGCGGCATTGAACGCGGAGTGCGGAACGTCTCACTGGTGAATATCGGAAAGGTTGCAAAGGGCTTGAAAATCAGTCTCCCGGAATTGTTCAACCGCCTCTGAGCGCTGAAGGTTTTGAGCATTTCCCGCCGATTTATCTCTGAAAAAGTTTACTTTATAAAATCATGCCCGGAAAACGGCCCATACCCCCGCCCTGTCAGTGTCGGTTTTTGCTGGTTTTGCGCGTTTTGCATCCTTTTCCATTCGGGTCGTTCACTCACGAAGCCAGATTATGCCGCCATGATGGCGGCTTGTTGTGCGATCCGAGAGCGCCGTTGGCTCATGGAATCACAATGTGCCGCTATCAACAGTCTGGCTTTTTCATGGCCCGGCACACACCATCAAGCCACTCGCCAATCGACCACAACCCCAGCATGATTGCGATGTCGTAGTGACCAATACCAGCCGCCCCAGCAGATGCCCCAGCCAACACGACCCCTCCGTACCAGTTCAATTTCCTCATCGCTTGCCCTTTCTGGCGGATGCTCTGCATCCCGTTTCACTCGTGACCCTGCTTGATGGGCATCTCCGGGAGCGAACAGGCCCGCTCTGGTTTACGAATCCTCTGTTCTCCCGGTTTAGCAACAGGCCCAGCCTGTCCCTGCTTTCGGTCCTTGTCCCAGTACGGAGACTTGCACTTTCCGCACCTGATCGGCCTTCCCGTACCCCGGAAGCACCAGTCTTCATTACAACGCTTGCAATGTTTGATTTCCATGCTTCCAGTATGCACCAACCGTGTACACCGATGATCGACTTTTTCCGGTTTCACCGCAGCCAGATCAAAGGGCGGCATAGAGTGTACGCCCCGCACGGCAGGACAAGTTGGCAGCCGAAGCGGGATCGGGGGGCCATATAGGGGCAAAGTTGGTGAATTTGACTGCCCGCCCACCAGCGACAGCCGGATGGACTGTGTACCATTTTGTGTACCACTGTGACCGCGAATTGAGGTTAGAGGGCGTCAGTAGGTTTTTTGAGCAAAAACAAAACCCGCTGATTTAGCGGGCTTTAGCGGGTGTTAGCTGGTAGCGCTACCGGGAATCGAACCCGGGTTTTAAGATTGAGAATCTCACGTCCTAACCCCTAGACGATAGCGCCACGCGAACCAGATTCAATATAACAAAACCAGCGGCTAACACCAAACCATGCCGACCCTTTATCCATGTTTTGTGCGGCGTCGCTGTCTCTGCAAATGTAGACGGCCGGAAGGATTTTTTCCCGGACGCAGGGTTCAGCATCGTCTTGTTTACGCTCTACACTTGTTCGTCGGGATGCAGGCCGATGTTGGTTTCTCCAGCCGCCTTCTTTTCGCCGTATTTCTTAACCCAAGCTTCCCAGCTTTTACCCGCCGCGCTGTCTCTCCCGGTAAACGCCAAGGCGGCGATCTCCGCGTAGGAGATGTCGCGCTTCTGGTGGCTCTCTTGCGGCAGAACGCGCACATAGGAATCAGCCAGTGACTTGCCCGGTCGACGGTCGAAGACGTAGCCGACGACGTTCTCACCGCTCTTCAGGGTAATCGTAACGTCGCCGCGATAGTCGAACGCCTGTTCCAGTGCCGCACGCAGTTCGTTCTCCGCGGCCACCGGCGGTACCCATCCTTGCAATGATTCGCGCGGCATGGCTTCCATCTCCTGAGTGCTCATCGGCTCTCCTGCGGGGCGGCTTCGGATTCAACCGGTAATGCAATCGAAGGCTCAATCTGCACCAGCGGGCCCTTTGGGCTTTCCTGGTGCGGAGCCTCCACGGCGGCCAGTGCCTCCGCATCCTCGTAGCTGGAGAGCATCCCCTTAACGGTGGCCATCATGCCGTCAAGAGAACCGAACGTATGATTCACCGCCGAAGGCTCAAAGCCGCAGTGCACCATGCAATTCGCGCAGCGCGGGTTACCACTCTTTTCGCCGTATTCGTCCCAGTGGGTTTCTTCAATCAGTTCCTTGAATGTGTCCGCGTAGCCATCCTGCAGCAGGTAGCAGGGTTTCTGCCAGCCGAACATGGTGTAGGTCGGAATGCCCCAAGGCGTGCATTCATAGTGCCGCCGACCCATCAAGAATTCAAAAAACAACGGAGTGGCGTTGAACTTCCAACTCTTCTTCCGGTTGCTCAAAATCTGCCGGAACAACTCGCGGGTACGCTGCTTGCCCAGAAAGTGGGACTGGTCGGGAGCTTTGTCGTAGCTATAGCCCGGCGAGAGCATCATGCCTTCCACGCCCAGCGCCATCATGTCGTCAAAGAAGCGGCGCACGCTGGCCGGGTCGGCGCCGTCAAACAAAGTGGAATTTGTCGTTACCCGAAAACCTTTTGCGATCGCTTCCTTCATCGCGTCAACGGCAATATCGTAGGTCCCCTCGCGGGCGACGGCGAAATCATGATGGTCGCGCTCGCCATCCAGGTGCACCGTGAAGGTGAAGAACTTGCTCGGCTTGAACATGTGCATCTTCTCTTTTAGCAGCAGCGCGTTGGTGCACAGGTACACATACTTGCCGCGCGCGATCAGCCCTGCGACAATTTCACCAATCTGAGGATGCAGCAGAGGCTCGCCGCCCGGGATATTCACAATCGGAGCGCCCGCCTCTTCCACCGCTCGGAAGCATTCTTCCGGCGTAAGCTGGCTTTTCAGCACGTGTGCCGGATACTGCACCTTGCCGCAACCGGCACAAGCCAGATTGCAGCGGAACAGCACTTCCAGCATCACCACCAGCGGGTACTGTTTGCGCCCTTGGAACCGGTTCTTGAGCACATAGCTGCTCACCGCCCACATCTGAGAAACCGGAACTGCCATTGAAACATCCTCCACCGTTATCGTACCCGATTCGCAACCCACCGCAACCGGATGCGTAGTCCGGCTGGCGAATCCGGGATTAAATGCCAGAAATATCAGATTGAATGGGCAAACAGCGCGTGCATGTTGTGCCGCAGCATTCTTTCCACAATTCGTGTCTCTTCTTCGCCATAGAACTTCCACCCCATGGTCCGCAGCACGGACGCGCGATCGATCCGGGTGAACTTGACCATGGAAAGGATAGCCATGAATTGGATGCGGGTTTCCGGCGCCTCCGCTGGCCGCCCGGTCAGCCGCGAAACGTATTCGAAGCCCAGTTCCAGCAGCGGTGTGAACTTCGTATGCAGAATTTCAAACGCCGCGCTCGGATCAAACTGCTCACGGTAGATGAACTGTCCCCACGAACTCGGAGTATCCGCCCCCAGCATGATCTGCGCGAACTCGACAATGAATTCGGTAAACATCCGCAGCGTCTCATCGTGCGTCAGCCCGGATTGCAACAGTCCTTGGCGGGCGCGTTCGCAGGCTGGCCGGAAGCGCTCCGCAATATTTGACCCGATGTACTCGGCGGCCGCGTGATACAGCCCCAACTTACTGCCAAAGTAGTAGGGAATCGAAACCAAATTGGCGTGCGCCCGTTCCACAATCGTTCGCGTGCTCGCGGCTTCAAAGCCAAGGTCGGAAAAAACTTCCACCGCCACCTCGATCAAGCGCTGACGGGTCCGTTCGCTCCGGTCCTGGCAGGCAGAGCGTCCGAGGGCGCATTTGGTTTTTGTCTTGGCCATTTCTTCTTTTATCTTGATGCTCTTCACTAATCCACGTTGACAAATAAATCAAGCGTATGATTTCTTAGTATAGAGTAATCGAAGTCGGTTGGAGATTCAATGATCCAGGTTAGGCAAATTTACGGCTGGCTCCTGTGCTCCCTCTTGGCGATTCCGGCCACGGCGCAGCAACTCAGTGGCGGCGCTGCTCCGTTGGATGTTCCGCAGTCGCTCGATCAGTTGCTCTCCGCCGGCAACCAGAGTCCTTTCTCCGGCAGCGTTCCTTCCGCCAAACTGAAGCCAGGTGTTCTGGAACTCAGCGTCGAGGATGCGATTAACCGCGGCCTCAAGTACAACCTCGGCATCGTCCTCAGTAATCAGTCGACCGCTCTGGCCAAGGCCTCCCGCCTCAAAGAGTTGAGCAACATCCTGCCGCAGATCAACGGCAGCTTGCGCGAGTCCGAGGTCAAAGCCAGCCTCCCCGCCGAAGGCTTCAGCTTTAACATTCCCGGCCTCAACATCGGCAGTGCCGTGCGCTTCAGCAACTCGGATGCCCGCGTTTCCATGACCGAAAACCTCGTCGATCTGCATGACATTGAGAACATCCGAGCCGCCGATGCCAATCTTCGTGCCGCCGGGTTCACCTTCATCTCCGCCAAGGAGACCGTCACCCTGGCGGTTGCCGCCAGTTACCTGCTCGTAATCGCCGCTGAAAGTCAGGTCGACGCCGCCACCGCCGAGTTGAATACCGCCGATGCGCTTCATCAACTCGCCGAAGACCGCGAGTCTGCCGGTCTCACTCCCAACGTCGATACCCTCCGCGCCCGTGTCGAATTGCAGGTGCGCCGTCAAAATCTCATCGAGGCCAACAACAATCTCGCCAAGCAGCGCATCACCCTGCGGCGCGTCCTCGGACTTCCCGTGCATCAGCCGTTCAAACTGGTCAGCCGAGTCCCTTACCGGCCCCTGCCCACCGTCTCCGAAGAACAAGCATTGCAGCGTGCCTTGGCAACCCGACCCGACTACCTGGCCGCCGATCAACAGGTCAAGGCCGCGGAGTTGCAAAAGCGGGCAGCTCAAGCCGAGCGCCTGCCAACCCTAGGAATCAGCGGAGATTACGGTGCTCTCGGAACCCGGCCCGACAACGCCTTTTCCACTTGGACCGTCAACGCCGGGGTGCGAATCCCCATTTTCCAGGGCGGAAAAATCGAGGCCGATATTCGTCAGGCCGAGGCGGTCCTCGCCCAGCGCAAGGCCCAGCGCGATGACCTCAAGGGCCGCATCGAGCAGGATGTCGCTGACGCCATTCTCGACGTAACCGCCGCTGGTGAGCAGGTAGAAGTAGCCAAGGCCACTCTGGATTACGCCCAGCAGACGCTGACCCAGTCCCAGGATCGCTTCTCCGCCGGAGTCACCAACAACATTGAGGTGATCCAGGCCCAGGAAGCGTTGGCCACCGCGAACCAGCAGTACATCGGCAGTCTTTATTCCCACAACATTGCCAAGGTTCTGCTGGCGCGCGCCGTTGGAGCCGCCGAGCAGACGTTGCGCCAGGTGCTCGGTGATGACAATGCTCCCCGCACGCCGGAGAATCCCGCACCAGCAAAATAGAAATCGAATTGCGCGCTGCCCCACGGCGGCCGCCTGAAAGTTTGGAGAACACCGGAATGGCGAACGAAGAACAGAAGACACCGGCCGAGGCCGAGCACAAGCCCGGACTATTTGAGCGCAAGCCTTGGCTTTCCACAATCTTGCGCCTGCTGCTGGTGCTCGCAATCATCGGGGCCGCGCTTTTCTGGTGGCAGAGCCGCAAGTATGAGGATACCGACGATGCCGAGGTGGATGGCTACATCTATCCCATCAGTGCCCGTGTCACCGGGCACGTCACCAAGGTCAACGTCGAGGAAGGCCAGTTTGTGAAGGCCGGCGAGGTACTCGTCGAGATCGACGACCGCGATTACCAGGTTGCCGTCGAGCGCGCCAAAGCCGATTACATGGACTCGGTGGCTGGCTCCGAAGCCGCGCAGTTGAATGTGCCGATCTCCCAGGTAGGCTCCAGCAGTCAGATCCTCTCCGCAAAATCCGACGTGACCAACGCCGAAGCCGGTATCTCCGGGGCCACCAAGCAAGTCGAGGAAGCCGAAGCCCGGTTGATTCAAGCGCAAGCCAACGCCAAACTGGCCAATGACGATCTCGCGCGTTACGCAACCTTGGTGGGCAAGAAGGAAATCTCCCAGCAACAGTACGATCAGGCTGTGGATGCCGCCACTTCCGCCAATGCCACCGTCGCCGCCCTTCAGGCCAGTGTGCGCTCCGCCCAGGAAGTCGTAAAGCAGGCCAAGGCGCGTCTCGGACAGTCGATGGCCGCGATGGCCAATGCCCAGATCACTCCCAAGCAGATCTCCGTCACCCAGGCTCGTGCCCGTGCCGGTGAGGCAGAGGCCGCCAAGGCTAAAGCCTCGCTCGACCAAGCGGAGCTGAACCTCAGCTACACCAAAATCATCGCTCCCGTCGACGGCGTGGTCGGAAACCGCAACGCCCAAGTCGGCCAGAACGTCCAGGTCGGACAGGAAATGCTCTCCATCGTCCCCCTCAAAGACATCTGGGTCACCGCCAATTTCAAGGAGACGCAGTTAGAGCACATGCGTCCCGGCCAGCCCGTGGAAATTAAGGTAGACGCACTTGGCGGAAAGGCCTTCCGTGGCAAGGTCACCAGTGTCGGTGGTGCCACCGGCGCCAAGTTCAGTCTCCTGCCTCCCGAGAACGCCACCGGAAATTACGTCAAGGTAGTGCAGCGCATCCCTGTCCGTATCGATTTTGACCGCCGGGAGAAGGACGACTTCAATCAGGATGGCAGATTACGCCCGGGTCTTTCCGTGGTACCGGACGTGAGGGTTCGATGAGCCAAACGCAGTCCGGCGCCAGCCCCCGATGGCGCCCCAGTCACAATCCCTGGGCCGTGGCCATGACCGTAACTCTGGCCACGTTCATGGAGATCCTGGACACCTCAATTGCCAACGTGGCCCTGCCCCACATTGCCGGAGCGCTTTCCGCCGGACAGGATGAATCCACCTGGGTCCTGACCAGTTACTTGGTCTCGAATGCCATTGTGTTGCCGGTCTCCGCCTGGGCCAGCGACCGCATCGGTCGCAAGCGCTTCTACATGATCTGCGTGTTGTTGTTCACGCTCAGTTCGCTGTTCTGCGGGCTCTCCACAACCCTGCCCATGCTGATCTTATTCCGCATTCTCCAAGGCGCAGGCGGCGGCGGATTAGGACCGAGCGAGCAGGCGATTCTAGCCGATACATTTCTCCCTGAGCAGCGCGGCATGGGTTTTGCCATGTATGGCATGGCCGTGGTTCTTGCTCCCGCCATCGGACCGACCCTCGGCGGCTATCTCACCGACAATTATTCCTGGCATTGGATCTTCTTCATCAATGTGCCCATCGGCATCCTTTCGCTCTATCTCACCTCGCGTATGGTCGAGGACCCGCCTTGGATTGACGACGCCCGCGAGCGAGCCAAACACTCCCCGGTCGATTACCTCGGCTTGAGTCTCATCGCCGTAGGCCTCGGAGCCTTGCAGGTTGTGCTCGACAAAGGCCAGCGTGACGACTGGTTCTCCTCCCACTTCATCCAGATTTTTACCGCCACCGCCGTTGCCGGACTGCTCGGTTTCGTCCTCTGGGAGTGGCGTGAGCAGCATCCGATTCTGAATCTGCGCTTGCTGAAGAATCGCAACTTCGCGGTCAGCAATATACTCATGTTCACCCTCGGTTTTGTGCTCTACGGAACCACCGTCTTGATCCCGCAGTATTTGCAAACCGTGATGGGATACACCGCGGAACTCGCCGGCATGGCGCTCTCTCCCGGAGGCCTGGTAGTCATGGCCATGATGCCCATCGTGGGCACCTTGGTCTCCCGTGTCGATCCGCGAAAACTGATCACCTTCGGCTTCATCGCTCTGGCCGCTTCCATGTTCCACATGAGCTCGCTCTACCTCGGCATCGACTTCCACACCGCGATGATGTATCGTGTCTTTCAGTCGATCGGACTGGCATTCCTCTTTGTCCCCATCAACACGCTCTGCTACGTCGGTGTGCCCCAGGAACAGAACAACCAGATCTCGTCCATGATCAACCTGACCCGTAATCTTGGCGGCAGCTTCGGAATTTCCTTTGTCGCCACCATGCTCTCCCGGCGTACCCAGGTGCATCAGGCCAATCTCGCCGCCCATACTGCTAACTCCACCCAGATGCAAAGCCTGCTGCACACCATGAGTTCCGTTTTCGCGACCCGTCTGGGTTCCGGGCCGCAAGCCCTGCAACAGGCCTACGGCAGCATCTACGGAACCATGCAGCAACAGGCCTCCGTGCTTGGCTACAAAGACACCATCGTGGTGATGGCGATCCTGACCGTCGCCGTGATGCCCTTGGTCTTGCTCGCCCGCAAGCCCAAGCCGGGCGAAGCCCACATGGGACACTAAAACGCTCGCCCCCTGCGTTCCGTTCTGGAACCCCGTCTTTTTTCCGGGTTTGCCATGTAAACCCTGCGGAATGTTGTCCGTCTCTCGTTTGTTCAGCAGTTCCGCCGTTTGTAAATGTTTGTAAAGAAGCGTTTTTCCGGGAACTTTGACAAGGGCTGATGGCAATCCAATGGGTAGAGGCAAATGATCACTAAGCCTGGGAGTCGCAGAATGTTAAACGGTCTTGAGATGGAAGCGTTGCAGATGAACGATCTGAGTATGGTGTGTGTCGATGAACACGAGATGCCAAATAGGGTGACCGACCAGACCCTGGTGGGCAAGAATCTTTTTGCCAGCGGCCATCTCCGTCCCGGAACACATCCGTTGGTCAGCCCTCTGTCGCTGCGTTATTCGCTGCGGGATCAGTATAGGATCCGTACCGAGCGCGGCCATTACACTGTCTCTCCCACCACGTTTGTCGTGCTCAATGAAGGTCAGCACGGCGATATTATCGTCGACCCCAACGCCTCCCCGCAGGCTGTCACTCTGGTCTTCGAGCAGAAGTACATGTCGGATATCGCGCGCAGTTTCAGCGCTCCTCTGACTTCGTCGCTCGATATCGACCGCGATGGCGTCGTGGTTCGTTTCCCCGAATGCATTCAGCACGACACTGCCTTTGAAATCGGTCCTAAACTTCGCGCGCTCAGCGCAGCCTGCCTGCGCGCCGATAGCCCTGACAGCATTGCCGACAAGTTCCGTGCCGTCACCGAATGTGTCGTGCTGGTCTACAGTGCCGCCAGTCGCCAGATTGAATCCATTGACAGCGTCCGTCCCGGAACCCGCGCCGAACTCTATCGCCGCATCCAGCGCGCCTACGTCTGTATTCAGGATGCTTACAACGAGGAACTCTGCCTGGAAAAAATCGCCCGCGTCGCCTGCATGTCGCCGCATCACTTCCATCGCGTATTCAGCCAGGTCTACGGAATTACTCCGCTGCGCGCTCTGGCCGACCGCCGCATGCAGATGGCGCATCGGCTTCTGGAGACCACCGACACGCCGGTCTCTGCCATTTGCCGTGCCGTGGGATATCACAGTGCTCCCACCTTCTCGAATCTTTTCCGCGCCAAGTTCGGACTCCCCCCATCGCTGTTGCAGCAGCGCAGCCGCCGCGTCCGAATGCAGTAACCCATATTTCCTCCAATCCCGTTGGCCGGCAGCGATGCCGGCCTTTTTTGATTCCGTCTTTCGCCTCGGCTTTTTTGCGCTCGCTTCAGATTTTCTTTCGATCAGCCGATAACTCCTAATGAAGGCCATCCGCCACCCAAGGCAGGCTTCTCCTCGGAGAACCGTCGGCGGGGCTTGAATGGGATCTGCCATGAACCAGCTTTCTTCGAAGCCGATGCAAGAGGAATCCGCACCAATCGAATCCATCATTCTCGACTGCGATCACATTCTGACTCACGCTGGAGGCGATCCAGTGCTGTTGATACAGCTCTGCGGCACTTTTCTGGATGAACTTCCAATCCGCATCCAGTCCCTCGACGATGCCATCAAGCTTCGCAATCGCCAGAGCACCGGGCGTGCCCTGCAGCAGTTGCGCAACTGCCTCATCGTCTTCGGCTCCGGTCCGGTCTCGATCACGGCGGAGATGCTCGATGCCGCTGTGCGCAGTGGTCGCTCGCGCCAGGTGCAGCGCGAATGGAAGCGTCTGCACCAACAGATTCAAGTCCTCGTGCCCCAGGTGCAACGGTTGATGCTCGAAATGGCGGTCCCCAAATCTGCCGTGCAGTAGAGCCGTTCCAAGCTCGATTTGCCTGCTTCGCGGTTGAGGTGCTGATCTTTGCTTGTTCTTGATCTGTGCTGTTGTTCTTTGATTTTGTTTTGAGGGGTCGTCCTGTCGCCGCGAAGCACTCGCCCTCAGCGATTGCTATGCAGCCGCATATAGCTCGCCTGGCACACGGCCACGTGCCGCCCTCTCATGTCGTGAATGTTGATCTCGGACAACACCAGGGTTCGTCCCGCTTTTATGACCCGCGCGGTGGCCCGGGCATCCGTGCGGCAGGGTGCCAGAAATCGAATGCTCAGGTCCGTGGTTGCCGTCGGAGTCTCTGCTCCGGCCACCGTCAGCACCGCGGCCCCACCCGTAGAGTCCGCCAGCGTCGCCAGCAGCCCCCCATGGAAGGATTGGAAGATGCCATCCAGACTCGCATCATAGGGCGCCACGATTACAGCTCGTCCATGGCTCAACTCTTCCAACCGGTAGCCAAAAGTGTGCACGGCGGGAATCGTCTGCAACCGCCGCCGAATTGCTTCCTCAGAAAATAGTTCATCGGTCATAGCTCAACTAAAGATGATCGATCCTGCGCCATCATGCAAGCTGGTCTCCGAATTACTCCACCGGTAACGCCTACCTCGTGACTAAGGAGAGTCCCTCCCCGTTGACTGCCGTAAGCCATCGTAAGTACGATGCCAATTGACCAATAACAGTTCATTCATAACAGTCCTGTTTGGAAACAACGGTGCTGCGCCCGTTCGCCCGCGCCATTGGGAGAAGCCATGCGTCCAAGAACCAAGGAAACTTCAGCAGCAAACTCACGTCAGTCTTTCATAGTGCTTTCTCTGGCAATACTATTCGTTTGCGGAAGCGTAGCTTGCGGAACTGGCACCCAGCAAAGCGCGCTTTGTGGAACTGCAGCTGCGAAAATTAATCTCCCATCAAAAGGCGTTCCTTTCGACTGGAGCCATAAACATGTGGTTGCGACCGGCGACCGGGCAACGGGACCTGTTGGCCAACGCGAGCATCGCCTTCTTTATGCGTATCTGAATCGGATGCAGGAGAGCTGTACTGCAACGCCCGTCCCCACTTCCGCAGATTCGCCCCAAATCGATTGGGATGTTCCCCTCGGCGCGCAGATGGCCGATGGCACCTATCCCGCCAAATACAATTTCAACCTGCCCGGCGAAACCCCAACTTGTACGGATTTCGTCGTCTACGGACTGAATACCCCCGGAGTCACCGGCGGACAACCAAACCTGGTGGCGGAAACCAACCTCTATAGCGGCGGCACTACCTCAGCCAGCGGACTATGCAATCAGAATACGGGCGTCTCTCAGAAGCAGTACGGGTACGGTGCCACGGTCTACGCCGCAACCCTGAAGTTCGCCTTCAATGGGAGCACGATTGGCGGCTCCATTTCGAACTCCGTGGTGATGTCGGAGGACGGCACCAAAGTCGCTTACGTGGAGAGCAACAGAACCGCCAGCGCGCTGCATGTTGTTCCTACCAATCCAGGATCGAGTGACTTGGGCACATTAACTTGGACAAGTGCCGCTGCAGTGGCACCGCCCGAAATCAGCACTGTACCTAGTTCGGGCTCTTGGGCAGCAGCAGACTCGTATTCATCGGTGTGGGTGGACTACGCCAACGACCTCGCCTACGTTGGCACCGACGACGGCTCTGTGCACAAAATCCAGAACATCTTCTGCACCACTGCGTCCTGCCTCGCGTCCCCGGTTGCTCCAAGCGAGATCACGACTGGAGGTTGGCCCGTCGCTCTGACCGGTGCGGGACCGCTGACCAGCCCCGTGGAAGATGCGACTGGCGTCATTTACGTAGCAGGCGCAAAAAGCGGCCTGCTCTACGCTGTCAGTTCTACCGGCGCAGTCACCACATCAAACCAGAGCTTCATGCCAAACAGCATTGTTGATGGGGCGACGATTGATATCGACGGCACTGGAACGACGCAGGCTATCTACTGGTTCTCCAACAGCCAATCTGCCGTATCGAACCCCACCGTGCGGCAACCACAAATGGTTCAGACCAATCATGAGCTAACGAGTATCAATAACTATCCCCTGCTTCTGAACGGCGCAACAACCACATCGACCCCTTGGGGCAACGCTACCGCCACCGTACACATGGGCACGTTCGATAACGCGTTCTATACCAATAGAAATGGCAATATGTGGGCCTGCGGCGGGTGGAATACGCCAAATCACGACTACCCTCTGGGCGTGGTTCGTTTCGGCATCAGTGGTACAACGGTCACTCCCGATGTCTCTAAAGTCTATGCGCAGCTTTCGCCACAGAATATTGCGCCTGGCTCAAACACTCCTTGCGCGCCGTTATCCGAAGTCTTGGACAGTGTGGGAACGGACCACATTTTTGCCAGCAGCTATTACGGGTACGCTTTGTCTACTGGAACCTGCATCGATCAGGCTAGCTGCATTGCGGGATTCACGATAGCTTCGAGCGGAAGCCCGGCCACATACTCGCTGACCGAGACTGGCAGCTATGGCTTGAATAAGGTTGATAACGGTGCATGGTACAACAACTACACCAGCGGCATCATTGTCGACAACACCGTCAACCCAACCTCAAGTACCTGCGGACCAGACGGAAAGCAAACCTGTGGGCAAGCAGCCAGCATTTATTTCACCTATGGAAACGACGCGATCAAATTGACGCAGGCACAGTTGCAGTAGAGGCGAGCCGCCGGGTGCCCCACCTTAGCGCCGTTTTCGGCGCTAAGGTGGGAGTCAGTCCATCTCCCTCGCCTGCTGTTTGCGCGCGGCTGCCCCATTCAAGCACTCCTTTGGGCTTGGGTGGGCAGTCGGAAGCACCTGAGGATTGTGGACGATAACAGCCTTCCCGCTGCCTGGCCTGAATTGGGATTCACGCTGAGCGCTTATCTGTGATTTGCCTCGCGAACTGTGCTACAACTCTTGCCCATGTACTATCTGCTCAAGACTGAGCCCGCCGTCTATTCCTTCCAGCAACTCAAGCAGGATCACGAAACCGTCTGGGATGGCGTCACCAATCCCGCCGCCGTCAAGCATCTGCGTGAGATGCACAAGGGCGACAAACTCGTCCTCTACCATACCGGCGAGGAACGCCGCGCCGTCGGAACCGCCCACGTGCTCTCGGTCGATGCCGCCGATCCCAAAGTTCCCCTCGTGAGAATTGCCGCCGGTAAACCTCTCGCGCATCCCGTAGCTCTGGCCGACATCAAACAGAGTGCACTGTTCGCCGATTCACCGCTACTGCGCCAGGGACGCCTTTCGGTTGTTCCCCTCACCGAGGCGCAATACCAGGCGTTGCTCTCCGGCGAACTCTGAGTTTCAATGGAAAGGATCTCCCATGAACAGACGTATCTGGATGTATGTCCCTCTCGCCCTGGCATTCATCTGCGCCGGTGCCCGCGCCGCTGATCTACCTTCCAAAACCGTCGTCCTCAAGAATGCCGCCGGAGCCGTAATCGGAACCGCCACCATCGAGCAGAAAGAGACCGGCGTCGAAGTTCATCTCGCCCTCAAGAACCTCACTCCCGGAGAGCACGCCATCCACTTTCATCAGACGGCCAAGTGCGATGCCCCGGACTTCAAATCCGCTGGTGGACATTTCAATCCTACCGGCGCTCACCACGGTCTTAAGAATCCCGCAGGTCCCCACGCCGGAGACATGGAAAATATCACCGTAAGCCCCGACGGTACCACCACCCAGACCGTTGCCGATGAGCGTGTGACTCTGGAACCGGGAACTCCCAACTCACTGTTCGCCAACGGTGGCACCGCGCTCGTCATCCATGCCAGGGCCGATGACATGATGAGCGATCCGGCGGGCGATGCCGGAGATCGTATAGCCTGCGGCGTCATCACCCAATAACCGGAAACCAGCGTCAAAGGATGCATCCCCACAAGTCCCGGACCTTACGTAATCGTGCGTTTGCGCCGAAATTATGTAGTATCAATCTTCGCTTAGTTCTACCTGTGCACCCTATGAAGAAGATGATGACTACAGAAGCCGGGGCAGCAAGCAGGATCGGTCGAAAGTCCGTGCTCTTTTTTGCCGTGGCACTGCTGCTCTCGTTCGCTTCGGTTTATGCCCAGCAGCCTGCCTGCAAAAGCAAAGGTGATCTCCGGGTCGCCTATCCCGATATCGCCCGACGGATGAAGATAGCTGGTGTCGTGCGTCTAAAACTGGAACTCACCTCTTCCGGCAGCGTTCGTGAGAGCACCGTGATCGGTGGCAATCCCGTGCTGGCCTCCGCCGCCCAGCAGGCCGTCAAGCAGTCTAAGTTCGAGGGCAGTGAAGCCTGCATTGCGGTCTTCGAATTCAAACAGTAGCGAGTTCGGACAATAGCTTTTCTCTCCTTCTGCATCTCTCACCCGTAGCCCTGGCCGGCTGCGGGTTTTTCATTTCCTGCGGAAAACCCTCTCCCGGAACTACAATGTTCAGTTCGCCCGAAATCATCGAGGTTCCCATGCCCATCCGCACGATCATTGAGCCTTTCCGTATCAAAAGTGTTGAGCCAATTCATTGGACTCAGCGCGCCGAGCGAGAGCGTTTTCTTCAGCTTGCGCACTACAACCTATTCCTCCTCGCGGCTGACGATGTGTTGATCGATCTGCTGACTGACTCCGGCACTGGGGCCATGTCCATCTACCAGTGGGGAGCCATTCAAGAGGGCGATGAGAGTTATGCGGGCAGCCGCAGTTACGTCCGCTTCCGCGACTCCGTGCAGAGCATCTTCGGTTACTCCCACGTCATACCCACCCACCAGGGACGCGCCGCCGAGCGCATCCTCTTCTCGGTCATGCTCAAGCGTGGCGACGTGGTTCCCAACAACACCCACTTCGACACCACCCGCGCCAATGTCGAAGCCACCGGCGCCGAGGCCCTTGACCTTGTCATCCCCGAAGGCCGCCAGCCCGGCCTCATTCATCCCTTCAAAGGCAACATGGACGTCGCCGCCCTCGAGCAGACCATCGCCCGCGTTGGCCGCGAGCGCATTCCCCTCGTCATGCTCACCATCACCAACAATTCCGGAGGCGGCCAGCCGGTCTCCATGGAGAACGCCCGCCAGGTCAGCGCCCTCTGCCACCGCCACAACATTCCCCTATACTTTGACGCCTGCCGCTTCGCCGAGAACTCCTACTTCATCAAACTCCGCGAGCCCGGCTACCAGGACAAAACTCCCAAGCAGATCGCCCAGGAGATGTTCTCCCTCGGCGACGGTTGCACCATGAGCGCCAAGAAGGACGGCATGGCCAACATCGGCGGATTCCTCTGCACCAACAATGATCTTCTCGCCCAACAGGAAAAGGATTTGCTCATCCTCACCGAGGGCTATCCTACCTACGGCGGCCTTGCCGGACGCGACCTCGAAGCCATTGCCGTCGGTCTCCAGGAAGCCGTCGATGAGGATTACCTCCGCTACCGCATCGCCTCCACCGCGTACCTGGGCAATCACCTCGCCGAGCAAGGCATTCCCATCGTCCTGCCGCCCGGAGGCCACGCCGTCTACCTCGATGCCCGAGCCTTCGTCCCGCACATTCCGCTCGAACAGTTTCCCGGCGTAGCCCTCGCCGCCGAACTCTACCTCGAGGGCGGCATCCGCTCTGTCGAAATCGGCTCCCTGATGTTCGGCAAGGCTGCCAAGATGGATCTGGTCCGCCTCGCCATTCCCCGCCGCACCTACACCCAGAGCCACATCGATTACGTCATCGAGGTCATCACCGAGGTCTGGCATAAGCGCGACCAAATCCGCGGCCTTCGCCTCACCCACGAACCCCCGTTCCTCCGCCACTTCACCGCCCAACTGGAGCAAATCTAACGCGCGCAATCCTTTTTCTCCTCTCCAGTGACTTAAGTCGTCGGCAATTGCCGTGCCCTCGGATATCAATATCCATAGGCTTCTGAAGAGATTCTCCGGGCTGCAAGGCTCCGGCAAAGAGGAGAAACCATGACCAACACCATTGAACTGCACGGGTATCTTTTCCTGTATGACACCTTCCGCCAGAGAGGCTGGACCAACCCCCGCCGCCTCACCGTCGAAACCGAAACTCCGGCCCTCGAACTGTTAGCCCAACTCGACATCCCCGAGGAAGAGGTTGCCGTGATTTTCGTCAACGGCAAAGCCCATCCACCCTCCCGGGCCGCCATCCGCCCCGGAGACCGTGTCGCCCTGGTTTCCCCCGGCGCGCCCATGTTCATGGACCTCGGATCGCACGAGCAAGCCTACGGCTTCGTCAACTAACCGCCTTGATCGCAGTGGTTCTCGTGCCCCATCTTCGCCCGCAGGTGGCCCATCCGCCCGCTTTCGGCGAATGTGGGGTAGTTGACTTTGCCCTGCTTGAGGGTTTACGCCAAAAATTAGATTCGGTCTTTCAGGCGGCCCGTTCCACGGACCAAACCTTGTGTGGCGCGCCCACGTAAGGGAATGCGCCGAGCACATCCCTGTGCGGCCTTACATTATCTCCCTTCACCTTTCCATTGCTCAGGATGGGCATGAAGACGGCCACGACGTCGTCGGTGAGTAAACGGCCATTGTTCGGGAACGACGCCGGACGCCTGGGATCGTAGGCAAGGATATCGGGCAGCAGTGTTCCTGCCACCCGCTTCGCATCTTCTGGTGTGTAGCCACCTGCGTGCTCCAGCGCGTGGGCAAAGACCGCCACGAAACGGGCATCACCTGCGGGCTCACCGGCGAGGTAGGCAGCGTTCGCTTCGCCGCTAAGAAAGGGTGTTTGCTGGGGCCGCGCCCCGCGGTCGGCCTGCACCCATTGGCCGCCCTCATTGGCGAGCGTGCGTGCCCAGAGGCCGACCTTTCCAGCCCCCAGTGCGGAGTTCGGCAACTCGATCGCGATGCTGCACACGTCTTTGTCGGCAAAGAAATCGTTGCCGGTGAACTGCAGGTTATTGAGGGCGCCCTCCACGTCGAAGAAGAAGGGGTCGCTGCGCCAGCCCGCGAAGAAACGATAGTCGCCCGCGTCCGTGATGTGCGCCTCCCGGCCCGTGGAGACTGGTGTCCGCTCGACGATGATCTGCCCGGCGTCACCTGTGCCGGCGGCCTGCGCTCCCTCCACGCGGCGCAGCGTCGCGGTCTGCGTCCCGCCCTCTGAGGCGAAGAAGCGCACCCGGTATGCGATATTGGCGACCGCATCGCCGTCGGTGTCGATTTTGAGTTCGTAAAGTGCCTGGGTGGAGAATGGCTCTGCGGTAGTGGTCCCCGGCGGCTCCACGCTGGCGGATGGGTGTACGTTCATGATGAGGATTGACTTGCCGGAGTCACTTGGTTTGGGGAAGGCGTAAAGATCGGTGAAATCCAGACGGGCGTCCCCATGAGGGAACCCAAAGTTGGGACCGGAGTAGTGATGGGACATGAGTCACCTTCTCTTTGTTAGGGATCGCTATTTTGAATACTCTCTACCCTCCACGGGTTGTGCCGCGCTTCTAGCCGGGGCATTGAACGCCCGCAATTGACCGAGTCCCAGACCAACTCAGGCAGGTGACCCAGAGTTGGCGCTGTTTGTTCCAACTCTGGGGCCTTCAGCTCGCTGCCAGAAATATAACTGCCTTTCGCGCCATTACCCGCGGGTGGCCCACATCCGCCCTCTTTTGGCGAATGTGGGGCAGTTGATTTTGCCTAATTAAAGGCTTCTGCCAAAAATTGAACGAGCTGCTCTCGACTCGAGATTGGAGATAGGTGGATACTTGGATGAGAACTTGGCCAAGCTGCCCAGAATCGATCCGCAGTTACTGTCGCCGATTCAACATCGCAGTGCTCAGGCGCAGGCGGATCTGTCGGTGATCCGGGCGCGACACGCGCTGGTGCGCGCAGGGTGGCTGCGCCGACTGAACCGAGGCATGAAAAGGGCAGCTACTGAGGAGCCCAAGAACGAACCGACCGGCGGGCGTGAAGACGATGCGCCGTCTGCTGGAAAACCGGAGACCGACAATTGACGCCCGAACTCAGGACGAAAACTTCTTCTCATTGAGCATCAAAATGCAGAAGAGCAGAGCAGCAAATTCGCCACTCTGCTCAGGTTGAGGGCATTCGTTAGCGAACGCCCAGCTTGCGTCGCAGGAATCCAACGCCCAGCAACAGTCCCGTCCCAAACACCAAAAGGCTGCCAGGCTCGGGAACTGCCTTGGAAGGTGTGCAGTCGCCGACGGTACTAGGCCTTGCAATATTACTAGGACCAGGTCCAGTAATAGTACAAGGTGGTGGAGTTGGCGTCGCAAACGTGCATAGCGATAGCGCCAACAGGAGCCCAGCGATGGTCGTGGTTCGTTTCAACATTACTTCCTCCAGTACCGATACAGATGCATTTTCTATTCCTTTTCATTTGGCGATAAATCACGCTATGTCACTCACAATCCCGAAACAGAACTGTTAGCCGAGCCCGCACCATTACCCAGTCAGTATTTGCCGCCTTCCACGCATTAACCACCTCGCTAATCATGCTGCACCGGCCCTGGTGCAGACCACCGTTTTCCATACACCCCGAAACGCCCCGGACCCGAGCCTTTGTACTTCAAAAACGCACTTTTCTGCTCCGAAATCGACAATTCCGCACCGTTGTCAAGCATAATATCTTTCCATTTCCTCCCAACCAACTGATTCCACACCACATACAGTTTGTTCCCAATTGATGGAATCACCCTCCATTTTTGCTATCCTGAACTTAAGAAGCCCGGACGACAGGAGTTATCTCTCCTGTTTTCAAATTTTTACCGGGAAATATAGAGGGGGGACACACCGCGCCGAAAAGCGCGGTTTTCCTATATGCGAAACAAAAAGAAAAGTTGCAATCACGTCCTCACCAACGGCGAAGTCTGCAATGCCATTCCCATGCGCGACTCCAATTTCTGTTATTGGCACCACAAGGCGCGCGCGCGCCGACGCCGTTACGAACGCATCGGCGGACCGATCAGCATGGAAGCCAATTCCGGCCTCGAACTGCCCTTTCTCGAAGACTCCAACGCCATTCAGGTCACCATTCAGGAAATCATGCAAGCCATTCTCGACCGCCGACTCGACAACAAGCGCGCCGGACTTCTCCTCTACTCGCTCCAACTCGCCAGCTCCAACATCCGCAACCTCATGCCGATTCCCGCCGACAGCTCGCAGATCATCAAAATCGGCAGCAATGACCAAGAGGTATTTAACGATTGCATCGCCGACGATGAGCGCGACGACCTCTGCCAGGACGATTGCCGCGACTGTGCCGAGCCTGATTGCGAAGACCGCACCGACGACGAGACCTGTACCGGAGAAGAGATCAGCCCTGACGAAGCCACTAATGCCTCCATCACAAAACTTCCACCTTCCTCCGTGCGCGCCAGCTAACGACCGCATCCCTCGCCGGAGTTCACAGCACATTCCTTGCGGAGTCGTTTACAATCCAGCAGTGCGGAAACTTCGGACGAAATCCATGGGGAAGTCACCGGCATTGATTGCATCACTGTGCGCTCTGCTGACGATGTCAGCAGCGGCCCAGGAATCCGCGACCGCACCGCAGACCAAGATTCAGGTGAATTTTCTGAACAGTTGCCGTCCGGCGCCGGGCGATCTGGAAGAAATGGGACGGGCGCTGGCGCGGGTCAAGCAGCGCCCGTTGTTTGCCGCGGACTTCGAGGTTTCGCGCGGGCTTACCACCTTGACCGAGGCCGAGGCACGCGCCACTGGAGCGCCCGCCGGCAGCGGCAACACGCCCTCGACGTATGTGCGAATCCGCAAGGAATTTCCAGAGAATGCAGTGCTTACGGACGCGCAATATTCGCTCAGCGTGGAGGGGAATTCAGCTAGCGAGGTACTTGCCCTGCATCTGCGCGACAGCCGGGAAGTGCTGCAGATTCTGATCTCGGATTCGGTGGACGGCGGCGCGGCGCAGGTCGTAAAGGTGGACACGCCGCCGGATCGCATACGCATCGAGCGCTTCGGCAAGGCTTCGATCGTGCTGGCGCGCTGCGGCGCCGTCGATCAGTCGGCATTTGAGCCGCTATTCCAGACGGCGGCGAACATCCTGGAGGAGTACCGTGCGGCGATGGCGGTGAAGCGCGTGGTTCCCTCGGAGTTGGCGCACCTGCCGGGACACAAAGAATCCAAAGCCGCCTCCGGGAATCATTGATAAAGAGAGTGAGAGACGATGGCAGACGAAATACGTGATGTAGTGATTATGGGCGCTGGATGCGCCGGTCTGACGGCGGCGATCTATGCCGCCAGAGCCAACCTGAAGCCTCTGGTCCTCGAGGGACATGAGCCCGGCGGGCAGCTCTCGATGACCACCCTGGTGGAGAATTACCCGGGCTGGCCGGAGGGTATCCAGGGGCCGCAACTGATCGAGAACATGCGCAAGCAGGCCGAAAGATTCGGCGCCGAATTTTGCATTGGCCAGGTTACGGCAGCCGACCTTACGCAGCGTCCATTTGTGTTGACGGTCGGCAAGCAGCGGCTTGAGACGCGCGCCCTGATCATCGCCAGCGGGGCCAGCGCGCGTTGGCTGGGGTTGCCGAGCGAGAGAGCACTGATCGGGCACGGGGTTTCGTCCTGCGCCACCTGCGATGGCTTCTTCTTCAGTGGCAAGGAAGTCGCAGTAATCGGCGGTGGAGATTCCGCCATGGAAGAAGCGCTGTTCCTCACCCGCTTCGCCAGTCGCGTGACGTTGATCCATCGGCGGGACGGATTCAGAGCCAGCAAGATCATGCTGGACCGCGCGCGGGCTCACGACAAGATTCACTTCATGACCGACACCGTGGTGGAAGAGGTGATGGACGTAGCGGCCAAGGAAGTGACCGCCCTGAAGTTGCGCAACGTGCTGACCGGCAAGGTCTGGGATTTCCCCACCAGCGCGATGTTCCTCGGTATTGGACACATCCCGAACGCCGCGATCTTCCACGGCGTGCTGGAGAGCGACGCGGATGGCTACCTGAAAACGCGGGAATACGTGCACACCGGAGTCCCTGGCGTCTATGCCTGCGGCGATGTGGCGGATCGGCGTTACCGGCAGGCGATTACGGCCTCGGGTACCGGTTGCATGGCGGCCATCGAGGTGGAGCGATACCTGGAAATGACGGGGCATTGAGCCATGTTGCGGTCCTTGTTTAGCACGCTGTCGCAAAGCGCGGGCATTCGTTCCGTGGCGGAGCATTCGGCGGTTGGACAGAAGGTTTCGAAGCGCTTTGTGGCCGGGGTTTCGATGGAGGAGTTGATCCTGGCAACGGTGGCCAGGAACCGCGTGGGGGTTCGCGTCACGGTGAATAACCTGGGCGAAAGTGTAACCAATCGCGAAGAGGCGCTGCGCAGTAAAGCGCTGTACCACCAGTTGCTGGATGAGATTGGCAAGCGCAAGCTCGATGCCAACGTGAGTTTGAAGCTGACCCACATGGGACTGGAGGTGGACGAAGCGCTGGCGCGCGCGGTGGTGGAGGAGTTGCTGGATCATGCGATCGCCATCCACAGCTTCATCCGGATCGATATGGAAGGCTCGCGTTACACGCAGAAGACGCTTGATCTGGTGCGCGAACTGCATCGCCGGCCGAACGCAGCCGGACATATTGGCACCGTGCTGCAAGCCTATTTCTATCGCACGGAGGAAGACGCCAGGTTGCTGTGTTCAGAGGGAATCGGGATTCGGCTGTGCAAGGGCGCGTATGAGGAGCCGGCTGGAATCGCCTACCCGCGCAAGCAGGACGTGGACGCGAACTACCTCAAAATTGCCAAGCAGATCCTCAGAAGCGGAGTGTTCCACGGCCTCGCAACCCACGACGAAAACATCATCAACACGATGAAGGAATGGGCGCTGAAAGAGGGAATTCCGAAGACGGCCTTCGAGTTCCAGATGCTGCACGGGGTGCGGCGCGAGTTGCAGGAGAGCCTCGCGAAAGAAGGATGGGGCGTGCGTTGCTATATTCCGTTCGGCACGGAATGGTACCCGTACTTCATGCGCCGCCTTGCGGAGCGTCCGGCGAATGTGCTGTTTCTGGCGAAAAACTACTTCAAGGGGTAGCCGACTGGGGTTCACGACGTGTGCGGCGGATGGCGCTCCGCGTCGCTCTCCCACATTCGCCAAAGGCGGGCGGATGTGGGCCCCGCCTCAAAAACCCGCTCCGCAAGCGTTTACGGTCCGGCGAAGCCGATGTCGTTGAAGCCGCGCAGCATCTGGATCTCCTGCGGGGAGTAACGCGATTGCGTTTCGGGTGAATTCAACAGCCGCTCGCGGGCGTCGGGAGGCATGGCGCGCATCTCGCGCAGAGTATTGCGCATCATGTTCTTGCGCTGTGGGTCCATCCCGCGGAACTGCCCGAATAAGGCTTGTGCCTGCCGCTGCTGCTCGGGCCGCAGGTGCTCGATCATCTCCATACGATTCAGCACCCGCTGCTGCTGTTGCGGCGGCATGGAGTTGAAGTTCTGCAAGCGATTCCTGAGCTGCTCCTGGCGCTGTGGCGGAAGCTGCCGGAAGTGCTGATCCTGTTCAAGTTTTCTCTGCTGCTCCTGGGGCGGAAGCCGCATGGTGTTGCGCAGCCAGTCGCCGTTGTGCGGGCCTTCTCCGCGAATGATCTGGTGGGGCGTCGCGGGAGCTGGCGGGGCAGGTGAGTTCATGGGCGGCCGCACGGGAGCTTCATTGCGTTCGGCGGGAACTGGACGCGAACCTTGTGCCTGCATCGCTGGTTGAGATCGCTGTGCCTGTTGATCCCGAAACGCAGGTTGCTCCCGAAACGCCGGCTGTGACCGCATTGCTGGTTGTGATCGCATTGCTGGTTGGGACCGCATTGGTGCTTGGGACCGCATGGCCGGTTGATGACGCAGCGCGGGCTGGGAGCGTGGCCCTGATCCCGGCGCACGATGCTGCCCGCCGCCGGCAAACCCATGCTGAGCCGCCCAGAGGGGCGCAGCCAGTGCCAGCGTGACCAGAAGAGCCGGGATGTAGTTCGTGCGCATCGCCATCACAATCTCAGGCCCTTAAGCTAGTTGCTGCTATCGGCGTCATCGTCGCCGTCCATGGCGTCGAGGGCGTCGAAATTTTGAAGCAGGTCTGAATTCTTGTCCAGATATTGCAAGTCGCCCACTGCCGATCCGGTCGGAGCGCTGACATGAGCGGTAGCGGTCGCTGGCGGGTTGTCGCCAGGGTGGATGAATCGGCCTGCCTGATAGACACCGATGCCGACGGCCAGGCTGAGCGCGGCAGCTACGCTGAGCACCGGACGACGGAGCCACTGCAACCATCCCGAGGCAGCCTTCTGCTGCTCTTCGCGCAGACGCGCCTGCATGCGGACATCCCAGAAGGGTGAGGGTTCGGGCGCCTTCCATTCATCGAGCAGGTTCATGGTCGCGCGCAGTGCCTCCACGGTTCCGGCACAATCGCGGCATCCGGCGAGATGAGCTTCGACTTCGGGCGGCACTGGGGTAATGCCCATGGCGACGTCCGGCAACTGATCGTGAATATTCCGGCAATTCATAAGGGCCTCTAGACGAAATCTTTCAAACACTCGCGCAACGTTTCATAAGCGCGAAAGAGCAAACTCTTGGTGGCAGACTCGCTGAGGTGCAAGACCTCGGCTATCTGGCGATAATCCAACTCCTGATACTTGTGCATCATGACGGCCATACGCTGGCGTTCGGGCAAGGCTTCGACATGCTTGCGGATGGCGCGAAGGCGCTCGCGGCGGAGAATCTCCTGTTCGATATTGGGCCGCTCGTCCGCCACATCAATCGAAAGTCCAGTTTCCTCATCGCTCTCATCGAGGCTGGCCTTTACCTCAGGGCGCTCGTTTTTGTTATCGCGGGCGTGGTTCACCGCTAAATTGGTCGCAATCCGGTAGAGCCAAGTGGTGAACTTGGCGTCGGCAGAGTAGCTGGCGCGGGAGCGATAGACACGCAGGAAAACCTCTTGCGAGAGCTCCTCGGCGATCGCGGAATTGTGAACCATGCGGTACATAAAGCTAATCATCGCCCGCCGGTAGCGGCTGACCAAATAGTTGAAGGCGGCATCGTCGCCATCACGCACCCGGAGCATGACCTGAGCGTCGTCGAGTTCGGTCAGCGTACGGGGATCGCTGAAGCGAAGTTGCTGCCCGCTGCCAACGCTGCTGGAAGCAGGGAAAGCGCCGCCGATGGCCATACTACTCATGTCGTTAGGAACCCCTTCGACGGGCGAAAGTTGCGGGGGCTCGCCGGATTCAGTACCGGTATTTGCGATTTCCGGATTGTCGGGCTTCCTGCGATTCCAGATCATGCCAATGGGGAACACTACTGCGCTATTATGCCCGAAGGCGGGCAGGGATCGCTTGGGAAAGTCACCCAGGGAAGGATTTGCGAAATCGGAAGGGTTTGTTACAATCCAAGGTGAGCAGGCAGTACGGGCGCTTAACTCAGCGGTAGAGTGTCACCTTCACACGGTGGAAGTCGTAGGTTCGAATCCTACAGCGCCCACCACTCCCATTCCCCCGGTAGAGTGGTCCGAATGTTTCGGCAGGGAAGCAAAGAGTGCCAGCAATTAGCGACCCGCGCCGGGTTTTTAGCATCTGAACCAGTATCGGCGGGATTTCTGAAATCAGCCGATATCCACAGCCGGGTGAAACATTTGGCTTGCCCGTGCAGGGGGCGTTGAGTAGTATCGGGTATCCCTCCGGATTTAAAGGAAGAACGACCCTAGGGTCGCGGCGTTGATCCAAGCTTGGCCGCAAGACCAGGTAATACCAGACATCCAGCCGGTACGCGGCCCGAACCACAGCAAGCCCTGTGCCTGGCGGATATGATCGCAAGCAGCTACTTAATACTAGAGAAGCCTGACAATATGAATAGTGGAACGAACCGTCCCGCCAGCAACGGCGGGAGAGGACGCAAGCGGCGCCGCGGGCGCCGTGGTGACCAGGGTGTGGGAGTGCAAATCGGAGCCCAGCCCCAAGCTGGAACAGGACAAGCCAATCAGACCCTGTCGCAAGCTTCCCCGGGAAAGCCAGTGATGCAAGGGAAGCCAGCAATGAAAAGACAATTCAAATCCAAACCAGTGGCGCGGAAGACCTTTACCGATGCCAATGGCAATGGAGATGGTAACGGCAGCAAACGCACCTTCCGCTCCGTGGTAAATCAGAAGACTCCTGACGCCAGTATTTACAGCGCCCCGATGGACCACTCCTACCGATCCCTTCAGCATGAGGGTAACACCGGACGCCCGGGATATGAGGCGATGCCTGTGACAGATAACTTAAGTTCCAAGCCCATCTTCGTCTTCGTGGATGACCTGTTCTTCATGGCGAAGATCCAGGAAACGGCTCGAAAGCTCAATGTGAAAGTAGACTTCGTCAAGAGCGAGAAGGAAGTGATGGAGATGGTGGCAGCCGGAGAAGAGAAGCCATCGCTGATCATCATCGACCTGAACCACCACACGGTGAAGCCGCTGACGGTGATTCCGAAGCTTAAGTCGAAGTTCAAGAAAGAAACCAACATTATCGGCTTCCTCTCGCATTTGCAGGGAGAGCTGAAGGTGAAGGCTCAGGAAGTGGGCTGCGATATGGTGCTGCCCCGCTCGGCATTTTCGCAGAACCTGCCGCAACTGCTGCGGCGGCACGCCACCAGCGAAGCTGAGCTTCAGGAATACTGACCCGACTTAGCGGCAACCGGCTAGAGCCTTCGAGTATCTGAATAAGGGAAGCGCCAGCAGTCCGGCGCTGAGTCCCATGGCCTTTGCTCGCGCCTACGAAGAAAACGAAGTGGGACCGGAGCTGCGCCGAATCTACGCGGAGCTGCGGGGCAACTTCGACCTGCCGTTTGTACCCACTCTGTTCAAGAATTTGGCCGCGGTGCCCCCGTATTTGAAAGGCATGTGGCGAGACTTGGGGCCGGTTGCGTCCTCGCGGGAATTCCACGCTGCCTCGGATACGCTGGATGATTTTGTGCGCGCCCAAGCGCTTGGCGGCGGATGGCGGCTGCGCGACCAGGAACGCATGCTGGCCGAGCAGAAGATCTCCACCAACGATATGCCAGTGCTGGCTGGAGTGGTTGGAATTTTTGTGCGCGCCTTGCCACGCCTGCTGCTGTTTGCGCGTCTGATGCAGTGGGGATATTATGGCGGTCAGCGGGGTCGAGTCTCTCCAGGGAAACAGGCCCCGGCGCTGTCACGGCTGGTGACGCTGCACGTTCCCAACGAGCGCGAGGCGGGTTTGCGGGTCTGGCTGCTCTACGCGGACATCCGACGCACGATGAAGACGAAAAGTGTGATGTGCCTATACCGGGCACTCTCACCGTTTACAAGCTACCTGGCTTCGGCGTGGGTGGA
Organism: uncultured Acidobacteriaceae bacterium; assembly: GCA_964563875.1. Taxonomy (GTDB): domain Bacteria; phylum Acidobacteriota; class Terriglobia; order Terriglobales; family Acidobacteriaceae; genus TOLSYN. The sequence continues at coordinate 98,999 of CAZLZA010000001.1, forward strand.
TTCAAAAAGCGTGCTCGCCGACAAGAGCTTTCAACGCGCCGCCGAGGAGGTGTCGCAACGCGCGGCATCATTGGTCAGAGGTATCCCGGTGCACGATCACGAAAAGATAATCAGAACACTGAGCCCCGATCAGGCACGCGAGGTCCGGGGGACAGTGGACGAATTCGTCAGGACCGCGCCCTCGCTGGCACTGTTGAGCGTGGTTTGGCGAAAATCGTTTTACGATGCGAAAGAAAGGCAGGCAGCGTAGGCGGGTTCAGCGTACGCCTGCCATCCCGCAGAGGAGAAATCGATGGCAGTAGAATGCTCGCATCTTGATCAGATCAGGATTACCAGCACGGATAAGCATGTGTGCGAAGAGTGCATTAAAACAGGAGACACGTGGGTGCACCTGCGCATGTGCCTGGAGTGCGGCCACGTTGGTTGTTGCGACTCATCGAAGAACAAGCACGCGACCAAGCATTTCCACCGGAGCAAGCATCCCTTGATTCGCTCCATCGAACCGGGGGAAGCGTGGGTATGGTGCTACGTCGATGAGGTTACTGTCGGAGAGTTGCGGCCACAGGGATTCATGCCAATCGCCAGCTAGAGCGGTTTCACGGAAGGTGTATCCGACGGGACAGGCGAGAGCGAAGGCAAGCGCAATTCCAACGGCAGAAGCAACATCACTGCCGAGTGGAGGAGGATTGCTTCCCACCTTAGCCGCGCAAAAACATCGCGCCGAAGGGACCCTTGAAAACTTTTGTTCGTCCACTACGCATCGCTGGTCGGCGGCGGATTAGCCCGGGGGCCACTTGAGGTCACGTCCGCCGAGGAGGTGGAGGTGGAGGTGAAAGACCGACTGGCCGCTGCGCGGTCCAACGTTGAGCACGGTGCGGTAACCATCCTCAATGTTGCGCTCGCGTCCGAGTTTGGCGGCAATAATGTGGCAGTAGCCGATGATCGCTGCGTCCTCGGGTGAGGCCTCCTTGAGCCCGGCGAGATGACGCTTGGGCACGATCAGAACGTGAGTCGGGGCAGCCGGTTTCAGGTCCTCGAAGACGTAGACCTGCTCGTCTTCGTATACCTTCTTCGATGGAATTTCTCCGGCGATGATTTTGCAGAAAAGACAGTCGCTCATGAACGCTCCTTGCGAGGCCAATTTAGCACAGTCGGGGAGGGTAGGTCTCACTCGCGCGGATGCGCCTGTGGCGCATGGCACGGACAACATGAACGGTATTTGGACGGAATAGGAGGAGTTGGGAATTTAGTCGAGGCGGACCATGAAGACTCCGCCTTCTTCCACGTGGGTGTGTTGGTAGACTTTGCGCGTCTGCTCCTTGTCGTCCTGCGGAACGCGGATGCGGACCCAGTAGCCGGTGGGGCCCTTGAACTCGATCACCTGTGAGCCGAAATAACGGTCGAGAAGACTTTGTTTCAGGGTGATCGCGTCAAACTGCGATTTGAAGGCGCCAATCTGCACGCACCAACGGCCACCAGTCTCGATGGAGTGTGGGGCTTCGAGGACATCGAGGCGCACCTGCGCGGTTCCGGGAAGGTAGACGTCGATGGCCTTGGCGGCAGCGATCGAGAGGTCAATGATGCGATCGCCGACGAAGGGGCCGCGGTCGGTGATGCGGACTACGGTGGACTGATGGCTGCTGAGATTGACCACGCGCACGATGGAATTGAGCGGCAGGGTGTTATGGGCGGCGGTCATCTCGTACTGATTGTAGAGCTCTCCGTTGGCAGCTTTTTTGTTGTGGTAGTTGGGGCCGTACCAACTGGCGTAACCCATCTCACTCCAGATGACCCGGGCATTGGGATCAACATGAATTCCGGGAACGGAGGCGAGCGGAGCGGAGTGTCTGCCGGTCGGCGCGGAGGGCGAAGCGTCTGCGGAAAGCGAGGGTGCGGGCGGAACGTTGCGCGCCGTCTGCTTTTTACCGCCGCAGCCAATGGCCAGCAGCGTGAGCAAGAGCAATCCGGCGAACAGCAACCCGCGCGGGAGGCGTGCGCGAGTGGTAGTCGCATGAGCCGACGATAACCACAATGGTTGGTTCACGGGCAGCACGGAGAATTCCAAGGCAGTTTGATTCTGGGCTCCCGGCCGGGGATGGTCAATGAGGTGGAACACCACTGATTACTACAAGACGGCGGCCATTCCACGTTGCGTGCTGCTTTTACGCGGGCAGCATCGGGTACTCCGGGTCGAGGGGCATGATGATCCAGAGCACGATGTAGGCGAGCAGACCGGTGCCTCCGAGCAGAACGCAGAGCAGCCAGATGGCGCGTACGAGGGTGGCATCGATATCGAGGTAGCGGGCGACGCCGGCACAGACGCCGGCGATTTTTTTGTCCGCGCTGAAGCGGGCGAATGGGCGTTTTTGCAGCGCCTGCGGGAGTGGGGCCACACGGGTTCCGCAGAACTGGCAGAAAACTGGGTGCTCACCGATGTCTTTGCCGCAATTGGAGCAGTACATGGTCTCTCCTGCCTTGCCGGGGCCGAATCTCAGGTTCCTCAGCAAGCGCTGGAACATGATACGTCAGAGGGATGCGCAAAGTTCAAAGAGCCCAGACTGGCACGGGGTTTCTATCGGTTCCGTGAACGTCCAGTCACAATTAGTAGAAGCATACCGATAATCACTGAACTGATTACGAGTCCAGCGGCAATCGCGCTGGGCGATAACCCTATGTCTCCATTCATGGCAAGGCAAACTTTACACTTTCGGGAGCACTGCCGCAAGCCGTCGTGCCAAGGGACGAAGACCCACATCTGCTAACGGCGGCAGATGCCACGGGAGCGGGTATTCTCACCAGCGGAACACGCCTGTTTTCAATTGTTCAATGTGTGACTTAGGTCACTGCTTGATGTGATATTTCGTAGATCGGCGGCGGGACGCAGCCGTTCGTGGATTCCATGTTGGGAATGCCAGTGGAACACCCTAGGATTTGTCTTTACATGATTCGGGTGGACCCGACAAGGAGCAGCGGTTCATGCACAAGCCGATCAAGTACGTGGAAAAGGCATTTACCTATGTGGCGAAGGGAGCCTGGGTGGTCTTCGAAAAGCTGAACCGCATCCGCCCGAGGCCATCGATTACGCCGAAGTGGGCGGACAAACCGTTGCTGAAGTCTTATGAGAAGACGAAGCCGCCACTGGGTTGGCCACGCACGACCGACTCGCTGTGTCCGAAGTGCGTACCGGAGATCCGCCGGCAGATTGTGGAGGGAAGGCTGCCGCATGAGATCCTGCTGACCGAAAAAGTTGGCGAGATCAAGGCCGAGATCATCGAGCGCGACGGGCGGATTCTGATGGTGAAGGACTGCCCGAAGCACGGTCACTTTGAAGACGTGATGGCGGTCGACGTGGAGTTTTTCCGGCACCTGGAAGAGATGTTTCCGGGGCGCGACATGCGGGCGCACAACGACGAGCGGCTGCACCGTCACGGCACTTCGACGATAAAGCATGGGCGCGGCTCGGTGCTGACCATCGACCTGACGAACCGCTGCAACATGATGTGCGATCCCTGTTTCATGGACGCCAACCAGGTGGGCTTTGTGCACGAACTGGGGTGGAAAGACATCAAGACGATGCTGGACAACGCAATCACGATCAAGCCGCGCCGTCAGATGAGCGTGCAGTTCAGCGGCGGCGAGCCGACATTGTCTCCGCATTTTTTGGAAGCGGTGGCGTACGCCCGCAAGGTGGGCTACAACTCGGTTCAGGCAGCGACGAACGGGATTGAGTTTGCGAAGTCTCCGGAGTTCTGCAAGCAGGCTGCAGAGGCCGGTCTGCGGTACGCCTACCTGCAGTTTGACGGCATCGGCAATGCGGCGAACTCGCACCGCAAGGTGGGTAATCTGTTCGACGTAAAGTTGCGGGCGATTGAGAACCTGCACAGCGCGGGGGTGGAGATCGTGCCGGTGACGACGATCGTCAACGGGGTGAACAACGAGCAGGTGGGACGCATTATTCAGTTTGCGCTGGATAATCCGAAGCGCATTTCGTTCCTCTCCTTCCAGCCAGTTTCGTTCACCGGCCGGGATGAGGGAATCACCGACGAAAGACGCCGGGCGCAGCGGTACACGCTCAGCCATCTGGCACATGACGTGAAGGATCAGACCGGACTGGGAGAGCCGGCGCGCGATTGGTTCCCGATTTCGTTCATGGGTACCTTCAGCGACTGGGCCGACGTGGTGCACGGCTCGGCCAAGGATTGGGGTTCGGTGAACTGCGGATGCCACCCGAACTGCGGCGTGGGGATGGCGCTGATGATCGACAAGGAGACCAAGGAAGCCGTTCCGGTCACAAAGTTCATCTGGGCGGATCAGGTGGCTCGCGATGTGGCCAAGGTCAACGATGCGGGACGCGGCGCACGCTGGTCAAACCTGGGCATGGCATTGGCGCTGGCACGCAACTACGATCCATTCCAGTCACCAACCCACTTCAAATTCACCGACCTGCTGAAGAAGTTCGACAAAACCTTTGCAGCGACCAAGAAGGCGGAGGTGAAGTATGGCAAGTCGAGCCCGGACCGGACCTTGGAAGATATCCAGAAGCGCAGGGCGGACCGCTGGAATTTCCTGTTCATTGCCGGGATGTGGTTTCAGGATCTGTTCAACTATGACTTCCGGCGCACGGAACAGTGCATCATTCCTTACGCCACGCAGGAAGGCGAGATCAGCTTCTGCGCCTACAACACGGGCGTGGGCTGGCGGAACATCATCGAGAAGATGCACATGACAGCGACTCTGACGAAGTGGTACGAAGAGCACGGACGACATGAGATTTTCGCGGGCGGCAAGCCGGTAACACTGGAGAGCACGGAGCATTCATTGACGCTGAACCAGGAACATGTCCGCGCCGGACGCAATATGACGCTGGACGATCAGGGGATAGCCAAGACCGCGCGGGAAGAAAAGCTCCACGCCCGGGACGCCAAGCTGAAACAGAGCGCCGAGGACGCCAGGATGATGGCACTCTACAAGCAGCACGTTCTGGGCGAGAAGGCTCACGAGATGGGCGGATTCGTCTCTGTGGAAAGCCTAGGAGTAAAGACGGCGGCAAAGGTGGACGAAAAGCGGGAAGATGTGATGTGAGACTAGCCGGCCGACGGTAATACCCGGGCAAAAAAATCGTCCGCCGGTTTTCCGGCGGACATCGTTTCGGGAGGAGAAAACTCTATTCGGCTTGATCGAAGGTTATCGACTCAGCCATCTGTTGGTATTCACCCTGCCGGGCATTTAGTTCCACTTCTTTTAAAGAAATTTCAGAATTTAATGAGGCGAGCCGATCCTCCTGCTGATTGAGGCCGGCGACATAGCGGTGGAGTAAGGCTTTCTCCTCAGCGCCGCCCTTGAGCGACTTCATATTCTCGCGGATGCGGGCCTGCTCTTTGTCGAGGCGTGCGATTTCATCCCGACGCTCCTGCAACTGGTGCTCGACGGCTGCGATCTCGTCCTTTTTGGTGAGCAGGGTACGCAGCGAGGATTCCACCTCGGGGTGGATTCCGCTCGACTTGAGGATGAAGGCGATCAGCTTGTCGTCAACGGTGTTGAGTGCGTACGTGGTCTCCTGGGGATAGTATTCGGCGACGACCAGTTTTTCGCTGGAAGCGGGTGCGACCTGAACGCGGAAGCGATGATAGGAGTTCGAGGTCTCCTCCGGCTTCAGATCCTTATCGAGGAAGTGCCAACCAGTGCGCGCCGGATGCTCGATGACAACGCTACGGGCGGCGATATCTGAGTTGGATATGGTGTAGGTGCGGGTTCCGCGCAACTCGCGGGTGAGGTATAGGATACCGCGAGCGGCTCGCAAGTGGGTGTAAGGGCGCTCCTCGTATTGGCCGCCGAGTTTGACCCGGACGGCGGTGTCGGCGGCGTAAGAGATGAGACGGCGTTCGTCGGGATGAACCTCGGCGAGCAGTCCTTCTCCGGCGAAGGCTCCGCCCTCGACGATGTTGAAACTTCCGGCATCGAGGGTGAAGCCACTGGAGTTGGTGAGCCAGAGAGCGCGTTCGGGGGTACGCTCCCGCTCATTCCAGAGGGTGACCTTCTCGGCATCGACCCGGGCCTGCACGATGGGAACGAGCGCAGATTGGTTCTGCAGTACGGTGACATTCTGCTTGATGGCGTACTCGAACATATCGCCAAGGGCTTCGCCGGAGGACTGGGCTTCAAAGGATTGCTCGTAGGCTTCGGTAGGAGCGTTGGAAGGATTTGCATAGGCTTCGAGATTTTCGTCCTTGGCCGCTGAGACGTCGATCTTGATTGCGGCGCGTGCCTTGTAAATTCCGCCGCCGATGCCGCCGCCGCGACTAGGCCCGACGCCAGCACCCGTTCCGCTGCCGATTTTACCGGCGCTTCCGCTGCCGATTGCGCCATCCTTTGCCGCTTTAACCGGAGAAGCTGCTGGCGGTTCATACTCCGCTCCCTCATGAGTTTGTGGGGTGAGCTGCGCGGTTTTGGGAAGTTCGACGGTGGGGCGGCGGACATAGTAGGGCTGCGAGATTTGCTCGACAAAGGACTGTGGGGCTCCAGCGACGAGCGACAGTTGGATGTTGCGCCAATCTTCGCCGACCGTATTATCGACGACGGCCCAGCCCTGGAGGAGCGGCTTGGATTGGGAATTCTGCGGGCCATCTTGGTTCGGGAGGACGATCCGGTAAGTTGACTTCCAGACGGGAACTTCGCTGATGTAGCTTACGACGATATCGCGCGCGCCTTCGCCACGCGTGGAGATGGTCATCTGGCGGATATCTTTGTCGCGGGCGCTGGCGAGCAGGGCCATGTAGCGCGCGACCTCATGGGTCATTTCGGCTTCGAGGATACGCACCGAGGTTGCGGGAGTGAGGTCGAAGGTGTGGAGTTCGCCGGAGTCGGAGACGAGGGAGATCTGGGTGGTTTTTAGCTCGCCGCCTTCTTTGTCCTGACGGGTGATCTCTTCGACGGAGAGCAGGCGTCCGGTGGCCGATGCGGCGGCGGTGTGGACTTCGACGCGCGCGCCGCGCAGGGCGCTGAGGAACGAGGCGCGGTCGGAGTTGCCGTCAAGGGCGAGACGCAAGGTGCTGAGTCGCTGACTGAGCGGGGCGATGGAGTTGTAGCGCACGCCGCCGACCTTGCCGCCGCCGAGATCGACCACGGTAAGGGACTTGAGCACATCATTCAGTTGCGCGGTGCTGAAATGGATGTTGAGCTCCTGATCGCCGGTGATGCGGCCCTGGTGTTCGAAATATCCGACACCATTTTTGTAGAGGACGACGCGGCGGATGGGGAGTTCGGTGGCTGCGGCCTCCCGGGTTTCCGCGGTGCGGGACTTGGCCGGAAGTTTGGCGGCACGCTGTGCGGCGGATCGAGGGGCGGGTTGGGGGGTGTTTTGGGTGAACCCGGCCCCGAGCAGAGATAGTAGGGCAAGGGGAAGCACTGCGAGCAGTCGTCTCATGCGGTCTCCTTAAGAACGCGGGTACTGGTGCGGAACGGTAGCAAGGCTGCGAAACAATGGTGATCGACGGGTGAAATTTCGGGCGATCTTGCCCACCTACAGGGTATGACCCCGAGCCCACGCACTAAGTTCCTGAAATCGCCACTGGATGCGTGAAATTGCGATTCGCTGAAAAGGGTACGGTGCCAGTGCTCTGGTCGAGGCAAACTACATATACGCGGGGGTAGGTTTGCTCCCACTAATTCCACAGTTGAGCGGAGATATCCTTGAGCACTCCATTTGCATCGGCGAAGCGGTCGGACCTGAAGATTTTGCAACCTGAAACGACGCTGACAGGTGGCCCCATTCAGCAGTTGCAGAAGGGGCTTCCGAAGACGACGGTGTCGCTCTGTCCGGAATGCGAGACGACGACACGAATCCCGGCGCGCATATTTGAAGAGAACGGCCGCGTGATGATGGAGAAGACCTGTCCGGTGCATGGCGACTTCAAGGACTGCGTGTACTCGGATGTAGCTCTCTATCTGAAGATGGAGGAGTGGGAGTTCGGCGACAACCAGGGGCTGAGCAATCCGGCGGTGAACAAGGGTGCGGAGGCGGTTTGTCCGGACGATTGCGGACTGTGCTCGCTGCACACCTCGCACAGCGCGCTGGCGAATGTTGATTTGACCAACCGCTGCAACCTGACCTGTCCGGTGTGTTTTGCCAACGCGAACTCCGCCGGGTACCTGTACGAGCCGGACATGGAACAGGTGCGGACCATGTTGAACGCACTGCGCAATGAGCGTCCGGTGGACGGGCGGGTGGTGCAGTTCTCGGGCGGCGAGCCAACCATTCATCCCAAGTTTATCGAGATTCTGGTGATGGCCAAGGAGATGGGGTTTACTCATCTGCAGGCGGCGACCAACGGAATCCTGATTGCGGGCAGTCTTGAGTTTGCAAAGAAATGCAAGGAAGCGGGCTTGGCTACCTTGTATCTCCAGTTCGACGGCGTCAGTGATGACATTTATTTGAAGACGCGCGGCGAAGCCCTGTTTGAAATGAAGATGCGGTGCATTGAGAACTGCCGCGCGGCTGGGATGAAGATCGTGTTTGTGCCGACGATCGTCAAGGGGTTGAACGATCATCAACTCGGTGACATCCTGAAAGTGGCCATCGATAACGTGGACACGGTCAGCGGCATCAGCTTCCAGCCGGTGGCATTTACGGGACGCATCTCCAAGCAGGAGTTGGAAGCCAAGCGCTTCACCCTGACCGACCTGGCGTTTGCCCTGAGCGACCAGACGGGAATGTTCGACAAGTACAATGACTGGTTCCCGCTATCGGCGATCACGCCGTTCAGCAAACTGATTGCGGCGGTCGAGCATCGCGGGGTTCCGACGATTTCCGCCCATCCGCACTGCTCGCTGGGAACTTACATGTTCGTGGATGAGAATTCGCGCAAGGCGGTGCCGGTAACCCAGTTTGTGGATATTCCGGCGATGCTGCAAGACATCGAGATGATGTCGCGCAAGTCATTTAAGGGATTGTCGAAGTACTACAACGGCGCCAAGGGCTGGATGGAAATGAAGAAGCACTTCAAGACCGAGCTGGCGCCCCCGGGACTGACCTTCGAGAAGTTTCTCAACACGATCCAGGGAATGACCAACAAGAAGCTTGGCCGCGACGGCATGGACGGCACGTTCACCTATCGCACACTGCTGGTGGCCGGCATGCACTTCCAGGATTCGTACAATTACGACATTGAGCGGGTAAAGCGCTGTGTAATTCACTACGCGGCACCGGACGGCAAACTGTATCCGTTCTGCACCTACAACTCCGGGCCGACGTACCGTGAGAAGATCGAGAAGGAATTCTCAATTCCATTCGAGGCCCAGTTGGAGCGCTTTGAGCTGGTGGAGATCGCGAAGTAACTGGATTGACTGCAGCCACTGGAAAGCCCGCCGGAAGATTCTGGCGGGCTTTCTCTTGCTACGGAACCGGAATACTACTTTGCCGGTTCGGCGGGCTTGCTCGTGGTTGATTCGGGCTTGGTTGCGGCCGGGGCAGGAGCGGCGGCCGTGGGCTTCTGCTTGATGGAGAGCAGTTCGACCTCGAAAATAAGAGTGGAATTGGGGCCGATGTTAGCACCAGCCGGAGGGTGCGCGCCATAGGCGAGGTCAGCGGGGATGAAGACCTGGTACTTGGAGCCGACCGGCATGAGTTGGAGTATCTCTGTCCATCCCTTGATCACTCCGCTGACCGGGAAAGTGGCAGGTTTGCCGCGCTTGTAGGAGCTGTCAAACTCCTTGCCGTCGATGAGAGTGCCGCGATAGTTGCACTCGACTGAATCGGTGGAGAGCGGCTTGGCGCCGTCGCCCTGCTTTTCGATCTTGTACTGCAATCCGCTGGGGAGGGTGACGACTCCCTCTTTGGATTTATTGGCGGCAAGGAAAGCTTCCCCTTGCTTTTTGTTTTCGGCTTCCCGTTTTTCTTGGGATTCCTTCTGATATGTGGTGAAAGCAGTCTTAGATTCTTCATCGGTCATCAGGAGCTTGCCTCCGGTGAGTGCGTCCTTCATTCCACGCAGAAAAATTGCGGAATCGACTTCGATGCCGTCGCGCTGCAGACTCTTTTCCAGATTGGCGCCGATGTTCATGCCGAGGGCGTAGCTGGCTTTTTCTTTTTCAGTTTTAAGCACGGGAGCGCTGGTAGTGCTCTTGGCTGCAAGTGCTTTCTGGGTGGAGGCGGCTGGCGATTTCGCAGCGGGTGTCTGCTGGGCCAAAGCGGTGCCAGCCAGCATGAGTCCGACGGCGAGTAGCGTAATGGTCGCGGTCAGAGTTGCTTTCATGGGAAGAGTTTTCATACTAGGAATCAGAACACAAAGTGGCAGAGACGGCAAAGTCAAAGTGAAGACGTTCGCACGACGGCGTAGCACATTGGGCTAATGCACACGGGAAATAAGGATTGTTACAATCGGCTCACCGATGACCACACAGGACAACTCCGGTGCATTGCAGAGGGCGCTGCTGGCATGGTATGCGCAGCACAAGCGCGAGTTGCCCTGGCGGCAGGACAGCGACGCCTACCGGGTGTGGGTTTCTGAAACCATGCTGCAACAGACGCGCGTGGCCGCGGTGCTGGAGCACTATCGCATCTTTCTGGAAGCATTTCCGACCGTTGCGGCGCTAGCCTTGGCACCGGAGGAGCGGGTGCTGGCACTGTGGAGTGGGCTGGGCTACTATCGCCGCGCCCGAATGCTGCACCGGGCGGCCAGGCTGGTTGTAAGCGAGTTGGGCGGAGTCATTCCGCGAGCGGTGGAGGGTCTGAGGAAGTTGCCGGGAGTTGGGCGCTACACGGCATCAGCCATGGCGAGCATCGCCTTCGGGGAGCCGTCCGCCGTGGTGGATGGCAACGTCGAGCGGGTGCTCAGCCGCATGGACGGGGAGCCACGCACTGGCGCGGCGGCGTGGAAGCGGGCAGAGGAGTTGCTGGTTCGACGTCATCCCGGGGATTGGAACCAGGCGATGATGGAGCTGGGCGCGACAATTTGTACGCCGCGCAGTCCGCAGTGCCTGGTTTGCCCGGTGCGCCCGTGGTGCCAGGCTCCGGGGGCGGAGACACAGAAGCCGAAGACCACGCGCAAACGAGTGCAAATGACGCGAGTGCTGATTGAGCGGAGCAGTCGCGTGTACCTGGTGCAGCGCGCCTTGGATGCAGCACAGATGGCCGGAATGTGGGAGCTCCCGGCGTGCGCAGCCCAAAGCGCGAAACAGGACGTAACTGGCAAACCAGATTCCACACTGGGGGGGAGCGCACAGGAGTTGTGCATGCTGCGGCACGCGATCACCGACACAGATTATGTTGTGCGAGTGATAAGGCTGAGGCTGAAGGCGCTTGGCGCGAGGGAAAAGAAGCTGGGGCGGTGGGTGGAATACGAGGAAATCGGGGAACTACCTCTGACCGGGCTGACGCGAAAGATTCTGCGTAAGCTGGGCTGCAATGGGCACGCCGCGCACTAGGTGAGGTACAGGGGACAGCGTACAATGAGCTTTCACCGCGAGCCACTCTGGTTGTCGCTGGATTGGGAGTTTTCACCATGCGCAGAGTTTTGATGATGAGTGTGTTATGCCTGGCGCTGGCGGGTGCAGGCGTTGCCGGTTCTCACCCGGCGAAGAAGGCTGCGGCTGGCATTGGAAGACAGCCTGACGGGATGATGGCGGCGATGCGCAATGTGCAGGCAGAGCGCATCCGCGGCGACGTAAAGTACCTTGCGAGCGATGCCTTGGAAGGCCGGGGAACTGGCACGAGGGGTGGCGATCTGGCGGCCAACTACATTGCGAAGCAGTTCAAGGATGCGGGCGTGGAACCGGCGGGCGACAACGGAAGCTACTTCCAGAAGGTTCCCTTGGTGGGAGTGACGACGCTGCGGGAAACGACCTTCTCGGTGAAGACTCCCAAGCAGACGATGAACCCGAAGATGCTGGACGACATTGTGGTCTTCAGCCTGGACCAACAGGAAGTGAGCGATGTGAACGCTGGCGTGGCCTTTGTTGGCTACGGCATCACCGCTCCGGAATTTTCCTGGAACGACTACGCCGGCGTCGACGTGAGGGGCAAAGTCCTGCTGATGCTGGTGAATGAACCGCCCTCCGACGACCCCAATTATTTTGGCGGCAAGGCGCTGACGTATTACGGGCGCTGGACCTACAAGTACGAGCAGGCGGCGCGGATGGGCGCAGCCGGCGTGATCCTGATTCACCAGACCGAGATGGCCAGCTATGGATGGGATGTGGTGCGCAACTCGTGGTCGGGCGAGCGCTCGGGTTTGGCCGACGATTCAGAGCCGAAGTTGGCACTGGCCTCCTGGATTCAACTGGCCCAGGCGCGTACCATGCTGGCAGATGCCGGGCGGGACTTGGATACGCTGATCGCAGCGGCCCAAGTGAAGGGTTTTCGGGCACTGCCTCTGCCACTGACGGTGAGCGCGCATGTGGTCTCCGCAGTCCGCCATTTTGAGTCGAGCAATGTGATTGGCAAGGTGAGCGGCTCGGATCCTGAGCTCAGGAAGCAGGCGGTGATCTTCACCGGACACTACGATCACCTGGGAATACGTCCGGATCAACCGGGCGACAACATCTACAACGGGGCACTGGACAATGCGACCGGGACGGCGATGGTGATCGAGATGGCGCGGGCGGTGGCGGCCTCTCCGGTGAAGGCGAAGCGTTCGATGTACTTTGCGGCAACGACCGCCGAGGAGCAGGGGCTGTGGGGCTCGGCTTACCTGGCAAAGCATCCTCCGGTTCCGCTCTCCGACATTAGCTTGAATCTGAATTACGACGCGATCAAGCCGCTGGGAATTCCTCAGGAAGTCGAGGCGGAGGGTTACGAGCGAACTACTTTTGGCGCGGTATTTGTAAAGACGGCAGCGGACTTCAAGATGAGGGTTCTGACGCCGGAGCATCCGGAGAATGGCGGCTACTATCGCTCCGACCATTTCAGCTTCGCGAAGCTGGGAGTCCCGGCGTTTTCCATCGAGACGGGCGAGCGCTTCAGCGGCCATCCAGAGTCATGGGTGAAGGCCAATAGCGACGCGATGGACAAGAGTTACCACCAACCTAGCGACGAGTATAAAGACGAGTACGACTATCGCTCAAACGCAGTGTTGGCCCGCTTCGGGATCGCCTTGGGGTACCGCGCGGCGGAGCAACCGGCGCTGGTGCAATGGAAGGCGGGAGATCAATTTGAGAGGGCGCAAACTGCCAGGCAGTAATTTCCCGACGTAACGTGGATCGACAATATTTGGCTCTCCCGCTTGGCTTTGGCGTGTGATACTGTCCGTACGTCAGCTCACAAAATGAGCCAATAAAAGGATCAGAATGTCGTCGTTTCCATTCTTTGGGCGGACGAAATTGCGCGAGATGGCGAGCCAGCTAACGCTGGCTTCCTATACGCCGCAACTCACTATCCAAGGGCTGGTTGCGGGTGTTGATAATCTGCATCCTGACGTGTTCCTCAGCCCAAAATTCACTGAGATCACCCGAATCCACCTGTCAAACCTGATTGAGCAGCACGGGGACGTGCAGCAGCTGGCTCGCGCGCCCGAGGAAAATCCGTTTGGCGATTCGCGATACGGGCGCGCCCACATCAAGCACGACGCGCTGCCGGCTCAGGAGGTCGACTACCCGGCGGAGTTTAAGCGCTGCCTGAGCGGATTGCAGATTGCGTCCTTGCGGAGCGCGCGCGAGGCCGACGATTTGCAACTGGACCTGCTGTGCCGGGTGGGGCTGGTGAAGTTCTTGCGCGCGGAATTGGCAGCGCAGTTTGCGCAGGTTCTGGAGCGCTGCCGCGAGAATCTGAAAAAACGCGACGAGCGGCATCTTGAACTGCAACAGATGGTGGTGCGCGACCGCTTCATGCGCTTCCAGGTGAACAAGCGCCAGGTGCTGCGCCGTGCCTCCGAGGATGTGCTGGCGACGTTAAGCGAGGTGGAGCGGGAAACAGTGGCGAGCACGCGGCGTTCGCTCTTCGGCGATCGCGAAGCCGCAGGCTATGAGGTTCTGGCGAACCGTCTTATCTTCGCAGATTCGAGCCAGGACCCCTTTCTGCGGGCAGAGCACTACGTGCTGTTTGGAAGTTTCGATCGCGATCCCGATCTGTTCGGGAACGTGGTGGCCATCGCCAAGGGATTTTTGAATAAACTGGGCGTGGCACAGGGTGACCCGGAGGCGGAGGCTCTGCTGAACGTACCGGAAAATGCCAAGGTGCTGATGTTCAGCGGACTGGCGGATGAGTCTCCCCGGGGCAAGGCGCAGCGTGCGATCACGTTGGCGTGGCTGGAGGCCCTAGAAGACGCCAAGGTCATGGACTACGCGGTAGCTGCCTACGAAACAGTTCCAATTCTGGGCGACTACGGAGCGGTGGTTTCACCGCAACAATTAAAGTGTGCCTTGTTCCTGAAGAATGAGTTGCGGCGGGTGGAGGAAGTGCTGGAGATGCACGACCGTCGTCCGCAGGAGAAACTCCACGCGGCGGTCCAGCGCGTTCGCTCGGCTGGTACGGCCGAACGCATGAGGTATGCGGCCCGCTACTTCACCGATCTGTCGCGCTTCCATCGCGACCTGCGCAAGATGGAGGTGTTGGAGCGCGCCCTGGATTCCGTGAACCTTCTCAACAATGCACGTCTGCGGGAACTGTCCGAGATCAATGGAACGCTCTACGAGTTTCTGCTGCCGGAAGAGGAAAAGCCAGCAGAGCAGCGGGTGAAGGATCACGTTGTGCTCAAGGCGGACATTCGCGACTCAACGTTCCTGACGCGTTCGTTGCTGGAGCGCGGATTGAATCCGGCATCGTTCTTCAGCCTCAACTTTTTTGAGCCGGTCAACAAGCTGCTGTCGAAATACGGCGCGGAAAAGGTCTTCATCGAAGGCGACGCGGTCATCCTGACGCTGCTGGAGAACGAAGGGCAGCGGGGATTCGGCGTGTCGCGCACCTGCGTACTGGCCCGCGAAATTCTGAACATCGTGCGTGCCTACAACAGCGCATCGACGGAAAACGGACTGCCTCCGCTGGAGATCGGAATCGGCATTGCGTATCAGAATTCCGCGCCGCTCTACCTGATGGACGGGGCGCACCGGATTATGATTTCCGAGGCCTTGAACCTGAGCGACCGCCTGAGTGCCTGCCACAAGCGCGCGCGGCGGCAGGTGAAGGACAGTAATCTGCTGTTCAACGTCTTTGTCTTCCAGACGGCGGATGAAGATGCGGCGGCGGGCGCACTGGAGGATTTCCTGCTCAACTACAATGTGGGCGGAATCCACTTGCCGCGAGCCGCGTTCGACAAGATGCAGGATGAGATTTCACTGGAAGAGTTCGCGATGGAGTTGCCCATGCCTTGGGGCTCAGAACGCGTGCGGCTTTTTCGGGGACTGGTTCCGGTGAGCCCCGGGGTCTTTCATCCTATTCTGGTCAGAGAGGGAAGAGCGGCACAGGTCGAGGTGCGCGATTTTGGATTCGTGCGTTGGGCCGACCATATCTACTATGAAGTGTGCGCCAATCCGGAGCTGATCGCGGCCACTGAGCGGCGGCCCGCAGCGCAGCCAATATAGCCCACGGTCGAATTCATCAACCAGCTACCAATCGCAGTTACCAATCCTTATCGGAGCCCAGCGGCTTTAGAGTGGAAGGGAACGGCGATCACCGCTTCGAGGTCAATGGCGCGTCCGTCCTTGAGCGCAGGGCGGAAGAGCCAGCGCGAGAGCGCCTCGGAGGCATTCTGATCGAGACGCGGATCGAGGCTTTTGGCGACCGCGATGTCGCCGACGCTGCCATCGGCGCGAATGGTGGCCGTGAGCACGACGGTGCCTTGTACGCCATCTTGAATGAGATCGCCCGGATAAGCCGGGTCAAATTTACTGACCACCTCGGGCGCAGCGATGGGAGAGCCTGGGTCGCGGTTTCCGTCCCGCTCGGCAAAGTGGATAATCCAGCTACCAGTGGCGGCGTTAAGGTTGGGCATATTGACGGAAAGTGTATAGGAGCGGCGGCCTGAAAAGAGCCGATTCTCCAAATCCGTGCGTGGTCCGGCGGATTCGCGTGCCATGGGTTGACGCGTCGGGATAGTTGCTGGAGGGTGCATCGCAGCCATGAATTTGGCGCGCACATCAGGGTCGGCAGGCGCGGCTTTGTTGGCGACTGGGCTGTCCGGCGTAGGCGCAGCGGCCACACTGATGCCGGCGGGGGCGTTGACCGGAGCTTTGGATTCGTGCGCGCCAGCTCCGGGGGCGAGACCGGCGCCTGGGGCTCCGCTGGCCTCGGCGCGCCCGGCGGGCGACGCAGCGAAGGCCCCTTGGCGGTTGCCGGACGGAACTTGCACGGGGCCGTGGACATCGGCAGGATGAAGGGTTAGGGCGATGATCTGGCCAGCCAAGCGCTCCGCCTCGGGAAGGTGCGGCGTCTCAGGAATTGGTTCGGCGATACGTGGGTCAAGGTGAGCGAGCGCGGCAGAGCTTCCGCGACTGACGTGGCCAAGGTCGGGAGCAGGTTCCACAACCTTTGGTTCGAAGGCGGGCAGGGCATGGCGGAGATTGCCCTGCGCAACTTCCGGGGCAGGTTCGACGACCTGCGGCTCAAACGCCGGCAGCTTGGACCGCGAACGCAGCGCATTGGAATCGACCGCTGGACGAATTACCTCAGGCATAAAATTTGGCAGGCGTAGCTTGGCTGAGTCGCGCTCACTGGCGGTAAGGGGTTGCACCGGAACGGTGGTCTGGTAAGCGACGATGTTGGGGAGATCGAGGTCCTGCCTGAGCTTGATTTTGGGGGGAGCGACGATGGTCTGGTGAAGATTGTCCGGGGTCTCGGGAAGTGACAGGATCTCCTGCTTTGCCAGGACCGGGTCCGGTTTTCCGCTAGCGCGGGGATGAGTGGGCGCGCCGTGCAGTTCGGGCAGATACGGGCTGATCGCGTAGCTATGGAGCGTCCGGCGGGAGAGCGGATCGGCAAGGTGGATGGAGGACTGCGGCCAGATCGAGATGGCGTAAAGCAGTCCCAACAGCGCGGCGTGCGCCAGGACGGAATCAAGAAATCCACGGCGGGGAAAAGGTGTGCGCAGATCAACGCCGTGCCAGAAGCCGTGATCCGGAGCAGAGGTGGTCACCAACCCAGGTACCACGCGGCCGCGGAGACGATCGGCGAGGTTCCCGGCAAAGACAGCGCGCGGGTTTGCCCAGGCTACCAGGAGGCGCAGCTCTTGCTCCGGGGCTGCTGGCTCGCTATCGGGCGTCTTCGGAGTTCGAAATTTGAGAGTGGCTCGCAAGGCTACCAAGTGGCGAGATTATATCGCGAGGCGGAGAATTGTGCTGAGGCTCTGGAGCTCGGCTATACTCAACCCAATTATGAAACACGTTTTCGGAATTGCAGCTTTGTTGCTCACTCTGATCACGGCCGGGCCGGCCCAACAACAAGCCACCAAGCCGGAGCTGGGCGGAGACATCACTGGGTTGTACTCGTTCGTTCACGAAGGTGAGTTTGTGCAGATCGAGGTGAATGAGGGAAAAGTTACGGGGCTGGTTTCGCGTTTCAAAAACGAGGATATGGACAAAGCCGAATTCGTGGATCAGTACTTTGAGCAGGCAAGTCTTGAGGACTCCACTCTGAAATTTCGTACCAAACCGGACCCGGAGCACGGCGTCTGGTTCGAGTTTTCCGGGAGGGTGGAGCGCGGCCCGGCGAAGACTCCGAGCGATGAGGGCTACTGGACCGTGAAGGGAACTCTGACGGAGCACGCCGACGGAAAAGCAACCGGGAAAGTGCACGAACTCACGCTCAAGTCCTTCCCGGAGGATGCGGAGCTGGATGCACTGCCGAGAACCGAGACACAGGGGACGAACGATAAGAAATAGCGCGTATCGAGCGGCCGTTCAGAGTCTGGAGTCCGGCTGCTCGCGCTTCCGATTTCCAGCGCGCAGAACAAAGGTCGGCGGAGCGGGACAACTCCTCAATGTTTTGACTCTCGCCGGTTCGGCTTGATGCGGGCGAGTCTGCGTTCGAGAAATTCCACGTGATCGGCTTCGAAGCTGGAAAGCTCAACGCAGAGGGCGCGAAGTTCCGGGTCGTCCGCGGTCTGGGCCAAGCCGGCATAAAAATCTCGCGCCTGGTTTTCCGCGCTCAGGGCAATCCGCAGCGCACGATGGTGTGCCGTGGCCGCATCCGCCGAGAAGTCAAGGATTTCTCCATTCCCCAATTCCGGCAATTCGATGATCTCGAAAATATCCGCTTCGGTAAGCGCGCAAGCGGCCTGCCCATACTGCGCCGTGTAGCGCTCCAGCAGCAGCGTGCTGTGATGACGCTCTTCGGCCGCCATGTCCCAGAGAGCGCTGGCAATTTCGAGCGAAACGAAGTCTGGGAAGGAGGCGAACGTTTCCGCGAACTGCTGGTAGATCTCCGAGTTGCGCTCTTCGATAAAAACCGCCACGTGGAGCGCTTCCTGTGGCGAGAGTGACTGGAAGCTGCGTTTCATGTCTGCCCGCGTTTCTGCACGGCGCACTGAAGCGTGCGATCAAAGGGAAGTTCACAATCTGCTCGTTGACCGGTTGGGAGCTGTCCAGCCAGCCAATTTTTTACTCAGCCTTCGGTTCCAGCGTCGCTTCCAGATTTGCGATGGTGGTGCGAAGCCATTGCTTGAGGGCAAACACCATCCTGTTTGGATCTTTCTGCTTGATCAACTCCGCGATCGTTTCCCCAGAGGCGCTGAGGAGTATGTAGTGGCAGGGAAGTTCCTCGGTTTGCTTGTCTTCGGGAACGAACTGATGAAGGAGGCACTCGCGGCAGGCGTGGGCTCGCAGCGGATCGCCATAGTTAATGCAGGCGAACGTACCTAAAAATGGAGATTCGGTTCCGAACGTCGCCCGGTCGCGGTCAAAGCCGCCCTGCTCGAGGTAATTCAACTCGTAGCGGAGCATCTGCAGCACATCGCTCAATTGCTGGGACATGGGAGCTCTCCGAATTGTGCTACTCGTACAGAGGTATAGAGTCTGGCGCAATCGCCTGCGTTGGGATGTGATTGATCTCACCTCGTCTGGTGACGCAATTAGTCACTCCAGCGATCGCTGGACGCCAAGTTCTGGGCCGGGCTGCCCGGCCATCACGGGCCACTGTGACTGGCCTCACTGTGTGAACCGCAGGGTGGGGCTACGTTGTTTGCGACCTTAGGCGAGCGATGGCTCAAGCGGCCGTTAGAGAGGAAGAATCCGCCCGCCGGTTGAAGGAGATGGAAGATGGACGGATGCGTACCGAACGGACGGCAGCCCGCGACACCCAGTTCGAAGCCGTCGCGGAACTCCGTTCCTTTGACTTCGAAAGGAGATGTGAACCATGTCACGACCGGATTCCTTCAAGTTGGTATCGGCAGTCGCACTTATTGTTCTACTCGTATTTGTGGTGGGAAGCGCCGGGACTGTGCCTGCGCCCAAGTACGACAAGAGCAGCGAAGTTAAGATCAAGGGCGTGATTGACGAGGTAAAAACCACTGCCGACAATACGGTCCACGTCACTTTGAAAAATGATAAGGGCTTGCTCGACGTGTTCGTGGCCCCGGAAAACTTCCTGAAGGAAATGGAAATCACCTTCGCCAAGGGGGATGCGATCGAGGTTCTCGGCTCACAGCTTACGGTGGATGGCAATGCAGTACTGCTGGCCCGCGAAGTGACGCGCAATGGCGATATCATGACCATGCGCGACGATCACGGTAAGCCCGTGTGGGTGGGCTGGATCAAGTAAATTGAAAATGTTTGCGATCCCGGTTATTTCTTTTTGCCGGGCGGAATGACCATCGGCCGCCGCAGCGGCACCAGACCTTCCTTGGGCATTGCCTGATTGGCGCGGATCATTACTTCCTGCTGCACATACTTCACAAATTCCTGCATCTGGAGTTGCATGTTTTCCATGCGCTCACGCATGTTGAGGATGATTCCGATGCCTGCGATGTTGACGCCGAGATCACGCGCTAGCGAGAGAATGAACTCCAGGCGCTTGAGATCGTCTTCGGTATAGAGGCGGGTGTTGCCTTCGCTGCGGGATGGCTTCAGCAACCCTTCGCGCTCATAGAGGCGGAGCGTCTGCGGGTGAATTTCATACATCTCGGCCACCACCGAAATCATGTACGCGCCTTTGCCTTTACGTTTCGTCATGGTTGCGCCTCACCGGCTTGGACCGCTTCATGCTTACACCTTGCTCCATAACTCCTGGCGCGGATCTTCCGGATGCAGCTTTGCCAGCTTTTGCCAGAGCTCCTTGGCCTCGACGTTAGGGATCTCCGGAATGACAATGCGTATCTGGACGATCTGGTCTCCAATGACGCCGGGGCGGGTTGCCGAAGGCACACCTTTTTCTCGCATGCGCAGCTTCTGCCCGGTCTGGGTCCCCGGAGGAATCCGCAGCACCGTGCGGCCGTCAATGGTGGGCACTTCGACCTTGGCTCCAAGGGCGGCTTCCCAAGGCAGAATGGGCAGGGTGATGTGGATGTCGTCAGCATCGCGGTGAAAGATGGGGTGGTCGACGATGTGCACGACGATGTAGAGGTCGCCGGGCGGTCCGCCGCGCACTCCAGGGTTTCCTTTCCCGGCGAGGCGGATGCGCTGGCCATCGCGGGTTCCTGGCTTAATACGGAAAGAAACCGGCTCGGGGGTCATACGCCCTCCGGCTGACGGGCGCTGAATATTCAGCTTCATCTCGCCGCCGCGGATCGACTCCCAGAAAGGAACCTGAACCGAGTACTCCACGTCAGAGCCAGCGAGATTGGCTGGTTCCTGTGCCGCGCTCCCGCCAAACATGCTGGAAAAAATATCCCGAAAGTTGCCGCCGCGGCTCCCTGGCTGCTGGGCTCCGCCAAAATCAAAATCGCGGAAGTCGAAATCTGCGTGCTGGCCGCCCTGATTGCTGTAGCCGCCGAATGGATTGCCGCCTGCTCCACCGAAAGGACTGCCACCGGTCGCGCCGCTGTTGGCATAGGCCTCGGCGGCTTTGGGGTCGATGTTGTCCGAGTAGAAGCCGAGCTGGTCGTAAATCTTGCGCTTCTTGGGATCACTTAAAACATCGTTGGCTTCGGAGAGTTCTTTGAACTTCTCTTCCGATTTCTTGTCTCCCGGATTCACGTCGGGATGATATTTGCGCGCCAGTTTGCGAAAGGCTTTGCGCACATCGTCAGCCGTGGCCGTTTTCTTAACGCCGAGGACGCCGTAATAGTCTTTCTTGTCGGTTGCGGCCATGGTTGTTCTTCTTCCCGCTAGATCCGCTGATCAAAACACCTTGTGCCAGCATACTTACCCATCTGCAACTCTGCCAAGCTTTTCTGTCCGGAGCCGATCGCCGACCCTGCCGCCGTTCGAGTTACCGGCGAGCAGAGGCAGATTTAATCGGGGAAGCTTAATTCAGGCGGCGCGCGCCGTCGTTGGACGGCGAGAGCAGGATTGGGCTAGTCATCAGCGTGCCGTCGTTATGTATTTCCACCGACTCGATGCCGGTCCGAGACGGCGTCAGCAGAAACCACTGGGCCTCGCTGGTATCGAAAGTGAGAAAGTACGGGATGCCCTTGACCTCAAAATCCATGAATTCCCCTTTTGCGAGCGAGGTTGAGCCCTATGCTGCGCTCAGCCTGGCTGGTTGTGATGCGGCTAGAGCACGGATGCTCCAGCCGCGAGAATGAGCCCGCCCCAACTCCGGCGAGCCGCCGCTTACTTCTTGTCCTCCACGTCGACATACTCGGCGTCGATTACACCTTCGTCCTTCTTGGCTTCCGTCTTCGGCTGACCCTCGGCCTGCTGGGCCCCGGCTTCAGGATTCGGCGGAGTTGCTTTATACATTGCCTCGGCCAGCTTGTGGGAGGCGGTCTGCAGCCGGTCGCGCGCGGTCTGCATGGATTTGTGATCGCCGCCATCCAGAGCCTTCTTGGCGTCGCCGAGGGCGTTTTCTACTTCACCACGCTCGCCTCCAGAGATCTTGTCGCCGTTCTCTTTCAGCATCTTCTCGACTTGGTAGACCATGGAATCGAGCTGGTTGCGCGTCTCGACTTCCTCGCGCTTTTCCTTGTCTTCGGCCGAGTGCGCCTCGGCTTCCTTGGCCATGCGCTCCACTTCTTCCTTGCTCAAGCCGCTGGAGGAAGTGATGGCAATCTTCTGGTCCTTGCCCGTGGCAACGTCCTTGGCAGTCACGTTGAGAATGCCGTTGGCATCGATATCAAACGTAACTTCGATCTGCGGCACACCGCGCGGAGCCATGGGCAGTCCGGAGAGGTGAAACTTGCCCAAGGTGCGGTTGTCTTTCGCCATGGGACGTTCACCCTGCAAAACGTGAATCTCTACCGAGGTCTGGTTATCCGCCGCGGTGGAGAAATTCTCGCTCTTGCGCGTCGGGATCGTCGTGTTGCGGGGAATCATGGTCGTAGCCACCCCGCCGTACGTCTCAATCGAAAGCGAGAGCGGAGTCACATCGAGCAGCAGCAGGTCCTTGACTTCTCCCTGCAGAACGCCACCCTGAATCGCCGCGCCGATGGCAACGACTTCATCAGGATTCACCCCGCGATGTGGTTCGCGTCCGAAGAAGTCCTTTACTTTCTGCTGAATCATCGGCATACGAGTCTGTCCGCCGACCAGCACGACTTCGTCAATCTTGCTGGCGTCGATGCCAGCATCCTTGAGCGCCTGCTCACAGGGTTTGATCGAATTGTCGATCAGGTCGCGCACCATGTCTTCGAGCTTGGCGCGAGTCAAGGTCTTTACCAGGTGCTTGGGGCCCG
The DNA here is from genome assembly GCA_964563875.1 of uncultured Acidobacteriaceae bacterium. Lineage (GTDB taxonomy): Bacteria > Acidobacteriota > Terriglobia > Terriglobales > Acidobacteriaceae > TOLSYN. The sequence goes on from CAZLZA010000001.1 coordinate 121,693, forward strand.
AGGCATCGGCAGTAATGAACGGCAGATTGATCTCGGTCTGCATGGTGGTCGACAGCTCAATCTTGGCGCGCTCGGCGGCGTCGCGCAGACGCTGCATCGCCATCTCGTTGCCCTTACTGCGCAGATCCAGGCCGTAATCCTTGCGGAATTCGTCAGCCAGCCAGCCAACTATCCGCTGGTCGATGTTGTCGCCGCCCAGGTGGGTATCGCCGTTGGTGGACTTGACCTCGATTACGCCCTCGCCGACCTCAAGAATCGAAATATCGAAGGTGCCACCGCCAAAGTCATAGACAGCAATGGTCTCGTCCTTCTTCTTATCCAGACCATAGGCCAGCGCGGCGGCCGTCGGTTCGTTGATGATGCGCTTAACGTCGAGCCCGGCAATCTTGCCGGCATCCTTGGTGGCTTGGCGCTGCGAATCGTTAAAATAGGCTGGGACCGTGATGACGGCTTCCGTCACCGGTTCGCCAAGATAGTCCTCGGCGGCTTTCTTGAGCTTCTGCAGAATCATGGCCGAGATCTGGGGCGGAGTGTATTCCTTGCCCTGGGCTTCGATGGCTACATGGTCGCCGGACTGCACCACCTTGTAAGGCACCATCTTCATCTCTTCGCTCACTTCGTCATAGCGTCGACCCATGAAGCGCTTGATGGAGAATACGGTGTTCTCCGGGTTGGTGATTGCTTGATTCTTGGCGACCTGTCCCACGGGACGCTCGCCGGTCTTGGTAAAGCCGACCACGGAAGGCGTGGTGCGACCACCTTCCTCGTTGGGAATTACCTTTGGTTCGCCGCCTTCCATCACGGCTACAACCGAGTTTGTGGTACCAAGATCGATCCCGATAATCTTTGCCATTGTTCTTTCCGCCTCCTGCGTTACCGCTAAATATAGAAGATGTTGAGGTTGGTACTCCGGAAGGAGCCACCGAACCAGACCAAGCGCTGTTTGAATGCTCTACTCAGACCTAATATGATTACGATGATAGAACCTGAGTGAGTTACTGTCAACTTAATAGATGAGCCAAAGTCTGTTGAAGATGCACAATGAGTTCATCGCGAGGCCTGCATTTTTGACCGCGAGCTGTGGGTCGAGAGATCCACCGTGTACAAAGTAGTGCACCGTGTAAAAAAGAAACCCGGTGCTTGCAGTACTCCCCTCAGACGAGAGTGCCTGGGTCTCGCAGGGACGGCTCCTCAGCGTCCAAAATAGGGACTATGCTCCTGTATTTCTAGTCATTTACGGACGACCAAGGTAGCTCCCGACCGGCGACGGGAGGTTAGGAAGCAGAATTGCTTCTAGCTATCGGGGGCTGCGATGAGAATTCCGACGCGAGTATTCGAGCCGAACATATTTTGTTTGCATCGCCTGGACCAGCAGCACGCGGAGATTCGTGAGACTTATCAGTCGCTCGAAGAGGCGATCCTGGCCGGGCAAGGCATGGCTGGCATTGCGGAAGCTGCGGACAGCCTTGTTCAAATGATATTGCTGCACTTCTCTCATGAGGAGCTATTCCTGGAGAAACTCTCCTTCCCGATTCTCCAGAGGCAACGTAGCGCCAACGCGGAAATCACCGCCCAACTTTTTGCGATCGAGGACGGTTTGAGGCAGGAAAAGCCCGCCGCCGTTTTCCAGTTGCTGCTCCTCATCCATGACTGGATCAAAGAGCACATGCAACGCGAGTGCGAAGAGTTCGACGGTCCTTTTCCCGGCAAACAGTTGCACGGTATCCCGGCATAGCTTCACGGCAGGGCACGGAGGGTGCTCACCGATATTCTTGTCTCGCTTAGTCGTAGCGTTCGTAAATGACGCGCGTTTTGTCCAAGCCGCACTGGTTGATGAGTAGAGTACGCACGGACGACACCATGTCGTTGAGCCCGCAAATGTAAATGTGCAAGTCTTTCCGCTCGCCTACAACCTTGCGGAGGTGTTCCTGCACGTATCCCCGGCTTCCGGTCCAATTCTCGGGCCCGCGGCTGAGCGTGACGATGTAGTGGAAGTTAGGATGCTCGGCGGCCAGTTGTTCGAACTCTTCCTGGTAGTAAACATCTTCGGGGTAGCGCGTCCCGTAGATCAGCCAGATGTGGCGTCCGCGATGACGTTGTTGCCCGCTGCCGTCCTGCCCGAACAGGTACTGTACAAAGCTGCGGAAGGGCGCGATGCCGGTTCCGGTAGCTACAAAGACCATGTCCTCCACCTCTGGCTTGAGCAAGAAGAGGCCATGGGGGCCGTGGAAACGAGCGGTTTCCCCCACCTTGCGATCGCAAAGGAAGTTGGACATGAAGCCTTCCTCGACGCGGTTCAGGACGAGATCGAAGGTGTTGCCGCGTGGTGCCGAAGCAATCGAGTAGGCGCGGGTGACGAACCGCTCTCCGCGGGGCTCGCGCACGGAGATGAATTGTCCGGCGGCAAAGTCAAACGAATCGACCTCCTCAATGTCGAACTCGAGGTGTTTCGTCTTCTCCGAAAGCAGTACGGAGCGGATGAGCCGGGCAGTAAGCAGGGTGTGTTCCATGTTCTTCCTTGAGGGCCTGATCGCCCCCGCCATTCTAAAGCAGAGTGCAAGCAGACGCTTGAAGGCTAGTCAGAATAGATGAAATCCTGCGCTCAAAGGCTCACAGTGAAACGATTTTAGCGCCACCGTCCGAAGCAGAGGCCAGTCGGAGCCCGAAACCGGGCTTGCAAGGAAAGCCTTGGTACGAGACAAACGCGAGCGAATTGGGACGGGTCAGCCTTCCAGAATGATTACCAGACGGCGCGGGCCGTGCGCCCCCTGCACAAGAATCTTTTCGATATCGGCAGTGCGGCTCGATCCGGTAATGAGACCCACGTAAGATGCGCCCGGGATTTCAGCCTGCACACGGGCTAATGCGGCGGCAATGTTGGGTACGATCTGTTCGCCCCGTCCGTAGACGATGTGGCACGGGGGGACAATCGACGCGCCACGCCCGCCACAGGCCGACGAGGTGAGGACCGAACCGGTTTGGGCAACGAATCCGTGCGCGAGGGTAAGCGTGGCCTGCGTGCTCTCCGCTGGTGCACCCTGCGACGACATACGCACCCGGCGCCACTGTTCGAGCAGGGCTACGAATGGGAACAGGCTGGCATCGTCCTGCACGTAGACTTGTCCGGCCGGCACCGTGGAGAGAATGGTTTCGAGCGCCTCGGCCGAGGCTGCGGCATCCGTGGTCTGGAAAACCTCGGTAAGGTTGCCGGCACATTCGTCAAGGAAGCGCTGCCGAGGGTTCGTGATCGGAGGGAAGATCGCATCGAGCGGTGCGACGGGCGGTGGCGCTGGGTGCGGGCGCGCGTTGGCCGCCCGGATTCGCGCGAGGATGTTTTCGCGGGCACTGGATTTACTTGTTTCCATTTTCCCTCCACCACTCGCGGAATGACTGTTTGGGAAGTGTCATCGGACTGCGATACTTCGTCCACACCCGCATCGGATCGAGAGCCGTGCCGGAGAGTCCCAGCGCATTTACCGCAGCCAGTGCTTTGCGCCCCATCCAGGCCAGTAAGCGGAAACGTGCGGGGTCAGCGGCAGCCCAGCGGAAGGCTGCGAAACCCACACGCTCGGCCGGTTTGACGTTTCCGGCGGCGATGAAGTCGCGGCGGGTGCCGAGCAACTGCTTCGGCAGGTCGATCTTAACTGGGCACACTCCTTTGCACGCCGTACAGAGTGAGCACGCGTAAGAAAGGTGTCCCCATTCGCTGAGTCCGGCGGTGCGCGGGGTATAGATACTGCCGATGGGGCCGGGGTAAATGGTTCCGTAGGTGTGTCCGCCGACCTGCTTGAAGATGGGGCAGATGTTGAGGCATGCGCCGCAACGGATGCACTTCAAAACCTCTTCGGTCTCGGGATTTGCGAGCAGTCCGGTGCGGCCATTATCGACCAGCACGACGTGGAACTCCTCCGGGCCATCGGGTTCGCTGGCCGTACGCGGCCCGCGGACCAGTGTGCTGTAGGTGGTGATGGGCTGGCCGGTGCCGGAGGTTGCGAGCACTGGCCACAGCGCGGCGAGATCGCTCATGCGGGGAATGATTTTTTCAATGCCGGTGACGACAACATGAATGCGCGGGATGCTGGTGGTGAGGCGTCCATTGCCTTCGTTGGTGGAGATGGCAACCATGCCGCTATCGGCAACCAGGAAATTAGCGCCGGAGATGCCCATCTCGGCGGAGAAGAAGGCGCGCCGCAGCGCGACGCGTGCGGCAGCGACGAGACGAACCGGATCGGCGTCCTCCACGTTTTCGCCGAGTTTATCGCGAAAGAGATCGGCAATTTGATAGCGGCTGAGGTGCATGGCCGGGGTGACGATGTGGTAAGGCGGCTCATTGCGCAACTGCACGATGAACTCGCCCAGGTCGGTCTCCCAGACAGTCACGCCAATCTTTTGCAGTGCGGCGGCCAGGTGAATTTCTTCGGTGACCATCGACTTGGATTTGACGACGGTCTTCACGTTGCGCGCTTTGGCTACCTCGACGACGTAGTCATTGGCCTGCTCTGCGTTCTCGGCCCAGTGCACGTGACCGCCGCGGGAAGTGACGTGCTGCTCGAATTCAGTGAGATATTGCGCGAGATTGGCGATGGCGTCCGCCTTGATGGCGGCACAGAGGGTGCGTGCGGCTTCCCAGTCGGCGAAGCGCAGCTTGCCTTTGGCGACCGCTGCGTCATAGCTCGTGACGGCGCGTTGAATGGTAGCGCGGTGTTCTAGGTCCGCCGACTTAATGACGGCTTTGCGAAGGAACTCTTGGGCTGCGGTGCTCATGGCGACTACTCCCTCGCTCCGGCTGTAGCGGCGGACGAACTGGCGAGCACGCCAGCGAGGTAGATGGTTTTCGACTTCCGGCCGGTGGCCCCGAAGACCCCGCTCAGATGCATGAGACAACTGGGGTCGATGGCGGTGACAAACTCGGCGCCGGATAGCTCGATATTCACCGCCTTGGTGTCGCCCATCGCGGCGGAGATCATGCCGAATTTTGTGGAGAACATCCCGCCGAAGCCGCAGCACTCGGCCTCATTGGGCAGGGGGCGCAAATCAATATCGCGCACGGCTCGCAAGAGTTCGAGCGGTTCGGCGTAGATCCCGAGCTCGCGCGTGGCGTGGCAGGAGGGATGATAGGCAACCGAGTGCGGAAAACTTGCGCCCACATCGGTGACGCCGGCAATGCGCACCAAAAACTCCGCGAACTCGTAGACCCGCTTGCCGACCGCGACGGCTTCGTCGTGCGAGGGGCTGGAGGCGAGCAGTTCGGGATAGTGCTTCCGCACCATGCTCGTGCACGATCCTGAGGGACAGACGATGTATTCGTAATCGGAGAAGACGCGCACGAAGCGCTCAGCGCAAGGCAGCGCGGTCTCCCAATGTCCGGTGTTGAAACCGGGCTGTCCGCAGCAGGTCTGATCCTCCGGGAAAATAACGTCCCAGCCCACCCGGCGGAGCACAGTCACCGTATCTATCGCCGCTTGCGGCAACGCCTGGTCAATGAAGCAGGGGACGAAGAGTGCCACTTTGCGGTTCACGAACGCGTCACTTTCTCCAATAGGTAGATGTAGGAGCGATAGACTTCGCCGGTCGAGCGGGTCATACCGATCTCGCAGGTGCGGCTGCTGGAGTAGCAACCGTCATGCTTGTGAGCCTTGATCTCGGAAGCTTCGCTGGCGGTGGCCGAGGCAGTCAGCTCGGGGAACATGAATCCGCGGTCTCCGGCAAAGGCGCAGCAGCCAAGGCTGGGCGGGATGAAGACATCGCTACTGCAGCGGCGCGCAATGGCTTCGAGCTTTGCGGAGAGTCCCATCTTGACGGCGGAGCACACGGGATGCAGGGCCACCGATGCCTCGGGATGATTCACCTTGAGTTTGCCGAGCAGATGGTCGTGAACAAACTCGATGCTGTCCACGATCGTGAGGCGGTCGAAGCGCCGCTGATTCTCCGGAGTCAGGTACGCTCGCGCATGGATGAGTCCATAGGTGCAAGGGCTGGTGTCCACCATAATTGGCAGGCGGCCTTCGCTGGACCATCTCCAGAAGTTTTCGATGACCCGATTCAGCATGGCATCGCGCGCTTCCTCAAAGCCTTTGGACGAATAGGGAGTGCCGCAGCAGTTTCCGGCAACATCTTCGGGAATCCACACGGGAACGCCCGCCCGTCCGGCCAATGCGACCGTCGCTTGCATCAGGGACTGGTCGTTGGGTTCGCCGGGAAGACGGCCCATAACTCTTGAGATGCACGCGGGAAAGTAAACGGCCTCGGCGGCAAAGCGGTTGGTCGCCGGTACGCCACCTTTGGTTGCGTACGGCATCTCCTCGGTCCAGACCGGCATGTTGGGGCCGATCACGTTGCGCATGGCCTGGGTGATCGCCCGGATGCCGCGGAGGCCGACAAACGTTTGCGCAAGGTGCGCGGTACGAAGACAGAGGCGAACCAGGGCTTCGATCAGCGCGAAGTTGTCGACGGTAAACTTGGCGACAAGTTTTGCGAATGGCGAATTACGCAGAGCGCGAAAGCGTTTGACGAGTTGTCCAGTGTCAATGCTGACCGGGCAGGTGGTGGCGCAGAGTCCATCCGCGGCGCAGGTGTCGAGCGCCATGTAGGGAAAATCGCGGTCAAGTTGGACGAGCAACTCGCCACCGCCGAGTTGCTGCTGGCGCGCCATTTCGCGGCGCACCACGATGCGCTGCCGTGGGGTAAGCGTGAGGTCGCGGCTGGGGCAGCGGGGCTCGCAGTAGCCGCATTCGATGCACTTGTCGATCTCGGGCTCGACCGTGGGAAGCTGCTTCAGATCGTGGAGATGGGCGCGGGGATCGGAGTTGATGATGACGCCCGGGTTGAGCAGGCCGGTGGGGTCGGCCAGCGACTTGAGCTGGCGCATGATCTGATGAGCATCCGCTCCCCACTCGGTTTCAACGAACGGGGCCATGTTGCGTCCGGTGCCGTGCTCGGCCTTCAGCGCTCCGTCGAAGCGGTTGACGACGAGATCCACCACGTCGTCGATGAAGTGCGAATACTGATCGATGGCGCGCTGATCGTTGAACGACTGGGTGATGACGAAATGGAGATTGCCGTCTTTGGCGTGGCCGAAGATGATTGCGTTGTCGTAACCATGGCGGCCAAAGAGTCCGTTCAGCTCCTGGGCGGCGGGTGCCAGATGCTCGATGGGGAACGCGACGTCTTCGATGATGACGGTAGTACCGCTCTGGCGCACGGAGCCCACCGAAGGGAACATTCCGGCGCGGATCTTCCAGAGTGCCGCCTGGGCCGGAGCAGAGTGAGTGAATTGCGCGGGCTCAAGCAACTTGAGCTGCGAGGTGGAGTCGGCAGCGAGGGCTTCGAGCTCCGTCCGCTCGGATTCCAGGGCAGCCTGAAACTCGACCAGCAGTCCGGCCGCGCCCTCGGCGAGTGTTTTGATGATTGCCGGGGTGCCCGCCTGATCCTCGACCGAGCGCAGCGCTGCTCGATCCATAACCTCAAGCGCCTTCGCGCCCGCCTGGCGCAGGGGCACGATCGATTCGGAGGCAGCGTAGAGATCGGGGAAGAGCAGCAGGCCGGTGTACTTTACCGGAAGTTCGGGAACGGTGTTGAGGATAGCCTCGGAGATAAAAGCCAGAGTGCCTTCCGAGCCAATCAGCAGGTGGGCAAAGATATCGATGGCGCGCTCGAAGTCGAGGAAGGCGTTGATGCCGTAACCGGTGGTGTTCTTGGTGCGATATTTGCGGCGGATGCGCTCGGCGAGCGCAGGGTCATTCTGGATTCTCGACTTGAGTTCGAGGACACCGCGCGCCAGCGCCGGTTCGCGGGCAAAGAAGAGCTCTTCGGCGTCCGGCGCAGCCGTGTCAATGGCCGTCCCGGAGGGCAGCAGGAATCGCATTGAGGAGAGCGTGTGGTAGGCGTTTTGCTCGACGCCGCAACACATGCCGCTGGAGTTGTTGGAGAGAATTCCTCCCAGCGTGCAGGTTGCGATCGAGGCCGGGTCGGGGCCGATCTTGGCGCCGTACGGGAGCAGCACGCGATTGGCGCTGGCGCCGATAACTCCGGGCCGGACGCGAATCCTGCGCCCATTTTCGAGAACCTGGAGATCGCGAAAGTGGCGCGCGACTTCGACCAGAAGACCATCGGAAATGGCTTGGCCGGAGAGGCTGGTGCCGGCGGCGCGGAAGGTGATGGGGAGGGAATGGTCATGGCTGAACTGGAAGAGCCGCGCCACCTCTTCGTCATTGGCCGCCTGCACCACCGCCTTCGGAATCAGCCGGTAGAAGCTGGCATCCGAGGCGTATGCAATCCGATCGATGGGGCGTACCAGAATGCGCTGCGCATCGAGAATCTGGGCCAGCATGGAGGCGAGTTCCTCAGGAGAGTACGTCGGCCTTGCTACTGCCGTTACCGCCATTTTGTCCGCTCCCGCAAATGAGCCATCATGGATTAAGTGTCGTTCGTTATATCACAGAATGGGTCGCGCAGTTACAGAGTTACACTATCGCATGGTCTCCGGCTCACCTGACGAGCTGGCGGTACTGAAGGGCACGCATGAAAGTTCTGGTTACGGGCGGTGCCGGATACATTGGCAGCGTGGTTGTATCGCAACTCGTGGCAGCCGGCCACGAGGTCGTTGTCTACGACAATCTCAGCAAAGGGTATCGCGAATCGGTTGCCTCCGCTGCCCTGCTGGTGGTGGGAGACGTTGGCGACCGCGCGCGGCTCGACGCGGCTTTCGCGGAACATAAGCCCGAGGCGGTTCTGCACTTTGCCGCTTGGATTGAGGCTGGCGAATCGATGCGCGAGCCTGAGAAGTTTTTCCGCAACAACACGGCCAACGCTCTCACTTTGCTGGAGACCGTGCTGGTCCGCAAGGTGCGTTGTTTTGTCTTCTCGTCCACGGCCGCGCTGTATGGCGACCCGGAGAGCACTCCGATTGCTGAGAGCGCCAGGCTGCTGCCGACCAACGCCTACGGGGAATCGAAGCTTCTGGTTGAGCAGATGCTCCGCTGGTTTCACCGTATCCATGGTCTCTCCTACGCAAGTCTGCGTTACTTCAATGCCGCCGGGGCCACCGCAACGCTGGGCGAGCGTCATAATCCGGAATCTCACTTAATCCCTATTATTTTGCAGGTCGCCAGCGGGATGCGCGACCACATCAGCATCTTTGGCGACGATTATGAAACGCCGGATGGAAGCTGCGTGCGTGACTACATACACGTATCCGATCTGGCAAGCGCCCACCTGCTCGCCCTCGACGCGCTGCATTCGCACGCGGAACCGGTGCAACTCATTTATAACCTTGGCAATGGTCACGGTTTCAGCGTGAAGGAGGTCATTGCATGTGCGCGGCGCGTCACCGGACATGCGATTCCAGTCACGGTTGAGGCGCGCCGGGCGGGCGATCCTGCGACCTTGGTTGCCAGCGCGGCCAAGATACGCGCCGAACTTGGCTGGCGACCACGGTATCCCGAGTTGGAAGGAATCATTCGCAGCGCGTGGAATTATCTCCAGCGCAAGGATTAGGGAGATTTAGGATTGTCTGTGACATTGACGCGTGCGGGCGCTCCAAGGTATAACCTGAAGATTGTGGTGATGTGCAGCCAGCCCTGTCGACTGATGTGTTGCAACTGTTGTTGCGACCAAAACACATCTGGCGCACGGGAGATCGTGGTATAGCACTCATCTAACCAGGATCAGAGATATCGACCCACCGCCGGAAACTTCCGCGGTGGGTCGTTCGTTTTAAGGGGACTAATGGCGCAGGAGATCATCGAAACCAAAGCAGAACGGGCAGAGCGCCTGAAGCGCGACAAGAATCCGTGGGAGTGTCTTAACGAGATTCGTGAGTTCGCCCGGCGCGGCTTCGAAACCATACCTCCAGAGTGGCTCGATACCTACTTCAAGTATTGGGGAGTGTACACGCAGGGAGATGGTGTGGGAGTCACTGGAGGCAAGGGCGGGGTGGGGAAGCAGATGCCATATTTCATGGTGCGCATCCGCATTCCAAATGGTCTGCTGCTGAGCCATCAGCTTCGAGTGATTGCCAACGTTGCTACGAAGTACGCTCGTGGACTGGTCGACATCACGGTCAGGCAGAACATTCAACTCCACTGGCTGCGCATCGAAGATCTCCCGGATTTGCTGGAGCAGTTATGGAGAGCGGGCTTGACGACCATGGGGTCGTGTGGCGATGACACTCGCAACATCACCGGATGCCCGCTGGCGGGAGTCGATGCCGACGAAGCGTTTGATCCCTCTCCGCAGGTTCTGGAACTGGACCGGTTCTTTGTCGGGAACGCGGAGTTCTACAACCTGCCGCGGAAGTTCAAGCTCTCCCTTACCAGTTGTAAAGCATGGTGCTCTTATCCGGAGATCAATGACATCGGTCTCACCGGTCTGCTCCGGAAGCGCAACGGTTACGATGAGCGCGGCTTTTCGCTTCGGGTTGGAGGTGGGCTTTCAACTCAGCCACACCTGGCGCAGCGACTGAATGCGTTCGTCGCCTTGAATCAGGTTGTTCCGGTGGTAAGGAGTATTGCAGAGATCTTCCGGGATGCCGATGCCTTGAGGGAGAGCCGCGATTATGCCCGTCTAAAGTTCTTGTTCCTGAAGTATGGGTGGAACGCCGAGACGTTTCTTAGCGAGATTCATCGGCGGCTGGGCTTTGCACTGGATGCCGCAGAAGAGGAGAAGCTGCCCTCGGATGTGTATCGGGATCACACCGGAGTGCATACGCAGAAGCAGCCAGGTTATTTCTACGTTGGCGTTTCGATATTGCGAGGCCGGCTCCAAGCCGGGCAGCTCTATGAAGCAGCGCAGCTTTCGGATCGCTTCGCCGGTGGAGAAGTCCGCCTCACCGCGATGCAAAACCTGTTGATCATTAACGTCCGCGAGCAGAATGTGAATCCATTGCGGCGCGAACTCGAAAACATAGGCTTGTCGGTTGAGGCCTCGCCGTTCTGGCGTGGAACAATCGCTTGCACCGGTACGGAGTTCTGTAAGCTGGCGATCACGGAAACCAAGAGCTTTGCGCGATGGGTGGTGGAAGAACTCGAAGGGCGCGTACCGGGATTCGACCAACAGCTCAAGTTGAATATCACCGGATGTCCCAACAGTTGCGGCCAGCACTGGATCGCCGACTTGGGACTGGAGGGCAAGAAGATTAAGGTGAACGGAAAGTTTGCCGACGCTTACTACTTTTGCGTCGGCGGATCGGTGGGGCGCGTGCAGTCCATCGCCCGGGCGGTGGGCTATCGTTGCCTGGCAACCGAGGTTCCGGAATCCGTCACGCGCTTGCTCGCCCGCTACACAGAGTTGCGAGACAGCGGAGAGAGCCTGCAACAGTTTCTTGCACGCAAATCAAACGACGAGATTCGAGGCTTTCTGGCCGATGGCACGGCCGAGGTTGCCGAGCGCGATCTCCCTGCTGCTCCGGTGCCACACGGCGTGGAGGGCTGAATGGCCGCGCTGTTCCCCATGTTCGTAAAGCTCGATGGCCGCCGGTGTGTTGTGGTCGGCGCGGGAGTGATTGCCACGCAAAAACTTGAGGGTTTGCTGGAGTCCGGCGCCGATGTGCGAATTGTCGCGCCGGAGGCAAGAGAGGAGATTCAGGAGCTGGCGCGATGTGGTCGGGTTTCGTGGATTGCGACGGAGTTCGAGTCCGAGCATCTGGCCGGTGCCCTGCTGGTGATTGCGGCAACGGGAAATCCCTTGGTGAACGAGACGGTGTACCGGGCCGCACAAGCGCGAGGTGTTTTTTGCAACTCGGTCGATGAGCCGGAGCGGTGTGATTTCTACTATCCCGCGGTGGTTCGGCGAGGCGATCTCCAAATCGCAATTTCGACGGCCGGCAAGAGTCCCGCACTCGCCCAGAGACTTCGCAAGGAGCTGGAAGTACAGTTTGACGCGAGCTACATCAGTTGGCTGAACTGGCTGGGCAAGGTTCGCGAGTTGTTCTTTCAACGCCAAGTCGAACCAGAGTTGCGAACCCGGACCTTGCACCGCATCTCCGGCCACACGGTTTTCGAGCGCTTCAAGGGCTCTCGCGAGCGCAGAGGTAAGGATGAACGCAATGGGTAAAGTCTTCCTTGTTGGTGCGGGTCCAGGGGATCCCGAGCTGCTGACCTTGCGGGCGGCCCGATTGCTACAGGAGGCGCAGATTGTTCTGCATGATGCTCTGGTCAGTGCGGAGATACTCACGATGGTTCGCACAACCAGAGTGATCGACATCGGCAAACGCTGCGGCGCAAAGTTACTGACTCAGGAAGAAATCAATTCTCTGCTGGTCGCGTACGCCTCAGAGTGTGAGGTCGTGGTCCGGCTCAAGGGTGGAGATCCCGCGATCTTTGGCCGGGCAGGAGAAGAAATCGAGGCGCTGCTGGACGCCAACATTCCATTCGAGATCGTCCCCGGTGTGACCTCCGCGATCGCCGGTGCCGCCGCCGCAGGTCTCTCGCTGACTGACCGCCGTTTTGCCGCCAGCGTTGTCTTCACGACGGCGCATCGCGGCCGGAATGCCGAGGCCGTAGCCTGGGACAAACTGGTCACGTCACATTCAACGCTCGCCATCTACATGCCCGGAAGGGATTACCAGAAACTCACCGGACAACTCTGTGACGCGGGACTCGCTCCGAGCACGCCTTGCGCGGTGATCTCGCACGCTGGTCGCCCGACTCAACAGGTGCGATGGTCCGACCTGACTTCGGTAAGCTTGCTGGAATCACTGCCTGCGCCAAGCCTTGTGATCGTAGGGGAATGCGCAAGGCCGCCGCATGGATTGCAGAATCCCGTCCGGCATGGTTTTGCCAGTGGCGTCGTTGATTTCACCATCGGAGAGCCCATATAAGCTCACGGCCGCTCCGGCCAGGAGTGTTTCGGATAGCGTCGCATCAATTCGCGGCGCACCTGCGGATACAGTCGCTCCCAGAACCCTGCCAGATCCGTCGTTGTCTGCACCGCCCGCTGATTCGGAGCAAGCAGATGAACGACTAACGGGGTGTGCTCAACTCCAATCCGCGGCGTATCGCGCATGCCGAAAAAGTCCTGCAGGCGGGATGCGATCCACGGTGGCTTGCCGCGCTCGTAATGAACCTTGGTCTGGCGTCCATGCTGAAGGCGAATGCGCGCGGGGGCGATTTCGTTGAGCCGACGCCCGCCTATCTTCTGTTCAAGCATGCAGGCCAAGTCCGCCGCTGCACTCTTCAACTCGGCGAAGCTGCGCCGTCCCGAGCACAACTCACGCAGCGCCTGCGGAAGATCTGGAGTCTCGAAGCCAGCGAATTCGACGCGACCCATGAAGTCATCCAGCGCATGCATGTCGACGAAGCGCTCGATGCCAGCTTCCAGTGCCTTGCGGGCGAGCATTTCGGCGGCGGCCTCCGCATCCGGCACAGCCCCGCGCGATTCCTGGATCACCAGTTCGTCGTACAGCAGTGCGCTCACGGCATCCACGCGCTCGGCCACGCGATTCCAAGTCACGCCGGATTGCTCCCGCACATGGTCCGGAAACAGATCGATCAGCCACTCCGGCTCGATGCGTGCGGTCATTCGCACCAGCGGCAGCGGCTTATCTTTGCGGTCCTCGGCATCGAGTGCCACCATGAACTCGTACCGGGGAGGCTCGCCCGCCACCTCCGCCGATGCGCCTGTCGACAGCAGGACTTGGTTGCCTGCGCGCCGCCGCGCGACGCGATCCGGGAAGCCCGCCAACACCGACATGAGCAGAGCGTCGTCGTTATGATGCGTCTGTCTGGAAGGGCGCGCAATTCTGCGAAGCTGCTCGATATGCTGCCGCAAGCGGTGGTCCTTTTCCAACTCAATCGCCGCCAGGAGATCATTCTTTTCCACGTGCACGCCCGATCCCAGCAGCGCCGCAGCCACGCAGCCGTCCTCGCCCACACCGCGCTCCATCGCTTCGACGAGAATTCGCGACAGCCGGGGAGGCAGCGGATAGCGCGCCAACCGCTGCGCCACGCCGTCCATCACACCGTCATCCGTCACACCCAGGCGATTCAGTAGCGCCTCGGCGGTTTCCACCGATGGCAGGGGCGGGGCGTCCAGCCAGTCGAGGTCGTTGACGTTCGAAATTTGCATGGCTCGCAGGTCAAGGCAAAGTTGAGAGAGGTCAACGCGCAAAATCTCCGGCGCATCCTGCTCCGGACGACGCAGGTAGTCCTCCTCCGTGTAGAGGCGCAGCACGCGCCCGGGTGCGGTGCGTCCCGCCCGCCCGGCTCTTTGCTTCGCCGAAGCCTTGCTGACTCTACCGACGTGGAGAGTCGGCAACCCGCTCCACGGGGAGTAGGTTGCGACGCGCGCCAGGCCGCCATCGATGACTGCGGTGACGCCCTCGACCGTTACCGAGCTTTCCGCTACATTCGTCGCCAGGATCAGTTTCCTTTGTGGAGCCGGCGCCAGCGCACGGTCCTGTTCCTTGGGCGAAAGACTGCCGTGCAGGGGCAGAATCAGCAATCCCGTCCGGCGCGCGACTGCCTCGCACTCGCGCATCGCACGACGGATCTCCGCCGCCCCGGGCAGGAAAACCAGAATGTCTCCGGAGTGTTCCAGCCCGATCAGCAACTCGGCTGCATCCCTCACCTGCACTTCGAGCGGCTTTGGCGAATACGGCAGGTGCTTGATCGAAAGCTCGAACCGGGTTCCCTCAGAGCGAATAACCGGGCAACCGCCAAGGTATTGCGCCACGGGAGCTGCATCGAGGGTTGCTGACATGACCACGATTCGCAGATCGGGCCGCGTCCGCTGCAGACGTTTTAACAATGCCAGGGCGAGATCGCTTTCGAGGTGGCGCTCGTGAAACTCATCCAGGACTACCGCACCCACACCCCTCAGGAATGGATCGGAAAGCAGGCGCCGGGTCAGTACACCCTCGGTGACAAAACGCAGGCGCGTGCGCGGTCCGACGGCTTCTTCAAACCGGACCTGGTAGCCGACGGTCTCGCCGGGCTGTTCGCCCATCTCCCACGCCACCCGCCGCGCCGCCAATCGTGCGGCAATCCGGCGCGGTTCCAGTACAACCACATCGCCCGTGACGATGCCAAGCAGCGCGGGCGGCACTCGGGTTGTCTTCCCCGCACCGGGCGGAGCTTCGATCACGAGGTTCGAATGCCGATCGTTGGAACGCCGAGCTTTCGAATCTTTCGAATCGAGGGAAGCGATAATCTCCGGCAGAATTGCGTCTATCGGAAGAGTAGGTTTGCGGGGCAGCACGTCTCATCGGAACACGGGGCTTGAACGGAGTCAATGGCCGGACGCTGCACGCCGCATGAAGCTTCTCCTACCGGAACCACAGCGACCATACGACATCCACCGCGGTGTGCGTGATGCTGGAAGCCAGTAGTTGCCGCTGGGCTCGCCACGCGCGCCCGTAAAAAACGCCGGCGATGGCGGCCAGCAGAACGTAACGCCAGTTGAAGACCGCGCCCTTGTGGAAATGCGAGAGGCCAAACAAAAAACTGGCGACGGCCAGCGCGCGTAGGCGTCCCAGATGCGGCTCCAGCAGGTTCTGCAACAAACCTCGAAAGAAGAGTTCTTCGGGAACTGCCGTGAGCAGGAAGGTGACGAGCACGCCCGCCGCAATCTGCGCCACGGAGTGCACCCGCGGGTGAAAACTTATGAAGTGAAGGGCAAAGCCAAGTCCGAAGGCAAATGGAGTGAAATAGAGCCACTCGCGCGCCCCGATCGCGAAGGCCTTTGCGGTCGGTGCAAACGAATAGCCTATGCCCTCCAGGTTTCTCACCACCAGGTAGAGATAAAGCGCGACGTCGCAGAGGTAGAGCTTGGGCAGGCTGCCTAATCCGGGATGCGGCCACGCGCCGTTGAACACCCGCAGTTCGAGCGTGAGCGCCAGAACCAGCAGCACAGCCGCGTCCTGCCAGAGCAACCTCTGCGCCTTCGGAGCCAACTCCAGCAGCCCACTCAGGACGACTGGCGTGATCGCCAAGGCAAAGGCGAACTGCCACTGGAACTCCCGCAGCGGCAGCGCGTAGAGAAGGTAGGGCGCGACCAGTATGGATGGGGCCACAACCCGCAACCAGGGCTTCTGCAACCACCGGCGCAGAAGCGCTCCAGCGCCAAAGGCAAAGAACCACAGCGGCGCCAGCAGCAGCGCGAATCCGGCAAAGGCCGGAAGCAGTGGAGCAGAGAACGTGCGGGCCAGCGGTAATGACTGCAATTCCAGCCAGAACCCGGCGAGCAGCAGCGCGAATGTTGCGAGAATCAGCAGGCGGCGAGGCAAGTGCGCCAAGGCTTCATCCATACCCAATTCTACTCACTTTTTCAGGCTATTGGCGGGCACCCGCAACGGCCGTCGAGCGCATCGCACCGGGTTCAGCGGTCACCAAAAGGGGAGATCCCCAATGCGTATTGGATTCCTTGGTCTTGGCAACATGGGACGAGCGATGGCGAACAATCTTGTTCATGCCGGTCACGAACTGACCGTGTACAACCGAAGCCGCCGTTCCGCCGAGGCTTTGGCCGCGGAGGGAGCACGCATCGCCGATCACCCAGCCAACGCGGCGAATCAGGAAATCGTGATTACGATGCTGGCCGACGATAACGCGGTCGAATCCGTGGTGTTTGGGGGCCATGGTGTTCTCGAAGGCATGCCACGCGATGGCTTGCATATTTCGATGAGCACAATCAGTCCTGATTTGTCGCGGCGTATGTCGTTCGCTCACCGGGAGCGCGGGCAGCATTACGTGGCCGCGCCTGTGTTTGGCAGACCGGAAGCTGCCGCTGCGGCCCAACTGTTCATCCTGGCGGCCGGTGCAAAGGAGGCTTTGGCGAAAGCAAAGCCGGTGTTCGAACTTCTGGGGCAACGCACGTTTGAGATCAGCGAGCGGCCAGAAGATGCAAACATGATCAAGTTGTTCGGAAACTTCCTGCTCACCTGCGTGCTGGAGGGCCTCGGTGAGGTGTTCGCGGTTGCGCGCAAGGCTGAAATCAATCCGAATACCGTCTTTGAGGTGCTCAGCGGTACCTTGTTCGGTGCTCCTGCCTACAAGAATTACGGCGCAAGAATGATTGAGGAAAAATTTTCACCGGCAGGATTCAAGATGCTGCTCGGACTCAAAGACGTGCGGCTGATGCTGGAGGCCGCCGAGCGTTTATCCGCGCCTATGCCTTTCGCAAATATCGTTCACGACCGCTTTCTCAGCGCCATTGCGAACGGATACGGGGACCTGGATTGGTCGGCACTGGCGCTGGTCATCGCCCAGAGCGCGGGATTGTCACGAACCGCGAGTGAGATCCGTTTCGACGCGGCAGATTAGGAACGCGAGAGTTTCAGCTCCTGCTGAGCCGGCGGAAACACTTCCATTCGCGAGCCGATAACACGCAACCTGAAATCTTTCCTGGGCGTCGAATAGACCACAACCAATGAACGTCAACCTGTACGAGATGTGATGAACGCACCCTGCTTGATTGAAGGCAATCAATCCTACCAACCGGTTCACCCATGATCGAATGCCAAGAAGGAGAAGTCCAATGGCAAAAAAGCATAACTCCGATAGCACCCCGGAAACCATCAACGCACAACCCCGGCTTCATCAACACGCAAGAGAGATTCAGGCGTACGGGACGGTCAGCCATAATCTGCCGCTTGAACTTGAGGAGCCGGTTCGTTTGGAAATGACCGAGCAAATGAACCAGCTACTCGCCGATACGATGACGCTTCGCGACTTGTACAAGAAGTCTCATTGGCAGGTTGCCGGGCCTACGTTTTATCAGCTCCATCTGCTCTATGACAAACATCATGACGAGCAAGACGAGTTGGTGGACACCATTGCCGAGCGCATTCAGCTACTCGGCGGCATCAGCATAGCGATGGCAGCCGACGTGGCTGAGACTACCCAGATCGAGCGCCCGCCGCGCGGTCGCGAAGAGGTTCCCGTCCAACTCTCTCGATTGCTCGACGCTCACCAGATCATCATTGGGCAGTGCCGTACGCTGGCACAGCGCGCATCCGATTTAGGCGATGATGGCACCAACGACCTCGTGGTCAGCGATGTGCTGCGCACCAATGAGCTCCAGACCTGGTTCTTGAGCGAGCATCTAGTCAATATGCCGCTCGTCAAGGCAAAAGAACCTTCGGTCTCCGACGCAGCGTAGCAAGCATTCGCGAGGCGATCCAGAATCCTCACAGGCCCGGAAGCAATGCGTTGATGCGGAGCTACCGGGCCGACACCACCGGCATCTCGATGAAACTGGCCGCCCCGGTTGCGTGGTAAATTCGCTGTGTCGCCTTCACATAGTCTTCCGGCCTTGCATTGAAAATGTTCGGCACGAATGTCTGCGGATTGCGATCGTAAAGCGGAAACCAGCTCGACTGCACTTGCACCATAATCCTATGCCCGGGCAGGAAAACATGGTTTGCGGTCGGCAACACGAACTTATAGGTAAGAGGCATGTTCGGCGTAATTGGCTTCGCCGTTTCGAAGCTCTCCCGATAGCGCCCACGGAAGATGTCCATGGCAATGCCGAGCTGGTATCCGCCTAGCTCCTCCTGGGTTTGAACAACATCGGGATAGACGTCGACCAACTTGACTACCCAGTCGCTGTCCGTCCCGCTGGTAGAGGCGGCCAGGTTCACCACTGGCGCGCCACTAATACGCACTTCTTCGGTAAGAACTGGTGAAACATACGACAGCACATCGGGACGGCCATCCACTGCGCGTTGATCCGTAACCAGCCAACGCTTCCACCGGTCGCGATCGGCAAAGGTCACAGGGCGCGGCAAATAAGGCACAGGCTTGGCCGGATCGGAAACATATTCGTCATAACCGGTGGGAGACTTGGGATCGGCCGCCGCCGGGGCATCGAAGGACAGGCCGAAACCCGCCGTCAGATAGAGTGGCTTGGATTTCGACGCGCAGCCGCTCTCGCAGGATAGCGGCCAGGATTGCAGCCGGTCCCAGTGGTTCTCGCCGGTGTTGTAGATCAAAACTGGAGGAGTCTGAGCCCGAGGCGCGCCATCCTTCAAATACTCATCGAAGAACGGCTTCAGCACATCGCGGCGGAATTGCAGAGCCGTGTCGCCCTCCCACTTCAGCGTCCCCAGGGAAGAGCCGTCATAGTTCGCTCCGCTGTGACGCCATGGCCCCATCACCAGGAAGTTCATGTTGTTCGCGGTGTCTTTCGGTTCCGTCGCCAGATAGCAGTGAATCGCGCCCCACATGTCTTCCTGATCCCACAATCCCTGAATCCACATCGTCGGAACCTTTAGCGGTTGCGCGACCATGACCTTATCGAGCGCCTGCCCCTGCCAGAAGCCGTCGTAAGCAGGATGCTCGCTGATCTTGCGCCACCAAGGGAGTTGGTCGAGGCCGGCGGCTCTTGCGAAGTCTCCCGCCGAGCCCGCGCGCAGGAAGTTGTCGTAGTCGTCATACGCCTGGCGTGGGATCTCGTGGCCTTCCCCTCGCGCGGTGTTCTGATACGTGATGTAGTCGAAGTTGGTCTGCCGATAGGCTCCGAAGTGAAACCAGTCGTCGCCCATCCAGCCGTCCACCATCGGGCTCATCGGCGCGGCAACCTTCAAGGCCGGATGTGGGTTCACCAGGGCCATCACGACGGTAAATCCCTCGTACGAACTTCCCAGCATGCCGACCTTGCCATTCGATTCGGCAACATTCCTCACCAGCCAGTCGATGGTGTCGTAGGCATCCGTGGAGTTGTCCGTACGACTCGAATTCAGCGGGCCTCGCAATGGACGAGTCATAAAATATTCGCCCTCCGAGCCATACTTGCCGCGAACGTCCTGGTAGACGCGAATGTAGCCGTCGGCCACAAAGACTTCGTCCCCCTGGGGCAAAGTCGCCAACATGTGCGGCGAGCGCGCACGCTCGGCGCGGCTCGACGCGTTGTAGGGCGTGCGCGTCAGGATCATAGGCGCACGCTTGGCTCCGCGCGGGATGAGTATGACGGTGTGCAGCTTCACTCCATCGCGCATCGGAATCATGACTTCGCGCTTTACGTAGTCGTACGACGCTGTCGGCGTCTCATACTTGGCGGGGATGTCAGGCGTGAGCGGTGAGGTTTGAGGACGAGCCGCGGGCGCGAACGCCAAAAGAGTGGCGGCAATCAACAAACTTCGAAGTGAAGATACACGAATCATACGACCTTCCAGAATGGAATTAACTTCAGTCCGACGCAACTCCGATTTTCTCGCAGCGAACCATTGTAACGGACGCGACTTCATTCGCCGCGGAGAACGACAGGAGAACTCTCCGCAAAATTTCCGAGGACAAGACAATTCCGGGAGCAGACTTATGCGGCGAGATCTGCATCCATTACCTTGCCCCGTCAGGGTTCAATATTGCTGCAACAGGAAGACATCAGATGAATGAAACCACTCAGAAGTATATCGATCGCATTTTGGGTTACACGCAGGGACGAAAGCCGCTGGAGGTGCAGGCGGCCACGGCAAGCACACTCGCCCAGCTCGTAGAGGCAGTTCCGGCATCTACACTGCGTAAACGTCCCGCACCGGAACAATGGTCAGTGGTCGAAATTCTCGCGCATCTCGCTGATTCCGAGATCGTCTGTGGCTGGAGACTGCGGGCAATTTTGGGCGCGCCCGGATCGCCAATCGCGGCCTACGATCAGAACACGTGGGCGGTCGCGGGACATTATGCCGAACGTGATGCCCGCGAATCTATTGAACAGTTCCGCGCCATACGCAAAGCGAATCTGTCCTTACTTCACTCACTTACCCCGGAACAGTGGAAGCACTACGGCATGCACTCCGAGCGGGGCAAAGAAACTATAGAGCGCGTCGTAAACATGATTTCGGGGCACGACCTGAATCACATTCAACAAATTGAGCAAATTCTCGCTAGGTCAAAAAACGAGGCGGCGTAATTAAGATTGCGAGCTGGTTTGCGGTAGGCGGCGAATCAAATCGATAGAAAATCACCGTAGCTTATGCATCCGCGACAAGGCAAGCTTGGCGGCGTGATAGCCGCACATGCCATGCACTCCGCCGCCGGGTGGGGTTGACGATGAGCAGATATAGATGGCGCGGTCGGTCGTCGCATAGAGTCTCCACGTGGGGCGAAGCAGCAATTGCCGCCAGTCCGCTGCTCCCCCAACAATGTCGCCTCCGGTAAGATTTGCATCCATGGCCTCAAGGTCAGTGGTGCGAAAGGCGTGCCGCGCGAGAATGCAGTCGCGAAACCCGGGGGCAAAACGTTCGATCTGCGCCTCGACGCGGGACAGCATGTCGAACGTCGAGCCATTGCGAACATGGCAATACGCCCACGCGATGTGCTTGCCTTGTGGAGCGCGGCCAGGATCGAACAGGGTCGGCTGCGCGAGCAGTACAAACGGCCGCTCGGCGTGACGGCCACGTCGCATGGCATCTTCCGATTCGGCAATTTCCGCCATGCTTCCGCCCAGGTGCACGGTTGCCGCACGCGCACAGTCGGCGGCCCGCCATGGGATCGGCTGGGAGAGTGCGTAGTCCACCTTGAAGACTCCTGGCGCTTGGCGATAACGCTGGAGCTGGCGGCTGTACCCGGGGGTAAAACGCTCTCCGGCCATCTGCATCAGGTGGCGCGGAGTAACGTCACACAGCGCGGCGTCGAACTCGCCAATCGAAGCCAGACTGTCCACTCGGCTCGAAGTCCTTACCACGCCTCCAAACTGCTCCAAATGGGCGATCAGAGCCCGCGTAATCGCTTGCGCTCCACCCTGCGGTATCGGCCACCCCACGGCGTGCGCCGTGGCTCCAAGCACGAGGCCGAAAGAGGCGCTCAGCGGTTCGTCCAGAGCGAGAAAGGAATGCGCGGCCAATCCGGCAAATAGAGCCTTTGTCCGTTGGTTGCGAAACCATAAATTCGCCAGTGACACAGCAGGCAGCAGAGCCTTCAGACCAAAGCTTGCCAACAGAAAAGGATGCCGCGGCAGGTGAATCACTGGACCAAGGATCTCGGCTGCGAATTCCGGCCAGCGCTCCACCAATGGACCGATCAGCTCGTGCCAAGCTTTGCCGTCCGTGCCGAGCACTCGTACGGCTGCCTCCAGGTCGCGCTCCAGGGTCATCGCCGTGCCGTCATCGAAGGGATGAGCGAGTGGTGCTGGGGAGTGAATCCATTCCAGGCCGTGATCGCGCAAGGGCAGGGACGAGAAGAATGGCGAAGCCACCGCCAAGGGATGCACCGCGGAGCCGAAGTCGTGGTGAAATCCAGGCAAGGTGAGCTCCATGGTCCTGGCTCCTCCACCCGCTTGCTCCTCTGCTTCCAATACTTCCACCCGCATGCCCGCCTGGGCGAGCACAATGGCAGCCGCCAGCCCATTGGGGCCAGCTCCGACCACAACCGCTCTGCCACCGTCAGGGTTCATTCTGGCGGCCTCATCGCCTCGGGCAGGTTCACCACTGCGGCCTTACCGTCGGGTTGCAGTTCGAGAGTCGGGGCATAGGGTCCGAGGAATTGGCGGCGCCACCAGTTGCCGGTAGTCCGCTTCTCCCTCACGGTGGTGAACCAGTATTGCCAGAGCACCGCGCGAACCTGCTTGGGCGCGGCCTGCGAGAAAGGATTACCGGCGAACAGGCTCAGCACATCCGGATCGTTCGACAGCAGACGGACTTCGGTATTCGGCACAATTGCATTATCACGCCAGCTCCCGAGCGAGGCGAACCACAAATTCCAATCGAATCGCGGCTGATAGGGCGCATAAATTCCAGGAGCTTTCGACAACGCCTGCGGCTTGTAGCGAAACGGATAGGCGACCCAGTTCTTTCCGTCCTCCGAACCTTGGAACTCGATCTCATAGCGGCCGCGCGTCATCACCGCGAAAAGCCCATACTGGTCGGCAACCCGGAATGGCTCCAGCAGGGTCACCGGAGTTACCGGCAGAGGAGCGCGCGGCACAAGCAGCCGGACCAGCCTTGCGGTTGAGGCGTAGAAAACCCACACGAGCATCACGGCTGAGAGAGCCAGCTTAACTGTCCTCGCGGACGAACCGATGAAGGTTCTCCACCTGCGTAGGGCAGGCTCTGGTTTTGCAACAGAAGGCGGTTCTGCTTCCGGAACCTTCGCAGGTATCCTGGGTGCGGCAGGCGCACTCCATTTCGATTTCCAACGCTGCGGAATGTGATTCGAAAAAAAACTATCATCCACCAATAAAACGCCCAGCGCGAGTACCAGGTAATTCAGGAATGCATAGTTCGCGGTAAGGATGACACCCGCCTCCCAGAACGTAACAATAAAAAACAAAACGTAGCGAAAGCGGCGAGGCAGGAAAATCATCCAAACCAGTCCCAGCTCCATGGGCAACGTTGCACCCACGGTTCCCGCGTGGAACCAGTGGGGAAGATGTTGCACGTACCACCCAACCCAGGTGGGCAGAGGACCGTTTTGATAATACTCATCCATCGCCGTGAAATGACGCCATTGCGGATCGCCGCTCGCCAACTTCACGATTCCCGACTCGAAATAAATGCGGAACCACTCCCACTGAAGCAGAAACAGGCTGAACCGTGACGGCGGACGCGCCCGTCCCAAGCCGGGATGCAACCCCGGCGGAGCGAAAAATAGCGATAGGAATCCGGCTTCCAGAAGCATCCCGTCCGATTGATAACCGGAGAAATCGCCAGCCACGGCGACGAATGACAGAAAGCAGACAAAGCTCACCAGCAGCATGACTCGCGGCCACAGGTTCATTACCAGTAGCAGTGAGGCAATCATGCCCGCCCAGCACAGTCCAACCAGCATCTGCGAACTGCTGGAGATCCAAAGCAGTGAAGGGACGTACCAGAAGCGTATGCGCCCCTCGAATGAGAGGGCGATCAGTTGAAGGTACTCACCGGCGGGAAGAATTCCGTTCGGTCCAATCAATCCTCGAATTTGAAACACTAGGGAGTAGAAGGCGGAGAAATAGATAACACCGAGCGCGCGCAGAAAAATCCAACGGGGGATCAAACGGTCCGAGGCTCCGTACTCGTAGGCGAAGAGCCTGCGGAATGAGGTTGTCCATTCCGGGTACGCAGGCCGCTCGGCACGCGCCCCGGACTCGGCTCCTCTCATTTTGCGTACTTCACCGAACATCCGTAAGCGCGAGTAGCCGTGGTAGCGACAGGCTTTCCGGCAATCGCCTGCTCCAGCGCCAAGGTCACGTAATTGGTGGCTCCGGGAATGTCGGAGAGATCAGTACTTGGTTTGTCGTCGATCGCTCCTTCGTAAATCAATTGGCCTTGCGGGTTGATCACAAACATGTGCGGGGTGGTCTTGGCTCCGTAGAGATGTCCTAGATCTCCCTTGGGATCAAGCAGCGCCGCGGTGGGGGCGGCGTTGATTCGCTTGACGTAGTCATTCTCCTGTTTGGCAGTCACGTAACCTTGCTCGCCGGGAGCTGAGGAAATCACGGTCAGCCAGATGACTCCCTTGCCGGTCCAGTATTTCTGGAGCTTCTGCATGTTGCCGCTGTCATAGTGTTTCTTGGTGAACGGGCATCCCTGGTTGGTCCACTCCAGCACGACATACTTTCCCTTGTATTTCGCCAGACTGTGCTGCCGGCCATGGCTGTCGCTGGCGGTGAAAGCCGGTGCGGAGTCCCCTACTCGCAACCCAAAAACCGCCGAGGTAAGAAATACGAACAGTACTGCCAGTACTAGCTTATTCATGGCTTTCTCTCCTTGTGCGCGGTCGTACCGCGTATCGGCACATCGACCTGATACGAGTCTTGCTGGTTCAGCACGAGCACCCCGTTGAGATGTTCGGGATCGTGCTGTAGGTGATCTGATTTCTTGAGTTCCAGCCGTGCGACGCTGCTTCCGAGGTTCTCAAGTTTCTGGGGAGCGGCATTGTCGATCTGCTCCGGCTCCGCCGGAAAGAAGACAGGGTGCGCAATCGTACTGCTCGATGGCTTGGTGTCCGAGGCAATGCTGAGCCGCAGAGTATCGCGCGTCCTGGTTACCGTGAGATGGAGGCCGTCTGGCAACGGCCGGGGGATGCGTTCGGCTGCGGCATCGAGCAGCGCATGCGCCCGGGGATCAACCGTCGTGGGGTTGGCGATCCGTATATTCGCTTTAAGCTCCGCGCGCTGCGGGATGCAGGTGTCATGGCAGACTAGCCAGCGCAAGTCGCCGGCGATCGGCAGATCGCTTCCGGGCTGCACTGCCGCCGGAATATTCAGGGTGGAAAGCAGAACCACATTTCCCTGGTAGCCGTAATCAGTCCCCGCACTGTTGGTCAAGCGCATCGGAGCGGGCCACTGCAGCACTCCCATGGTCACTCCCTCGGGAAGTTGCCAATGCACCTGCGGGGACTCCCCTGAGTCGCCGGGATTTTTCCAGTAGATGTGCCAGTCCTTGTCGATCTCAAACTGGATGCCTATTCTCGTTTGCGCACCGGGCTGAGCCACGGATTGCTCGATCAGGAGAGTCGGCGTGGAGTGCGTCTGCGGATCTGGCGGATCTTTTGGAGCGTGCGAACATGCCATCGCAGAAGCGAGAACCCACATCGAGCCGACCAGTATTGCGCGCATGAGACTAGTTAGATTCGCGGCTGCTGAGCGAAGTTGCCGGTTCCTGCGTATCCCGGCTACCGAGCGTTGCCCTGAGCACAGTGGCGTCGTTGACGACGGGAAAGAGCTAGATTCTTTCGCGCGACAGGCCGGAGCAAGATGTAAACTGCTGTGATTGTCGTAGGGCATCTGCACGATGCCATTCCGTGGCCGGTGGCACCGAGGACAATTCGAATGGAACTCTATAAGCTGCTGCCTCCCGAGGCTCTGAAGATTGTCCTGGTCCTGTTCTTGTCTTTCCTGATAGGACTGGAGCGGGAAGAGCACAAGGCGACAGCGAAGGGCGCGTACTCGTTCGGAGGAGTGCGCACATTTCCGCTCATCGGACTGATCGGCTATTCGCTTGCCCTTCTTGCGGGCACGCAGTTACTGCCGCTGACGATCGGCTTTCTGGTCATTGCGGCATTTTTGCTGCTGTCTTACTGGCACAAACTTTCCTGTTCTCAAGCCGGCGTCACCTCGGAGATGTCAGGTCTTACCACATTTTTGGTGGGCGCCTTGGTTTCCTACGGGCATTTCTGGATTGCTACCACCCTGAGCGTTGCCAGCCTGCTGTTACTCGATCTCAAAGTAGCTCTTGAGAAACTTGCCGACCGCGTTGCGCCGCACGAAATTCTCACCTTCGCCAAGTTTCTGCTTTTGACTGGCGTCATCCTACCCGTACTGCCGAATCAGGAATTTAGCCGATTTCACATCAACCCTCTCAAGACCTGGCTCGTGGTGGTCGCCGTCAGCACAATCTCCTATGGCAGCTACGTTCTGCAGAAGTTGACGAAGGGACAAGGCGGAGTCGTGCTTGCAGCGTTGCTTGGCGGAGCATATTCCTCGACCATCACCACGGTCGTCATGGCACGCCGAGCGGCTCAAGAACAACGTCCCCACCTGTTCGCCGGCGGAATCCTGATCGCTTCGGGAGTCATGTACTTGCGCTTGATCGCCCTGCTGGCTCTGTTTAACCGGCAACTGATGTCCTTCTTGTGGCTCCCTTTTCTTGTATTGGCGGGGCTGGCGGTCGGCATTGGCTGGCTCTGGACGCGCCGCACTGATCCCGACGCGCCGGCGGTACTCGGCGAGTTCGAGCCTAAGAATCCGCTTGAACTACTCGCTGCGTTCCTGTTTGCCGGGTTGTTTCTCGCTATGCTGATCGCTACGCAACTGGCCGTCACTTATCTTGGAACTGCGGGAGTCAACACGCTGGCTGCCGTCATGGGCGTCACCGATGTAGATCCGTTCATTCTGGGAATGACCCAGGCTGCCGGTGCACTCACTCCTCTGAAAGTTGCCGCCGCCGCGGTTTTGATTGCCGCCGCCAGCAACAATCTGATCAAGGGCGTTTACGCCTACAGCTTAGCCGGGCGGAAAACCGGCTTGCAGAGCTTCTTGTTCTTGGCCGGTCTAGCCGTAGCCGGCCTCATTCCTTTGCTTTGGATCGGAGCGTAGACCTCATCTGTCCGGCAAAAGAACTACGGTATCTCCACCTTGCCCATGTATCGCGCCGTGTCCACCGGCCAACCGAGTTGCGTCTGGATGGCCTGCCGCAAGGCCTCGGCTGACTCCGGTTCACCGTGCACGATGTGCGTACTCTGCGGAGTTTTTTTGAACGTGCCAAGCCATTCGAGCAGTTCATCCACGTCCGCGTGATCGCTGAACTGTTCCAGGGCCGCGACCTGGGCGCGCACCGGAACAATCTCGCCGAAAATTTTCACCTCGTGCGCCCCGTCCTTGATCTGACGGCCGCGCGTGCCCACCGCCTGGTAGCCGATAAACAGCACAAGGTTGCGCAGGTCGGGCAGGCGCTGAATCAAGTGGTGCTGGATCCGTCCTCCCATGCACATTCCGTTCGATGAAACGATGATGGTTGGGAAGTGGCTCGCGTTGATTCTTTTCGACTCTTCTGGGGTGCTGGCAAAGTGGAACCCCGGCCATTTTAAGGGCGTGCCGTGGCGGGCTATCAGTTGCCTGGTCTCCGCGCTGAACTCCTCGCTGTGCTTCAGGAAGATTTGCACCGCGTGAATTCCCATGGGAGAGTCGGCAAAGACCGGGATGCGCGGAACCTGGTTCTGCTCCATCAGTTCCTTCAGTAGAAAGAGGAATTTCTGGGTGCGCTCCACGGCAAAGGCCGGGACCACGATGCTGCCTCCCCGCTTTACCGTCGCGTTGATCAGCGCCGCCAATTCCGGCATTACGTCCTCGTGAGGGTGATGGCGGTTTCCGTAGGTGGACTCCATTACCAGCACATCCGGCGCTTCGCCCTCGGTGGGACCGGAGTGCACAACCTTCCCGGGTGCAACCGTGCTGTCGTGCACGCGGCCAATGTCTCCGGTAAAGAGCAGGAAACGCCGCGTGCCATTTGCTGCGAGGGTGATCTCCGCCATTGCCGAGCCGAGGATGTGTGCCGCGCGCACGAAGCGGAAGCTCACGCCATCGGCCAATTGCACGGCCTCGCCGAACGGCACGGCGCGGAAGCGCGCGAGACACTGCTGCGCCTCCTCCATGGTGTATAAAGGCAGCGCAGGGCGGTGCTTTGAGCTCTTTTGCTTATTGTGGTAAGCCGCGTCTTCTTCCTGCAGATAGCCGGAGTCGGGCAGGATGATGCCGCACAAGTCCACGGTCGCCGGAGTCGCGTAGATCGTTCCCTGAAAGCCTTCTTTGTAGAGCCGGGGGATCCATCCGCAATGGTCCAGATGAGCGTGGGTCAGGATAACGGCGTGGATCTCACGGGCCGGAACCGGCAGGTCAGTCCAATTCTTCAGCCGCCATTCCTTCTGTCCCTGGAAGAGTCCGCAATCGACCAGCAGTTGGTAGGCGCTGCCGTCCGCGCCTCCCGCTGCGGCGATGGTTTTCGCTGTGCTGACGAGGTGTTTGGAGCCGGTGACCGTGCCTGCCGCGCCGAGGAATTGAATGTAGCTCACGCTTCTCCCTTGCCTGATTTCAACCATCCCTTTTCACGACTCTTCACCTTAGGCCGGGCAGGGAAAACTTGCAATCGCAAAAGGTCAGTGCTCCGCCGGGGGCGCAACTGTCACCGGAACCACGTTGTCGCGGCGTTCGGCCTCGGGAATGCTGCCGTCGTTCACCTCGGCTTCGTTCGGAGCGGCTTCGAAGGGCACCCGTATCATAGCCGTGCTCTTGCCCGGCACCACTAGGCGTACGGTGTTTTCGCCAATCGCTGAACGCACCGTCACCGGAACCTCGCACCAGGCGCCGCCGAGGTTTTCAACGGTCACGGCGGTCACTGTCTGCTCTCCAAGCGTATGCCGCACATAGGCAGAGACCACGCGCAACTGCGGTAGACCCCGGTCGCGGTACACCCAGTCGTCGAAGAACGCTTCGAGATCGCGCTTCCCGCCGTCCTGTTTCTCGATCAGGCGCTGCATGTATGCGGTGTCATGGTCAGCCGCCGGTTGATAGCGTGCCAGCGCCCATTGCAACCCACGGTCGCCCACCATATCGCGTAGCATCCACCAGACGTAGGCGGCCTTGGTCCGAAAGAACACATCGTCTGCCGTATTGATGAGCGACTGCGGAGCGATTACGGGCGGCTGCGCGGAACTGTTTTCGCCGGGTGGTCGCGAGCTAGGCTGCAAATTATTCGACTCGGCCTCCGCTACCACCAGTGCCGAGCTAAACTGGCCGAGATAGGCAAGGGCGGCGCGGCGTCCCGCCTGCCGTTCGCGGATCAACGCCTGGGCGAATCCGGTCAGCCCCTCGCGAATCCACGGCCGCGGCGAATCGAGCATGGCATGGGCCACCGGACGTGCCATCGCCACCTCGGCGGCGGCGGCGGGGAGCACGCTGCGCATGGGCACAAAATAGTAGGCTCCCGCGTCATAAGGCAGCGCATTCGGGTCGGTGAGTTCCACGATGACTACTTTGCGCCGGGGGGTGCCAAACCACACTTCCAGCGGCGGAATTACCGTCTCTGCCGCGGCCATGTAGTCGCGCGCATAGTTGCTGTGGGGCACGGTGCAGTAGGCGGCCACGCGCGGCCGGTCGGTGGATTCGGCAGGATCGCCGAGCAGCACGATCACCGGATCTACCCCGCGAAATTCGCTGGTAATCTCCGGCCCGGTCGCGCTCTCGGTGCCATTGGTCACGAAGGTGTACTTTGACCCATCTCCCTCGGCGGGAGCTGCCCGAGAGAGATGCACGCGCAGCAGAGCCGAAGCCTCGTGTTCGCGCCAGTCGCGCAGTATTTCAAACAGCTCGTCGCCCTGACTCAGATTCGCCGCATCCATCGATACCGGATACCAGACCACGAATCCGGCCCCGCGCAGGGCGGTGAAGCCGTCGCTGATCTCGTCCCAATCGCTGCGCCGGGCAATGTCGGCTGGAGTTCCGATGCGTTCGAGCCGGGTTGTGTCCTTTTGCACGGTGCCCGAATAGCGCACGTTCAGCCGCAGGCTCCCGCCTGGAGCTAGCGGCTTGTCGAGTTTTACGATGGCCTCATGCAGCAGACCAGTGTGGTCGATGTCGCTGGTATAACCCTGCTCCAGCCACTCCACTTCAGCCCCGTCCGCCAGTACTGACAGCCAATGCAGGGAACTCGAAATCTGCAGCGCCACCTGACTCTGCGGCGAGCGCGAGGCGTTGCGCACCTCGACCGTTCCCTCCACCGACAACCCATGCTGGTGCGGATCGAGCCTGACCTGCAGATCGTAGCGGGTGAAGAGGAAGGCGTTGCGGTCCAACGCCATTGCGGGCAGCGCCACCAGCGCATATACCAAAACGGCTAGCGCAAGACGGCGCAATATTATTCCTCTTTCCTCTTCTTGGCGGATTTCTTTGTGGCGGGTTTCCGGGCCTGGCGGCGCTGCCGCTGTACTTCATACATCACAATGCCTCCAGCCACCGACACGTTCAGCGATGACACCGCGCCCATCATCGGAATGGAGACCAGCATGTCGCATTTGCGACGCACCAGGTCGTGCAGTCCCTTGCCTTCCGCGCCCATCACGATGGCGCAATTCATGTTGTAATCCAGTTCGTCGTAGCTCTTTTCGCCGCGCTCGTCGAGACCAACCACCCACACGTTTTTTGCCTTCAGATCGTCCAGCGTACGTGCGATGTTGACTACCCGAGCCACGCTCAAGTGCTCGCTGGCCCCGGCCGAGGCTTTCACCACGGTTCCCGTAATGCCCGCCGCGCGGCGCTCCGGAATCACCACGCCGTCCACCCCCGCGCCGTCGGCGGAGCGGATCAGTGCGCCCAGATTGTGCGGGTCTTCCACCCCATCGAGCACCAGAAGGAAGGTATATTCTCCGAGTTTGTTCTCCAGCAAATCCTCCACCTCGGTGTATTCCTTCCGAGAGGTGACGGCCATGACTCCCTGGTGAGTGTTCGTCCGGGTTTCGCGGTCAATGTCTTCCCGCGGAACAAAGCGCACGCTGATCCCCTGCGCCCGGCAGTCATCCAGAATGTTCTGTAAACGGTTGTCGGTGCGGTCTCGCGAGATCGCAACATAGTCAAAGCGGCGGCCACCGCGCTTCAGGGCCTCGCCAATGGCATGGATGCCATAGATCACTTCACTCATAACTCATCTAGTGTACGGCACCTGCGCTTAGCCTCCGTTGCAAAAATGACACACCCGCTTTCTCCACGTGCTTTGGGCGTTCTATACTCGTCTGTACGGATCGAGGATGCCCATGCCGCTATCAGTCATCATCGTGGACGATGAACAACTTGCACGCGATGAACTCTCCTATCTGCTGCGTGAGATGGATGACCTCGACATCATTGGCCAGGGTAAAAATGGTTTGGAAGCCGTCAACCTGATTAAGGAATTTTCGCCGGACCTGGTCTTTCTTGACGTGCAGATGCCCGGTCTGGACGGCTTCGGAGTGATCAAAAAGCTGCTGGAGAAGAAGATTCCGCTGCCCAGTATCGTTTTCTCCACCGCCTTTGACCAGTACGCGGTAAAGGCCTTTGAGGTCAGCGCGCTGGACTACGTCCTGAAGCCATTCGACAAGCGGCGGGTTATTCAGGCGGTTGAGAAAGCACGCAAGACACGAGAGTCCGACGCGGCTCCCAACGAAAAGCTGGATACCCTGGTCAAACTGCTGGAGCAGCAAAAGCCCCAGACCACCAAGGTTCTGCTCAAGGCCAACAACCGTCTCTTCCTGGTCGACCAGAAAGAAATCTGCTTCGCCTCCATCGAGGACGGCGTCATCACCGTGGTGGCTCAGAATATGGAGGGCCAGTCGAACTGCCGTACTCTGGAAGAACTGCTGACTTCGCTGGATGCCAACCTCTTCTGGCGCGCCCACCGCTCCTATCTCGTTAATATCAATCGCATCAAAGAAGTTGTGCCTTGGTTCAAGAGCAGCTACCAGATCCGCATGGACGACAAGAAACAGACCGAGATTCCCGTGAGCCGCGCCCAGACCCGGCGGCTGCGCGACCTTTTCGGCTTGTGATATTCGGCGTTTATGAAAGCTTTGTTACAAAAGAAAATGCCGAAGGCAGAGCTGTATAATTATTGAAGGAGTCTATGAAAGCCTACGTCTACGTTTCAATGAAGAAAAGCGTGCTTGATCCGCAGGGCAAAACCATTCAGGGCGCGTTAACCAAAATGGGTTACAAGGGCGTCGCGGATGTCCGCCAGGGCAAGTACTTTGAGCTGTTGCTCGACGGTAGCCTCGACCGCGATGCGGCTCGCGCAGAAGTTGAGCGCATGGCAAGCGAAGTTCTCACCAATCCCGTTATCGAAGAGTTCCATTACTCAATCGAAGATTAGTCCGGGACACCGTTTTTGCAACACCTCCCGCCACGGCGGGTTCCACAACTTAATAGTTCCTGAAGGGGATCGCTCATGTGCGGAATTGTTGGCTATGTCGGCAAGAAGCAAGTTGTTCCGGTGATTATCGATGGCTTGCGCCGTCTTGAGTATCGCGGTTACGACTCCGCTGGAATCGCCGTTGCCGGCGGAGAAAATGGCCTCCAGATTCGCCGTGCCGAAGGCAAGTTGCGCAACCTCGAAGAGGTGATCCGCCACAATCCGATCGATGGCACCTATGGCATCGGACACACCCGCTGGGCCACCCATGGCCGCCCCAGTGAAGAGAATGCGCACCCGCATCGCGATTGCAGTGGAACCATCGTCGTCGTCCACAATGGCATCGTCGAGAACTATCTTGCGCTGAAGAAACAGCTTCGCGGGGAAGGTCATACCTATAAGACCGAGACCGATACCGAAGTCATCGCCCACCTGATCGAGAAGTTTTTCCTGCTCGAAAATCCGGACAAAAAGGTCTCTCTCGAAGAAGCCGTGCGCAAGACCGTCAAGTGCCTGAACGGTGTCTTTGCTCTCGCCGTCATCTGCAGCACCGAACCCAATAAGATTATTGCCGCGCGCAATGGCCCGCCCGCCGTCATCGGCCTGGGCAAAGACGAATATTTTGTTGCCAGTGATGTGCCCGCGATTCTCTACCACACCCGCGACTTATTCTTCCTGGGAGATGGCGACCTCGCCGTCCTTACCCCGGAAGGCGTGACCCTTACTGACTTTGATGGAAAGCCCGTTCAGCGCGAGGTGCAGCACATTACCTGGGACCCGATTATGGCGGAAAAAGGCGGCTTCAAGCACTTCATGCTCAAGGAAATCTATGAGCAGCCGCGCGCTGTCCGTGACACCGCGATGGGCCGTGTCTCCTTCGATACCGGCAAGGTGTTCCTCGAACAGATGGATGTTTCCGAAGAAGAGTTCCGCAATCTGCGCAAGTTAAACATCGCGGCCTGCGGAACCAGTTGGCACTCCGGCCTCGCGGGTAAATACATGATCGAGCGCCTGGCGCGCGTCCCCGTCGAGGTGGATTACGCCAGTGAATTCCGTTATCGCAATCCGCTGATTGAAAAGAATGAAATGACGATGGTCATCACCCAGTCCGGAGAGACCGCCGACACCATCGCCGCGCAGCGCGAATCCAAGTCCCGCGGCGCCAAGACCATCGCCATCTGCAATGTTGTCGGCGCCATGATCGCGCGCGAAGCCGACGGGACCATCTACACCCACGCCGGTCCGGAAATTGGGGTGGCGTCCACCAAGGCATTCACCGCGCAACTGGTCGCCCTATTTCTCTTCGCGCTGCACCTCGCTCAGGTGCGGGGCACAATCGGCGAGGAAGAATCCATCAAACTGACCCAGGAGCTATCGCGCCTGCCCGGACGTTTGGAGGCCGTACTATCCCGCGAGGAAGAACTAGAGGAACTCGCGCGTACCTACCAGCGCGCACAGGATTTCCTCTTCCTAGGCCGCGGCATCCACTTCCCGATCGCACTTGAGGGTGCGCTCAAACTCAAGGAGATCTCCTACATTCACGCCGAAGGCTATGCTGCCGGCGAGATGAAGCACGGCCCGAATGCGCTGATCGATGAAGATCTTCCCGTTGTAATCATCGCTACCCAGGACAAGAGTGACACCGGTTCGGTGCTGCGCTATGAAAAAACGATTTCGAATCTAAAGGAAGTTAAAGCCCGTTCCGGCCGCGTGATCGCTGTTGCAACCGAAGGCGATGAAGACATTCGCGAGGCGGCCGACCACGTAATATTCATCCCCGAGGCGCCCGAACTCCTGCTGCCAATTCTCGAAATCGTGCCCTTGCAACTGCTCGCCTATCACATCGCCGTGCGCCGCGGTTGCGACGTTGATCAACCGCGCAACCTCGCCAAGTCTGTGACAGTTGAGTAACTGATCCTAAGGATGACGTACATATATACTACGCGGAACTGAATTCCGGCCGAGTCGATATAAATCCAACCGGGACTGGGACCGAATTGTCTACGTAGTAATGGAACATCGCGCAGACGAATCCCTCTGGAACAACGATGGCGTGCTGCGCGTCGCGCAACGCCGAAGGGATGAAAGACCCCGTCGCCGCCGCGGAGTGGAAAGACTATGCCAAAGGTTTTCCCCGTGACGATCGAGTTTTTCAACGCTTCAGAACTTCCATCAATTCGCGCCGCTCTCCAAGCCAATTCTTCCCAGGTAAATGCTCACCCACGTGGAGGCATTGCTTGCGCACCTCCTAGCGGCTGTTGGCCACTTTGCAAATAGGCAGGAAAGTCGTCGGAGTCGATTCGGACTACTCGATGGTCATAAGGTTATTTACGCTCTTTACGCCGTTTACGTCGCCGGCGAGCTTGGTGGCGAGGTCCTTTTCGGTTGTGTTTGTCGCCTTGCCGCCCAATGTAACCACACCCTTGTTTGTGGTGACTGAAGTATTGAGGGCACTGGTCGAGCGATGATATAGCAAGATCAGCTTGACTTGGGCAGTGATGGAAGCGTCGTCAACATCTTGACCTACCGTTCTCGATGCCTCTACTCCCGACACGGTCATCTCATTATTTACGTCTTTGACTCCTTCCACACCCTTGGCGTATTCGGTTGTCAGTTCCCTTTGTGCTTGGCTGGTCGCTTCGCCTCGCAAAGTGACGACTCCGTCTTTGACGGCGCCCACTTCAGTGTTGAAGCCGCTCACGCTACGATGAAGCAAGAGCGTGGTTTTCACTTTCATCATGAGCCATGTGTCCGAGTTCTCAGCGGGGCGTTCACCTTTGACTTCCAGACTGTTGTCCACACTCTTAACCCCTGGCAAGTTCGCCACGGCTTCCCGGGCTAATAATTTGTGGGACTCATCGGTGACCGTTCCTGTTAAGGTCACAACGCCATTCACCGAATGGATTTTAATATCATCGGTCTGGAGGTAGGTCTTGAATACATACGAGTTCCTGGCGGATGATTCGATGCGGTCATCCATCTTGGATGCGTGCACAGGCATGCTGATCGCTAACAGAGCGACGGCCGCCACCATTTGAACAACACGATGCATTACTTTCATTGCATTTCTCCTTGCTTTTAGCTGCGATTCACGTCTTCATGAGCTACCCGAACTACCTGCTCTTCGCTCCCCCCAATACTTCATCATATGGACCTCGCCTGCTCATGATCGGCTGAGGAGCACTGTTAGATGCTGGACAGCATCCAAACAGCTCAGGCGCTCGCTTTGATGAGGAGCATCACAAAAGAGCGGGGTGCGACCACGTACGAATCGTCTCCAAGCGCTGGCGAGGGTTCCCGTTTGCCGGTGGATTCCTGAGTGTCCAAAACCAACTCCCAGCGCTGCTCCGGCCGGTGGGTCGGCAAAACAAATGGGACTGATTCGTAATGAGCATTGAGCAGAAGCAGCAGAGTGTCGTCAACGATTCTGCCGCCGTGTTCGTCAGTTTCTTCAATAGCGTCACCCGCAAGGCGCTCGCCGATACATCGAGTCTCTGGATTACGCCAATCCTCATCCGTCATTTCTTTTCCATCAGGCCGGAACCAACTGAGATCCTTGACTTTGTCATATCGTAACTTCCGCCCGTGAAAAAACCTGCGGCGGCGCAGCGAAGGGTGCTGCTTAAACAACTTGGCGAGGAACCGGGTGAACTCAAGCAATTGCTGGCGAGGCTGATCCAAATCCCAGTCGATCCAGGAAATTTCGTTGTCCTGGCAGTAAGCATTGTTGTTTCCCTTTTGTGTCCGTCCGATTTCATCGCCCGCCAGCAGCATCGGCACTCCTACTGAGAGAAGGAGTGTGGCCAGAAAGTTTCGTTGTTGACGTGCCCGAAGAGCCAGAATGGACGGGTCGTCCGTGGGTCCCTCTGCCCCGCAATTCCAACTCAGATTTTCATTGATGCCATCACGGTTCTCCTCCCCGTTGGCTTCATTGTGCTTGCCGTTGTAACTGACCATGTCGCGCAGGGTGAACCCATCGTGAGCGGTCACGAAATTGATGCTGGCGAAGGGGCGCCGCCCGCTTAGCTCATATAGGTCGCTGCTGCCGGTAAGCCGGTAGGCCAGGTCAGCGGCCTGGACGCTATCCCCTTTCCAGAATCGCCTGACCGTGTCCCGATACTTTCCGTTCCACTCCGCCCAAAGAACCGGGAAGCGTCCCACCTGATATCCGCCTGGGCCCAAATCCCATGGCTCGGCGATAAGCTTCACCCGCGACAGGACGGGGTCCTGCTGGATGATGTCGAGGAACGTTCCTAGCTGATCGACTCCGTGCGGCGTCCGGGCCAGAGTGGTTGCCGAGTCAAACCGAAACCCATCCACGTGCATCTCGTTGACCCAGTAACGCAGGCTGTCCATGATGAGTTGGAGCATGCGAGGGTGCATCATATTAGGAGAGTTGCCACAACCCGCGTAATCGAGGTAATAGCGCGGATTCTCCGGGGACAACTGATAGTAGCTGGCGTTATCAATCCCACGCAGACAAAAGGTGGGACCTAACTGGTTTCCTTCGGCGGTGTGGTTATAGACGACGTCCAAGATCACTTCAATCCCAACGCTGTGGAGCGCCTTTACCATGGTCTTGAATTCGGCCACCTCCCGCCCAGGGAGTTTGGAGCTCGAATATCTTGCTTCCGGCGCGAAAAAGCCGATCGAACTATATCCCCAATAGTTCGTCAATCCTCGATCCACGAGATACTTGTCTTGCACAAAACACTGCACCGGCATCAACTCTACGGCTGTGATCCCCAATGAATGAAGGTAGTCAATAGCCGCCGGGCATGCCACGCCAGCATAGCTTCCCTGCAACTCCTTGGGTACCTTGGGGTGCGCTGCCGTGAATCCCTTGACGTGCATCTCGTAGATGATCGTATTGTTCCAGGCGGTCCGAGGACGTTCGTCTCCTTCCCAATCGAACTGATCGTCCACAACCATGCACTTTGGCAGGCTCGCCGCGCTGTCGCGGCCGTCGCAAGACAGATCAGCATCCGGGTGACCTACGGTATAGCCGAAAAGTGCGTCACTCCACAGAAAATCGCCAGCGATCGCCTTGGCATAGGGGTCCAGCAGAAGTTTGGCCGGGTTGAAACGATGTCCTTGTGTCGGCTCGTAAGGGCCATACACTCTGTAGCCGTAAAGTTGCCCAGGGCGCACTTCGGGCAGGTAAACATGCCACACTCTGCCGGTCTGTTCGAGGGCAGTTATGCGGGCCGTTTCCGTATTTCCTTTTGGTGCCGCAAACAGGCATAGCTCCACTTTGCTGGCGTTTTCTGAAAAGAGCGCGAAGTTCACTCCCTGTCCGTCCCAGGTTGCACCCAGCGGGGAGCGTTTTCCCGGCCACACTTGCATACAGTCCTCCTACCTCAACACGTCTCGCATTTCATATGCATAACGCTGTACAAAGAGTAGTCTCATCAGCTTTCCAGAATTCCGACCTGCGGCCTGCGATCAGATCTGCGAAGGTCTTCCCATCAAGTGGTTTCCCCACTGGCGCACTCGGATACTTCGCAGAGGTATCTCGTGAAAACACAGGCCCGCGCTCATGCGGATTCTTCATGTCTGCCGCCTCCAGGGTCCAGGAAGGGAATTGCTCAATTAGCGTATGGTATTGCCCCCACCGCCCTTGATCTGAGCAACTTTGCTCATAGTGCCAATTATCTGAGCGAAAACCACGAGCTCAGAACCCGCTTTCATTTTGTGCATTCTCTCGCGGGCACAAGCGGCCGATATCCGAGACTACGGGAGAGGAACCGCGCTGGACCAATCTGCTTCCACTGCGTGTCGGTCGGCATCATGCAAACAGCTCAACGCTTTTCGATCACTGAGCAATATTGAACAGAAACACATCTCTGTGTTCGGTAAGATTCGAGACTGCCGCAACCCGTCAGGGTTGGCTGCGGGCAGATCAATAAATTCACCTGAAAACTTCACTTTTGATCACAAGGAAGGACTCAGTAGATGGCAAAGAGACGTGGCAATCCCAATTGGGGCAAGCCGGAACCGCTTGGACCAGTGATTCCAACCATTGTTGAATTTGAGCGGGTCGTCCGCGAATTCAAACTGCGACCAGACCAGTACATCCGCTCCACTCGTCTTCGCGAGTGGGCGCGTCGCAACAAAAACTCAAAATACATTCCTGAGCCACTTCTCGAGGCGTGGGGCTTCCCGATTGAGTCGGCCTTATAAACAAACCTGCACCGATTGAACTCGCAGGCTCGCCATGTGCGGGCCGGGCGGCTTTGTCTCGGGAAGAACTCAAAACGCTTGAGTTCTCCGGCCTTTCTTGCCCCACATTAGGGTGTCGCCGATGGCTTTCTCTCCGGCTACAAATACACATTTTTTGTCGCGTCACATTTCATCGGATTGGATGTACACCAGAAGCGATCAGCTACCGCGTGAAGGACGCGAGTGGGCCCTGTCTGTAAGAAAATCGGGATCGGTTCAGCGGTTGGACTGCCGGCTGGAGACTCTGCCTTAATCATGGCCAGCGGCCATGGAGGCCACGATTTTCAGCGGTCGGACTATAAGCATCTGCGTACGGACGCTGCCCATGCGAAGGCGGCACAACCTTTGGTGCTGCGTGCTATTAGCAGCCAAGAAGAAGAACAACCGGATCTACGCCAATGCGGCTGCGTGTTGCTTCGGGCGTCGATCTTCCTTAGATTTCCGTTAGTCGTGAAGCACGACGCTGACCAATGAGCTATTAATATTCATCCCGCTG
>CAZLZA010000002.1:0-121552 GCA_964563875.1 uncultured Acidobacteriaceae bacterium
GGGTCATTTCGCTCGCCGTGCCAGCGGTCGTGTTGATCGCCAGGAACGGAGGCATCGGCTTCGTGGACTTGTTGACGCCTTCGTAATCACGGATGTCGCCGCCGTTGGCGATCATCAGGCCAATGCCCTTGCCGCAGTCGTGCGAGCTGCCGCCGCCAAGCGAGACGATACCGTCGCACTTGTTTTCCTTGTAGGCCTTCACGCCGTCACGGACGTTCTTGTCGGTCGGATTCGGCTCTGCGCCCGAGTAGATGACAGCCTTCAGGCCGGCATCAGTGATCAATTTCTTGATGTTGTCAGCAACTCCGAGCTTCGCAAGCCCAGCATCCGTAACGATAAGAAGATTGGTCGCTCCAAGTGCCTTTGCCTGAGTCCCAGCGTCCTTCGCTGCTCCAACGCCCAACAACGTAACTGTAGGAATGAAAAAACCATAAGTCTGATCTGCTAATGCCACGGTGTGTTTCTCCTTTGTTTTAGTTTGTTGCGTTTTGCGAAGTCTTAAAGTTGCACTGCTGACCGTTATCGCTTTCTTTCCAGCTCGGCCCACTTATTGGCAGCCCGCGGGATTGTAGTACGAAACTGATCTACAGAACAACTTTAATCCAGCTTTATTTTTTTGCGGTTTCTGAGGCTACAACCGAACGTTGCTTCTTTGGGAACGCTCGGAAGTGTAGCACAGAACCACTTGGTGTAAAGCGTTTACTCGATTTACTTTCGAAGAACGCCCGGAGTGTAGCATAGAAAAACCGCTCAGTGTAAATGGAAATCGGACGGTGACCAAATATTTTCTAGGGTTCCAGAGCACAAGATTACAAGAACTCAAAAAGCCTTTCTGTATCACTCCCGAGAGAGCCGATTGGCGGAGAATCACGTTGCTGGCGTATTCAAAACTCGTCATGCCGCGTTTTCCTCCTTCCTCGTTTGCAATACACTGGCCCGACCACAAACCTCATTTTGCAACTCGGAGGCTGCCCCGCTCTAAAGCGTGATCAACCGTTCTTTATCACGATCACGCTCCGAATGTGCTGTTTCGCCGCGCAACATCTTCACTGCATCCGGAAGCGCAGGCAAGATAGCATTCAGGCTCTCCATCGCACTATTCAGACCTCCAGACAAGTTCACAATCAAAGTCTCGCGCCTCGCTCCGCCCACTGCTGAGGTTAGCAATTCGATCGATTCCTCTTCCACCGTAACCGCACGTATGGCTTTAACAATTTCTGCCAACCCTCGGTCGATCACGTTTCGAGTGGCCTCCGGAGCTACGTCCCGCGCCGAGATCCCCGCACTGCCGATGGTTATTACCAAATCTACCCGACGATCACAGAGTTCTTTCAAAGCCGCTGAAATCAGCTCGGCCTCGCCCGGTATCGTCTGTGTCCACGCTATGCGCGCCTGAAGCCCTTCACGCAGGAGTTCGGAAAGCGCGGGCGCGGCCGTATAAAATGCCGCGCTACTTTCCGAGATCGTGATGACCGCGGCCTGAATCACCGATCGAGCAACCCTGTGCACGACTTCGAGGGAAGCGCCGGGCACCAGTTCTCCGCCTTCCACTACCCGTGCAAAAAGCCCAGTGCGCGGCATGATGCAGTCGCCAGTGGCGTAATAAATTGCGCAACGCGTGTGGCAGACTTTCCCAATCTGGGTTAATTCCAGTAGTACCGGTCCGATCCTAAGGCGCGAGCCAACACCCAGTTCGTCTATCTGGAGTCCATCTATGACAAGGTTTTCGCCGAATGCGCCCGGTTCCAGCACTAAGCCCTTCGCGCGCATTGCCTCAATATCCGCATGCGCCAGCAGACTCACCTGCCGATGCCATTCTCCAGCGTGCGCATCGCCTTCCAAGCCATGCGCAACCGTAATGCGGGCGAGGGGAACTTCATGCTTGGCAATCCCCTTCTTTGCTGAAATACAAACGTGCAACAACTTCCCGTCAACCACAGTAGGGCTCCGCACGGTATTCACCGCTACGTCCACCGGATTTCGCGAGCAGCCGGAGTCCATCCAATCGCATTTCTTTCGACAGCGCCTTCAGCATGTCATACAAGGTCAGCCCGGCAACCGAAGCAGCCGTGAGCGCTTCCATCTCAACTCCGGTCGAGCCCCGAGTCCTGACCACAGTCCGGATCACGATCCGATCATCCAATAGTTCCATATCCACAGAGGCATGCGTGAGCATCAGCGGATGACAGAGTGGAATCAGGTCAGAGGTGCGTTTTGCCCCCATAACTCCAGCAATCCGTGCCGTCTCAAAGATGTTGCCCTTCGGTGTACGGCCATCGCGAATATGACCCATGACTTCTTTACCTACCCAAAGCACA
This sequence comes from uncultured Acidobacteriaceae bacterium, assembly GCA_964563875.1. Taxonomy (GTDB): domain Bacteria; phylum Acidobacteriota; class Terriglobia; order Terriglobales; family Acidobacteriaceae; genus TOLSYN. The sequence goes on from CAZLZA010000002.1 coordinate 2,319, forward strand.
GCTTCGGCCTCAGCCTCACGCATGGTTTCTGCCTTTGTACTAACGTCCACCATGCGAGGCAGACCCTGGCTGTCCAGGTGTGTCAACTCGCCCATCCTTATCCTCCGATCTGGCTCATTGCAAACTGGCTATCCATGGTTTGCGGCGGAACTTTTCCGGCAATATAGGCTCGGAACTCCTGCCGCGCGGCCAGATCGTCCATCGTCCCCAACACACGGGGCAAATCCAGCGTCGTTGCATCCATCAGACAGCGGCGAATCAGGCCTCGCGCGTCCATCCGCAAGCGCTCGCAATGCTGACAAAAAGGATGAGAGCGAGGCGTGATCCAGCCCACTGTCAGTAGAGTTCCGCGCCAATTTACCAATGTCCTTCGCGCGGGGCTCCCGGTCTGCTGCTCCGCTGGAAGAACCTCGGCGTCCAACCCGTTGCAGACCTCATCCACAGAGATATATTCGGATTCGCACCAGGCGCGCTCCGTTCCGGTACGCATCAATTCAATAAAGCGAATCTCAAAACCAGTGCTGGCGGCAAAATCCAACAGGCGAGGCACATCCTGTTTCCATGCGGAGCGCCGCAACACGGCGTTAAGCTTGATGGGCGTCAGTCCTGCTTTTTGTGCGGCCTCGATACCATCCAATGTGCTCTTGAGACTTCCTCCGCGGGTTACGTCCGCGAATCGTTCTTCGTCCAGAGAGTCGATGGAGATATTAACGCGATTGAGCCCCGCGCTCTTCAGTCCCTGAACCATTTGAGGCAGTAATGAAGCGTTCGTGGTCAACGACACTTCTTTCATTTCCGGGATTGCTGACAACGCCTCGATCAGATGCTCGATACCCGGACGCACCAGAGGTTCCCCGCCGGTGATTCTCACCCGATTGATCCCGCTATTTGTAGATAACCACTGGACCAGTCCTACCAAGCCTTCCAAGGGTAGAAGATCATCGTGCGCCACCTTCCGTACCCCCTTTACGGGCATACAGTAACGGCAGCGAAAATTGCATAGACTCGTAATAGAAAGCCGAAGTAAACGCAAGCGCGACGAATCAGGGATCTCACTGGGGTGACATTCAGGCAAGGGATTTACCTGTACTGGTAACACCGACATCAAGTCTCCTTTCCAGTTCGGGAGGTTGCAGCGTTTCCAGTGTAGTCCTTAGGCTGTCGAGCAGAGTGGAACAGACTAAAGAAGAAGACATTACTCAGGCTCCAATGCCTTCGGCTGAGAGCTAGGGTTCAAGCGGATCTCTAGTTGCATGATCGACACCGTCGTGCCGTTCGCCCCACTCCCTGACCAACGCAAACATAACCTATATCTCCAAATTCACATGGACTCCGTGACCCTCATCACCTATATTCGTGATAGCGCTCATGCCGCTTTCATCTAGGGTTGCTGTTGTATCTTTAACGTATGGCGGAGCCGCCATTGTCGGGCCTGTGGCCCACTAGGGGGAAGCTTGGAACCAGATTGCGGATCGAAGCGCAGCAACATGCCTGAGCAGAATTGGCAGTCCTTCGCTCTCTTACTCGTGGATGTGCAACAGGACTTCTGGACGGACCAGCTACAAACCGATTTCCCGCATTTTCAACAAAACACAACAGAGTTGCTTCAGTTCTGCCGCCAATCCGGCATTGAAGTCATTCATCTACGGGAAGTATTCAGTCCAGACAAAACCGATTGGCTACCCCGTTATCTGCTGCGTGGAAGGTCGCCTTGTGTCCGGGGCACCAAAGGCGCAGGGGTACTGGATTTTGCCGTCGAGCAACCTGGTGAAAAAGTTCTCGAGAAGCAGACGCAGAATGGCTTTCACCATCTCGAGTTACTCCCGTATCTACACTCGAAGGGCAAGCGATTCTTGCTCGTTGCTGGTTTGGTTACATCGGTTTGCGTGGTTTTCACCGCGACCTCGGCAGCCCAGGTCGGGTTCCTGGCGGCCATCGTCTCCGATTGCTGTGCCGACTATTCCGAAGCCCATGCGCTTGCATTACGGCGATACAAAGGGTTTCTATTGGACGTCGCGACCCTCGGGGAGCTGCCCGGCAGAAATCAAGAATGGAGCGAACAGCTTCGCCGTTTGGCCGCGGAAGAACAATCGATTGCCACAGAGCGCGGTCTTGCCTAGCGCCGTGCGGCAATCCAAATCCGCAACGTCAACACCTTGCAAACAAGCGACAAGCAAGGGCAATGTTGGTGACGGACTACTACACACCGTACCAATTATTTAAGATAACGCAATCCACTTCATTAAGCATCCGGCGCTGATCTGAGTCGCCTCTGACCATCGCCGGACCAATTTCATGATCTGCTCCCGCACTTCGTACGGTTCCCAGATCTCTGTCAAAGACTTAGCGCTCCGTGCATTGCCACCAGTTCGGCCAGGGCGTCCTTGCTTTGAGTCTTCCCCTCCAAAAGCTCGATTATTTTCTTCCCAGACTGCCTGAAAACGCGCACCCCGTGAAGGAGCCAGCTCTAGCTTGCCGGTGATCCTTCACGGAATGCGTCAACTTCCGAGCGGTTTAGAAGAAGAAAATGGTGCCCAGTGCAATCGAGTCTTCGGTGGCTTTCGGAGTGCCGCCCAGGTGGCCGGTGTCATGAGCCGTGCTGACAGTATGAGTGTACTCTGCGATCGGGGTAGCCCATTTGGTCAGTGCATAACGGACCTGCGCGACGTCCGACCAGTTGCTCCGCAGAAGGTTGGTCGCGCCTACAAGTTCATCGTGGGGAGTCAGGCTGAGATGGCTGATGCCCCAGCTTCCACCCAAAGTCAACTTCTTGTCAAAGGTATAAGTACCCTGGAGATAACCGCCACGGGACATGCGCGGGTGCCCGACAGCATCCATACCGAGAAGCAACTGAGCTTCTGTCCCGATTGCGCGGCCATTGTAACCGTAAGCCACAACTGACGCGCCGCCGAATGTGACCTTTGCGCCACCATCGAAAGCCGCCTCCCGAACGCTCTGCCCTACCTTAAAGCCGACCGCAGCAGCTTCCGCAGCGTTGCCGGCTTGCAGGTCCTGGGTGACTCCATTGAGCCAGAAGTTAGTCTTCACAGGCCCCTTTCCAGGCATCGCGTAGGCCAACTTAGCCTGGAACGCGGGCTGGCTATGACCCGAAAGCCCGCCACCAATTTCGGTGAGCGGCTGGAAGACTCCAAAGGCTGCCGTGAATCCGCCCATAGAAGGCGTTGAATAGGTGATCTGTGGTTGAAAGTCAGTATAGATATAGCCGAGACCAATTCGGCCCAGCGAGACGCTGCCCGGCGCTACGTTGCCGTTCGTCGTACCCACAGCCAAAATGGTGAAGTCGTTCAGGATTGCTTCCTGCGCGAACAAGCCGATATCACGACCGAATTTGAAGGTGCCGAAATGTTTGTTGCCAATCGTGGCGTACTGTTGGCGCATATCAATGCCACTGGTGGCAAAAGCCGTCGGCTGGCCATTGTTTACGTAGAAACCCAGGCCGCCCTGCGCCACACTGTTGATGCCGGGATAGAAACCGAAATCAACCAAAATGTCGAGCCCCTTCTGTCTGGTCGATAAAGTAATGTTGAAGTCCGAAGGGAGCAAGCCCTCGCGGACGGACGAGTTGGGAACTACACCGAGTTCCCCGCCCACGCCATTGTTACTCACCAAACCGCCTGCCGCTACATCAGGATTGCTGTTGGGCCGGTCGTGTACATAGAACGCATTCAGTTCGCCGGAGAACTTCAAATCAACTTCTCCGATGTGCATTCCAATGCCGGTGTCCATCATGGTGATAAACGGCGTGTGGGTTTGCGGTGCCGGCATCGGCATCGCTGCTTCAGCGGCCGGGGTCGGAGCCATAACGCGCTGCTTCAACGCATCATATTCTTGCTGAGTAAGAATGCCCTTCGCGCGAAGGACCTCCAGCAGGTCAGTGGTGCCACTAGCAGTTGCCGGCACGGGAGTCTGTGCAAATGCGAAAGCCGCGAGGAGTAGAACGAGTACCACTAACTGTGCAGCCCGTCGGTGATTTTTGTTCATTTTATTTCCTTTCATCCAATTCACAGTTTTTCGTCTGGTTACAGTCTTTCTTTCTGGAGCCTCAGGAGTGGGCAAGGCATCATACATCGGGCAGCTCTGTTTCCAAATCTTTTTTGACGGGTATATCTTTTGTCTACATCATGAAATCCCACGTCCGCTAGCCGTTAAAAACAGCCGTGCGGCTTTTCAAATTCCGCCCACCCGGCCAAATGGGAACACGACCCCAGTCCCGAACTCATCGCGACTTGCACTCTCCAATACTTCAAACCCCTGTATTCCGGCCTCTCTCCGGTCACTGCTATCTCCCTTTCGCGGTGTCAATAAAGAGCTTGCAATGTGATTCAGCTCACCGAACTGCCTGCTATACTCGTATATGCTTATGGACGTATAGTGGTATGATGCCATATAACTAAAAGGGTACAGCCCCCGGTCCGCCGTGCCCAACCGCAGTCGGCTTCGGCCAGAGCTTCGAAACAGGCGCCGAAAATGCATTTCCCAATTAAGGAATAGAGGCCACACGTGAGAGAGCTGGAACATTACTTTAAGGGATTGGCTGATCAGAGCCGGTTACGGATACTGAATCTTCTCCTGCATGGCGAACTCTGCGTCTGCGACATCCATTACGTACTGGAAACTTCGCAGCCAAACACTTCGCGACACCTCACCTACCTCAAGAATGCCGGCCTCATCCTCGACCGGCGTGAAGGAACGCGAATCTATTACCGTCTGGCACAGCCCGATGAGGAAGTTCACAAACTGTTATTTGCACTTTTGCGAAGCGTTTTCCAGCGATCAGAAGTCCTTATCGCGGACTTACGCAAACTTAAGAAAGCCATCGAAACCGGATCCTGCACCGTCAGCGAATGGAAGCCCTACTCGGCGCTGGCGCGCGGCCAGAAATTGCAGAAAGGAACTAGTGGGCAATGAGCAAGGTCTCTTCACGTCTGAGTTTTCTTGACCGTTACCTCACCGCCTGGATCTTTGCCGCAATGGCCATCGGCGTCATTGCCGGTTGGCTGTATCCAGGAATTGTCCCATTCCTCAACCGATTTAGTGTGGGTACCACGTCCATCCCTATCGCCGCCGGACTGATCGTGATGATGTACCCTCCGTTCACCAAGGTAAAGTACGAGGAGTTGCACGAAGTTTTTCGTAACAAGCGCGTGCTCGCCCTTTCCCTGGTACAGAACTGGGTTGTCGGTCCCATCCTGATGTTCGTGCTGGCCGTTGTCTTCCTACGCGGCTATCCCGAATACATGGCTGGGTTGATCATGATCGGTTTGGCCCGTTGCATCGCCATGGTCATCGTATGGAACGAACTGGCCAAGGGAGACACCGAGTATGCCGCTGGTTTGGTGGCGTTTAACTCCTTGTTTCAAGTGTTCTTTTTTTCCATATACGCATGGGTATTCATCACCGTCCTGCCCGCCAAACTAGGGCTGCACAGTGCAGTTGTAGACGTATCCATCGGCGAAATTGCCAAGAGTGTCTTTATTTATCTGGGTATTCCGTTCCTGGCAGGATTTTTGACCCGTACTGTGCTGGTTCGGGCTCGGGGCCGCCAGTGGTACGACCATAACTTCGTTCCGCGCGTCAGCCCCCTGACTCTGATTGCTCTGTTGTTCACGATTTTTGTCATGTTCTCGCTGAAGGGCGGCTACATCGTCCGCCTGCCGCTGGATGTAGTCCGAATTGCCGTTCCGCTGCTGATTTATTTCGTCGTGATGTTCCTGGTGTCGTTTTATATGGGGAAGAAGCTCGGCGCAGACTATGCCAAGACCGCCACGCTCTCCTTCACCGCCGCGTCGAACAACTTTGAGTTGGCCATTGCTGTCGCCGTCGCCGTCTTTGGTATCAACTCCGGGGCCGCATTTGCCGCCGTCATCGGCCCCTTGGTCGAGGTTCCCGTGATGATCGCGCTGGTCAACGTTGCATTATTCTTCCAGCGCCGCTACTTTTTTGATGAAGCGGTACCCGTTCAACCTGTAGTGGCGATCGCTGATGAGTATGGAAAGAGCGCTCAATGAACAAACAACGGGTTCTGATTCTTTGTACAGGGAACTCGGCGCGTAGCCAAATGGCGGAAGGGCTACTGCGCAGCATTGCGGGCGACCGTTTCGAGGTGTTCAGCGCAGGAACCAGGCCGGTCGGCCTGAACTCGAACGCCATCATTGTGATGCGCGAGATAGGAATCGACATTTCTCAACACCGATCGAAGTCAGTGGATGACTTTGCCGGTCAGCAGTTCGATTATGTGATAACCGTGTGCGACAACGCCCGGGAAGCCTGCCCGTTCTTTCCTGGCGGCAAGGCCGTTCATCACAGCTTTGACGACCCGGCGCGCGTACCTTCAGATCAACAGCTGGAGGCTTTCGCTCGGGTGCGCGACGAGATCTCGGCGTGGCTGCAAGAGTTCGTTGAAAACAGCAAGCGGACGCTTTAGTGTTCAAGCAAGCGAAAACCAAAGAAGGATCTATATGCCCAGCAGTGAACCGGAAGACCTGGCCCGCAAAGTAATTGAGTTGTGTACCAATTGCGATGAGTGCAGAAGATCGATGGAGGACACCCCGTGCCTGTTTTTCCCCAGATTGTTCCAGCTCTACGACCGCGAGAATGAAAAAGACAAGAAGATCACCTCCGACGAACTGCGAAAGTTGATAGATCTCTGCAATATGTGCGGATTGTGTACTTGTTTCACGGTTCGCGCCGATATCCGGGAGGCCAAGGATGCGTTTATCGTCCGGGACGGTCTAAAGCCGGAGATTCGCGTGCTCGAGGACGTCGAGCGCGTCGGAAAGATTTGCGGGGCATATCCAAGGCTGACCAACCTGCTCTCAGAAATCAAGCCTATCGCAAACCTGGCAAAGCAACTGGCGGGGATTCATCCCAAAAGGAAGCTCCCGAAGTTACCGCCGCAGAGCTTCGATGCATGGGCAAGGAAGCGTAATCTTCATCTAAAGCGGGAAACGTCCGGTCCCAAGGTTGCTTACTTCGCAGGATGCACTGCCCGTTACCTCTTTCCCGAGGTAGCCAAGGCCACGGTCGAAGTCTTGGAGCGAAACGGCGTTACCGTCTATTTCCCCGAGCAAAAATGCTGTGGCATGCCGAGTCTGTTGGAAGGTGACCGCCCCTTCACCTTCGACCTCGCCAACTACAATCTGCGGCAACTCGAAGACGCGGTCGATGACGGCTACGACATCGTCTGTTCCTGTCCGACGTGCGGCTACATGCTGAAGGGAGTGTTAAGCGAAGGCGCTTATCTATCAAAAGAATACCGCGAGGTCCTGAAAACAATGATGGCCGAAGCCGGAGGCGATCAGAACAAAGTATTGGAACGCATTCTCCAGGAGGAAGCCAATCCGCAAGGATGTGCCACGCCCGCCTCGCCGCGCCGCAGCAAACCGCCCCTGCCAGTGAAGCTGATTATCCGTGGCTTGCTTCACGACGAGGGTTACTTTGCGGCCATCGACGGGCGAACCCGGATCAAGATTGCCAGCCATAGCTACGACGTCGGAGAGTACCTCAGGGAGCTGGATCGCCTCGGAAAGTTCAATCGCTCTCTAGGCCCGGTGGGCGATCGAATGGCGTATTACGCGCCCTGTCATCTGAAGGAGCAGAGCATGGGCCAACCGTGGGCGGAGCTGCTCAGCTTAGTGCCTGGGATTTCCATGGAGAATGTCGGAGGAGCCTTCGACTGCTGCGGGATTTCCGGCATCATGGGCTTCAAAAAGGAGTTCCACGCAATCTCCCTGGCGATGGGAAGCCGCCTGATGGAGAAGATCCAAGCCATAAACCCCGAGACGCTGGTAACCGACTGTCTGAGCTGCCGGATTCAGTTCAACCAGGAGCTCTCTTATCCGGTGCTCCACCCCGTCGAGGTGTTGAATCGCGCCTATCGTCTCGCCTCAGAGACTAGCGCTCAGCCGTCCCAGTTGCGTGGCTGAATCGTCCCGTGGCTAGATCGTGCGCGACGCGACGGCAGTCACACTGGGAGACGTGACTTCGTCCGGTCCACCGCGTCCATCCTCGCCGTAGTCGTCCTCGAATTCGGCTGCGTGGTGCGCTATCACCTCTACTCGTGAGGCGGTCCACTCGCCGCTGGTCGCGTCCACCAAGGCAGTGACGCGCACTTCCGTGCCGGGAACCAGGGCCTGACGCGCCGCCTGAACGCGGTCTCCGGTGGGCACGGCAGAATCATAAACGATGGCGGCTTGAGCCACGATCACGCGGCGTACATTGCCGTCCCGCCCCATCAGGTAGAGCAGGTTAGCCGACCGCTCTCCCCGTGGCGCACGCACCACTTCGCCACGGAAGGTTCCTTGGGTTTCGGCCCACAGTCCAGAGGCCAGCATTAATACCGCGATCCCCGAATACAACCCCAGCCGTTTCATCTGTACTACGATGCGTGTTACTTAAGGTCCGGTACCAAAATAATTCATAGCCGCCGCTGTTTGTCCACCACAATGAAAAGGCAGGAGCCAAAGCTCCTGCCTCTCTGCAAAAACCTGCAGAACTCAGTCGTAATACTCGAGTCCGAGGTGGGTGATCAACTCTTCTCCCTTGAGGTAGCGCAGGGTGTTCTTCATCTTTATCATCTGGATGAACAGATCGTGTTCGGGATAGAGTCCCGGAGCGGTCATCGGAGACTTGAAGTAGAAGCTCATCCACTCCTGAATGCCAATTCCCTTCAACTGAGTGGAACGCGCTGCCATGTCGAGAAACAGGACGATATCCAGGGCCAGCGGTGCCGCCAGAATCGAGTCGCGGCAGAGAAAATCGACCTTGATCTGCATCGGATAGCCCAGCCAGCCAAAGATGTCGATGTTGTCCCAGCCCTCTTTATTGTCCCCGCGTGGCGGATAGTAGTTGATCCGGACCTTGTGGAAGATGTTCCCGTAGAGTTCGGGATACAGCTTCGGCTGGAGGATCTCGTCGAGCACGCTGAGCTTGGATTCTTCCTTGGTCTTGAATGAGCCCGGATCTTCCAGCACCTCACCGTCGCGATTGCCTAGGATGTTGGTCGAGAACCAGCCGTTTACTCCCAGCATGCGAGCCTTGAAACCGGGAGCCAGAATGGTCTTCATCAGGGTCTGGCCGGTCTTGAAATCCTTACCCGCAATCGGCGCATTGTTCTTCTTCGAAAGCTCCTGCATCACCGGCAGATCGACCGAGAGGTTCGGGGCGCCGTTCGCAAAAGGCACGCTCTCCTGCAATGCCGCGTACGCATAAATCTGCGACGGCGAGATGTTCGCATCGTTCTCCACCATGCCCTTTTCAAAAGCTGCCACCGACGCATGAACCTCGCTCGCCTTCTGGAAGCTTTCGGTCGAGGCGCACCAGATCATAACGAGCCGATCGCACTGGTTCTCCTTCTTGAAGTTGCGAATGTCGGCGCGGAGTTGCTCGGCCAGATCCAGCTTGTTCTTGCCCTTTTTCACGTTCGGCCCGTCGATCAGCTTCACATAGTTGTGATCGAAGACCGCCGGCATTGGCTTGATGGTGTCCAGAAACGGCTTAAGCTGCAGCAGCAGCTCCTTTTCCAGAACCTTGGCATTAGCCGCCGCTTCATAGGCGCTGTCGGTAAAAATGTCCCAGCCGCCAAACACGAGGTCGTTGATATCAGCGAGAGGAACAAAGTCCCTAATCAAGGGTGAACGTCCATCTGTGCGCTTGCCGAGACGAATGGTCCCCATCTGTGTCAACGAACCGATCGGAGCCGCAATGCCTTTTCGTACGGCCTCTACGCCGGCCACAAATGTAGTTGCTACCGCCCCTAGTCCGACGATCAATATTCCAAGCTTGCCCTTGGCTGCTGCAATTTCAGTTGGAGTGTTCTTTTGCCCTGTCGCCATCTGTATGAATCACTTCCTTAAAGAGTCAACATCAATAACCCAAACAACTTATGCTCTCCCCTGCAGTGCTGCTTTGGCAAACATGTTGTAGTATGTGGCGCAACCAGCCACTCGAATGGCGCGCATTGCGGGTTGTGATGCGCTTTCGCACAGGGAACGGGAATGAATCAACATTTAGCGGTAATCACCGGCTGCTCCAGCGGATTTGGACTGCTCAGCACAATCGAACTGGCTCGCCGGGACTACTTCGTAGTTGCCACCATGCGCGACCTTGCCCGTCGCGCTCGGTTGGACGAGGCGCTCGCATCAGCCGGTCTCACCGAGCGGGTCAGTGTGCGTACTCTCGACGTTGCTGTCCCGGAATCGCACGAGCCCTTCGTCGCCAAAACCGTCGCCGATTATGGCCGCATCGATCTGCTGGTCAACAATGCTGGCTTTGCCCTGGCGGGCTTTGCCGAGGATGTTACGCTCGAGGAATTGCGACGCCAGTTTGAAACTAACTTCTTCGGCACCGTGTCGCTGACCAAAGCTGTGCTCCCGGTGATGCGGAGGCGGGGCGCGGGCCGAATCCTGATGCTCTCCTCCATCTCTGGCCGCAGCTCCTCCCCGGCAATGAGCTCCTACTCGTCCGCTAAATTTGCACTGGAGGGCTACACCGAATCCCTGCGCATGGAGATGAAGCCATTGGGAATCGACTGCATTCTCATCGAACCTGGCTCGTTTGAGACCGGAATCTGGTATCGCAAGGACAATGCTGCCGCCGCCGCATTCGATCCCGCCTCTCCCAACTACGAACGTACGAAGATGTTCCGTGCTTATGTGGAAAAAAAGCTGCAACGCCGTGATGCTGGCGAGGTCGCCCGCCTTATCGCACATCTCGCCGACGCCCCCCATCCCCGGCTTCGCTACCCCGTCGGCCCGGACGCCAAGGCCACCGTCGTGCTGCGCACCCTGTTGCCTTGGAGACTCTTCGAGGCCATGATTGCCCGTGTACTGCGGTTGGACAAGTGAGAAAATGCCGAGAGCGCAAACGCTTCCGGCATCCGTACGCGACTTCAGCAATTCGTTTTCCAGAGGACCCATGCCGACCACCGCCAGCCCCGCCGCCAGAATCTCCCCCGGAGAAGCCGTCGCTCAGCGCACCATCACCGCCTACACGCTCACTCCAGAGCAGCTTCGCCAGTCCGAAGGATTGCACCGGACCAACGTTGTCCTCTCGCTGGCCTCCACCATCTTCGGCTTAGCCGTGCTCGTGGCGCTGGTCGCCGTGCGCTTCGGCCCCAAGGTGCAACGCGTCGCCGAGTCCATTTCCAGGAAACGATTTGGGCAGGCGCTGATCTTTGTTCCTGTGCTGCTCCTCACTATCGCGTTTGTTGAGTTGCCGCTCGAAATCTACGGCCACCACACCTCCCTGGCCTATGGACTGAGCGTGCAAGGTTGGGGCTCCTGGCTATTGGATTGGGCCAAGGCCGAGTTGCTAACCCTGATCTTTGCCACCCTCACTTTGTGGGGGCTATACACCGTCATTCGCCGTTCCCCCGGGCGCTGGTGGTTCTACACCTGGCTGCTCACCTTGCCCATCATGGCTGCCGTGGTCTTCGCCGCACCGGTAATCATTGACCCGCTGTTTAACCGCTTCGAACCCTTGGCGAAGACCAATCCCGAGCTCACGGCGCAGCTCCAAAGCCTTGCCCATTCAGCAGGATTGGAGATCCCCGAATCACGCATCTTCCTGATGCACGCCAGCGACAAACTGACGACCTACAACGCTTATGTAACCGGATTCGGTGCCACCAAGCGCATTGTTGTATGGGACACCACTGCCCGCGACCTCACTCTGCCGCAAACCTTGTTCGTCTTCGGCCATGAGATGGGACACTACGTTCTCCATCACATTTACCTGGGCCTTGCTTTCGGAGCCCTCCTGCTGTTTGCCGGACTCTGGCTCATCCAGCGCATCGCTCAAGCCGCGCTCGCCCGCTACGGCGCCGCTTGGCAGATCCGCTCCATGGGTGACTGGTCTTCGCTTCCCCTGCTGATGCTGCTGGCCTCTGTCCTTTCATTCTTGGGTGAACCGCTGGGCAACGCCTTCAGCCGATGGGAGGAGCACGCTGCCGATGTGTACGGATTGTCGGTGACGCGCCCGATCACGAAAGATGCTGGCCAGGTTGCCGCCCAAGCCTTCCAGGTGCTCGGCGAGAAGTCCTATTCCTATCCGAACCCATCGCGCTTACTCGTCTTCTGGAGCTATTCGCACCCGCCAATCTCCGAACGAATCCAATTTTCCCTCTCGAATGCGTCCGCCGACGGCCATCCCGGGCCATAGGTGCACATCCGAAGGTGGCTCCCGTCCCGCCGGGGGAATGGCTGCCTGACGCCCGGCGCATGTGGTAGCCTTGAACTCAGAAAACCCCACCTCCGGAGATGAATGCGTGTCCACGATACCCGCGGCAGAGCGTATCGCGGCGGTTGCTTTCTGCGCCGACCAGTATATGGAAGCGCCCCTGCACGTGGCCGCATCCTCCCTGCTGCGCAACCTTCACGCGGACTATGCGGCGCGCTTCTACTTTCTGTTGACCGGCTTTTCTCAGGCCGCCATCGCCCGATTACGCCGCACTCTGAATGCCACCGGACGCGCTTACACAATGAAGATGCTGGAGACGCAGGATACCGGCATCTTCCGTGGATTTCGCCCGCTCCACGGCAACTTCAGCACGTATTACAGGCTGCTCCTGCCCGAACTTGTCCAAGAGGAACGTCTCCTCTACCTCGACGCCGATATGCGAATTGAGCTGGATGTTTCGCCCCTGTTCGAGTTGGAGATGGGGTCGAAAGCCACTGGATTTGTGGTGAGTGGAACCGTTTCTTCCGCCCTGGATGGAACCTTTCACGTTTCGATCGGACGAGTCGCCGAGGCTCCGGCCTTCAACGCAGGGGTCATGCTCTTCAACTTGCCGGAGTGGCGCCGTCAGGATTGTTCTGCAAGAACCTTTGCCTTCGGCCGGAAATACAGCACGGAGCTGATCAGCCACGACCAATCCATATTGAATGCGCTCTTTGCCGAGAATTGCCTTCGACTCGACCCTCAGTACAACGTCCCGGTGCTTGGAACGACGGCTCCGGAGGCAATTCCGGCCAAAGGAGTCTTCCACTTTGTCGGGAATCCGAAGCCCTGGGATATCGGCGGGCGTCTGCTGCTGCCGCACGCCCGTGCATGGTTCGACGATCTACGCAAAACCGCGATCCCCCCTCTCCAGCGCATCTCATGGCTGAATCGGACGGCTTGGGCGCGCATTCCCGGCATCCTCGGCGGCTACCGCCGCATCCTCCGCAACAAACTGGCTCAAGATTAATTTTGCACGCAAAAAGTGCACCTCTTTGCGGGGCACACATTCTCCGAATTCCAAGTTCTACTCCAGTCCGAATTCTTTCCAGCGCCGGGTGATGCGGTCCTTTACCTCGCTCGACATCTCAACCGCATCCGGCCATGGGCGGTCGAAGCCTTCGGTCGACCACTTGCGCGTCGCGTCAATCCCCATCTTGCTGCCGAAGTTCGGCAGGCGCGAAGCGTGGTCCAGCGTATCGACCGGCCCCAGCGTGAACTGAATATCGCGCTCGGGATCAATGTTGTTGAGGGTGCGCAAGGTAACTTCGCGCAGATCCTTCACGTCGCAATCTTCATCCACCACCACAATGCATTTGGTGAACATCGCCTGCCCCATCGACCAGATCGCATTCATCACCTTGCGCGCCTGCCCCGGGTACGATTTGCGAATCGAGAGAATCATCAGGTTGTGCGCCACGCCCTCCGGCGGCAGATGGAAATCCACCAGCTCCGGAATCATCATCTTGGCCGCGGGAAGGAAAATCCGCGAGATCGCCAGTGTCATCCACGCGTCTTCTTGCGGAGGCTTACCCACCACCGTCGCCGCATAGATCGGATTCTTGCGATGGGTGACGCACTGCACGTGAAACACCGGAAACAGGTCTTCCAGAGAATAGAAACCCGTGTGATCGCCGAACGGACCCTCCACCTTCATTTCACCAATGTCGATATATCCTTCGAGCACGATTTCCGCACTCGCCGGAACTTCCAGATCGACCGTCTCGCACTTCACCACTTCAACCGGCTTGCCGCGCAGGAATCCGGCGATCATGTACTCCTCAATGTCCGGCGGCGCGGGGATAACTGCTGCAAACGTCAGCGCCGGATCGGTGCCAATCGCTACCGCAACTTCCATTCGCCCACTCACTGGCTTCCCTTGTACGGCAATGCTGCCGCCGCCGCTGCGCGCCATAATGTCCACCGAGGAGCTCCGCCCCAGCGTCGGCCCATTCGCCACTGCCGCGCGCATCAACTCGCGCTGATGTTCGGCGGCGTTCTTGTGCCGCTGCCAGTGCATCCCCGTGCTGGTCGCGTCGTAGACGTGCATGCGATACATCCCGATATTGCGCTTTCCCGTGCGCGGGTCACGCGTCATCACGCAAGGCAGGGTGATAAATTTCCCCCCATCCTGCGGCCAGCACTGCAGGATTGGAAAATCGAGCAGTGAAAAATTATCGCGCTTGATTACTTCCTTGCATGGCCCGGTCGAAACTCGCTTGGGAAACAGATTTCCCAACTCCGCGAGCTTCGGCAGCATCTTGAGCTTTTCCAGCAGCCCCTGCGGCGTCTTCACGTCCATCATCTGGTGAATCCGCTCGGCAATCTCATCGAGCGAGTCGGAGCCCAGCGCAAGATTCATGCGCCGCTCGGAGCCGAATTGGTTAATAAAAATCTTGTGCCCGGGGTGTCCCTTCACATTTTCAAACAGCAGCGCCGGACCACCAGGCCCGCGTCCATTGCGGGCGCCCCATTTGGAGACACGGTCGGTAATTTCCGTTACTTCCAGTACCGGATCGACTTCCGCTCTAATGCGCTTGAGTTCGCCGGCTTTATCGAGCGCCGCTATCCATTCACGTAGATCGTTATAGGCCACAAAGACTCCGTCAATTTACCGCTGAGTGCTGATTGCAAAAACGATTATAGAGGTCAACTGGCTCGCATCAAAAAAGGCGCGGATTCTCTCCGCGCCCACTCCGTCCAACCTAACGCCTTACTGAAAATCTTTCATAATCCCCTCGAACACGCTCTTCGAGGGCCGTACGATCTCCGCCGGCAGCGTCCCGATTGGCTGGTCCACCAGGTTCAGCATATCGGTAAAGCTTGGCTGCCCCGGATTCAGATAGAACAATCCGGTGAGCACTTCATTATTCTCCCGAGCCTCGGCCAGCCGCGTCAGTGCCCGAATGCGGTCGGTCGGATTGAAGTCTTCTTCCAGCTTGGTCAGTCGCATCTTCGAGCCATCGTGCAGCGTGATACCGACCCCGCTTCCGGCTTCGTATTCCACATCGATCTCTTCGAATGCAGGCACGAAGTTAATGTCATGCAGCGGCTCTTCGTGGTCTCTAATGAACTTGTAGCTCTTGGTCGAACCCTCGTGATCGTTGAAGGTTACGCACGGCGATATCACGTCCAGCAGTACCGTTCCATTGTGGGCAATCGCAGCCTTCAGCAGCGCCTGTAGCTGCTTCTTATCGCCGGAGAAACCGCGCGCCACAAAGGTCGCACCCAGCTCAATCGCCAAAGCGCAAGTATCCACCGCCGGTAATTCGTTGACCACGCCGGTCTTCAGCTTCGAGCCAAAATCGGCAGTCGCCGAGAACTGCCCCTTGGTCAGCCCGTACACTCCGTTGTCTTCGATGATGTAGATCATCGAAAGATTGCGGCGCATCAGATGGGCGAACTGCCCCATTCCAATCGAGGCCGTATCGCCATCCCCGCTCACTCCGAGGTAGAGCATCTTGTGATTGGCCACCGCTGCTCCAGTCGCAATCGCCGGCATGCGCCCGTGCACCGCGTTGAAGCTGTGCGCCCGGCTCATAAAATACGCCGGGCTCTTCGACGAGCAACCGATGCCGCTCAGTTTGGCAACGTGCTCCGGCTGGATGCCCATTTCGTAAAACGCTTCGACAATGCGCTCTGAGATCGCGTTATGTCCGCAACCCGCGCAAAGCGTAGTCCGGGCCCCGCGATAATCCATCACGGAGAGCCCGATGCGGTTAGTGGGTCTCACCTCATCCTGGTCATTCAATTCCGTAGCCATTACTTCTGCTCCTGCGACACCACGCTGTCGGTGACGAAATGGGCTTCCAGTGGGAGTCCGCTATAGTGGCAAATGCTGCGCAGCCTCACCACGTTTTCCGCCGCAATATCCATCTTGATCAGTTGCAGCATCTGCGCGTCGCGGTTCTGGTCGATCACATACACGCGCTCATGGGCGGCGATGAATTCGTTTACTGCCGCGCTGAATGGATAGGCGCGCACTCGCAGATAATCCACCGCAATTCCCTGCTCCTGTTGCAACTCGTCCGCGCTCTCCACCACCGCCCAGTGCGACGATCCGTACGCAATGATGCCAACCTTCGCGCCCGGTGTGCTGCGTTCCGCAATCGGTGCTGGAACGATGCCGCGCGCGGTCTCCCACTTCCGGTTCAGGCGATCCAGGTTGTTGACGTAATCCTCGGGACGCTCGGAGTACTGCGCCTTCTCGTTGTGTCCGCTGCCACGCGCAAACCATGCTGCGTCGGGATGCTCGGTTCCCGGCAGCGTGCGATACCCAATGCCGTCTCCGTCCACATCCTTGTAACGGGCAAAGCCACCAAGCCGGTCGAGATCTTCCTTGCTCAATACCTTGCCGCGATCCAGCGGCGCATCCGGATACGGGAAAGGATCGCTGACCCAGTGGTTCATACCGATATCCAGATCGCTGAGCACAAACACCGGAGTCTGTAACCGCTCGGCAATGTCGAATGCTGCCCCGCCGAACTCAAAGCATTCCAAAACCGAGGCCGGAAGCAGCATCGGATGCTTGGTATCGCCGTGTGACAGAAAAGCCGTCGAGAGTAGATCGCCCTGCGCCGTGCGCGTCGGCAAACCGGTCGATGGCCCCACCCTCTGCACATCCCAGATCACCGCCGGAATCTCGGCGTAGTAGCCAAGGCCGGTGAACTCGCCCATCAATGAAATTCCAGGACCCGAGGTAGCGGTCATGGCGCGGGCTCCTGCCCAGGAGGCACCCAGCACCATTCCAATGGCGGCCAACTCGTCCTCTGCCTGCACCACCGCGAACGTGGCTTTCCCGTTGGAGTCCACACGGTATTCCTTCAAGTAATCGGTCAGGCTCTCAACCAGCGAGGACGAGGGCGTGATCGGATACCAGGGCACCACCGTGACTCCGGCAAACAACGCTCCCAAGGCGCCGGCTTCGTTGCCGTCGATAATGATCTTGTTCGCGTTCTCGCTCATCCGCTGCACTTGGAAGCGGGAGACCGAATGATTGGCGGCGGCGTACTCATACCCGGCGCGAGATGCCGCCAGGTTCACCTCGGTAGCCCGCACCTTGCCGCGGAACTGCTTGCGAATCGCCTCTTCCACCTCCGCATAGTCCAGCGCGAGGAGGTGTGCCGCCGCCCCGACATAAACCATGTTTCGCAGAAGCTTTTTCAGCTTCGCATCGGAGCTCACCGGCCCCACCAACTTGTCAAACGGAGCCGAGTAAAAAATCAGGTCCTCGCGCAGCGCGTTCAGCTTCAACGGTTCGTCAAACAGCACCACGGAGCCGGGTTTCAGCGCGAGTACATCGGCGGCCGCCGTCTCCGCATTCATCGCGATCAACACGTCCGAATCGCGCTTTCGTGCCACGTATCCGTCTTTGCTGACCCGAATCGTAAACCAGGTCGGAAGCCCGGCAATGTTGGAGGGGAACAGGTTTTTGCTGCTCACCGGTACGCCCATCTGGAAAATTGTGCGCACCAGCACAGAGTTAGCGGACTGGGAGCCGGAACCATTGACGGTGGCGACTTGAATACTGAAGTTATTTACGACGGGCCCGCGATCTTGCCGGCTGTCGGTGCCCTGGTCTAGGGCAACGTCGGTACTTGCCATGGAAAAGCCATCCTTCGAGGGCACGCAATTCACTTGCTTGCAAAGGGTTGCGTGGAGACCTATTATACCAGTCGGCAACCCCGCCGGCAGCGTTCTGCAAGCAGATTCAATCAAAGCGCAAGTCTACTCTGGCGGCCCTGCAATGGCCCCTCAGGTGAGTCACCTCACATCGACTCGTATCGCCTTTTTTCCGGCTGTTCAATATTTATACCAGACCTTGATTTACCAAACCGTAGTGTTCTGCATCACAGACCCGCCGGGCAGACAAAGATAATCTGCCATGTTTCGGATAAAGTTCCAGGCCAAACGCCATGGCAGCCAAGCCCCGCTCGCCCGTCAATCCGTGGATCGTGACCATCGCCGTGATGCTCGCCACATTCATGGAGGTCCTGGACACCACGGTGGTGAACGTCTCCATCCCGCACATCTCCGGGAATCTCAGCGCCACCTACGAAGAGGGGACCTGGGTCGTCACCTCCTACCTGGTCGCCAACGCCATCGTCCTGCCCATGGCCGGGTGGCTCGCCAGCTACTTCGGACGCCGCCGAATGCTGCTGGCCTGCGTTGCCGGATTCTCCATTGCTTCCCTGCTCTGCGGCGTCGCCGATAGCCTCACTCAGCTCATTGTCTTCCGTGTTCTGCAAGGGCTCGCCGGAGGCGGTCTCCAACCCCTCTCCCAGGCAATTCTGCTGGAGACATTCCCGAAAGAAAAACATGGCCAGGCCATGGCCGCCTACGGACTCGGCATCATCGTCGCCCCCATCATCGGCCCAACCCTAGGCGGTTGGATCACCGACAACTACACCTGGCGATGGATCTTCTACCTCAACATCCCCGTGGGCATCCTCTCGCTCATGATGATGGCGCGCTTCATACACGATCCCCCTTACATCCAGCGCCAGCGCAATGCCAACGTCGACCTCTGGGGCATCGGCCTGCTCGCCCTCGGCCTCGGATCGCTGCAAATCCTGCTCGATACCGGGCAGCGCAAAGACTGGCTCGGCTCACGCGACATTCGCATCGAGGTATTCTGCTGCATCGTGGGACTGTTGTTCTTCGTTATCCGCGAGATGACCGTCGACAACCCAATCGTCGATCTGCGCGCGCTCAAAGATCGCTCCTTTGCCGTCGGCGTGCTCCTGATGTCGCTGGTCGGCTTCTGCCTTTACGCCAGCATGGTTCTGCTTCCCCAGTATCTTGAGACCCTGCTCAATTACCCCTCCTTGCAGGCCGGACTCGCACTCTCCCCGCGTGGCCTCGGAGCCTTTGCCCTGACCTTCATCGTGGGCGCCATCGCCGCCCGGGTAGACGTACGCAAACTCCTCGTCTTCGGATTCCTGGTTGGCGCCATCACCATGTTCATGCTCTCCGGCCTCAACCTGAACGCCGGTTACTGGGACATTTTCTGGCCCCAGGTGATGCAGGGCGGAGCCATGGCTTGCATGTTCATTCCGCTCTCCGCCGCGGCCATGTCTCACATAGCGCGTGAAAAGATGGGCAACGCCACCAGCATCTTCAACCTCATGCGCAACATCGGAGGCAGCGTCGGCATCGCCGTCATGACGACCCTCCTCGCCCGCCGCCAGCAATTCCATCAGAGCCGCCTCATCGAGCACATTCGCCCCGGCCAGCCCCAGGTTTCAGCCACGCTGCATCAGTTCACCCAGTATTTTGTTCTCCGAGGCTCCGACCCCGTCACCGCCTCGCGGCGCGCCTACGGCGCCATGTTCGCCCAACTGCAGCAGCACGCAGCCATGCTCTCGTTCGTCGAGGCGTTCAAAATTATGGGCGTGGTCTTCCTCATCATGATCCCCCTCGCAGTCCTCCTCAAAGACCCGAAGAAGCGCGGCGTATCCAAGAACCCGCCAACCCAGCCGGGCCTCAATGCGGAAGAGACTCACCCCGAACTGCTCCACGCCTGACCGCCAACAAAAATGCCCCATCCTCACGATGGGGCATCGCTGCGATCTCTCCCGCCCTACTCTTCGCGAAAGAACCCCGCCATGTTCCTGAACTTCTCATACCGCCCATCCAGCAACTGCCCGGTGCTCAGCTTCTTCAACTCCGCCAGATTTTTCACCAGCACCCGGTCGAGATTCGCCGCCATCTGCGCATGATCTGTGTGCGCCCCGCCTTCCGGCTCGGGCACAATCGCGTCAATGACGCCGAAGCCCATCAGGTCTGGTGCGGTGATGTGCATGGCCTGCGCGGCAAGTTGCCGCTTGCTGGCGTCGCGCCACATGATCGAGGCGCAACCCTCCGGGGAGATCACCGAATAAACGCTGTTTTCCAGCATGAAAACCCGGTCTCCCACGGCAATCGCCAACGCGCCGCCGGAGCCGCCCTCACCCGTGATGGTGACCAGGATGGGAACTTTCAGTCGCGACATCTCGCGCAGATTATGTGCAATCGCCTCGCCCTGTCCGCGTTCTTCGGCTTCCAGTCCCGGGTAGGCGCCCGGTGTATCCACAAACGTAAATATCGGCCTTCCGAACTTCTCCGCAATCCCCATGGCGCGGATCGCCTTGCGGTAGCCCTCCGGATTCGGCATCCCGAAATTCCGGTAGATCTTCTGCTTGGTGTCGCGTCCTTTTTGCGTGCCCACTACCAGTACCGCCTCACCGTGGAAGCGCGCCATTCCGCAGATCATTGCGGCATCGTCGCCAAACGCGCGGTCGCCGTGAATCTCGGAGAAATCGGTAAACATGTGCTGCACGTAATCGAGCATGTAGGGACGCTGCGGGTGCCGCGCCAGTTCCGTACGCTGCCACGCCTCAAAGTTTACGTTGACCTGCCTGCGCAGTCCCTCGATCCGGCCGTGTAGAATCCGGAGCTGTCTCTGTGCCTCGTTGTTGCTCCCGGCAACTGATTCCAGTTGCGCGATCTGGCGCTCGACGTTTTCCAGTTCCTGGTCTGCCTTGATTCCAGCTTTCATGCTTGCCTTCTCGTCCTAGTCGATAACCTTGATTGAGTCGGGGCCGCACAACTGCTCCACGCTCTTCATGAAGGCTCGGTCTGCAAACACATTATAGCCTTCAGCTTCCATCACCACGACGTACTCGCCCGGACGCACCAAGTCGAATAGCACCTTGGCATCGCCCTTCGAGCGGCTAAACAGCCCATGCAGCGCGTCCACCGTCTCCGGCAGTGCCTCCGGCAGTTGAATCGAAATTCGCAGCGAGCGTGGCAGCCTTACCTTCGCCTCATCCAGCGGAGTGATGTCGTTGATGAACAACTTGGGCGCGGCGTCTTCCTCCACCCGCACCGCGGCTTTCACCAGCACCGGAATCTCCAGCTTCACCTTCTCGTGCAGACGCTTGTAGGCCTCCGGAAAAACCGCCGCCTCTACCCGCCCGTGCATATCTTCGATTACCAACCCCGCCATCAGGTCGCCCTTGCGAGTCTTGGCGATGCGCACCCCGGTGATCAGTCCCCCCACCGAGATATCGTCGTTTTTCGCCGTGGAACTTTTCATCGCCAGCACGTCACTGGTCTTGATCGCGTGCAGGTCCTCGATCTTATCCTGGTATTTTTCCAGCGGATGTCCGCTGATCCAGAAGCCAAGAATCTCCTTCTCGTTCGCCAGCCGTACCGATTCCTCCCAGTCCGGCACGTTCGGCAGACGATCCGCCGCACTCGCCGCCGGACCAGCTTCTTCAAAAACCCCGAACAGTCCATGCTGTCCCGCGTCGCGATCCCGTGCCGCCTTCTGTGCCTGTTCCATGGCCTTGTCCAGCACGTCCATCAGTTGCGCGCGGCGTCCCAGCGAATCCATCCCACCGCTCTTGATCAGCGATTCCAGCACCCGCTTGTTGAGCAACCGCAAATCCACCCGCTCGCAAAAATCGTAAATCCCCTTGAAGCGCCCATCCTTCCGCGCGTCCACAATCGAGGTAATCGCGTTCGCTCCCACATTCTTCACCGCCGAGAGCCCAAAACGAATCTTGTATCCCGGCGTCGGTTGGTCCGAGCCGGTCTCCGGCATGATGATGGGTGTGAAAGTCGCCGCCGACTCGTGAACATCCGGCGCCAGAACCTCGATTCCCATTTCGCGCGACTCCCCGATGTACTTCACCACATCCTCGGTCTTACTCGTCACCGAGGTCAGTAGCGCCGCCATGAACTCCACCGGATAATGCGTTTTCAAATAGGCCGTGTGATAGGCCACCAGTGCGTAGGCCGCCGCGTGCGACTTATTAAATCCGTATCCCGCAAACTGTGCCATCAGGTCAAAAATGTGCCCCGCCTTCTCGGTGGAGAACTTGCGCTCGGCCGCGCCCTGCATAAAGCGCGCCCGCTGCTTGCCCATCTCCTCTTCGTTCTTCTTCCCCATGGCGCGGCGCAGCAAATCGGCTTCACCCAGCGAGTAGCCGGCGAGAACATTGGCAATCTGCATCACCTGTTCCTGATACACAATGACCCCGAGCGTCTCCTTCAGCAGCCGTTCCAGCTCCGGCAGCATGTAGTCGACCTTCTTGCGCCCCCACTTCCGCTCGATGAAATCATCGATCATCCCGCCCTGAATCGGCCCCGGACGATAGAGCGCGTTCAAAGCCGTCAGATCTTCCACCGTCGTCGGTTGATAGCGCCGCAGCACGTCGCGCATCCCGTCGGATTCAAACTGGAAGACCCCCGATGTCTGCCCCCGGTGAAAGACCTTCTCGTAAGTTTCCGTGTCTTCCAACGGAATCTTTTCCATCACCACGGTCTCGCCCCGCGTCATTTTTATGAGCTTCAGGCAGTCGTCGATAATGGTGAGTGTGGTGAGCCCGAGGAAGTCCATCTTCAGCAGGCCCATCTTCTCCACCGCCTTCATGTCGTAGGCGGTGACGATTTCGTCGTTCTTCGTCTTGTAGAGCGGTACCAACTCATCCAGCGGCACCGGCGCGATGACCACCGCGCTGGCGTGTACCCCTGAGTTGCGCACCATGCCTTCCAGCTTCTTTGCCGTGTCCACCAGGTTGCGAATCGCCGGATCGTTGGTGTAAGCATCCGCGAACGCCGCCACGTCCGCCATCGCCTTGTCGATGGTCATCCCCGGTGTGCCGGGAATCATCTTGGCGATTCGGTCCACCTCGTTGTAGGGCATGTCCAGCACTCGCCCAGTGTCTTTGATCGCGGCCTTTGCCGCCAGGGTGCCAAACGTGATGATCTGCGCCACCTGCTCGCGTCCGTATTTTTCGGTCACATAATTAATGACCTCGCCGCGCCGGTTCATGCAGAAGTCCACGTCGATATCGGGCATGGAGACGCGCTCGGGATTCAGAAAGCGCTCAAACAGCAACTCGTTCTGGATCGGATCGACGTCGGTGATCCCCATGGCGTATCCCACCAGCGATCCGGCGGCCGATCCGCGCCCCGGTCCCACCGGAATTCCCTGGTCCCTGGCATAGCGGATGAAGTCCCACACAATCAGAAAGTATCCCGGAAACTGCATCTGCTTGATGATGCCGATCTCACGGTTCAAACGCTCTTCATAGTCGCTGAAGCTGTGCCGCAACTTGCCCAGGTCTTTCAGCTCGCGCAGTAGATTCATGCGCCGCGCCATACCCTCGCGCGCCACCCGTTCAAAGAAGCTGTCGATGCTCTCCCCTGGCGGCACCTCGAAGTTCGGGAACGGATTCTGAATCTTCTCCAGCTTCAGGTTGCAGCGCTCGGCGATCCCCACCGTCCGGTGCAGCACCTGTTCATAGCCCTGAAAAACCTTGGCCATCTCCTGGTAGCTCTTCACAAAAAACTGGTTGGTCTGGAACTTCATGCGGTTCGGGTCCGCAATCGACTTCCCTGTCTGGATGCAGATCATCACGTCCTGCGCCAGACTGTCGTCCTCGCAGATATAGTGACTGTCGTTGGTGGCGACCATGGGAATATCCAGGTCCTGCTCCAACCGGAACAAGTCCTTGTGAATCCGCTTCTCCTCGGCCAGTCCCTGGTCCTGTATCTCAAGGAAGAAATTCCCCCGCCCAAAGATATCCTCCAGCGTCTTGGCTGCCGAGCGGGCGGCCTCGTACTTGCCTTCCATCAATCGTTCGGCGACTTCCCCCTTCAGGCAAGCCGACATCCCAATCAACCCTTCGGAATGCTCCGCCAAATAGCGCTTGCTGATCCGCGGCTTGTAGTAGAAGCCGTGCAGCGATGCTTCCGAACAGATCTTGGTGAGGTTCTTGTAGCCCGCTTCGTTCTCGGCAAGAACAATCAGATGGTTATAGCTATCCCCTTGCGGCTCCGCGCGATGGTCATCCTTCTTGCAGACGTACAACTCGCAGCCCAGAATCGCCTTGATCCCCGCTGCTTTCGCGTCGTCAAAAAAGTGTACGGCGCCAAAAATGTTGCCATGATCCGTCATGGCGACGGCTGGCATTTCCAGCTCTTTGGCGCGCTTGCACAGCAGTTTGGTGTCACATGCGCCGTCCAGCATGGAGTAGTCGGTATGAAGATGCAGATGAACAAAATCGGAAGACATGGCTATCGCCGATTGTAACCCGCAGCCAGCATGGAAGCAGTAGCCGGTGAGGAAAACGTCATCCAGCCGCGCAACGGTTCACCGCAAACCGTTGCCAGCCCTACGCAACCCCGCCATTTCCGGCCGTCCCATCCCCGCACCCGTACCAGATTGGTATATCCAGCGGCAAATTCATTTTCAACGTATGTCGAACCTTTTTGCCCTGCCGCGAATCAAAGTAGATGATGCCTAAGTTAACGGCATCTGTAGATCGAACCGGGAACCAGGAGGTAGATCGATGTTCAGCGATATGTTCGACATGCTCTTCGGCTGCTCGCACAAGAACTACAGCTTCCCGATCACCGCGAAAAAAGGAAGCAGCAATCATTCCCACGCTGCCAGTGTCACGGGAACCTATGTTGTCTGCCTGGATTGCGGCAAGGAATTTCCCTACGACTGGAACAAGATGAAGATTCTTCCTTGCGAGTCCGCGCCAGCCCTGGCACCCCTCACGGCGGGGCCAGTCACCGGATTCGGCAAGGTTGCCTGAGTCCGCGATGGTACCTGCTGCGCCGATATCACGTCCTCCCAAGTCTCGCGCCGTCCCCAGCGACGTGAGGCTTGCGCAAGATGCCTGCCTAACGGCCTGCTGACATCGCGTATCTACTGCGCGTGATACCTCCTGCTGTGCGCGCGCAGCTCGTCGACAATCTCCTGCGCCGCCTCGGAAGCCCTCTCAAACTCGCCCGGAGGAAAACTGATGGCTCCCACCCGCGCGTGTCCTCCGCCTCCGTAGCGCTCACAGATCTTCGCCAGGTTGATCCGGTTCTCCACCTCGGCCCATGGATTTGAACCCACCGAGATCTTCACCCGGAAACTGCTCTTGCTCAAACTCACGCTGTACACGCTCTCCGGATGCAAATAGTAGGGGATAAACTTGTTGTAGCCCTCAAGATCGTAGTCCGTAACATCGAAAAAAATCGTTCGGTCGATGCACTCGCTGTGCTTGCGGATGATCTCGATCGAGTGCTGGTGCCGCTCCAGCAGCGGTGGAATCTGTTCGGCGACAAACGGCAGCGCAACAATCTCCCCCAGCGAACGGTAGGAGAGCAGTTCAATCAGTCGCGGAATAAACCCGGAGTCCTGGTTCGCCTCGATCGCCATCGTAATCCGCATCGCCGGTTCCTTCATTCCCACCGCGACTTCCGCGCTCTCGTAGAAAGCTCCGTCCACAATGTCTGCCCACCGCACCATCTCCTCCACCGGCGCAGGATTAAAGCCGAACCGGTTCTCCGCGATGGTCGCCAAAAACTTGGCGCAGGACTTGAAATCCGGGTCGAAGAATTGCTTGTTGCTCTGCTGCTGCTCAAAGTACTCCGCATCTCCTTCGGTAAGAAATGCGCTCTGGTGATGATCGAACCACCAGGTCAGCTTCTCTGAGGCAAGATACTTGAAATCGACGATGGCGTTCTCGTCGCCATTGAAATCGTCAAGATCAAACAGTGCTCCCGCGCGATGCAGCAGCCCCTGATATTGAAACTCCACGTTGCGCCGGATGCGTTCGCGATAAAAGCGCGTAAACAGCGAAGCCGAGCAAGCGCCGTCAAAACATTTGTCGTGATAAAAAACCTTTACGATCAATGATTCCCTTTCTAGCTTGCCTCGCCACGGTATGCCGCACAAGCGGACACAAAGCCCTTAGAAATAAACGTTTTGGCCCGCGAGTGTCAAGCGCGCAGGGGGTAGTGTCCTAATTTCATTGTCCATCCTGTGGCCGCTTGAAAATGGCGTGGTACATCCAATGGCGTGGTACATCCAAGGATTAGCGATTGAAATATCCTGACAGTCGGAGGGAGATGTTGACGGATGTGCGGGCATCAGAGCAACAAGCTCCCACCCGCCATTTCCCTCCATCTCCAGCCTGAACTGGATGATCTCGCAACTCTTGGCTGCTCCAGAAAGATGAGTTCTCGTGATGGTCTCGCGGATGGACGCGTCCGCATTAGTTTCATATTCCGTGTTGAACGTGATGACTTTGTATTGCCAAACGGTCATTTCTTCATCCTTCCAGTGCGGCGCTTAACGTGCAACGAATCCACTGTGAGACGGTCTGGTTCTTAACCTTGGCTGCGGCCTCGAATGCCGCCCGCTCATCCGGCGTGACGCGAACTCGCAGCATCGTGGCCTTGGCGTTTCCTTCGGGCAATGGCGGCCGTCCTGCTCTACTCGGCTTCCTCTTCTGTGTCTTGGCTTTCAAGGCTTCTAAACTCCTGTACGATTGCCGCTCTGACCGCATCCAATGCCGATTTGATCGGACCGCCATCAGATTCTCTCTCGTAATTACTGTACCCCGGTAATTATTATCCGTCAAATGTTTTTGGGGTACAATTTCCCTATTGTGAAGAGATTGCTTAGTCATTGGCGATGGATAGTCGGGGCCGCGATAATCTTCGGGGCTATAACTTTCGTAGCCTACGAGCAACATTACGCCGCTGAAAAATATAAGCGCCATCGCCAGGAATATTGCTCCGCTCTCGCCGCGTCTACGGAACAGAAGAAAGCCTGCATAGAAGAAGGCACAAGCGTTAGAGATTACCTGCCATGGGGGTACATACTCGTCTCTTGGCCTGAAGGAATCACAACGTGGGCAATCATCTTCACTGTATTTGTTATCGCCTGGCAGAGCTACGAGACTCGCAAGGCGGCCGATGCCGCTGCGAAATCGGCTGACGCTGCTGACAAGAGCATAGCTCTCCAGTTCCGTAAAGAACGCGGATTTCTGGAAATAACTGGTAACGGGATCGAAATTGAAGACGGTCCTGATCGCGCTTGGAACTTGGTCGGCGATATTCAGTTGACCAATAGCGGGAATATCCCACTTCGCATCTTGAGCGGCGATGGAGAATGTCTTGTACTCAATATAGGGGACTGCGTCCCATCCATTCATAGCCAAAAACTCCAACAAATAGGCTTGCCGAATACGTGGATTCGGCCAAGGGACAACGGCAGCAGGGAGGAGTTCTGGTCGGATGATATTCAAGAAAGTAAGACGCAATTCGCTCGGATGCTCGCGAACACCGAGGTTAAAATTATCCTTCGCGGAAGAATTGAGTATGAATCTCACCGTTTGGCTTGGCGAAGATTCTACGGCTTCACATGGATTTCGGATGGAACCAAAAGTGCGGATGGGATTACAAAGGGACAATGGGCAGAAGATCCCGATATAGAGAATGAGGAGTACGAAATCCCAGCCCCTCCGCAATGCCCCTTTTGACCAAATTAGGACACTATCGGCTGCCGCGCTTTGCTACCTCTGTAGTGGAATCTCTGCTTTACGCGGCCTTTACGGCCTGATCCTCGGCCCATTCGCCGACCAGCGGCAGCTTGAACTTCTCTCCCTGGAAGGCCTTGACCAGCAGCACCAGCCACACAATGAACAGCGCCAGTTCCAGCATCGGCCACAGAAACAGCCCTGCCACCGGGAGGTACAGGGCGAGTCGCGGAATCATCGACACAATGGCGAACGCAATCGACTGAAAGCAGTGGAAGCGCACAAAACGATTGTTGCGATATGGGTCGATCAGAAGAAAGATAATTGCCGGGAACAGGAAGTATGCCAGCGCCCCCGCAACGTTGTCGGAAACCGCCGCCGAACTCATCCGCGGCGCACTCCGGGCAGTTCCGCACGGACGTCCGCATCGCGGACAAAAATTGGCACTGTCGTCTAGTGCCGCCCCACATCCGGAACAAAATGCCATCGCGATCCTTGGGCAGGCAACGTCTCCCGCAGCCTATTCAGAGTGCGGAGCCGATGCCATAGGTTGCTGTAAAAAGAGACTCTCGTGCAGCTTTGGAACCCGCGCGCGATCTATTCCGCTCCGCGCAAACCCGATTTCTTCTTCTGGCATTGCTCGCAAATGCCGTAAACCTGAAAGTCGTGGCGGGTGGTGACGTAGCAATGGGTGCGCCCGACCTCTTTCTCCACCTTATCAATCTCCGGCGAATCGAACTCCACCGACGTGCCGCACTCCGTGCAAATCATGTGATGATGGCTGCGCCGATTGTACTGGTGCTCATAGCGCGTCACTCCATCCTGAAAAGCCACCTCGCTGGCCAGGCCACACTCGGCCAGTAGCTTCAGCGTACGGTAGACCGTGGTGAACCCGATCCGGGGATCGCTGCGCTGGACCAGATGGTGCAACTCCTCGGTCGAAAGATGACCGCGAGCCTCCAGGAATGTGCGCAGGATGGCGTCGCGCTGCCCGGTGTGCTTCAATCCGACCTGCTTCAGGTGGTGGCGGAAACTCTCCTCTGCTTCCTGAATCGATTCATGCGAGAGCTTCGGACTCTCGTCGGCGTGTTTCGGATGCGTAATCATAGTCGGTGATTAATCTAAGAAGCATACCATTGGACCTGCTTTCCGCTTTGATATTCTAGGGAATACACTCTCATTGTGCTGACCTCAATGCGCTGGAGGACCCAATTGGCGGCCGACAAATTTGCAGTAGGCCTGGTACAGATGTGCTGTTCCCCGGAGCCGGACGAAAATCTGGAGCGAGCGGTCGCCCACGTGCGCGAGGCCGCCCGCCGCGGCGCCCAGGTCATCTGCCTTCCCGAACTCTTCCGCACCCAGTATTTCTGCCAGCGCGAAGACACCGCTCTGTTCGATCTCGCCGAACCGATTCCCGGCCCCAGTACGGCGCGCTTCTGCGCCCTCGCCCGCGAGTTGAAAGCAGCCATCGTCGTTTCCCTTTTTGAGCGGCGCGCCCCCGGGCTCTATCACAACACCGCGGTCGTCATCGGCAGTAACGGTGAAATCCGTGGCCTCTACCGCAAGATGCACATCCCTGACGATCCCCTCTATTACGAAAAGTATTACTTCACCCCCGGCGACCTCGGCTTCCGCAGCTTCGATCTGGAAGAGGGCTCGGTCGGAACCCTGGTCTGCTGGGATCAGTGGTATCCCGAGGGTGCCCGCTTGACTGCCTTGCAGGGTGCCAACGTTCTTCTCTACCCCACCGCCATCGGCTGGCATCCGGCGGAAAAGGAAGAGTGGGGAGCGGCGCAGTACGAAGCCTGGTTCACCATCCAGCGCGCCCACGCCATTGCCAACGGAGTCTTTGTCGGCGCCGTCAATCGCGTCGGTCATGAGACAGGCAACATTCGCGGTAACCAGGTGCAGGGCGCGGGCTTGGATTTCTGGGGCGGCTCGTTCCTGGCCGATCCCTTTGGCCGCATCATCGCCAAGGCCTCGCACGACCAGGAAGAGATTCTGCTCGGCACCGTGGACGTGAAACTGCAAGAGGAGATTCGCCGCAACTGGCCATTCCTGCGCGACCGCCGCATCGACGCCTACGCGCCGATCACCCAGAGGTTTGGAAAGTAGATGCCGATCAGCAATCCAGCCGCCTCCCCGGTCGCCGCCGGATACCGCATGCCCGCCGAGTGGGAGCCGCAGCGCGCCACCTGGATGGCGTGGCCGCATAACCGCACCGACTGGCCCGGAAAGTTCGCGCCCATCCCCTTCGTTTATGCCGAGATCGTTCGCCACCTGGCGCGCGCCGCCCGCGTCGAGTTGATCGTCAACGATGCCCCGGCCGAAGCCGCGGCGCGCACCCTATTGACCAATGCCAACGTCTTGCCGACCTTGGAGTCGAGCATCGCCTTTCACCAGTGGCCCACCAATCGAGGATGGCTGCGTGACTCCGGCCCCATCTTCGTGAAAGACAAGCAGGGCAAGGTCGCGCTCACCAACTGGAAGTTCAACGCCTGGGCCAAGTACCGGAACTGGCAACTCGATAACCAGCTTCCCGAAAAGATCGCTCACCTGCGCGGCTGCCCGGAGCTCCCGGCCACCGTCGAAGTTGCAGGTGTGCCGCGCCAGATGGTACTCGAAGGTGGATCGATCGACGTCAACGGTCGCGGTCTGCTGCTCACCACCGAGGAGTGCCTGCTCAGCCCGGTCCAGCAACGCAATCCCGGAATGTCCCGCGAACAGATTGAAGCCGCGCTAAGCCACATGCTCGGCATCAAGAAAGTCCTGTGGCTGGAGCGTGGCATCCTTGGCGATGACACCCACGGCCACATCGATGACATTGCCCGCTTCGTCGGCCCTCGCACGGTGCTCGCCGCCACCGAAGCCGATCCCGCGGATGGCAATCACCTGATCCTCAAAAACAACTTGAAACGCTTGCGGCAAATGACTGACACGACGGGAAAAGCGCTGGAGATCATTCCATTACCCATGCCCTCGCCCGTAATTTTCAAGGGACAGCGCGTCCCCGCCAGCTATGCGAATTTCTACATCTCCAACCAAACGGTTCTGGTTCCAACCTTCGACGATCCCAACGATCTCGCGGCCCTGAACATCATCCAGCGGACGCTTCCCCGCCACCGCGTCGTCCCCATCTACTCCGGCGATCTCATCTGGGGCCTCGGAGCGATTCACTGCATGACCCAGCAGGAACCTGCGGCGGCCCATGCGGAATGAGGACGAAATTGGCGCCCCGGTGCCGGACGAACGCCGGATGCCCGACGAACTCTGGATGACGGAAGCGCTACGTCTGGCAGCCTCTGCTCAGCTCGCCGGCGAGGTTCCGGTCGGCGCAGTCGTCGTCTGCGACGAACGTATTGTGGGCCGCGGCTGGAATCAGGTGGTCTCCCTCAACGATCCCTGCGCCCACGCCGAAATCCAAGCCTTGCGCGATGCCGCCCGCGAACTCGGCAACTATCGCCTCAGCGGCTGCCAGCTCTACGTCACCCTGGAGCCTTGCGCCATGTGCGCCGGAGCCATTGTCCACGCCCGCATCAGTCGACTCGTCTTTGGCGCCCGCGATCCCAAAGCCGGAGCCTGCGGCAGCATCATGCAGGTCATCAACCATCCTCGCCTGAACCACCGCATGGAAGTCAGCGAAGGTGTGCTCGCTGGCCGCTGCATGGAAATCCTCCAGGCGTTTTTCAGAGACCGCCGCACCCAGCCTTGAGAGTGCCATCCTGACCGTCACGTTGAGAGTGTCGCCCTAAGCGCGTGGTGTCATTCTGAGCAACGCGAAGAATCCCTACCAGCTCCATATCTCCCGTGCGGCACCAAGCTTCTCAACCAGCGATCGATTTTGCTCTTTCTAACGCGGACCACCACAGAACGCGCTTTTCACGGTCGCTCAAGGTGCAAAGCAATCAGCTCATCCAGCCGGGCGAACAGCTTCTGGTTCGACGTCCGTGGATACCCGGCGAGCTTCTCGCGAAATTGCGGAAGGTTGAAGAGAAACGACTCCACCCGCTCCTTGGTCAGCTCCTCCCAAAAAGCGCCGTACCCTGTCCGCCCCAGCCAGAACGCGTTGAAGATCTGCTCGAACTGGTTGCGCACCGGAACCGCCAGATAGGGTTTTCCCAGATGTAGTGCCTCGGTAACCAGCGAGAAACCAGCGTTGGCGATGATCGCCTGGGCCCGCACCAGATCGTCGAAAAATGTCTCGAAGCCGGGCTTCTTATACAGAATGTTTCCCTCGCGTCCTTCGCGCCCAAAGCCGTAGGCGATGAACTCCGCGCGCACCGAGGCCAGAACCTTGGTCAGTGCGGGCGCCGGTGAGGTCACATAGACCAGGATCGGCCCATCCGTGCTCGGCACCGCGTCCTGAATCTGTTGCCGCAAGATTGGCGGTACCAGTTCGGAGTTCCGCCGCCGTCCCGCCGCCTCGAAAAACGAAGTCACCAGATAATGTGTTGCGCCCGGCGTCATCATCCGCGTCAACAGCTTTGCCGCCGTCGCGTCGGTCCGGTACTGCCGCGGAGTAGCCACTACGTAGTCGGTGAGTATGTGCTGATTGTCGATCGAGAGAACTGGCAGCTTCCGCCGTCGCCCTGCTCGGCAGGTCAGTGGCTCGTAATCCGTGATGATCAATTCAATCCCGCGCTCATCGATCACCTGGGCGAGTTTGCTTATGTCGCGTGCAGCCTTCCCCGCCTGGAACAGGTTGCGCGCCAGAGTCCGTCTATAGCGCACCTGATTATTCACATAGGTAAAGCGGAGGCCATAAATCTCCAGCACCTCACAGATATCCCCGAGATTGCGCAGCCCGCGGTCAAACGATGCGGCAACCACCGTGTGTCCCTGCCGTTGCAGATGAAGAATGATCTCTCGTGAGCGGGTTGAGTGCCCCGCTCCCTCGCCATTGACTCCATAAAGAATGTTGGCCATTGCTGGCTCGAAGTATAACCAGCAGAGTGCGCCGCCACAAAATGCCGCCCATCAGCCTCCAGTGCATTTCTGGTCCGTGCCCGAAACCGTCAACCCATCCGCCGCCCCGAATGCGTTGCTTTTCCCCCACTGATCCCGCATAATTTACGGCTGACCCCCTGCCCTCTGGATGGCTCGATTTGTTGAACCTGCCCAACTCGATCACCTTAAGCAGAATTGCCTGCATCCCTTTTTTCATCTGGGTTCTGTCCAGCAATCTCTTTCACCACGGAGAGCAGGAGTCGCTGGCTGCCGGAATCTTCATCCTTGCTTCCATTACCGACGGGCTCGACGGCTATCTGGCGCGTAAGCACGGCCAAATCAGCAGCATGGGAATCTTACTGGACCCTATGGCGGACAAGCTTCTGGTCGCCGCCGGTCTCATCCTTTTAGTCCGCTACACTCCCAACCTCATGCCTCCCTGGATCGTGGTCCTGGTCCTCGGACGCGAGTTTCTGATCACCGGCCTGAGAAGCGTAGCCGCAACCGAAGGCTTCGCCATCCAGGCGCGCGAGCTGGGTAAACTGAAGATGATCGTGCAGATTGTTGCCATCGTCGCGACCATCCTCGCCCACGGCTGGTATGAGTGGAACTTCTTCGGCTTCATCGTCGGCGTCCAGCTAATCGCGCGCATCTCGATCTGGTTCATGCTGGTTGTCTCGCTGCTCTCGGGCGTCGATTACTTCATCGCCTTCTGGGATCGCGTCGATCGTTCGGCGCGCCATCATCCAGCCCCGCCCGCCCCCATCAAGCGTGGAGCCGCCAACTCTACTCCCACCGCCTGATAATTTTTGAGAGTGTCGCGGTGAATTTCCCCTACTCAACCCAGTCGAAGCTCCGCATAACCGCCTTCTTCCAAAAGTGATACAGCGATGCTCGCTTCGCTTCGTCCATCGCAGGATTCCAGCGCTGTTCTTCCGCCCAGTTGGCGGCCAGTTCGTCGGTGTCTTTCCAGTACCCGACGGCCAGACCGGCAGCGTACGCCGCCCCCAACGCAGTGGTCTCCTGAATCACCGGACGAACCACCGGTTTATTCAGAATGTCGGCCTGGAACTGCATCAGCAACTGGTTCTGAACCATGCCGCCGTCCGTGCGCAGGTTGGCCAACTCGATGCCAGAGTCTATCTCCATGGCCTCCAGCACCTCGCGAACCTGGAACGCGGTCGCCTCCAGTACGGCCCGGGCGATATGCCCCTTGTTCACGTAGCGGGTCAGCCCGGCGACAATGCCCCGCGCACTGTCTTTCCAGTACGGCGCATAGAGTCCGGAGAACGCCGGAACAAAGTAAACCCCACCATTGTCCTCAACCGTGCGCGCCAGCGCCTCAATCTCCGAACTCTTCTCGATGATCCCCAGATTGTCGCGCAACCACTGCACCAGCGCGCCCGTAATCGCGATGCTGCCTTCCAGCGCGTACACCGCCGGTTGGCTGCCGATCTTGTACCCCAGCGTCGTCAGCAACCCGTGCCGGGAGGGCACAATCTTCTCCCCGGTGTTCATCAGCATAAAGCTGCCGGTACCGTAAGTGCTCTTGGCTTCTCCCGGCCTGAAGCATGCCTGTCCAAACAGCGCTGCCTGCTGGTCGCCGAGATCCCCGGCAATCACCACGTCCTTCACCGGACCGAGCACGGCCCTCCCGTAAACTTCCGCGCTCGACCGGATCTCCGGCAGCATCGATGCCGGAATCTCGAACTCTTCCAGAATGTCCTTATCCCAGTTCAAGCTCTTCAAATCCATCAACTGCGTGCGGCTGGCGTTGCTCACGTCAGTGACATGCACCCCACCATCCACCCCGCCCGTCAGATTCCAGATCAGGAAGCTGTCGATATTCCCAAACAGCAACTCCCCCGCTTCGGCCGCAGCCCTGGCACCGGTAATGTTGTTCAGTATCCAGCGCACCTTCAGCCCGCTGAAATACGTCGCCAGCGGCAGCCCGGTCTTCGGGCGATAACGATCCTGCCCGCTCCGGGCAGAGAATTCCGCAACCATATCCGCAACCCGCGTATCCTGCCAGACGATGGCGTTGTAAATCGCCTTGCCTGTCTTCCTGTTCCACACCACGGTGGTCTCCCGCTGATTGGTAATCCCGATGCCCGCCAGATCCCCGGGCCGCAAGCTCATGGCTTCCATGGCCTCCCGGATCACCGCTTCAACCGAACGCCAGATCTCAGCCGGATCGTGTTCCACCCAGCCCGGCTTCGGATAGATCTGCGCATGTTCCTTCTGCGCAACGCAGACGATTCTTCCCCCACGGTCGAAGACGATAAAGCGTGAACTGGTTGTCCCCTGGTCAATCGCTCCAATGTAATCAGCCACGTGTCTTCCCCTGTCGTCTCATCTATCGCTCCCGCTCATCCAATCCAGCACTGTCAAGCAGATGCCGTATGGAAGCCAGATAACCGTCGAGTGCTTCCCTGCTCTGCGCCTCGCTCCAGGCAAACTCCTCGGCCAGCAACTGGCACACCACCGGTGCGGCCCGTGCCGCTTCCTTCCAGCTATGGAATTGCACTCCGATTCTGCGCAACAGCACATCCTCAATGGTCCGCGCCATCTCCTCGCGGATCACGTAAACCACCTCCGCCCGGATGGCTACCCCGCCCTCGAAGAGCGGCTGCCTGAGCTGTGAATCCTGCTCTGCCAGCTCCATCACCTTCGGCGCATCCGTGCCGAACTTCTCCGCCAGATGCCGCGCCGCTCCCCAGGACAAGCAGTACCTCTCCGCCAACTGCTTCCAATAACCCGCCCAGAACCCTTCGGCGCCGGTCAGCACGAACTCCAGCGTCTTGCACGCCGTCTTCTCGCCCGCAATCGCCCGCTCTGCGTGATCGATCCCGTCCTCCGCCATGGCGCGATAGGTCGTCCACTTGCCACCCAGTACACTGATCAACCCGCTCCCCTCATCGACCTCGATTTCGTGATCCCGAATCAGTTTCCTGGTCTTCACCGCATCCTTGGATTTCACCAGCGGACGCAACCCCGCAAATCCCGCCAGCACGTCCTCCGGAGTCAGATTCACCTTCAAGTATTGGTTCACATAGCCCAGCAAATACCCGATCTCCTCCGGTGTAACCACCATCTCGTCAGTAAGTTGCGCTTCCTCCTCCGTGGTCCCCACCAGCAGCCGTCCGAGCCAGGGAATGGCAAAGATCACGCGCCCATCGGCTGTTTTCGGGACCAGCAGGGCAGCTTCGCTCTGGATCGCCTCAATCGGCAGCAGCAGGTGAACGCCTTTACTCAAGCGCAGGCGTTCCGGCATCGCAGGATTCGCCATCACCCGGATGTGGTCGGCGAACGGCCCCGTACTGTTGACAAACACCTTCGCCCGAATCCGCAGTGTTTCGCGATGCTCGCCAAGCCGGTCCTCGACCTCCAACCCCACCAGCTTCCCTTCCGTATCTTTGCTGAAACCAACCGCCTTGGCGTAATTGATCAGTTCCCCGCCCTGCCGCGCAAACGTCTGCGCCAGGCTAAGTCCGTACCGGGCATCATCGAACTGCCCGTCGGCGTAAGCCACGGCTCCTACCAGCTTCTCGTCGCGCAAAGTAGGCATCAGCGCCAGCGCCTCGTCCTTGGAGAGCATCCGGCTAGGAAACAAGCTGTCCTCACCTGCAATCCAGTCGTAAGCCTTCATGCCCGCGGTAAAGTACGCCAGCTCCCACCAACTGAAGCACGGAACCAGCAGTTCCAGCGGGTGCGCAAGATAAGGAGCGCGACGCAGCATGTGAATGCGCTCATGCAAAGCCTTTTTCACCATCGCATACTGCCAGTAGTCCAGGTCCCTTACCGCCTCCTCCAGGTACCGTACTCCCCCGTGAACTAGCTTGGTCGAGGCCGCCGAGGTCTGCGAGACAAAGTCTCCCGCATCAACCAGCACGGTGGATAATCCGCGCAGTTGCGCGTCCAGCGCGCAACCCATCCCCGTCGCTCCGCCGCCGATGATGCACACGTCGTACATCCCTTCGCGGACTGCCTGCAGCGCGCTCCTCCGGCTTTTCATCGCAATGCACCCGCCTAACGATTGGCGCTCACATCCAGAAACTCATTCGACGCATACGTCCCGGCGGCGATGATCGGAGAGTCGCCGACCCGGTTCGAGCGCTTGCCGGTGATCCCTCCGGTCGAGGTCCCGGCGGCGATGTTGCCCTGCGACCAGCGCCCCGCGCTCCACATCGAGCAGGCGGGCAGTATGGAGCACAATGTCGTTACTAGCGGGAATGTCGGATTGGGCGAACTGCACCGGGACGAAAATCAACACCAGCGCGGCGCAAGCAGAGCCTAACATGGCCCACATAGTAGCACGCACTTCGCGGAGCATTGCTTATGTGGATTGCTGATTGCAAACGTTACTTCCCGGCAATCCGCGCCTCAACCCCACACATCCAAGCTACAAATGTCTTTTGTCTTTGCATTCGGCCAAGTTACACCAAGGTCTGCGCGGCGCAAGTCTCCAGCTTGCCGATAACTCGGATTCCAAACTCGTCCGGAGCTTAGACAAGGTGTGGAAGCAATAGGCGAGTGGCACCATCAAGGAGTGTGGAGATGTCATGGCACATAGCGGTCGCGGGATCGCCGGATGCGGTAAGAGATGAACTGAGGGGCAGGTTTATGCTCGCTCGCGATTACTCAGCGAACAACTCAGACGAGCTACGCTCGGTTTTAGCGGCGGAATTTATGGTCAATCGCCATCTGGACTTCGCCGAGGTCCAGCGCGTTCCAGCGGTAACGGTCGATGCCAGTGGTACCACCAGTTACAAGGGCGCAGGCTTTGCCGCATCGGTAATTACTCAGGTGAGTGTGGAACTAGTTTGGGGATTCGTACCCGATCCGGAGAAAGACGAGTCCGACAGAAACCCTCACCCGAGCCGCATACAATGATGGAGCGCTCGATGCGTCTAACCACCGCGTAATAACGTTTTCAATGGTGGACAAAAGACCTTGGGTTCCCCACCTTAGCCGCGATGTCTTTGCGCGGATTAGATGGGAAGCAATCCTCCTCCACCTTTGCCATGTTGAAGCTTCTGCGGTTGGAATTACTCTGGCTTCGCTCTCGCCCGTCCTGCCGGATTCATCGTTCGTATCTCACCGCAAGAGTTAGCAATCCATCTCTGAATTTCATTCAGCATTCATCAAGCGCTGTTACAGTTTCCAGAGTAAAAGCCCTCACCAAACCAGTTCCCGGGTCTCATCCCTGGGTCGTGTCTGGAGTTCTCGTCTGGAGTTACGGCAAGCTCTGTCCATGCAGAGCAAGATGAAAGAAGGAGCCTCAATGAAGTT
This sequence comes from uncultured Acidobacteriaceae bacterium, assembly GCA_964563875.1. GTDB lineage: Bacteria > Acidobacteriota > Terriglobia > Terriglobales > Acidobacteriaceae > TOLSYN. The sequence continues at coordinate 40,112 of CAZLZA010000002.1, forward strand.
TAGTGACTTTTCCCGCAGACAATTTCTTACCGGCGTTGCCGTCACTGCCGGAAGCGTGCTCATCCCCCGGGATCTGCTTGCCGAACACCATGAACCAATTCCGCAACCCGAAATCATTCCCCAGCGCGTCATTCTCAGCCTGACCGCGGACCCATCCCACAGCCAGGCGGTAACCTGGCGAACCATCAAGGCCGTCTCTTCCGCGCAAGCTCAGATCGCGCCCGCCTCCGCCGATCCCGCTTTCGAGAAAGCCGCCGCAACCGTGACTGCTGCCGCGGCCCAGACCGATGCCGCCCGGCGCGGCGAATACGCGGTCCAATTCAAAGACTTAGTCCCCAATACGCACTACAGCTATCGCGTCGGCGATGGCGCCACCTGGAGCGAGTGGAACTCGTTCCGCACCGCCAGCGACAAATCGGAAGCCTTCCGCTTCCTCTACCTTGGCGATGAGCAGAACAGTATCAAGTCTCTCTGGTCGCGCTCCATCCGCGCTGCCTACAGCAAGGCCCCTGACGCCCGTTTCATCGTTCATGCCGGAGATCTGCTGGAGGAAGGTTACGATGACCGCCTCTGGGGCGAGTGGTGCGATGCCATGGGCTTCATCAGCGCGGCCATGCCAAGCCTTGCGACCCCCGGCAATCACGATCTGCATCGCCTTCGCGGCAGCGCTGACTCCCAGGAGGTGCTCAGCGTTTCACCCTTGTGGAGATCCCATTTCGCTCTGCCCACGAATGGCCCGAAGGGTGTCGAGGAACTCAAGGAACAGGCCTACTACCTCGATTACCAGGGTGTCCGCTTCATCTCGCTCGATGTCAATGTGTACGCCAATGAAGCCTTCTCCGAAAGCGCAAAACAGCGCATCGGCCTAGCCCAGTTAGCGTGGCTGGAGGAGTTGCTGAAAAACAATCCCAATCGCTGGACCATCGTAATCCAGCATCAGCCCATCTACCCCATCGCCAAAGGACGCGATTACGTCGAGATGCGCAACGCTCTATTGCCTTTATATGACAAGTACCGTGTCGATCTTGTCCTCCAGGGCCACGACCATACCTACGCGCGAACCCACAAACTCGCCGCCGGTAAAGTGGTCTCGCCCTCGCAGCCCGGAACGGTCTATGCAATCTCCGTGAGCGGTCCCAAAATGTATGAGATCGAGGACGCATTTACCCCCCTTCGCGCCACCACGCTGGCCCATACCCAGGCTTTTCAAGTGATCGAAATGGATGGCGACAAACTCACCTACTGCGCATACGAAGTGGAGGGCCGGCAGATCGATCGTTTCCAACTCGTGAAGCACGCCGACGGAACCAGCACCTATTCCAATGCGTAATACTCCGCAAGCGATCGACGCGGCGAGAAATCCAGCAAAACGGCGGTGCCATTCCAGTACCGCCGCATTTATACTGAGACCAGCACAATCAATTACTGAGCGGTTCACTAACTATTCACATTCCTTTGGCCGTGTGTTCACATACCTGAGCACACAATCGTTCATAGGTATCAAGTTGTGCTCTAGTTTTTGCGCACTCGTGTGGGCAGAATAGGGAGGAGATGGAAAATACCTTGGGATCAGTTGATTTCGCCGGAGTTGGCTTACTCAAGCAACCGTTAGGGCTGGCGTTTCCATGGGGTCGCCCGCTTGAACGCCGGGTGGTCGCTGCCGTCTGCTATCGCCGTCAGGCCAATGGCAAAGTTGAATTTCTTCTGGTCCGCACCCGGGCTGGACGCTGGACCTTTCCCAAGGGCGGAGTCGATGGCGATCCCACCCCTGCCGTAGCTGCCGCCCGTGAAGCTCACGAAGAAGCTGGCGTACACGGACGCGTCGAACCGCTCGCCTTCACCCGCTATCTCCACTACAAGAATCGCAGCGACGCCCACACCGTCAATGCCCACCTCTGCAAGGTCCTGCGTCTGGAGACACCGCGCGAACTCTATCGCTCCCCGCGCTGGTTTTCGGCCGAGAAAGCCAAGCGTCGTCTGCGCCAAGCGCGCCCCGTCCGTTACGCCCAGGAATTAGAGCGGGTCGTCGATCAGGCCGTCCGCTGCGTGGCGGGCACCGAGGCCGTTTTCTCTCCGTTCAACTGAGCCGTTTGTCGGATACAATGAGCGTTGCCGGAGGCGGTTATGGCAAAGACCGTAGCGCCCAAACCCGGAACGCCCAAACCCGTGGAGCGTGGCATCGCGTACTGGATGGAGCGAGTCATCGCCGAACGCGAGAAAGCCTCCAAGAACTTTGACGCCGATGCCGTGCACGATCTTCGCGTGGCACTCCGCCGCTGCCGCTCCATGGCCGAAGGCTTCCAAGGCGTAGATGGCGATCCAACCTGGAAAAAAATGCGCAAGGCGGGCAAGGTCATCTTTTCCGCCCTCGGTGATCTGCGCGATACCCAGGTCCTGATGGAATGGATCGAGCGCTTGCGCAGTGCCTGCCCACCCGTAGCCGAGCGCCTCAACAGCCATTGCTTGCAGCGCGAGGCCGAGCTGAAAACCACCGCCGCCGAGGTCATGGATGGCTTCGATGCGGATCGCTGGCTGCAATGGTCGCAAAAGCTGGAGCAGCGGGTGCAAAGCATCGGCAATCCCACTGAAGTATTTCAGGTGCTCGCCCTTGAGCGCTACGAAGCGGCGCGCGAACTGCACTCCAGAGCCCTGCGCAACCGCAGTAAAGTTGCCTTGCACGAGCTGCGCATCGGCATCAAGAAACTGCGTTACATCGTCGAAAACTTCCTCCCGGAGCAAGAACACGCCTGGGGAAAAGATCTCAAAAACATTCAGGATTTACTAGGCGAAGTGCATGACCTCGATGTCTTGTGGGATACCGCTCGCCAAATCCACGCCTTCGCTTCGCTCCAGGAACGGCAACTCTGGTACGCCGCCGTCTCCCGCGAACGCACCCAGCGCGTCCAGGCCTACCGCGAAAAGATGGTCGGGCGAAGCTCTCTCTGGCAGGAGTGGCGCAGCGGATTGCCTTCCGGAGAGCACTTGCACAAGGCTGTACTCAAGCGCTTTGAAGCCTGGGCGACGACCCTCGATCCCGATCCACCTCATACTCACACGGTCACCCAGTTCAGCCTTGAAATCTACGACGCGCTGCAGGTCTCTGGATTGGCGTCGGCGCGTCCCGACGGCGCGGTCAGCCCGCGCGATCTGCTGCAAGTTGCCGCCCTCACCCATGCCGCAGGACACGACCCCGGCGACAAAGCCCATCATAAAGTCAGCAGTCGCCTGCTGCGAAACTTGGAAGTCCCTCCAGGTTGGTCGGCCACCGACCTGCTCATTGCGGCATTGGCCTCCCGCTATCATCGCGGTGCCCTGCCCTCCACCCAGAAGCGCTATGCAGCCCTGTCTCCCGAAGACCAGCATCTCGTCGATTGCCTCGGAGGAATCCTGCGTCTTGCCGACAGTCTCGACGGCGCCCACGACCAGACAATCCGCGGAATCGCCGTCAGTCAAAGCGACGGCCGTACCGACATCATCGCTGACGGCTACGTTCCACGAAGCAAGCAGGCTGAAAAAATTGCCGCCGCCCGTCACCTGCTCGAGAACGCATTTAGTACCGCCCTCTTGGTGCGCGAATCCAGCGAGCACCAGATCGCGATTTAATTCGCCTCAACTCTTCAAGTGAGTCGAGAACCGGGGCCCCGCGAGCAGTACGAGGCAAGATTACTCAAATGGTTAATCTTTGAGACGCTTGCTAATCCCTTTAGTAACAATTGCCCACTTGGTTACATCGTCATCTGAACAATTGCCTGAATGGCCAATCGTTTCCGTTCTTTTGCCTCTTCCGCCGTTCGGCCAACGCAAGCTCCCGCAGCACCATCGAACCCACATTGGGATGAATTTCGCTAAGTGCTGGCGCAAATTAATTCACCGCATTCAGATTTGATCTAACATCATTGGAGGCTCCAGCCATGGCGATTACAACTCTCTTTCTCGACCTCGGCGGGGTTCTGCTCACCAACGGCTGGGATCGCAATTCGCGCGAACTCGCGGCCAAGACCTTCCATCTCGATTCCAAGGAGATGGATGATCGCCATCACCTGACCTTTGATACTTACGAAGTCGGCAAGCTTACCCTCGACCAGTATCTAAGCCGGGTTGTCTTCTATGAGCCACGAAGCTTCACCGAAGGGGAGTTCCGCGACTTCATGTTCGCGCAGTCCAAAGCATTTCCCGAGATGATCGACCTGGTCCGCACTCTCAAGGCGCAATACAAACTAAAAATTGCCGTAGTCAACAACGAAGGGCGAGAGCTCAACGTGCGCCGTATTCAGACTTTCAAACTCGCCAGCTTCGTGGATTTTTTCATCTCCTCCTGCTTCGTCCACGTGCGCAAACCTGACGAAGACATCTACCGCATCGCCCTTGACATTGCCCAGGTTCCACCCGAGCAAGTTGCCTATCTGGATGATCGCCTCATGTTCGTCCAAGTTGCGGAATGCCTCGGAATTCGCGGGGTTCACCACACCGGCTATGCCTCCACCTGCGCCCAGTTGGCCTCTATAGGTCTCAAACTCGAAGAGCGCCGAAGCGCCCTCGAACTCGCCTGACTCAGTCAACATTTTTTTGCCCTGTCGACACGATGCGTGCGGTGCCATCCGGGTTGGTACCAGGCGGCAACCTCATTGGGACACTGCAACGCTCGGCAACTTTCTTCGCGAGGACAATAGGATTCTCTGCCCGACTCGTACTAAACTCTCCGGCGCTGAACGGAGGGCTCTCGCGTGCGTTGCCGAATTTTTTGTTTTCTGGTTTTCTCCCTCGTCCTACCCTCCGGCACCTTCGCCGATTTCCATTACACCGAGACCACCAAAATTACCGGCGGCTCCATGCTGAGTGTGATGAAACTTGCGGGCACCTTCAGCAAGCAAGCGCGCCAAATCGGTGATCCCGTCGTCGACAGTGTTTACGTCAAGGGCAATCGCATGGCCCGCATCCGCCCGGATGACTCGGAGATTATTGATCTCGACAAAGAGACTGTCACCCATGTCGATCATCAGAAGAGACAGTACTACACGATCACTTTTCAGCAGATGAAGGAGCAACTCGAAGAGGCCCAGCGAGAGGCCGCCAAACACCCGCAACAACAGCCCGCTCCTAAGCCTGACCACACCAATACCACAGACATGAAATTTGACGTGGCTGTGCGAGACACCGGAGCCGAAAAGGAGTTCAGTGGCCTTGGGACGAGCGAAGCCATCCTCACCATCACCATGCAGGCTACTAACCAGCAGACCGGACAAACCGGCAATCTGGCCATGACCAATGACCTCTGGCTAGCCCCCGAGATACCCGGATACCAAGAGGTTCGCGATTTCGAACTGCGCTACGCACGAAAGCTGGGGGAAGTCTACGGCGGTGCAATTTCCTCTGTGACAGCCGCTATGCGCTCGCAAATGAAGCCCGGCCAATCCCAGGGACTGGGCGAGATGGCGAAGGAAGTTTCCAAACTCAAAGGCGTTCCCATCTACACCGTGATGCGCATGGGAAGCACTGTCGACGGGAAGCCCTTACCGGCAGCCTCGGAGGCGCCACTCCCGGCCTCTGACCAGAACGCCGAACTGCCCTCGAAGGACGAGATGGCAAAGCAGGGAGCGAGCAATGCCGCAACCTCCGCCATCGCCAGCAAACTCGGCGGCTTCGGCGGCATGATGGGCGGCTTCGGCCGGAAGAAGAAAGCAGAGGCGCCACAACCATCCGCTGACGCCTCCACTCAGACGCAACCCACCAGCATGGTTCTCATGGAGACTACGAGCGAAATGAGCGGATTCTCCAGTGCGCCGCTGGACGGATCGGTCTTCCTACCACCTACGGGCTATCAGCAGATAGCGGTACCGGATCGCTACCACCAATGATTTCGCGCTCTTGATCCCGCGCGGCGAAGCCTAGCGATCGCGCGCCGCCTCCGTGACCCTGATTGAAATCGCGCGGTAGCGCTTGCCATCGAAGCTGGCGGTCACCGATACCGGAGCTCCCACCACCAGTCTGCCCACACTCTTTTCCCCCTGCGGATCAAAGTAAAGCTCGTAGTTGTTGCCGTCCGTCTGATTGTCAAGCGCGAGCACTCCATCACGCAGATCGACATGTGTCAATATGCCTGCAAATGCGTAGGACTCTCCCGGCGAAGCTTGAATCGTAATGCTCTGGGCTTCGCTCTGTCGTCCGCCCGCCATGAACTTTACCTCGATCAGCGATCCCGAGTGTAGCTCTGTCGCCGATGCCGGCCCGTTGTGGGTTTCAACCTTCGTCCGGTCGGAGATCGCAAATTGAATCGTCTGTCCGCTCAACCGGTCCTGGAGGCGCACCTGCCCTCCCAGAACTTCGATCACCTGTCCGCTCGCCTGCGCCGGACCGCCGACGGGACGCACCTGAAGGGTACGAGCGAACACCTGCGAGCCAAGGCCTTGCGTGTCAGCGTACACGCGGTCTCCGGGATGAATTGCCAACGCCGTAGTTTCGCGTCCTCCGCTTAGGATGCGCGTGCGCTCGTCAAAGTAGATCAGATATCTGCCGCCGCCACCAAAGGGCTGCACCAAGAGCCGATTGTGAACCGTATCCACCGTGCGCGCGATGCCGCCGATCAGGGACAAATCGGCGTGCGGCAGAGGCTTAGGCTCCAGCAGCGGATCGCCCGCAGGAGTGTTGGCCCAGTCCAGCATCTCCGTGTGCGGCTCTCCATCGGCGGTGGGCTCCGGCAGCGCGGGAATAGAGGCGGTGGCCGGAGCAGCGGCAGGAGTTATAGCAGTGGCGCTAGAGTTTGTACCCGTATCCTTGGCCGTGGTCGCGACCCGTGCGTCGACGCTCACAATCCCATTGGTGCCCTGCGCAAAAGCCAAAGCTGCGCTCATCAGAATTACAGCAATCAAAATGTGTTTCATCTTCTCCCCGGAGAGAGCAGAGCTCTGGTTCGTTTTAGATGCAGAACTCGGTTCAAGAAGGAAGTCGAAAGTAATTCAAAGCCGCATTCGGCGGCTTACAACGGAATCCGAGGCGCTCCCATCCAAGCAACTAGTTCAGGGTGCAGCAATGATTTCAGTGCTGGCTTTACTTCCATTTCGAAGCAGGTTTACGAGCGGCATTCTGCTCGCTACGATTTTGGCCGTGACGTCTGCTCGGGCGGCTGACCTTCGCATCAAAATTCCCAAACGCACTAAACCGACACCGGTCCAGCAACTCAATCAGGAGGGCGTAAAGGCACTCGCAAAGAACGACACCGCTCGCGCCAAGCGCGCATTTTACCGCGCTTATCTCCTCGACCCCGATGATCCTTTCACGCTGAATAATCTCGGCTACGCCGCCGAGCTTGATGGAGACATGCCGAGGGCGCAGAAATTCTATGACTTGGCAGCCGCGAACAGTTCGAATGCCGCCATTGCTTTTTCTAACGATCCGGAATTGGACGGCAAACAGGTTTCGCAGGTCCTCGGCAGCACCGTGACGGCGTCCATGCAGGTCAATCGACTGAACGTCGCCGCCATGGGATTGTTGGCGAAGGATCGCGCTCCCGAAGCTGAAATCGCATTGCGCAAAGCCCTCACGCTTGCACCCAACAATCCCTTTACCTTGAATAACCTCGGCTACGCCTTGGAAAAGGAGGGCGAGCTTGAGGAAGCCGTGCACCTCTATGACCGCGCCGCGGCCAGCAACTCCAACGAGAAAATCGTCGTTGCCCTCAATCGCAACTGGCGGGGCCGTAGCATATCCGAAATCGCGAATCGTAATGCCCAGGCGGCTCGCCGCGAACTCGGCAGCGAGGGCTCGAGCGAAGCCAAAGTTGCCCGGCTCAACCTGCGCGGAGTCTCTGCACTGAACCGCAACCAACTCCCGCAAGCCCGCCAATACTTCCAGCAAGCCTACCAGCTCGACCCCGACAACGCGTTCGCCCTGAACAATATGGGGTATATCTCTGAAGTCGACGGCGATCGCGAAACCGCTGACTTTTACTATGCCAAAGCCCGCGAAGCCAATCGCAGTTCGGCGCGCGTCGCCCTCGCAACCCGCAAAACTTTGCAGGGCATGAGGCTGACATCGGTAGCGGATCAGAACGAGCAGTCCGTCCAGTCCGAGCAAGAAAAACAGCTTGCAGTTCTCCGCGCTCGCGGAGCTCCGCCTCTGCCCTTGCGTACCCGCGATCAGGCGGTAGTGCGTGAGCCCGCTACGCCGCCACGTCCGGAGCCGGAAACTCCGGTGCGCATCGTCGCCGAAGACAATCCCCCGCCCGAGCGCCCAGCCGCCATGGCCGCTCCCGCGCAGCCCGCAAATCGCATTCAGTCGCGCTCTCTGGCGCAAACCACGCCCGCCCAATCTCAGTCCGTGCCCGCCGCGCCCCAAGTCACTCCGGCGCAGCCACAGGACGAAACGCCCCTACTCCCAGTCATTCCTGACGAGACCGCACCGCCAAGCCGATAGGCGCGACGACTGAAGCGCCACGCATCCTTATAATGGTTGTGCTAACTTTCTGACATGAGAAAGCCACCGGTGGTATGGACGATAGCCGGCTTTGATCCCTCCTCCGGCGCGGGCATTACCGCCGACATCAAGACAATCTCCAGCCTCGATTGTTACGGTGTGGCCTGCATCACCGCCCTGACCGTGCAGAATACCGCGGGCGTGCGGAGGGTTGATCCGGTCGCCCCAGAAATTGTCCGCGAAACCCTACAGGTTTTACTTGGGGACATTCCGCCCCAGGCGATCAAAATTGGAATGCTGGCCACGGCCGACATCGCGGTCGTAGTCGCCGACTTTCTGGAAGCTCTGCACCGGCCATCCTGTTCCGTTATCCTCGATCCGATTTTGCGCTCCTCTTCAGGAGCCGAGCTGCTCGACGCCGCTGGAGCCCGTGTGCTCGTTGAACGACTCCTCCCGCTGGTAACAGTGGTCACGCCCAATCGCGCCGAGGCCGCCGTCCTCACCGGACTCTCCGGCGAAGACAGCGAAGCCATGGCGCGAGCGCTCCGTGAACTCGGAGCCGCCGCCGCTGTGGTCACCGGTGGAGATGGAACCTGTGTTGCAGACTCCCCCACTGATGCCAATATGCATCACGCGGAGGACGTGCTCGCCTACGCAGTCGGGGGTACGGAATTCGTCGAGACTCTTAGTGCGCCCCGGATACACTCCAGCTCTACCCACGGAACCGGTTGCGCCTTCTCTACGGCGATTGCCTGTGCGCTTGCCTGCGGACAGAATGTTCCTACTGCGGTCACTTCCGCCAAGGCCTTTGTCGGCCGAGCCATCGAAAGAGCGCCGGGCCTTGGCCGCGGCAAAGGACCTATGGGGCTCGATCATGCCGGAAAAGGTTAAGCGACGCCCCCTTATCCCAGCGCAGGCGGCAGTATTCAGGTTCGCTGAAACCAATCGGCAAGTCGCCCACGACAACCACATCCACAGTGTTTTGGCAAGTGGAAAAGTGACAATATTTTATCCGGGGTTGACCTTGCCGCTTTCGGTTGCATACAATTACCAAACCGCCTGGGCTCTAAGACCCAGGCGTTGAAATTTGGGGAAAATCATTGAGCGAGGTGTTTCATTGCGACGAGTTCTCACCCATTCTGTCTATGCTCTTCTGTTGCTAGGCGGCACCATGGGCGCGGTACCCGACCACATAACACTGAAGCCCCTAAGTGCGCCAGCAACTCTGACGCAACAGCAAAAACCAAGGGAGTTGGAGACTCCTACCAAGGCGTTTCAGGTGGGGAAGGCCTCATGGTACGGCGGCCTGTTCCAAGGTAAAGCCACGGCGAGCGGCGAAGATTACAATATGTTCAGGTTCACCGCTGCTCATCGTGAACTGCCCCTGGGTACGTTCGTCAAGGTAACAAATCTCAAAAATCTGAAAGCCGTGATTGTCCGGATTAATGATCGCGGCCCTGTCACTCCTGGGCGCATCATCGATCTATCCTACAGCGCAGCACGCTATCTTGAAATGCACCAGAATGGACTACAAAAGGTTCGTATCGACGTCGTTCCACCGCAGGACGCTGAGATGGCGATGGCGAGACAGATACCCATGCGCTAGAAATCGAACTTCATTTCTTTCGAAGCCATCCTACGGTAGTCGCTGCCGTAGGATTTTGCTTTTGCAGCCCTCTTCGTTCTTGTCCCGGAATTCAGTTATGCTGTTGCCATGCGGACTGGCAGAGATATGTTGATCGTGGCGCTCGATGTCGCCAGCGAAGATAAGGCTCGCGCACTGGTGCGGGAACTTGGGGAAACCGTCGGCTTCTATAAGGTAGGCAAGGAACTGTTCACCGCCGTCGGCCCCTCCATTGTCCACGACCTGATCGCCAGCGGTAAAAAAGTCTTTCTCGATCTCAAGTTCCATGACATCCCAAATACCGTTGCCGGGGCCGTTCGCACCGCTGCTTCGCTCGGGGTCTCGCTCCTCACCGTTCATGCTTCAGGCGGTTCCCGGATGCTGCAAGCTGCAGCCGAGGCCGCAGCGCAATCCGCCAGCAAGCCGACCGTGCTTGCCGTAACCGTGCTGACCTCGCTCGCTGCAACGGACCTCGAGGAAATCGGCATCAGCGGAAGCGTCGAAGCCCAGGTGTTGCGCCTTGCCGGATTGGCGGTGAACGCCGGATGCGGTGGCATTGTCGCCTCCGCCCAGGAAGCTGCCCGATTACGGCAGGCGCTTGGAACAGGATTCACCCTCGTAACCCCCGGCATCCGTCCGTCGGGAGGCTTCGATGCAGACCAGGCCCGCGTTGTCACCCCGGGGGACGCCATCCTTGCCGGAGCCAATTATCTTGTCGTCGGCCGCCCCATCACCGCCGCCGATTATCCGACCGAAGCTGCCGAAGCCATCATCCAGCAGATCGAGCGAGCCCTCTAACACTTCCTTTGCCGGGGAGAGTAAGCAATCCCCGCACTCACTCGTTATATATAATGGTGGAGCTTTGAACCCGCACAGCAAATCGATTCTATTCGCGCTCCTCCTAATGCTTCCGCTGCTCACGGCCTCATCCCTTGGCCAGGCACCGGGCACGCAGACCGTGCTTGTGCTCCCCTTTGACAACTCCACTCACCAGCCCGGTCTGGAGTGGATCGGCGAAGCCTTTCCAGAGGTCCTTGGCCAGCGCCTCACCACCCAGTCGCTCTATCTCATCAGCCGAGACGACCGCCAATACGCCTTTGATCGCATGGGGATTCCCGTCAACCTCCATGCCTCGCGTGCCACTCTCTACCGCATCGCTGCGCAGTTGGACGCCGACTATATTGTTCTTGGCAGCTATTCCTTCGACGGTCAAACCTTCACCGCCCGTGCCCAGATTCTGGATATGAAAGCTCTTCGCCTCTCTCCCGACCAGGTCGAGAGTGGCCCCTTGAACAACCTAATCAGTATCCAGACCGCGCTTGCCTGGGACGTGCTCCGCCAAATGCGCCCTCAATTCTCTGAGCCGCGGCAGGGCTTCCTGCAGCGCTCACCCGCCATCCGTCTGGATGCGTTCGAAAATTTCATTCGCGGGGTCGTCGCCGGCGGGGCTCCGGACAAGATCCGTTATCTCAAAGCCGCTATCGCGGTGAATCCGCAGTATGCGCAGGCAATCCTGCTGCTCGCCAAAACCTATTTTGGCGGACACGATTATGAGCAAGCGTCCCTCTGGTTCGCCAAGCTCCCAGCGGACGATACCTCCTATGGGGAGGCAAATTTCCTGCTCGGGCTTTGCGAATTCCATTTAGGCCAGTTCGAGAAGGCTTCTGCCGCCTTCAAAGCAACCGCCGAGCGAGTTCCCCTCACCGAGGTGCTCAACAATATCGGTGTCACTGAGAACCGCCGTGGACGCCACGATGCTGCCGACTACTTCCAGAAGGCGGTGCAGGCCGATCCTTCCGACGCTGATTATCACTTCAATTTGGCCATCGCGCTCTACCGTAAAGGCGACCTGACAGGAACTCAGCGGCAACTTCGTGAAACCCTGAGCCGTCGTCCCAATGACACCGAGGCGAAACAGTTTCAGGAATCGCTGGCCGCGAGCCTGACCAGCGCGATACATCCAGCCACGATCGCCGTCCCGCTCACCCGTATCAAGCGCAATTACGATGAGAGTTCCTATCGCCAGCTCGCCGTTGAACTCCAAAACGCCATCGATGAGTCCGTCGATAAAGCCAAGCCCTCCGATCGCGCCACCCTTCACATCGAGCGAGCCCGCGAATTTTTGGCGAATGGCGCGACCGGAGAAGCCGAAAACCAGTTCCGCGAAGCCCTGATCCAGGAACCGGGAAATTCCGGCGCGCTCGCAGGCCTGGCGCACGCTCTATTGCTGGAAAGCAAGTTTCCACAGGCCCGGCATGAGGCGGTCGCGGCGCTCCGCCAGCAGCTAAGCGTAGAAGCATACTTGGTTCTTGCCCGCGCCGATCTCCACGACAATGACAGCGCCAGCGCTAGGCAGAATCTGCAAAAGGCGCTCGCTCTCGACCCTAATAACGCAGACGCCAAAACCGTGCAGCAAGAGATCCAGGACCGCGCCGGCGAATACGTCCCTGCGCACTAATCATTGCGCCACTACCCTCCGTGGCGGTAAATTTGTGCAGCCGAAGCTGGGCACTTGGCGGTTCGCTCCAATTTATCCAGCGTGGGCCGATAAGTTCAGTGCAGCCGGTTCCTTTTACCCGGCGGTAAGTGGAGGTATTCCATGAAACGCTTTCCCGCGCTCCTCAGTGCGTTTCTGTTGCTCGTCGCAGCCCTCCCAGCCACCGCGCAGATCCTCCGTATTCACATCGACGGAACCATCCAACCGATCGCCGCCGAACAGATCTCGCGCGCCATCGATGTTGCGCAGTCGCGTCACGCTGCCGCGCTTCTGATTGAGATCAATACCCCGGGGGGTCTGCTCGACTCCACTCGCGAAATCGTCGCCAGCATTGAGGCTTCCTCGGTCCCGGTCATCATCTTCGTGGCGCCCAGCGGTGCCCGCGCCGCCTCCGCCGGATTCTTCATCCTGGAATCCGCCGATGTAGCCGCCATGGCTAACGGCACCAATACCGGAGCAGCCCATCCCGTAACCATCGGCGGCGGAAGCCCGGACGAGGTCATGAAGACCAAGATTGAGAACGATACCGCGGCCTTTCTCCGTTCCTATGTTTCTCGCCGCGGACGCAACGTCGCGGAAGCCGAAAAGGCGGTAAGGCAATCCATCTCCTGGACCGAGAAAGAAGCCCTCGATCTCCATCTCATCGACCTCACCGCGCGCGACGAAGCGGACTTGCTGAAGCAACTCGATGGCCGTGAGATTCACCGCTTTGACGGCTCGACGATGACCCTCCACCTCACCAATCAGACGGTCGAAGAGCTTCCGCCCACCTTGCGTCAGCGCGTTCTTGGCTGGCTCATGGACCCCAATATTGCCTTCCTCGTCCTGGCCATCGGATGCCTTTCGCTATACGCCGAATTCAATCATCCCGGAGCCATTATTCCCGGCGTGGTCGGAGTGATTTTCATCCTCCTCACCCTCTTTGCGCTCAATCTTTTGCCGACCCGATATGCCTCACTTGCCCTCATTGCCTTGGCCTTTGTTCTCTTCGCCTTGGAGGCAAAATTCGTCTCCCACGGCATCCTCACCACGGGGGGTATTGTTTCCCTCACTCTCGGGGGACTGCTGCTTGTGGATGGTCCGATTCCCGAGATGCGCGTCAAGCTGCTCACGTCGCTTGCCGTCAGTCTTCCCTTCGGACTCATTACGGCCTTCCTCATGTCGATTGCCTGGCGTGCCCGGCGCAACAAAGTCGTCACTGGTTCCCAAGGAATCGTCGGCGAACTTGGTGTCGCCTGCACCGATCTCCTGCCCGATGGCAAGGTCTTTGTCCACGGCGAACTCTGGAACGCCCATTCCGCCAAGCCCTTGCACTCCGGCGCGGCGATCCGCGTGATCGCCGTCCGACAATTGGAACTGGAAGTCGAACCCGCCGCGTAATCGACGTCCAGCATGCGAGCGGAGCTCGTGAAAGCAGAGATTGCAGATGCGATGTAACCCTGCTGTTAATCCAAGACTCTTATGGTTATGCGCATGGGCAGCTTTCACCCATATCGGGGGCATCTAACCGCGCGCATGACTATCAAGGTGTAGTTTGGCGCGAGGCTCGGCCGGGAGGCTAAGGTGTTCAAGAAGCTTCTGATATTGTTAGTCTGCGCCAGCGGGTTGCTGCCTGTATTGCTGCATTCCGCCACTCATCCTAAGGTCGGTTCACCAGCGCCGCCATTCACATTAAAGTCGCAGGATGGAACCTCGGTGAGCCTGCAGGATTACCGCGGTAAGTGGGTAGTTCTCTACTTCTACCCGAAGGACTTCACCAGCGGTTGCACACTGGAGGCTCACAACTTTCAGTGCGATCTGGCTGAATACGAGAAGCGCAATGCCGTCATCCTGGGAGTCAGTGTGGACGATCCGAACTCACACAAGCAGTTCTGCGTGAAGGAAGGACTCAGCTTCAAGCTGTTGGCCGACACCGATTATAAAGCCTCGAAAGCGTACGGCACACTGACGGACACGGGGTTCACGCATGCCACCCGAAACACCTTCCTGATCGCACCGGACGGCAAGATTGCCCGCGTTTTCGAAGATGTGAAGCCGTCTGAACACAGCGCGCAGGTTCTTGCGGCACTGACAGAGTTAGAGAAGAAGTAGCTCGCTCGGCCTGTCAGGCTTGGGCGACTGTGCATCCTTTCTGGCCACTCACGGCCGTTCAAAGCAGAATTCACCTAGACAATGCCGGGTGGATGCGTGACTGCGGCACCAGGATGCAAAGAAACGGACACGGGGCTCACGCATGCCGCACGAAACACCTTCCTAATCGCACCGGACGGTAAAATTGCCCGCGTTTTCGAAGATGTGAAGCCGTCTGAACACAGCGCGCAAGTTCTTGCGGCACTGACAGAGCTAGAGAAGAAATAGCTTAGCCCACTCGGACCCGTTTGGCTTGGGCTACTGTGCACCCTTTCTGGCTACCCACGGCGGTTCAAAGCAGAATTCACCTAGACAATGCCGGGTGGATGCGTGACTGCGGCACCAGGATGCAAAGAAATGGAGAATTTTCGAGCACATTAGTGCACGAAGTTGCACGATGCCACCCGTGAACTCCCATTTTTGTGGTTTCTAAGCGGAGTACTGCGGCGATAAAAATGCAACTGTATAAGCTGTCGGGTTCCTTCTGAGACTGCTCGGAGCCGAGCGTGATGAAGTTCGACGCAATTGATTGTAAGGGGGATGCAAGGATGCCCAAGTGTCAGCCCATTCACGATTACGCAGACGCAGCTGACCACAGAGTGGCGTCGCGCTATGCGATGCGGGTGCCCGTGGAACTCCTCTTTGAGAACGGGGACCGTGTCCGTGTATTCACCCACAACGTAAGCGCAAGTGGACTTTTCGTCACCGTGGACAAAAATCTGGCGTTGAAAGGCTTGATTCGCTTCCTCGTGACGTTCCCAAAAGAGATCACCACGTGTTGCAGGCTTCTGGCGTTGTGCGATGGAGCGGTTGTCCGGAGAGAGCCGCTGGAAGCTGAGACCGAGGAGGGCTTGGCAATCAAAATCGAGAAATATCATTTCCTGCGTTCAGCCGGTTGAGATTGAGCAAAGCAATAGCCGAGATGTCCCCAGTAGCTAGGCTCTACGCTCGAGAAGTGAAAAAGTTTTCCTATCCTGCCAGTGTTTTATCCTGAGCAGTCGGAATTCTTAATACAATGCTGTGGGCCGAGCTTCATCACGGAGCTAGCCTTCCTCTGTAGAACATCTGGTGGCGGTCATCGTTGCTCTTCGCATTTTCTGTATCTTTAACAAATCAAAGAAATTGTTTCATTACTTCGCTGCCCCGGTGAGCTTTTGGCAGCCCGAACCCCCGCACCGGGCACATTCCCGCCTTTGGTATCCAATGTGCAACTTAGGCGTATGCGGACTGCGAGAGTTCGCCTCTGCCGAAACGTGATGAATGGCAGAATTGAAGTTTTTCCGCAAGGGTGCGATGGGACTCAGAGGGCGAAGCTGTGGCTAGTTTGAACGAAAACCTAAGTACCGGAGCTGTTTCGACCGCACTTGGTGCGAATCAGCCTGCCTGGTATGCCATACAGACGCGCGCCCGTCATGAGAAGCGGATTGGCAATGAACTTCAGGAGAGAGGTATCCATGCTTTTGTCCCGACATTGTGCCAATCTCACCAGTGGAGTGATCGAACAAAGGTTGTGGAGGTTCCGCTCTTCTCCTGTTACGTGTTCGTCAATCTGGTAGCGCATTCCGCTCAACGGCTGGAAGTGCTCAAGACGGCCGGGGTGTTTTCCTTTGTGCGGGTGAATGGGGAGCCGGCTCGGATTCCTGATTCGCAAATTGAAAGCATCCAGATGGTCCTCGCCAAGAATCTCCCGATCTCCACCTGTGGATTCATCCAAATTGGTCAAAAAGTCCGGATACGCGGAGGCTCGCTTGATGGCGTTGAAGGAATCTTGACTGCGGGTAAAGGTGCACACAAACTTATCATCTCGGTGGATCTGCTTCAGCAATCGGTCGAGGTCACCGTCGAAGGATATGCTGTCGAGCCAGTCTGACTCGGGTGTGAAGCCCTGGGCGATATATTCCCCTGGAGTAACGTTTCAAAGTCATGGCCGAAATCTCAAAATACGTGGTCATTACACCAGCTCGGAATGAGGCTCGGTTTATCGCGCTAACGCTGGAATCCTTGATAGCGCAGACGATCCTGCCGCTGAAGTGGGTGATCGTCAGCGACGGTTCGACCGACGGTACTGACGAGATCGTCCAGAAATACACTTTCGACCATCCCTGGATTGAGTTGGTACGGATGCCAGATCGTCGGCAGCGAGACTTTTCCGGAAAAGTTCATGCCTTCAACGCCGGCTATGCAAGAATGCAGGGTCTGGATTACGAGGTCGTCGTCAGTCTAGACGCTGACATTTCGTTCGACGCGGACTATTTTTCCCTGTTGCTCAGGAAGATATCCGCAGATCCGGCGCTAGGGTTGGTCGGGACGCCGTTCCAGGAAGTTTCCGGCCAAACCTATGACTATCGCTTCGTCAGCATTGAGCACGTTTCTGGAGCGTGCCAGGTGTTTCGCCGCGAATGTTTCGAAGAGATCGGTGGATACCAACCGGTGAAGGGCGGTTCGATCGATCATATTGCCGTTATCGGCGCTCGGATGAGGGGCTGGAAGACCCGGACTTTCACGGAAAAGGTTTGCCTGCACCACCGCGAAATGGGGACTGCCGAGAGGAGCGTCTTAAGATCAAGATTCAAACTCGGTATCAAGGACCACGCCGTGGGGAATCATCCTTTGTGGGAACTATTCAGGACCGCACGTCAGATGACGGTGCCACCTCTATGCTCCGGAGGCTTGGCCCTTGGAACGGGTTACCTATGGGCGATGTTCCGGCGCTTTGAACGTCCGGTTTCGCGGGATCTGATCGACTTCCACCGGCGAGAGCAAATGCAGCGATTGAAATTGTTTTTCCGGCTTGGCACGACTCCTTCCGCTGAGACCGTGAAGCGGTCGCTTGAGCCTCGTGTGGGACCGAGGGCAGCAAAATAGAGGTGCTCTTGGCAATTTTCAATAATTTTCCTCCTCGAACCGAGCCCGTGCCCGCCTCGGAATTAGTTCTGGAGAACAAGCCCGCTGACGCGAAGGCTAGTTCGTCTCGTGCCGGCGCACTCATCATCAACGCGGATGACTGGGGACGAAATATCGATACTACCGACCGTATTCTCGATTGTGTACTATCTGGCGCAGTTTCGTCCGCGAGCGGCATGGTATTCATGGCTGACTCGGAGCGGGCTGCCGCACTGGCACATGAGCACGGAGTAGACGTTGGTCTGCACCTGAACTTCACGACGCCTTTTTCGGGACAGGTCGCGCTTGGTCGGCTCGCCAAGCACCACACACGAGTGGCTCACTATCTTCTGCAGAACCGCCTGTCACAGATTGTGTATCATCCGGGGCTAGCCAACTCTTTCGAGTACTTGGTAACGGCGCAAATCGAGGAGTTCGGTAGGATTTACGGCACAAAACCCCGCCGCGTCGATGGACACCACCATATGCACCTCTGCGCCAATGTGCTTCTTTCCGGCTTATTGCCGGCCGGAACCATCGCTCGCAGAAACTTTTCCTTTCAACCTGGGGAGAAGAGCAGCGTGAACCGATTTTACCGTCGGGTCATCGACGGTGTATTAGCTCGAAGGCATCGCCTCAGCGACTATTTTTTTTCCCTGCTGCCGATGCAGCCTCCGGAACGCCTGGATCGCATAATCGCCATTGCAAGCCAGTCTGTTGTCGAATTGGAAACCCATCCCGTCAACCAAGAGGAGTACCGGTTTCTGATGCGTAAAGAGCTTCTTCAGCGACCGGGTACAGTACGTATCGACTCGTGGAACGCAGTTCCTGCGTCCGACATTGGGGACAAGAACATTAAAGGACAATCTAATGGAAACGCGTAACAGGTCCGGCGAGACTGGGGAACGGTCGAAAATTCTAAGCGACACAATAGAGATAAGCGTAAGAAGGACCCAGAAGATTACTGTGCCAACTTTACGTGTTCAGGGAAAGAACATAATAGTCAAGGGCCGGTGGATTAAAACGGCCATCATTCATGACGAGGAGTGGCTGGAGACTGGACTGGAAGATCCCGAATTATGTTTAGAAAAGTTGAAGCAAGGGCCGCCGTGCTTGCGTGCTGACCTCTTCACATTTGTCCAAAAACTTCCCGATGTCGCTGCAAGGTATTCATATCCAACGGAATGGGAGAGCCTTGCTGCCGTTCGCGTCACTAGCTTCAACGACTGGTGGAATAATTTACCTCAGGTAACCCGCAAAAATGTCAGGAGATCACAAAAACGCGGCGTGCTCGTCACGGTAAGGGAGTTCGATGACGATCTTATTAAAGGCATTATGGAAGTAAACAATGACTCTCCTACGGTGCAAGGAGCACCGAACCCTTATTGCGGGAGGAGCTTCCAAGAGGCAAAAAAAGACTACTCGGCCTTTGTCGGTCGAAGTGATTTCATTTGCGCCCACTTCGAGGGACAGTTGCTTGGGTTTTTGAAGTTAGTCTATAGAGGAGAGATC
The DNA here is from genome assembly GCA_964563875.1 of uncultured Acidobacteriaceae bacterium. Lineage (GTDB taxonomy): Bacteria > Acidobacteriota > Terriglobia > Terriglobales > Acidobacteriaceae > TOLSYN. The sequence goes on from CAZLZA010000002.1 coordinate 59,167, forward strand.
GCAAGCATTCTAAGTTTCATTTCAAGGGCGGACGAGAGCGACAAGAGGCCGGCGAATGCCCTAATTGCGAAGGCTGTTGAGTTATGCCAGGCAAGGGGCGCGACTTACTTGACCTACGGAAATTACAATTACGGTAACAAGCGCGACAGCCCTCTACGGGAATTCAAGATTCGGAATGGGTTTAGCGAAATACTAACGCCGAGATACTATGTACCTCTAACCTTATGGGGCGCACTCTGCCTAAAATTGAAGGTCCATCGTGGGCTTCTCGGAGTTCTTCCTCATAGTGTGATATCTGCCGGCGTTCGCCTCCGCAGAAAATGGTATAGTCTAACAGCGTCGAATCGCCGGTGTAGCTCAACGACAGAGCGGCCGAATAGTAATCGGCAGATGGGGCGTTCAATTCCCCCCGCCGGCTCCAACCCTTAAGCTCGACTTGCTGCTTCCTCGTCTACTAACTTACATACCAGGAATCGCGGGACTCATTACCGACTTACCCCACAAAACAGAACGAAGCAGACTCGCTTCGAGCGCGCGTAGACAATCGAACGGAAATAACGTAATTTTGGTGGGCTACCGCGTCTTATTAACACTGGGCTGCCTTCCATCTCGGGTTGCGTCACAGGTTAATTGAGCACATGCCGGAGTTCTTCATGGCGAAGTTATGAAATTTTCTGGCTGCATGGCATGGCCGGAGGTTGCTGCCTTCGCCGGAAGCATATAAAGGAAACAACGTGCCAGGAATCGCAGGACTCATTACGAAGATGCCGCGCGAGTGGGCGGAACCGCAGTTGCTGCGGATGGTCGAGGCCTTGCGCCACGAGTCTTTTTATGAGACCGGTACATGGATCGACGAGTCATTGGGCGTTTACATCGGATGGGCCGCACTGAAGAACTCGTTCGCCGATGGAATGCCTGTGCACAACGAGCGAGGCGATGTCTCTCTCGTTTTTTCCGGGGAGGAATACTCCGGCCCGGAGCTGGTCCATGGATTGAAACAGCAGGGACATTCGTTCGATGAAAAGCGGCCTTCTTATCTCGTGCATTTTTACGAGGAGGATTCGGCCTTTCCTGCATGTTTGAATGGGATGTTCCATGGATTGCTGGCGGATAGGACTCGCGGAACAGTGGAGCTTTTCAACGACCGCTATGGCATGCACCGGGTTTACTATCACGAGTCGAAAGAGGCGTTCTATTTCGCGGCAGAAGCCAAGGCCATCCTGGCAGTGCGTCCGGAGTTGCGAACCGCGTCTCCCCAAGGTCTCGGGGAATTCGTTGCCTGCAGCTGCGTCTTGGAAAACCGAACCATATTCAAAGATATATTCGTTCTACCTGCAGCGTCGGCTTGGATCTTTCGAAACGCAACCGTCGAGCAGAAGAGTACCTACTTCGACCCATGGATGTGGGAGCAGCAAACCTCCCTGGATTCCGAATCCTACTACGAGGAATTGCGAAGCGCGCTTTCGGGCGGACTGGAAAGGTACTTCGATGGGCCCGAGCGGGTTGGAATCGCTCTCACCGGGGGGATGGACACACGCGTGATCATGGCATGGCATAACGCTGTTTCCGGATCGCTCCCATGTTACACATTCGGAGGAATGTTCCGGGATTGTGCGGACGTACGGTTGGCTCGGAGAGTTGCCGACACATGTCAACAAACCCACCAGGTGATCGAAGTTGGCGATGAGTTCTTGAAACGTTTCCCTCACTACGCAGAGCGCAGCATTTACCTAACAGAAGGGGGCGTCGATGTATATCGCTCCTCTGACCTTTACGTGAGTGAGAAGGCGCGCGAGATTGCTCCTGCGAAGGTTGTGGGGACGTATGGAAGTGAAATCGTCCGGCATGCCGTGATGTTCAAACCGATGCCGCCGACAGACGACCTATTCCGTCCTGAATTTCTCGCGCAGGTCCACCGCGCCGGGGAAACGTACTCAGCAATTCGCCGCGTGCATCCGGTCACTTTTGCTGCGTTTCGGCAATCGCCTTGGTATCATCACGGGGTTCTTGCCTTGGAGCAGACGCAGTTGACGGTAAGATCACCATATCTGGACAACAATTTTGTGCGGACTGTCTACCGCGCACCCACGCTAAACAACAGCAACGGCGACGTGCGGCTCCGGTTGATTCGCGACGGCAATTCTGCGCTTCGACGGATTCCATCGGATCGCGGAGTGGGCGGGGCCTCCGGACGTTTGGGGACTGCAATCATTCATAGTTTCCTCGAGTTCACCTTTAAAGCCGAATACGCCTACGATTACGGCATGCCGCAGTGGGTCGCCCGCACGGATCACTTATTTTCGCCATTGCATCTGGAGCGACTTTTCCTGGGTAGACACAAGTTCTTGCATTACCGGGTCTGGTATCGTGACGCCCTAGCCGAGTATGTAAAGGAAATGTTACTGGATCCGTTAACGCTTTCTAGACCGTACCTTAATAAGAAGTGTCTAGAAACGATTGTGCGCGGCCATCTCAGAGGAGATCGTAACTACACCACCGCGATCCACAAGATGCTGACGCTGGAACTTTTGCAACGCCTTTTCTTTGATTCGAAATGAGACTGATTGCCAATTCGGTTACTACTCGGGAGCGCGGATTTGCTTGTGCCCAGCCGAGAACAACGAAAGATGCGGACGTGAGCGGCACCGCTTTGCGCGAGCAATATTCTCAAATCTGCCATCAGAGCCTCAACGACGGAGATCTCTCTGTAACACCTCCTCAACTGAAAGTTGGGCTACTTACGGGCGGTCAAGACAGGCACTATGCTTTTGGCTTGGCGATGGCGCTGATCTCCGAGAATGTATTCTTGGATGTGATCGGCAGCGACTCGGTTGATGGCCCTGAGATGCATGGCTCCCACCAGTTGCGATTTCTTAATCTACATGGCAGCCAGCAGAACGCGAGTGTCGCGATCAGGATTAGGAGGATTCTGGTCTGCTACGCCAAGCTTATTCGATACGCCGCAACCGCCAAACCGAAAATTTTTCATATTCTGTGGAATAACAAAGTTCATCTATTCGACAGAACCTTGCTCATGCTGTACTACAAGCTCTTGGGAAAGAAGATCGTCTTCACCGCACACAATGTGAATGCCGGCAGAAGGGATTCAAAGGATACGCTGCTCAATCGCCTTACTTTGAAATTCCAGTACGATCTCGCAGACCACATTTTCGTGCACACGAAAAAGATGAAGGACGAACTTCTGGATCGGTTTCAGGTCGACGAAACGGCGGTCACGATCATTCCCTACGGCATTAACAATGCCGTACCAGATACGGATCTCACTTCGGCGGAGGCCAAGCAGCGGCTGGGAATCCGAGACGGTGAAAAGACAATCCTGTTTTTTGGGGCGATCAAACCCTACAAGGGGCTCGAGTATTTAGTGGCTGCATTTCAGAAGGTTGTGCGCGTGCAGGGCAAGTGCCGACTAATCATTGCTGGCGAACGGAAGAAGGGGTACGAGGAATATCTGAATAAAGTCCAGCAGATGATCGCTCGTGACTGCAGCTGTGATCAAGTCATCCAGAAGATCGAATTCATCCCCGATGAAGAGACTGAGTTGTATTTCAAAGCAGCGGACGTCGCCGTGTTGCCCTATACCGAAATATTTCAGAGCGGCATTCTTTTCTTGGCCTATGGCTTTGGCTTGCCGGTAATCGCGACTGCCGTGGGATCTCTCGGGGAGGACATTATCGAGGGAAAAACGGGCTTTGTTTGCAAGCCACGCGATGCAGATGATTTAGCCATAGCAATCCAGAGATATTTTGATAGTGCTTTGTTCAGAGAGTTGGAGCTGCGGCGTCAGGAGATCCGAGATTACGCTCTTTTAAGGCACTCCTGGCAGGCGGTCGGTGAGCTGACCCGGAATGTTTACTTGGGTTTGTTGGGGAGATAGTGTGTTTATTCGCACAGGGGGACAACCTGCTAATACCGAGTTGACGTTCGCCGGTCCTGGTATGCCAGCAAGGAATTGCTCAGAATGCGCAATGAATCAGTTACGTTCATCGAGAATGCGCAGGGGTAAACGCTGATGACTCCTTGGCTTGCGACAGGTATCTTCGTCCTCGGGATCCTGGGGTTATTCATGCTAGACCGGGAGCGGAAGGTCCAGACTTCCTGGGCACTTTGGCTTCCTGTGATGTGGTTCCTGATCGCCGGGTCAAGGCATGTATCGCAATGGCTCGGTGTAAGACCGAGCGGCGCGCAAGAACAGTACCTCGAGGGAAGTCCATTCGACGCGACCGTCTATGCACTTCTAATCGCGGGCGCTGTAGTCGTACTTCTCGGGAGACGGAGGACGGTCGCGAGCGTGCTCCGGAGAAATTGGCCAATTCTCCTGTTTGTGCTCTACTGCGCCATAAGTATTCTCTGGTCAGATTATCCCGGTGTGGCGCTCAAGCGCTGGATTAAGTCTCTAGGCGATTACGCGATGGTTCTGATTTTGCTGACCGAGCATGATCGCTCGCGCGCCGTCAAGCAGACCTTCGCAAGAGTGGGATTTGTCCTGATGCCGCTCTCTATTCTGTTCATTAAGTATTACCCGGACTTGGGCCGTAGCTATGCCTCGCATTGGGATGCGACAACGTTTTACGTGGGAGTGGCTGACACCAAGAACATGCTTGGAATGGTCTGTATGGTGTTCGGCTTCGCGGGATTCTGCCGGGTTCTCCAGGCTTGCTGTGGACCCCGCCGAGACCGGATTAAAGCCCTCATTGTGCATGGCACTGTCCTCGCAATGGCGATTTGGCTTCTCGTTTTGTCTGAATCGAAGACCGCACTGTGTTGCTTCGTACTTACAATCGGATTGATCGCGGCCCATACCTTTTCGAAGGTGGCACGAAAACCCCTTGTGTTGAATATCCTGGTCGCGACCGCAGTCCTGAGCTGCTTCTCTGTCTTATTTCTTGGTGCTGGAGGCGGTGCTCTGGAGTCTATAGGAAGAAATTCGACGCTCACCGGCCGCACCGACATCTGGGATGTACTGTTTAAAGTCCGTATCAACCCTATCTTTGGGACAGGATTCGAGAGTTTCTGGCTCGGGGAACGACTAGCTTTTCTCTGGACCTTTCCGATCATGGATGGTATCAACGAGGCTCACAACGGCTATCTCGAGGTGTATCTGAACTTAGGATGGGTCGGCCTTGCATTTTTAGCCGGTTTATTGTGGACCGGATACAGAAACATTTTACGACTACTCGACCGCGATCTTGAAGCTGGCCGGCTGCGACTCGGGTATTTCGTGATCGCGGTGATCTACAATTTCACTGAAGCCGGAATCCGATCGACAGACCTTGTGTGGATTGCCTTTATTCTCGCTATAACCGCCTTACCAGAACGTACGCCCGCGCGAGTACCGGTTGCGGAAACCCGCCCGCGACCACTGCAGTTAGAGGTTGGACGAGTCGTTTGACTGGCCGACTTTGAATGTGCAGCCTGTCATATATAGCAAAAAAAAGATCAAGATGGAGCGGCAGATGAAAATCGCCTACCTCGTTTTTGCTTACAAGAACCCGGACGTCATCGAGAGAGTGACGGAGAAGCTCTCCACCGACGATTGCGCATTTTTCATTCATATAGACCAAAAGAGCAGCATTACCCAGTTTTCCAGGATCTGCGGCGAGAATATTTTCTATACCGAAAAGCGCATCCCTGTGTACTGGGCCGAGTTCACGGGAATCGAGGCAATACTCCTCCTGATTCGGCAGGCATTGGCTAGCGCGCAAGATTACAACTACTTTGTCCTTTTGAGCGGAAGCGACTATCCGCTAAGAAGCGCGCGATACATACACCAGTTTTTGGAAAGAAATCGCGGTACTGAATTCATGGATATTGTGAAAGTGCCAGCCCCCGGCAAGCCGCTTTCCCGTATCAACACACTGAGGCCTCCGTCGAGCAAACCGGTTCATCGATTTGCTGCTCGAGTATTGGCAAAAATGGGGTTAGCTCAGCGTGACTATAGAGAGTCCCTAGGAGGATTAGATGCTTATGCAGGTAACACCTGGTGGGCTTTGACGAGGGAAGCGTGTCAATATATATCGGAGTTTGTAGAGAACAATCCACACTTGGGACAATTTTTCAAAGATGTATTTGCGCCTGAGGAGTCATTCTTTCACACCATCCTCGGCAATTCCGCCTACAGACCTAGAATCCGCCGAAACTTGGTTTACGAGGACTGGTCGGCATCGGTCGCCCACCCCGCGATGATTAACGATCGGCACATTGCGTTTTTTCAAGAACAGGAAAATGTGCGGGTTAACGACGTTTTCGGCGATGGGGAGTTGCTTTTTGCCCGAAAGTTCTCCGACGGCAACCCCGAATTACTGCAGCGAATGGATGAAATGATAGAAGCAAAGGGTTGAAAGTGGGCTTTTCGGATACAGAATACGATTTTGTCTGGCTGGAGGGGCAGTAGGAGGTTGTGCGGTGTCTTTAGAGCCAGTTCTAAGAGCCTAGCCTGATTGTTGCGTGAATCGCGGCGCCTTATCCTCAAAACAGTTGGCTGAACAGTTGTATGCGACCTTTTGTCGTAGCACTTCGGAGTTTGCAAAGTCTAGTTTTTGCAACGCTTTCTGCTTCATGCGTGCTACTGTCACGGCAATGGACAATACTGTGTACCGCCGCTAGAGGAGTTTATGTTCACATTCAGACGCTGCCCAGTCGTATTCGCCACCTTCATTTTCCTCTGTGGGTCTTTGCATGGCCAAGCCTGGTCCGGCATTCTTAGCCCCAGCCGTGCGATCAACTGGTCAAATGCCGGGGCTACGATCTCCACCACTCGGACGCAATGCGTCACATCACAATGTGCTGCTGTTTCAGGGGGAACCGTCACCGCGGCCTCCATCAATGCAGCTCTGGCTTCCGCGCCCGCGAACACCTACGTTCTGATCCCGGCCGGCAACTTCACGATGTCAGCGGGGCTTGTCTTCAACAACATCAGCAATGTCACTTTGCGCGGCTCCGGTTCCAACTCGACCTTCCTCGCCTTTGCTAGTGGTAGCGCAACCTGTGGCGGCGGCAATCACGATATCTGTGTCGAAAGTGGAGACGTGAACTACTGGGGTGGACCGTCGAATAGCGCGACCTGGAGCGGCACAAACGGAGCGAGCGGCACCTACACGGCGGGAGCGACCTCCATCGTTCTTAGCAGCGTCAACAATCTATCGGTTGGAAATCCTATTATTCTCGACCAGATTGACGATCAAAGCGACAATGGCGCACTTTATGTCGGTTGCGAAATGAGCGACGGCTCAGCGGCATGTTATTCGGGAGCAGGCAACAGTGGCTATCAGCGCGGAAGCGGGACGCTCTCGACGACGCGGGGCCAGCAGCAGATTGTGAATGTTACCAGCATCAGCGGCAGCGGCCCTTACACGGTAGGGATCACTCCAGGAATCTATGCCCCTAACTGGCGCAGCAGCCAGTCTCCCGGCGCATGGTGGGCTACGAGTCCGGTACATGGTGACGCTATCGAAAACATTTCGCTCGACCACACCAATGGCGGCGACGGAATCACGTTCTTCAATTGCACTAACTGCTGGGTAAAGGGCGTTCGCAGTGTCAATTCCACAACTACCGGTACGGGCTGGTACCACGTGGCTTTTATGCTCAGCAATCACAGTACGGTGCGAGACTCTTACACCTACGGATATGTGGGCGATTCCTACACCTTCCCATCGTTCATTGCCAGCGATTTGCTAATAGAAAATAACATCACGCAGCAACCGGGCGGGGTCGTCTTCAATTCCGACTGCGAAGGTTGTGTGTCAAGTTATAATTTCGCGCTGAATCCGGTAACCAGCTCCCCGGGTTGGTTCAGTCAAAGCCAGTACTACCACAGTGTCATGCTGTTTACGTTGCAGGAAGGCAACATCGGTGGCGGACTTTATGCCGATAGCTTTCACGGCACGCACGACCTTAACACACAGTTCCGCAATCGCTGGGATGGAAGAGAGCAGGACAATGGTGCGGCCACCAGTTCCGGCACGATAGCACTCAGGCTAAATCCAGGAACACGCTACAACAATGCTATCGGGAATATTCTCGGAACCCCCGGATACCACACCAACTATAAGCAGGTCACGTCGGGTTGCCTAAGTTACAACTCGGTGATATGGGTGGGATGCTACCCCGAAGGCAGCACCAACGACAGCACGGGTGCGGCCACAGAATTGTTCTGGGGCAACTGGGATGCGGCAACCAAGGCTGTACGTTGGTGCGGGAACGCCTCTAATGGCGGGTGGTCGACGACTTGTGGCAGCGCCTCAGAAGTCCCCTCCGGTCTAAGTTCGTATTCCAACGCCGTACCCTCAAGCACGACCTTGCCGGCTTCGCTAGTTTACTCATCGATGCCTTCCTGGTGGCCCTCCGGAAAAGCGTGGCCTCCGATTGGCCCGGATGTAACTGGCGGTAACGTGGGGCAATGCTCAGGCGGTACTTACGACAGCTCCGAGGCTACATCAAGCTCCCAGTGCACGGGCGGAACGTTTACCCCGGTGGCTAGCGGGATGGTGACCAGCATTCCGGCAATGGACTGTTACTTCAACAACATGGGGGGAGTCGCCAACGGGACTGGGAGCGCACTAGCGTTTAACTCATCGGCGTGCTATTCGTCCTCTGGCGGTGGGAGCTCGTCTCTAACTCCTCCGCAGAATGTGAACGCTGTCATTCAATAAATTCGATGAAGGGGGCGTGCAGGCTAGACAGCGCTCCATAAGCAAATCTTGGACGGCGCGACATCTGGCCGCGCCGTCCATCACTTAAAACGGTTAGCCGGCCTGCATTGCTGAATTCAAGCTTTCGCGCTAGCCATTTACCTGACGCCTCAAGGCCTCAGGCTTCGACGCGAGAATATTCGCAGTCGGTGTGACCATTTTTTTGATCTTCTTTCCGCAGAACCCATCACCGATGACTTGAAACCTCTTGGGCCGCACAGAGTAGAAGTGATGTCCCGTGCTCGGTATCCGATCCTCTGATTATCTATTGGCGCTTGGTGTACTCCTCTCCCACTCACGCATGTTTGAGTACTTTGAGGAGTTCTTGCGAGCTGGGGGACCGCCATCGGAATTCGATGAAAATCAGTCTTTTCTTGCACCAAAACCCGAGAGGTGCAGCATTCTCAATTTAGCCAATCTCCGGGCCGAAGCCCGGGCACGGAATCATCGCGTCGATTGAGATTGCTGACCATCCGGCGGAATCTCTCTCGGCAGAGATCCCCAACGTCCCTCACCCACTCACAGCACCAGGATAAGCTCATGCATTTAGGACAGAAGGTACGAAACGTTCTCCGGGGTCTGATACAAGGATACGGTCCCGATTATGCGAAACGACAGCTTTGGAACGATGAATTCACTTCCGGTCGATGGAACTGTTTGGATAAAACTGGCGACCATGGTGTTCACCTGTCTGTCGAGAAGTATGCCGACAATGGCGGCATACTGGACCTGGGCTGCGGTTCGGGAACTACCAGCATCGAGCTGAATCCGGGCGCATATAGTTTCTATACCGGCGTGGACATCTCGGATGTGGCTGTTCAGAAAGCCCGAAAGAGAGCTCAGGAAGCTGGGCGCGCAGACCGTAACGAGTATTGTCGGTCCGACATTCTCGCCTATGTGCCGGCACGGCAATACGACGTAATTCTATACGGCGAATCCCTCTACTACGTTCCGCTCCGTCGAATCGCGGCGATGTTGGCCCGGTACTCGACATATCTCACAAAGAGGGGCGTTTTTATTGCCAGAATGTTTGATGCGAGCGGCAACCGTCGGCGTATTCTCGATACCATCGAGAGCCATTTCGAAGTCGTAGAAAGACATCTTCACGAACAGACGCATGTGTGCGTCGTCGTGTTTCGGCCAGCTAATAAGACACAATAGTCTTGATCTCCCCGCTGTGGCGAAACGACAATGACTTCCGCAACATCCTCTTGAGTTGCGTTTTTTTCTTCGCCGGTGTATTTGCACTGACTGTGCGATCTGCAACAGGTGCGTTCGGAACCGGCATTTGACCGATCGCCCAACTTTTGTGGAGGAAGTCTGAAGCTATTTAAAACGGGCGGCACCTTTCGGGACACGGTGGACTCGGGTAACGTGCGTCAACTCGCCACCCGGGGCGCAGGCGCGACGTTATTTTCTGGCGCTGTGGGGCTCGCTACCCAGATAGTCGCAACTGTAGTCTTAGCCCGGCTTCTCACACCCAGGGATTTCGGGCTGGTCACGATAGTGACAACGTTCAGTCTGCTTTTCATGAATTTTGGGATGAATGGGATCACTGAGGCGATTGTTCAGCGCGACGAAATCAATCACGCATTGGCGAGTAACCTGTTTTGGATCACTATCGCTGGCAGCACGCTTCTGGCAGTCGGATTTGCCTCGGCAGGGTCGCTGCTGGCACGGTTGTTTGCCGATCCGCGAGTCACTGGCATCTCCGAGGTGATTTCGCTCACCATCGTCTTCACAGGGCTTCAGGTTGTCCAGGCGGCGTTGCTGAAGCGGGAAATGAGATTCTTTGCCGTTTCTGCCAATGACTTGTTCGCTCGGGCTGTTTCGGTCGTAGTATCGGTTTGGCTGGCCTGGTTGGGCTGGGGATACTGGGCGCTTGTTGCCGGAGCGGTAGTATCGCCCGCCAGTTCATGTATAGGGACTTGGATCCTTTGCCCCTGGATGCCTGGTTTACCCCGCCGAGCCGCCGGCACAGGTTCAATGGTTCGGTTTGCGATCCACACCTACGGACGTTTCTCTACAGGCTATTTCACGAACAACCTCGACAACTTTCTTGTGGGTTGGAAGCTTGGCACGACGTCGCTGGGCCTCTACAAAAAGGCCTACGACCTGTTCGTTCTTTCGTCCGGTCAACTCTCTCTCGGCCTAACAATGGTGGCAGTGTCTGCCCTGAGCCGTTTGCAACGGGACTCCGCCCAGTACAAACGATATTTTCTGAGTGCGTTGGGAGTCATGGCGTTTGTGGGCATGGGAATCGGCGGGGATCTAACGTTGGTGGGCAAGGATCTGATTCTGGTGCTGCTGGGACCCAAGTGGGGCGAGTCAGGCCGACTCTTTACGATTTTCGCACCTGGAATCGGCATCATGCTTCTCTATTGCACGCATATTTGGCTTCATCTCTCCATGGGCAGGGCGGACCGCTGGTTTCGCTGGGGCATCGTGGACTTGGTGGTAACAACTGTATTTCTGTGCGTGGGCTTACATTGGAATGCAGAAGGGATTGCAGTAGCTTGGGTCGCATCGTATTGGGTGCTCACATTGCCATCGCTTTGGTATGCTGGCAGGCCGATACAACTAGGGATTTCCTCTGTGATTGCGGTCACTTGGAAGTACATCGTCGCGTCATTCACGGCGGGCGGCATCGCACTCCTTGTTGTACAACAAATGCCATCTTACGTTTCGGTTCCAGGCACGCTGTGGGCTATTGCTCGCTTGGCCACCAGCTCGCTGCTGTTTGTCGCTCTGTATCTCGGGTTGGTGATTGCCTTGCATCGGAGTTTGGCCCCGCTCAATAAGGTAGCCGGACTCCTGCGGGAGATGACTTCTCGAGGCAAAGGTTCGCATGCGGAGCCCGGCTCTGAGCGCTGTACGCCAGATCCGGAAACCAGCCCGAAAGACATGTTAGCGCCTGCGGAGATTTCGAGAGAATGCGTCAACAAGAGTGGAACGAGCATCATTTAATGCGATCCCCAATCCCAAAACGAATTATCCAAACCGGCAAGGCGCTTCCGCGATCAGTGCGGACGCGCGCTATGGTGACGAACCTACGTCTACTGCACCCAGACTATGAATACTTATTCTTCGACGATACAGGGGTGGAGAAGTTCATTAATGAAGCGTTTCCTCAATACCGAGCCGTTTTTGATTCCTTCCGTTTCCCTATTCAACGATACGACTTCTTTCGCTATCTTGCCGTCTATCGACACGGGGGATTCTACTTTGATCTGGACGTGCTATTAGCCTCAAGTCTTTCCGGTCTACTGGAGTCTGGCTGCGTCTTCCCGTTTGAGGGCCTCACGTTCAGTCATTTCATGCGCACCCGATACAATATGGATTGGCAGATTGGGAATTATGGATTCGGCGCGGCAGCCGGGCATCCCTTTCTCGAGGCAGTTATCGAGAACTGCGTGCGCGCCCAAAAGGACACCGCATGGATCAAACCTATGATGCGCGGGTTGCCGCTGCTATCGAGATCGGAGTTCTATGTCCTGTACACGACAGGACCGGGATTGGTCTCCCGGACGCTGGCAGAGAATCCGGAACTAGCCAAATCGGTGATGGTTCTTTTTCCTGACGATGTGCGTACCTTCGACAGTTGGAACCAATTTGGCGATCTTGGCGTCCATCTGATGGATGCGTCTTGGCGCCCGAATAGGAGCCGTGTTTGGAGACGGCTGGCGCAGAACTTGGAAGCTTGGAAGCTCCGGGGACTTGTGAAACTGAGCGCTGTCCAGGGAAAGACGCGCTATCATAACCACTCACAAGACGATTCCTCTATCTGTGGCTTGCAAATAGCTACGACCGATTCCTCGAAGCCTCTGGTTTCGATCCTCATCCCTGCTTATAACGCAGAGGGGTGGATCGCTGACACTCTTTGCTCGGCAATTGCGCAAACGTGGGAGAGAAAAGAGATTATCGTTGTTGACGACGGTTCCACAGATCAGACCCATGCAATTGCCCGGCAGTTTGAAACGCAGGGTGTTCGCGTTGTAAGACAAAAAAACCAGGGCGCTTCTGCAGCTAGAAACAAGGCTTTCTCGTTGAGCCACGGAGATTACATTCAATGGCTGGATGCTGATGATTTACTGTCACCGGACAAGATAGCCAGTCAGATGGACCTGGTGAAGCAAGGAGCCTCCAAACACACGCTTCTTTCCTCATCCTGGGCACGCTTCATGTATCGGGTGCACCGGGCAGAGTTCACCCCAACAGAACTGTGGTGTGATCTGACTCCAGTAGAATGGCTGCTGCGCAAGATGGGTCAGAACCTTTACATGCAGACAGCAACTTGGCTTGTCAGTCGCGAACTTACGGAGGAGGCGGGCCCGTGGGATACCAGGTTGTTGGGAGATGATGACGGTGAGTACTTCTGTCGTGTGCTGCTGGCGAGCGACGGTGTCAAGTTTGTGCCGGGAGCGAAGGTCTACTATCGTAGTTTTGGTTTCGATAGCCTGAGCTATGTTGGACAATCTACGAGAAAGTCTGAAGCACACTGGCTCTCCATGCAGTTGCACATCGGTTATCTGCGGTCACTGGAGAAGAGCGAAAGAGTTAATGACGCCTGCTTGAGGTACCTGCGCGCCTGGCTGCTCTGTTTTTATCCGGAAAGACACGGCATCGTTAGTCAGGCGGAACTGATGGCCAGGGAATTTGGACAACAACTCGGCACACCGGTCCTGTCCTGGAAGTATTCGTGGGTCGAGAAACTGTTCGGATGGGGCATCGCCAAACCAGCACAACGCCTGCTGAGGAAATCTCATTGGTCGATGAAGAAGAAATTGGACAAGCTTCTGTTTGCGATCGAGAACCGGAGATGGCCGTTCTCCAGCTTCCGTGTCGCGGAGTGAGTGCCAATGGCTGTCGGCATCGTCCAATGCTGTCGTCGCCCATCGTCATTGGCGAGAAGAAAGAGTCGCTCGCAACGATCGACAGATCACAACAAGTCGCTTGGTAGCACTAATAGATCGAAACTTCGAGACCTGATGCTTTACAGGGACAGGAACGCACCTTGAAAATTAGCATTTTTGGATTGGGTTATGTCGGCACGGTTTCGGCGGGATGCCTGGCCGGTGATGGACATGAAGTCATTGGCGTCGATCCGGTCCCGGCCAAAGTTGACCTTATCAATTGCGGCCGCTCTCCAATCATTGAAGCAGACATAGGCGAGATTATCGCAGCCGCCGCCCAAGCCGGCCGGTTACGAGCCACCAGTGATCCGGCCCAGGCGATCCGGGGGACGGAACTGTCCTTCGTTTGTGTCGGTACGCCAAGCCAAGCCAACGGAAATCTCGACCTTCGCTTCATTCACAGGATTTGCGAACAGATCGGTGAGGCGCTCAGAAACAAGTCTGCGCGCCACACGATCGTAATCCGCAGCACCATCTTGCCGGGAACGATGCACAAGATGGTGATTCCTACCCTCGAAGAATTCTCCGGAAAAAAGTCCGGGACCGACTTTGGCGTCTGCAACAATCCTGAGTTTCTTCGCGAGGGTTCAGCGGTGAAAGACTTTCGCCACCCGCCTAAAACAGTCATAGGAGAATCGGATCTAAGCAGCGGTGACATTCTGGCCAAGCTCTATGAAAAACTCGAGGCGCCGCTGATAAGGACGGATCTAGAGACGGCTGAGATGGTCAAGTACGTTGACAATTCCTGGCACGCGCTAAAGATCGGTTTCGCCAACGAGATTGGCAATTTGTGCAAATCCTTCGGCATCGACGCGCATGCGGTAATGAATATCTTCTGCCAGGATCGCACGCTTAACATTTCTCCTGCCTACCTGCTGCCGGGGTTTGCGTTCGGCGGTTCCTGTTTGCCTAAGGATCTTCGAGCATTGTCGTACAAGGCCAAAATGCACGACCTGGAGCTTCCGATCCTCACATCCATTCTGCCGAGCAACGAAATGCAGATCGCGCGTGGCTTGCACCTTATTATGGGAAAGGGAAACACGCGAGTCGGCGTTCTCGGCTTCAGCTTTAAAGCTGGAACGGATGATCTACGTGAAAGCCCGGTTATTGAAATCATCGAGCGCCTCATCGGAAAAGGCTACGATCTGCGGATCTATGATAAGAACGTGAACATCGCAAGTCTGGTTGGGGCGAATCGGGATTTCATCCTCAACCGCATTCCCCACGTATCCAAACTTATGGTCGGCACCATTGATGCCGTGCTGAATCACGCTCAGACTATCGTGATCGGCAACAAGGATCCGGATTTCCAGAGAGTTCCAGAGCAACTACGTGAGGGGCAACTGCTAGTGGATTTCGTACGGATCGTCGAGGGAAGGAGCAAGAATGGCCAGTATGACGGCATCTGTTGGTAAGCAACCTGGGGGCGAAGACGCACAAGCAGCCTTGAAGGCTAGAATCTATACGTCCATCGGGCAACTCTCTCACTGGCTGGAAGAAAACGACTATCGTGGCTACGATACGTTTGATGGCCTCAACGCTCGATTTGTGCGCCCACTTACCTTCGAGACCAAATTCTTGCGCACTGTACTCCAGCAGGGGGTAAGACGATTTCCTCTCAACTTGCGACCCGTGTTAGGTATTACCAAGGAACCCTCCAGCAAAGGCATGGGCTTTCTAGCGCGTGGCTTCATTCGCCTTCACGCAGCGACAGGCGACCAGGTATGGGCAGACAAAGCGGAGTTTGCACTGCAGTGGCTGATTGACCACCCGTCACCGGGTTACAACGGAGTTTGTTGGGGAAATCATTTCGATTATCAATCACGAAGCTTTTATCTCGCAAAAGGGATACCCACGGTAGTCTGGACCGCGCTGATCGGGCATGCCTTTCTCGATGCTTACGATCATTTCCAGAAAGATCGCTACCTGCAAGTCGCCGTCAGAGCCTGCGAGCACATCCTTCGCGATCTCGAGGCTTTTCCCGATGGAGACGCGGTTTGCATCACCTACGTTCCGGGCAGCGACAACCAAGTCCACAACGCCAATGCGCTGGGGGCAAGTTTGCTCGCGCGGACCTATGCGCATACTCGCAACGAATCCTATCGGGAGTTGGCACAAAAGGCGATTCAGTACACGGCCAAACATCAAAGGTCCAATTCATCCTGGTACTATGGCGAGAAGAAGAACCTGCAATGGGTTGACAACTTTCACACAGCATACGTACTGGACTCCTTAAAGCAGTACACACAGGGTACCGGGGATGACCGTTTCATCCAGAGCATGAGCAGCGGATACGAGTACTGGAAGCAGACTTTTTTTCTTCTGGATGGTACGCCTAGATACTACGACCGCAAAACACTTCCCCTGGACATTCAGTGCTGTTCCCAGGCAATCGATACCCTTGTTTTCTTTCATGATCGCGATCCCGAGAGCCTGCCACTCGCACTGAAAGTCGCTCAATGGACGATCGAACACATGCAGGATCCTACTGGATATTTCTACTATCGCCGATATTCGCGCTTGCTGGTCAACAAAACCCCCACTCTCCATTGGGGACAGGCGACCATGCTTTGCGCACTCGCTGGACTTTACCAGTTACTGTAGCGCATAAAATGAAGAGAAAAGTCCTGATCATCGTTGAAAATCTGCCCGTTCCTTTCGATGGACGTGTGTGGAAAGAGGCTTGCGCGCTGCGTAAGGAAGGCTACGACGTATCTGTATTATGCCCTCGCGGCAAAGGCTACGAGCAAGGCTACGAACTTCTTGAAGGGATTCATATCTACCGTCACCCTATACCAAAGGAAGGTGACGGCGTTCTCGGATATCTGTGGGAATTCGGATGTGCGTTGCTTCTGGAGTTTTTCTACACATGGTGGATTTACTTGCGGCGCGGTTTTCATGTCATTCAGGGCTGCAACCCGCCGGACGATATTTTCCTCGTCGCTCTGCCGTTCAAACTCTTGGGCGTCAAGTACATCTTCGACCATCACGATGCGAACCCGGAGCTTTACCTTTCAAAGTTTGGCAGGCCTGGACTCCTTTACAGAGTCCAGGTCTACTTGGAAAAATTGACCTACCGATTCAGCGACGTCGTGATGGCCACCAACGAGAGCTACAAAGCATTGGCCGTCGAGAGAGGTGGCCTCAGCCCGCAGGATGTGTTCATCGTCCGCAACGGACCCGATCTGGAAACGTTCAAGCCAGTTGTTCCGAACCCGGCTCTCAAGTATGGCAAGCGTTACTTGGTCGGTTATGTCGGGACCATGAGTATCCAGGAAGGATTGGATATCCTCATCGATGTTGCCTTGCATATCACGAAATCAGGACGGAATGATGTTCATTTCACCTGTGTTGGAGGCGGCCCAGCTTTAGTTAGTCTTCGCAAGATGGTACAAGACAAAGGCCTCCAGGACACGGTTAACTTCACCGGAAGAATTCCAGAGAAACAGTTGATGGAGATTCTTTCCACTGCCGATGTTTGCGTCAATCCTGACAAGCCCTGCGAGATGAATGACATGTCCACCATGATCAAGATCATGGAGTATATGGCGCTGAGCAAGCCTATCGTTCAATTCGATTTACGAGAGGGCAGATTCAGTGCCAGTGAAGCCTCTCTGTACAGCAACAATCATGACCTCGGGTTGGATTTCGCCGGTAATATCCTCTGGCTGCTCGATCATCCAGAGGAAAGGAAGAGAATGGGAGAGTTCGGGCGTCGAAGGGTCGAAAAGGAACTCGCCTGGAAATTCTCGGTCGAACATCTGCTCGCCGCTTATCAACTGGCTTTCCAGAAGAGGATGTGACAGCTTGCCCTTCCAACGGTATTGGCTGCAAGACAAGAAATCAACCACGTGTACTTCCCGGCAGCGGTCATTGCATCACTATTTTTCCATTGCCGGAGAATTCATAGCATGAGCAGCAGGAATCTTGTGAAACTACACACAATTGATCCTCTGCACGACCGCCGGTGGGACGATCTCGTCGCCCGCCACCCGCGATCTTCTGCATTTCACCAGCGAGGCTGGATCGAGTCACTGAAGCTCACCTATGGGTATGAGCCGTTTGTGCTAACGAGCACACCGGAAGGAAAGCCGTTAGAGAACGGTTTGCTGCTGTGCCTGGTGGCGAGCTGGATTACGGGAACACGTGCGGTATCACTGCCATTTGCGGACCATTGTGAACCGCTGCTCAACCTGGCAAACGAAGAACACCCATTCGCGGATTGGCTATGGAAAGAATGTGATCATCAACGGTGGAAGTACGTCGAACTGCGACCATTGTCATGGCACGAGAAGTCCTGCAACCAGCTCTCTCGCAGCCAATCGTACTGCCTGCATACCCTTGACTTGACCGGGTCATCGGAAGAAGTGTTTCACGGATTTCACAAGAATTCCATTCAGCGCAGGATATCCCGGGCAGAGGGCGAAGGGCTCGACTATGAAACAGGCTGTTCCGGTCAACTGCTGGACGAATTCTACGGTCTTATGCTCAAGACCAGAAGACGGCACCAGTTGCCTCCACAGCCCCGGGCGTGGTTCCGGAACTTGGCTGCACGTCTTGGCGACAAGCTCGAGATTCGGGTCGCACGCCAAGGTCACATTCCGATTGCGGCACTACTTTCGCTACGACACCGCACCTCAGTCATTTACAAGTACGGCTGTTCGGATGAGACCTTTCATCGTTTCGGGGCCGTGCCGTTCCTGTTCTGGAAACTGATCCAGGAGAGCAAAGCGTTGGGAGCGGAGGAATTCGATTTCGGACGGTCCGACTTGGAACAGCAAGGTCTGATTATTTTCAAGGAGCGATTCGGCGCGAAGAGACGCACGCTGACGTACTTCCGCTATCCGATGTCGAAACCATCGAATACTTACCTGGACTGGAGTGCTCGTGCGGGTCGAAAGGTGATTTCACTTTTGCCCGACGCAGTCCTCCCGTTAGCGGGAAGGATTCTGTACAAACATGTGGGGTAGGGTTGTTTGCCGCCAGTTATAACAGACCTCGCAGCCAATCTTTCAGCCACCGCGAAACATGCTTTGGGGAGCAGGATGCACCGCTCATGACTCAATTACTAATCGAAGCCGGCCGCACCGAGGGGCAATATTGGCGGGACCTTTGGCGCTACCGGGAACTGTTTTACTTTCTCGCCTGGCGAGATCTGCTTGTACGTTACAAGCAAACTTTCGTGGGGGTGAGTTGGTCGCTCATCCGTCCGATTCTGACCATGGTTGTGCTCACGATCGTTTTTGGGAAGCTAGGCAAAATGCCTTCTGGAGGGCGGCCATACCCGCTGCTGGTTTTTTGCGGAATGCTGCCCTGGCAGTTTTTTTCTACCGCGATGACTGAAAGCGGAAATAGCTTGGTAATGAACTCCAACCTGATTACAAAAGTGTATTTCCCTCGCCTGGTGATTACGGTCAGCAGTGTCATTACTAGTTTCGTCGATTTCCTGATCTCTGCTGCATTCCTTGTGCTTTTGATGATCTGGTACCACTACACACCTCCCATCACCGTGCTACTGCTGCCGTTCTTTGTGCTGTTGGCCTTCGGCGCCGCACTCGGAGTTGGTTTGTGGATCGCCGCACTCATGGTCCAATATCGTGATTTCCGTTTCATCGTTCCGTTCGTCGTTCAGTTTGGCCTTTATATTTCGCCCGTCGGCTTCCAGAGCGGCGTCGTTCCAGAGCGCTTTCGACTCCTTTACTCGCTCAATCCAATGGTAGGAATCATAGATTCGTTCCGCTGGTGCTTGTTGGGTGCACAAAGCATTTACTGGCCAGGGCTGGCAGTCGCCGTAATCGATGTGTTTGTCCTCCTCGCGTCGGGTATCTGGTATTTCAGAAAGACCGAGCAAGCCTTTGCCGATGTAATATGAGAGAGACTTAGAGTTCGCAACCCTTACCATGCACAATCCTGCCTTCACTATCGAGAATCTCGGGAAACGGTACACGATCGGCCATCAACGCGCCAATGGTGATGGCATGCGCCATGCTATCGAGGGCGCGATACGCGCACCACTCACCTGGTTTCGGAACGGCTGGCCGAAAAAGCTGCAGCACGTGGATTTCTGGGCGTTAAAGGATGTTTCTCTTCAAATCCAACGAGGGGAGATCGTTGGCATCATCGGTAGCAACGGTGCAGGCAAGAGCACGCTGCTGAAAATCCTGAGCCGGATTACCGTTCCCACCGAGGGACGAATCCTCATCGATGGGCGGGTCTCCAGCCTCCTCGAAGTCGGCACCGGATTTCATCAGGAACTCACCGGACGGGAGAACATCTTCCTCAACGGCGCCATCCTGGGCATGAGCCGCGCCGAGATCATCCGCAAATTTGACGAGATCGTCGAGTTTTCAGGAATTGAAGAGTTTCTCGACACGCCGGTCAAACGATACTCGTCAGGCATGTATGTCCGCCTGGCGTTTGCCGTGGCCGCCCACCTCGAACCAGAAATCCTGATCGTCGACGAGGTGCTTGCGGTCGGTGATGCCGCCTTCCAGAGGAAATGTCTCGGAAAGATGGGAAGCTTTGCACAGACTGGAAGAACGGTTCTGTTCGTCAGCCACAACATGGAAGCCATCCGGACCTTATGCCAAAGGGTTGTCTGGCTAAAGGGTGGCCGGCTGTATAAGGACGGGAACGCGGCTGAAATAGTCGAGGACTATTTCAATAGCACCTCCAATGACCTCTCTTTCTCCTGCGCGAATGCAGATTATGGACTGAGCATTGAAAAGGTCGTGCTACGAAACGACCGGTCAGAGAAGTGCTGCAGGTTTCGCCCCGGCGACGACTTGGTCGTGGAAATATCATACAACGCACACAAGCGCATTGAGAGGCCGATTATAGCGCTCGGTGTGTTCGGAGCTAGCGGATCGTGCTTTACCTCTAATATGTTACTAGATGGACATAGTCCTAAAAGCCTGGAGGGCGCCGGTCAGATAACATGTACCTTCAAATCGATTCCTTTGCTGCCACAGAACTATGTAGTCAAAATGATAATCCGGGCAGCGAGCGTAAATGACCTGATCGTGAACTATCAGGAAGTAGCTGGATTTAGCGTCGTCGGAGATCTTGCCGAATATGGCTACAAAGGGGACTTCCGGACGTTTGCACCTCACTCGACACCCGTTGTCGTGCCTTATGAATGGCGCTTGCCTGACGGCACCACTGCGGCCGTGGCATTGACCCGGCCTCACCTCTCAGATCGCACGGATCGGGCGTTAATGCATGACCCTGAAAACATAGTGACAGCCGCCAGCATACATGGCGAGCGCAGTCTGGGTTGACTACACCCGCCCGCATGAAGATATTCTTCGTTGGTGACAACCGAAGCACGGTTGGCTGGGGTCGTGGTGCCAGCATCGCTCTAAGTCAGCTATTATCGGCCTCGTTCGAGATTACAGGCCGCGTTACCGGAGACTTGTTCGACTTGTCTACGGCCGAGGTCGGCTACGTGGGTACTCTCACGCCTGCGAAATACTACCGACTTTTTCAGTACTCCATGCTTAGACGGTGCCGGAAGCCGTTCGCCTGGTACATCAAACTGGAACAGTTATTTGGAGCCAGGGATTTCATCTCCGAAGATCCGGCTGTAAGCGTCGACAACCTATTGACTCACAAGCACCGGAATCCGGTGCTTGCCCGGATCTACGATCAGGCTGCAGAAGCCGACCTGCTGGTGCTCGACGGAGATGGGGACGTCATTTTTTCAACACCACCCCGGCGGCAAACTCTCTTCCTGCTTGCGATGATCGAACTTGGCGTGCGCCTGAAAAAGCCGGTGTTCCTCGTGAATTCGATGATTTCAGATTGCCCGTTCACCGGAAGAAATAACGCAACGCTGGCGGCCGCCCGGCGACTACTCGCACAATGCCGGGCCGTATGTTTGCGCGACCCTGAATCCCTGGAGTATGTGCAAAAGGAAATGCCGGAGACTAACTCCAGCCTGATGCCTGATGCGCTATTTTACTGGTTTTCGCTTTATGCTAACAGCAACTCCCATCCGCCGCTGAACGGGGATTTCCTGCTGCCTCACCCCGAGAAAGATGAATATTGGGGCAAGCTTGATTTCTCTCAACCATATATATGCCTCGGAGGAGGAGCCTTGGTCGGCAGCCAGCCTGATAGGTCGGTGCGATGTTATGCGCGGCTGGTTGATGCGGTAAAGCAGCTTGGATATCGCGTCTATCTTACCGAAAATGACTTACCCGATTCATTCCTGCAGCGAGTTGCCAAGGAGAAAGACGTCGGAATAGTTCCAGTGGATGCACCCATCCTTTTGTGCGGGGCTGTTTTGGCCCATGCCAGGCTGTTCATCTCCGGACGATATCATCCTTCGATCTTTGCCTCACTCGGCGGCACTCCTTGCATCTTTCTGAGGTCGCATGCTCACAAGATGGGCAGCCTCTCCCGGGTGCTGGAATATGATGTCCACCAGCAGTTCAATGCATTCCCTGACGATTCTGACATAGCGGAAATCGTGGCAACAGCGAGGAAGTACATTGATCAGGGCGAAACTCTGCGGGCCAGGATTAGGCAAGTGGCAAAATTGCGTTCCGAAGAGACAACTCGGCTGCCTGCATTTCTGCAGCGGCATATGAACGGCTAACCACCCCGAATCCGGAGGACTTTTCTGCAAACCGGGCAAAGCACGGATGAAATCGTTGTACTCTGTGGCGGCGGCCACGCAAAGGTTGTGATCAGCATTCTTCATAAGCTGAAGCACCACCATGTTCTCGGTTATACCGACCTGAAAGATAATGGCGCAGTGTTAGGGGTTCCTTATCTAGGGTCTGACCGTGAACTGATTGCACTTGCTTCAGGGCCGCGGAAACTTAATGCCGTGCTCGCCTTGGGCCAGGTTGGCCTGGGGGAGAAGCGCTACGAACTCTGGACGCGACTGCGTTCGACCTTCCTGTCTTTTCCCCTGATCGTCTCGCCGCATGCAGTGGTCAACGAGGGAGTATCCGGCGGCGAGGGTGCCGTGGTAATGGACGGGGCAGTCGTCAATTGTGGGGCATCCATTGGTCGTGGTGTTATTGTGAATACGAACAGCACGATTGAACACGATGTAGTGCTGGATGATTGGGTTCACGTTGCCCCGGGGGCTACGATTTCCGGGGGCGCCACAATCGGGCGTTTTTCGATGATCGGTGTTGGGGCAACGGTAATTGAAGGGATAAAGATCGCGGCCGGCTGCATGGTCGGAGCTGGAGCGACCGTGGTGCGTGATCTTACGGAGCAGGGTGTTTATGTCGGCACCCCGGCCAGCCGCATAAAATAAACACTTTATGCCACACGTATTCGTCATTGCCGAGGCGGGCGTAAACCACAACGGGTCCATCGACCTTGCTCTGCGGTTGATCGATGTAGCCAAGGCCAGCGGCGCCGATGCAGTCAAGTTTCAGACATTCCGGGCCGATCTGCTCGCCACTCGTTCAGCACACAAGGCTTCTTATCAAACGCGCACGACGGCTCACAATGAATCCCAATTCGAGATGTTGCAGCGCTTGGAATTGGACGCTACGGCCCACCAGTGCCTGATCGATCATTGCCGGCAGATCGGAATCCAGTTTCTATCCAGTCCATTCGACGCGCAAAGCGCGGACTTGCTTGCCACGTTGGACGTGCCGCTGTTCAAAATACCCTCGGGTGAGATCACCAACTTACCCTTTCTCAAGCACTTGGCCCGCAAGGGACGGCCGTTGATTCTATCCACCGGCATGTCGACGTTGGGCGAGGTAGAGGAGGCCGTGAACGTTCTACACGCAGCGGGAGCCTCGCAATTGACGCTGCTGCACTGCGTAACCGAGTATCCAGCGCCGTACGCCGAGGTAAATCTCCGCGCCATGCAGACGCTCAAGGTTGTCTTTGGCCTGCCCGTGGGTTACTCGGACCATACCTCAGGCATTGAAATTGCCATTGCCGCAGTGGCCCTCGGCGCCGAAGTCATTGAAAAGCATTTCACGCTTGATCGTTCGCTCCCTGGCCCGGACCATGCTGCTTCCCTTGAACCAGCCGAACTCCAACAAATGGTGGCAGCCGTCCGCCATGTTGAGGTGGCGCTTGGCAACGGCATCAAAGCTCCAGCGCCGTGCGAACTACCCAACATTTCGGTAGCCCGCAAGAGCGTGGTGGCCTCCCGCTTGTTACGGGCCGGACGCCAACTTACGCCTGAGGACTTGGACATCAAGCGTCCGGGCAATGGGCTCGCCCCAAAGCTCCTGCCGATGTTGATCGGGCGCACTCTACGTGCCGACCTCGCTAAAGACGAGATCATCCGCTGGGAACATCTGGCGTGAGCCGACGTAAGATCTGCGCGGTCACAACCAGCCGGGCTGACTTCGGACTTCTCTGCGGACTATTAAAGGCCATCCGGGCTGATTCTGCTCTCCGGTTGCAAGTGATCGCTTCCGGTTCGCATCTGTCTCCGAGGTTCGGTCGGACTTGGCGCGATATCGAGGCAGAGGGGATCAAGATTGACTGGAAAATCAATCTACGGATGACCGGAGACTCAAGCCTGGCCAATCTGAAATCGATTGGCGTGGGTTTGAAAGGTTTTGCCGAAGCCTTTACGGAATTGAAACCTGGGATTCTGGTCCTGCTCGGAGACCGGTTCGAGTTGCTCGCCCCTGCGATCTCTGCGTTGATGCTCAGGATTCCGATCGCCCACATTCACGGCGGCGAACTCAGTGAAGGAGTCATCGATGATTCGGTGCGTCACGCCATCACCAAGTTGGCCTCGCTTCATTTCGCTGCAACCGAACCTTATCGGCGACGTATCATTCAATTGGGAGAATCGCCCAATCGCGTATTTAACTTCGGGGCTCCGGGACTTGATCAAGTCTATGCCTCCGACGTCCTCACCCGGCCACAACTTGAGCAGGAACTTGAATTCAGCCTTCGGAAACCTATCGCCCTTGTCACCTATCATCCTGTGACCCAGGATGCAGGCAGCGCGGAATTCCAAGTCCGTTGCCTGGTCAACGCAATTAAGGCAAGCGGTCTCAATGCGGTGTTCACGATGGCTAACGCAGACTCCCAGGGCTCCCTGATCAATGCTCGATTGCAATCGGCGTGCGCACAGAATCCCGGCAGGTTCCTATGGATTCCTCACCTCGGGCATCGGCGCTACCTGAGTTGTCTGAAGCACTTCGCGCTCATGGTGGGAAATTCCTCAAGCGGATTGACCGAAGCCCCTTCCTTTCGACTGCCCGTAGTGAATATCGGTGATCGACAGCGGGGACGCATCCGGGCAAAAAACGTGATTGATGTTCCATGCTCCCGGGCTGCGATTCTGCAGGGAATCATGCAGGCAATCTCTCCGAGTTTTCGTGCCTCGTTACGCGGCATGAGAAATCCGTATGACCTCTTCCAGGACGGACGCGCCAGCGAACGAATCAAGGAGGTACTAAAACACATATGTCTATCCGACGACTTGCTAAAGAAAAGCTTTCACAATTTGCCGTAGCGCCGGATCCGGAGACACTGCCCGCACCCGAAAAGGCGAATCTGCCGGAATCACCCGAGACGATCCCCCTGAATGACGACGTTGCCCCGTTTCTCGTACTCCAAACGGAGACCATCCGGCGAGCGATGGAGCGGTTGGAGAAAACGGAGGAAAAAATTGTCTTCGTGGTCGATGAAGGCTCACGACTGATTGGTTCACTGACGGATGGGGACATCCGACGTTGGATATTGTCGGACGGCGATCTGAAGGCGCAGGTGTTTCGCGTCTGCAATCGTAAGCCTTATGTGGTAGGAGAGGGCTTTGGGACAGAGCAGGTCCGTACCGAGATGCTGAATGGCAATCTGGGCTGTGTCCCCGTGGTTAACCCATCGGGGAAGGTGGTGCGCCTATTGTTCTGGAAGGAGGTGTTTCAAAGTGGGGCGGAAATCAAACAAAAGCGCCGCCTCGATCTGCCAGTCGTCATCATGGCCGGCGGTCAAGGAACCCGACTTGCGCCTTTCACCAGTGTTCTCCCCAAGCCACTCATCCCCGTGGGTGACCGCACGATCATTGAAATTATCATCGATCAGTTTCTGCCCTACGGATTAGACCATTTCCACCTCTCGGTCAATTACAAGTCCAAGATCCTCAAATCATTTTTTGAAGAGTTATCGCCCAGCTACTCCGTGGCCTACCTGGAGGAAAAAGAGCCGCGCGGAACGGCCGGAGGTCTCCGAGCACTTTATTCGCCTACTCTGGAACCTTTGATCGTCACCAATTGTGACGTAGTAATCCAGGCAGACTATGCTGAACTGGTTTCGTTTCACACGGACAATAACTACGACGTTACCCTGGTTGCGTCGCTGAAGGAGTATCACATTCCGTACGGAGTGTGCGAACTGGAAAAAGGCGGCGGTCTCGCCCGCATCGCGGAGAAGCCGCAATACAGTTTCCTCGTAAACACCGGAATGTATGTGGTGCGCCGGGACCGACTGGATTTGATTCCGGAACAAACTCGGTACGACATGACCGATTTCATCGAACAGATCAAGAAGACTGGCGGGCGCATCGGCGTGTTTCCAATCGGCGAAAATGCCTGGGTCGACACCGGCGAATGGGCTGAATACCGTAAGGCGCTCGACAGCCTGGAAGGACTAAGCAAGCGGGCGACTGCTGAATGACGTTGCCCGCACGCACACCATGCTGAACGGACAAACCGTTGTCGCGGTCATTCCCGCGCGGGGCGGAAGCAAATCAGTGCCCGGAAAAAACATCCGGTTGCTGAAGGGAAAACCATTGCTTGCCTGGTCGATTGACGTCGCCCGCAAGGTGAGCGAAATCGACCGCATTATTGTTTCGACCGACGACACCCAGATTGCCTCAGTGGGCCGGGCCTATGGAGCTGAGGTGTACGCGCGCCCGCCGCATCTTGCGACCGATGAGGCCTTGGTAATCGATGCCCTCAAGGACCTCCTCCAAACCCTGCACACAGAGGGCGAGACGCCAGAATGGGTAATCTTGCTTGAACCCACATGTCCTCTGCGCAGGCCGGAGGATGTGCGCGACTGTCTGAAGCTTGTCGCTCAAGGTGACTACGATTCGGTCGCTACGTTCAAGGATGCCGAATTGAATCCGCACCGTGCGTGGCGGTTGATCGATGGCGCTCCGGAAGTATTCATTGCCGGCGCCGTTCCATGGCTGCCCCGGCAGAAACTGCCCAAGGCTTACCAGTTAAACGGCGCGGTCTATGTGTTCCGCGCAGAATTACTCGCCGAGGAAGCTAAATCCCTGCTGGTGGGAAAGCTCGGCGCCATACTGATGCCCCGGGATCGATCCCAAGACATCGATGATATTTTAGACTTCAAGATCGTTGAGGCATTACTGGAAGAATCCAAACCATGAACAACTCTCTTCAGCAGTTGCTCTCCTTAAAAGGCAAGACGGCGGTCGTGACTGGTGGCGCCGGCTATCTGGGAACCGCCATCAGCGAAACGCTCGCGGAATTGGGCGCGAACCTGGTCATCGCCAGTCGGGACCTGACGAAGTGCGAGAAAAAATGTGAGGAAATTGTCCGGTCGGTCGGCGGCACAGTTAGGGCAGTCGCTCTGGAACTCGACGTTTTAAAGAAGGATTCCGCAACCAAGTTCTTTGCTCAAGTGCACGAACACTTCGAAGCCATCGATATCCTCGTAAACAACGCCTGGTCCGGTAAAAAGAACTCCTGGGAGTCCATCACCGATGAGGATTGGGAGTACGATGTCGACATGAGCCTGAATTCGGTCTTCCGTTTGACCAAAGCGGCTTTTCCTGATCTTAAAACCACTCGAGGTGTGATCCTCAACATTGGCTCGTTGTACAGCCACCTTGGTCCTGACTATCGGATGTACGATGGGAAAGAGTTTGCGAATCCACCGAGTTACGGTGCGGCGAAGGCCGGCGTAATTCAGTTCACAAAGTACCTGGCAAGCTTCCTGTCGCCTTATGGCATTCGCGTGAATGCTCTCAGTCCTGGAGCCTTTCCTCATCCGCCGACGCAGCAGCATGCGGAGTTTATGCAGCGACTGTCGTCTAAGAATCCGATGAACCGCATCGGGCAACCCGATGATCTCAAGGGCGCTGTTGCGTTGCTTTGTTCCAACGCTGGGAGTTACATCACGGGACAAGACATCTGTGTCGATGGTGGATGGGGGGTCTGGTGAAGGCCTTCGGGATCATCGGACTGAGCGAAGGAAACGGGCATCCGTTTTCTTATGGATCCATAATTAATGGGTACTCCCCGGAGGGACTCGCGGCCTCCGGATGGCCCGGCATCTACGAATACGTGCGCCGACGTCATCCCTCGGAATTCGGATTAGATGGCTGGACCATAACGCACGCATGGACCCAGTATCCTGAATCTACGAAGAAATTGTGTGCCGCCTGCCGCATTCCCAACGGCACTGACGAATACCAGGAGTTCTTAGGCAATGTGGACGCGGTCATCATCGCTCGCGATGACTACGAAACCCACTTTAAAATGGCCCTGCCCTTTCTTGAGGCCGGTCTGCCGGTGTTTGTGGACAAGCCTCTTAGTTTGGATATCTCCGAATTGCGTGCCCTCAAACCGTATCTGGAGAAAGGACAGTTGATGTCCTGTTCCGGCATGCGGTATTCCCGGGAATTGGACGAACCACGTGCCGATCTGGCCGCTTATGGCAAGTTGAAGTTGATTCGGGGTGCGATCGTTTTGTCGTGGGAGAAATACGGCGTGCATTTGCTCGAGGCAATTTTGAGTGTCACACCTGCGCATCCGGTCTCTGTACGGATGCTACCAGCCGAGCATGCCTCGGCGGTCGTGCGCCTCGATGACGGAGTACTGATTCAACTCGACGCCTTGGGCGAATGCGCGCGGACGTTTCATCTCGAGTTTTTTGGAACGCAACGCATAGGGGCATTCGACCTCACCGACAATTTCTCAATGTTCCGTCGTATGCTCTGGGAATTTTCTGAATCGATTAGCACGGGCCGTCCGGCGATCCCATATGACCGGACCCTCGAAATTATGCGGGTACTGATCGCTGGTCGCATGGCCCGCAACGAAAACCGGGAAGTCTTTCTCAATGAACTCTCGTTATAAAAGTCTATTTGAACTGCGCGGAAAAACAGCCATTGTCACTGGCGCTGTAGGCATCCTCGGCCAGCACTTTTGCCGCGGCCTCGCTGAATTCGGGGCGCAGGTCGCCGTGGTCGACTTGGACATGGACCGGTGCACCCGATTCGCCGAGGAGTTAGAGCGCGACTATGGCACACGTGCCTTCGGAGTCGCGTGTGACGTGTCGGATCCGAACTCTGTGGCGAACATGGTGGATCAGGTAGTCAAGCGATTCAGCGCAATCCATATTCTCCACAACAATGCCGCCTCGAAGTCGGCTGACCTGGACAAGTTTTTTGCCAGCACGGAAGAGTATTCACTGCACGAATGGCGGAATGTCATGTCGGTCAATATCGATGGTATGTTTCTCGTCGCCCAGGCAGTAGGCTGTCAGATGCAGAAGCAAGGAACTGGCGGCAGCATCATCCAGACGGCTTCTATCTACGGCCTCGTATCGTCGGACAAGCGGATCTACGAGGGGTCGTTTTATCTCGGCCGCCAGATTAACAACCCGGCGGTGTATTCAACATCCAAGGCCGCCGTTGTCGGCTTGACACGTTACCTGGCTGCGAACTGGGGTGACGCACGGATCCGTGTCAACGCCTTGGTGCCAGCTGGCGTGGAGAGTGGGCAAAACGACACTTTCAAGGCGCGTTATTCTGCCCGCGTCCCGCTGGCGCGTATGGCCCAGCCAGATGAAATGGTAGGCGCGCTGGTTTATCTTGCTTCAGACGCTTCCAGCTATGTCACCGGTCATTGTTTAGTCGTCGATGGTGGACTTAGCGCATGGTAGCGAGTGTTGCACGTTTTTCGTGTAGCGACACCTTTCGTGGCGTCGTTTCTCAACATTGAAATTATGCGCTCATGGCGAGAACGCGTCATTATGAATGAATTCAACCGAAGCGTGAGAACATCATGAGTCTTGCACTTCGTGATGGCAGCGAGAAACGGTTACGCGAGCTGGATGGCTGGCGCGCAGTGAGCGTGCTATTTGTCATTCTGCATCATATCGCCGGGTACCAGCATCGTCGCTTAGTGTCACAGTTTTCGTTTCTGGACCTCAGGGTCAGCCACATCGGTCCGCTGGGTGTGGATATTTTTTTTGTGATCAGCGGCTTTGTAATTTGCCGAATATTAGTTTTAGAGGAGTTGCGCTACGGCTCGGTCTCCCTCAAAGGGTTTTATTGTCGGAGAATTTTTCGTATTCTTCCGCCGTTCTATATCTACCTAGCTGCATTGTCTGCGTTGCTTTGCCTTGGACTAATCCATGAGTCTTGGCGGGCGATTCTTTGCAGCGCTTTATTCTTATTCGACATTAAGGGAACGCCTTCCAGTTGGTTCGTCGGCCACACTTGGAGCCTGGCCCTAGAAGAGCAGTTTTACCTGATCTTCCCGACTATGTGGGTCTTGACGCCTAAATCATGGAAGGGGCAAGTCTTTCTTGGCGTCTTCTTTTTGATCAGCGCGTGGAATCTGTCTATGGTCTATACAAAATGGGACACCCTCACATCCGCTCACACTCGAGTGGGTTTCGGATGCATCTGTTGTGGCGTGTTGATGGCGATTTATGAGGCACGTGTGCGCGCCCTCGCAAATGCCGTTCCGGCCTTCATCGTGGCCGCAGTTGCGCTTACGCTGCTTCTGCATCCCGTGGGTTCCGCAAATGCGAAGACGGCACTGTATGAAAGTCTGTTCGTACCTCCGGCAATTGGTCTCGTCTTGTTGTTCAGCCTGGGACGAGGACGATGGCTACAGGCGTTTCTTCGTAGCAAGCCCATGCAAGCTATTGGCCTTACATCCTACGGAATTTACTTATGGCAGCAGCTTTTTACCGCGCCGAAAACATATTTTTCCGGCGTGGCTGTAATCATTTCACTGCTATTACCGCTACTGTGCCTGATTGTGCCGTTGTCATATTCTTTGATAGAGAAGCCGATGTTGAGCTATGGCAAGTCTCTCTCGAGACGAACGGTTGATGTCAAGACTGATGTCAGGGTGACTGCTTAAATAATACCTTTCGCCCAGTCAGAGGGTCACGTGGGGAACTATGGATTTGCGCATTGAAGCAGAAACCGACGGTACGCAGGTCACGAATTCCAGACTCGGCGTTTTCTTGCGCTCCGAACGCCGGATGTGCGCCGTTATGGCGCTCGTGCTTCTGCCCTGGATAGCGGTCGTGCTTTCTACTGCCGGGAGTTGGGCTGCTGTTACCTTCGTTGGGTACACGATTCTGGTTCTTGCGGTGGGCTACAGCATCGTCAGTGTAGCGCTGCCCGCAACCGTCCGAACCCAAGCTATCATTCTCGCTCCCGCAGTCGGTATCCTGGCGATCTCGGCTCTGACGGCGTTCTGGTTGAGGCTGGGGCTTCCGCTTACTTGTGTCCCGGCGCTGTGGCTCGGACCGATGGTGGTCGGAGCACTGAGCCTCTGGAACGATCGCGCGCTCTGGGTGAAAGGCACCGTCGCCTACGGCGGAGCGCTAGTCGTCCTTTCAATGCTGATCTGCGCGGTGTACTTCCTTCCGGGGGCTCGCAACGACGCCGTCTTGCGGCGCGACGGGAGCTTCAATTGGATCTACGTGGATACGCAAGCCCACTACGCGATCGCTGCGGGTATCAAGCGCGGTGAAAGCCCGCCCAAAGTACCCGGAGCGGCAAGCGAGGAACTTTTCTACCACTTTGGCCCCTATGCACCAGCTGCAGCCATTTCCCGTTTTGCCGGAATCGATCTAGGCGATGCCCTGAGCCGTGTGACGCGTGGCGCATCGCTCTTGGCACTACTCCTGTCATGTTTCGCACTGGGTACGATTTTGTCACTGAAGGCTACTGGCGAAAAATTCGGCGGAATCATGTCCGTTGCCGGACTTTTTTTCTACGGTTCGCTGCTGTCCCTGTTCACAGACGAGAGGAATAGCTCCAGCCATGTGACTGGGGCCATCCTTTTCAAGATACCCAAGATAGAGGTGCTTGGCCAAGGGGGGCCTTTCAGTCATCTGATCCTCGGGCATTCGATGGTTCACGGCCTGGGTGCCATTACCGCGATCATGGGCCTCTGCTTGGTTGAAAGGGAGCGGGGAGCGTCCCTGACGCGGCGGGGACTAATTTTGCTGGTTCTGCCGGCTTTCACTGTTGCTGTGCACTCGGTAGCTGCCTTGTACTGCATCGGCGTAGTTGGCATTCTCTTGTTTTGGGGGCGTCTCGGGACGGCGCGTTCGTGGCTGCTGACCATGCTGATGTTCTGCATGTTTTTAGGAGCTTTGAGCATTATGGGTTACAGCCATTCCCCCGAGGCGGGGCTTACGACGATCAATAGGAACCCTGGTGCATACTGGTGGGTGCTTGTAGTCTGGTTCATCGTCGGTCTGGGATTCCGGATCGTGGGCTTCCGGTGGATCACAAATCCCCTGAGGGATCCTATTTCCGCCCTGGTTCTGGCCACCGTCCTCGGTCTGCTGTCGTTTAACCTGTTGTTCCAATTGGAAGACGGCAATGAGCGCTACGGTATATATTATCTACAAAGCATGTTCAGCATATTTGCGTTCTCCCGCCTGACGCCAGGATGTTGGCTCGGCGTCGAACGCTCCCAATGGGTCGCGGACTGGCTCCGACTTGCGAAAAAGGGCTTGATCCTTCTGGTGGGCTGGGCGATCGTCATGCGCCTCGTCTTCTATGCAACTCGTAGCCAAATATGGACAGCATCCTTTCGCCTCCAGATCGTCCCAGTCTTGTTATTACTCTCACTCCTGGGTGCCGCGTCGGCACTAATGAAAAAAAACCGCCGCTTTTCGACAGTTGTTTCCACAATTCTTATGGGCGTGCTGATGATCGGTTTTCTGGCATGGATTACGCCTTGGCTCAATTTCGGAATGGGACGGATGAAGATGGACATAACTATCACGCCCGGCGAAGTTCAGGGTCTGGAGCGCCTCGGTGAACTCGCTAAGCCGGATGACCAGTTTGCGACGAACAAACATGACATGGAAAACCTTGTGGCTCTTCGCGAGCGCTCTTACGCCTATGCTGCCTTGTCCGAGCGTCCCGTACTTCTCGAAGGATACTCGTATCGTGGTGTGACAATGCTCCCGTGGTTTAAAAGCCTGCTTCGCGACAATGACTTGATGTTCAGTACAACCGACCCGGAAACGGTGCGCCATATTGCCAAGGCCTGGCACGTTCGATGGCTTGTCTCCCGTCCCGGCACTGACATCGCCTTGCCTAGGCCCTTGCCCGCATGGCTCGTTGAACAGCAAAACTGCGGTGACCTCAAGATTTATCGAATCGATTAGAGCCGCCGGTTTCCCGACAACCGACTTATGGCCAACATGATCCACATAATGCGAGTTACACCAGGCATGAGCCATGCACAACCTTGCCAATCGGTAAGAGCCGATGTGAGCCTCATCGCTCTCTTGCACTCCGAACGCCGGATGCCCGTCGTTATGGCGCTCGTATTGCTGCCGTGGCTAGCAGTGGTGCTCTTTACCGCGGGGGGTTGGGCTGCCCTTAACTTCTTGGCTTACGCAATTCTGGTTATTACGGCCGGCTACAGTATCATCAGCTTGGCTCTGCCCGCCCCCGCCCGAGCCCAAACCATCGTCCTCGCTCCCGCAGCCGGTATTCTAGCGGTCTCGGCTCTTACGGCGTTCTGGGTGAGGCTGGGACTTCCCCTTATTTGGGCCCCGGCTCTGTGGCTCGGACTAATGGCGACCGGGGGACTGGGCCTCTGGAGCGATCGCGCCTGTTGGGCGAAAAACACCGTTGCCTACGGCTTAACGCTGGCGCTCCTTTCCGCGCTGATCTGCGCGGTGTACTTCCTTCCGTCGGCGTGCAACGACCTCGTCCAGCGCAGCGACGGGAGCTTCAACTGGAAGTACATGGATACGCAACACTTCCACTCGATAGCTGCGAGCATCAAGAACGGCGGGAGCCCGCCCAAAACCCCTGGAACAGCCACTGCCGAACTTCTCTACCACTTCGGCCCATACTCACCGGCTGCGGCCATTTCCCGCCTAGACGGACTCGACCTTGGGGATGCCGTAGCCCGCGTGACGCGTGGCGCTTCGCTCTGGGCGCTCGTGCTCTCATGCTTTGGACTCGGCACACTCCTGTCACTGAAGGCCACTGGTAGAAAATTCGGCGGCATAATGTCGGTCGCCGGACTCTTCTTCTATGGTTCGCTGCTGTCTCTCTTCACCGACGAAGTGAATAGCTCCGGCCACGTGACCGGAGCTATCCTCTTCAAGATACCCGACGTGAAAGTGACCGCCAATGGGGGACCTTTCGACCACCTGCTTGTTGGGCATTCTGTACTTCACGGCCTCGGTGCCATTACTGCGATCATGGGGCTATGCTTGGCGGAAAGGGAGTGCGAATCGGCAATCACCTGGCGGGGCGTCATTTTGCTTGTGCTGCCGGCACTCGCGATCCCGGTGCACTCGGTGGCTGCCTTGTACTGCGTCGGTGTAGCGGGCATTCTCTTGTTCTGGGGGCGTCTCGGGGCGACACGGTCGTGGATGCCGATCATGCTGATGCTCGGACTGTTCCTCGGAGCCTGGAAGATTATGGGTTTCGATCACTCCCCGGATGCGGCGCGAGCGATGATCAATGAGCACGTTACTTGGCAATGGTGGGCACTTGCGGTGTGGTTTATGGTCGGCCTCGGATTCCGGATCGTGGGATTCCGCTGGATCTCGCAACCCTTGAAGGAACCTCTTTCTGTACTGGTCCTAACCAGCTTCTTGGGATTGCTAGCGTTTTCCCTCTTGCTCCATCTCAGAGATGGCAACGAGCATTACGGGATATATTTCTTACAAAGCATCTTCAGCATATTTGCCTTCTCTCGTGTAACCTCCGGATGTTGGCACGGCATCGAACGGTCACAAATGATCGCAGAGTGGCTCAGCCCAGCGAAAACGGGCATGCTCCTCCTGACTGCCGGCGGCGCTTTGATCGGAGTCGTCGCCGTCGCGACTCATCATAAAACAGGGGTACCGTATTTTGGGCGCAAGTTCTTTCTCTCCTTTTTATTGCTCTCACTCCTGACGGGCATGGCGGCACTAATGAAGCGGAACCGTCTCTGCTCGACGGTGGGTTCGGCGGTTCTCATGGGTGCGCTGCTGGTCGGTTTTCTGGCCTGGACTCCGGATTGGCTCAGACACGGCATGGGAGGGGTTAAGACAGACATAACTTATGCGCCTCGCGAAGTTCGCGGCCTGCGGCGTCTCAGCGAACTCATGGCGACGAACGAGCGGTTTGCGACGAACAAACATGCTCTGGATATAGATGGCCAACTGCAGCCCATCGAGCGCTCCTACGGCTACTCTGCGCTGTCCGAGCGTCCCGTGCTTCTTGAGGGATACTTAGATCGAGGCGAAACAGCGCTCCCGTGGTTTAAGACTTTGCTTCACGACAATGACTTGATGTTCAGCACCACCGACCCAGATACGGTTCGCGAGATCGCCAAGACTTGGCGCGTCCGATGGCTGGTCGCGCGTCCAGGCACCGACATCGCGCTGCCCAGGCCTTTGCCCGCATGGCTAGTTGAGCAGCAAAACTGCGGCGACCTCAGGATTTACCGGATTGATTGACCCCAGTTCCCTAATGAACCGACCGCTCACTGTCGTCATGTATCACTATGTGCGCGACCTGAAACGGTCCCGCTTCCCTGCAATTAAGGGCCTTTCGGTCGAGCGATTCCGCTGGCAGCTCGACTACATTCAAGCCCGGTACACACCAATTTCGATCGAGAAACTGTTAGGAGCGTTGGAGACCGAAGGAGAGGATCTACCCCAAAACCCTATCCTTTTGACGTTCGACGATGGCTACATCGACCATTTTTCCAATGTCTTCCCCCTTCTAGACGCTCGAGGTATACAAGGCTGTTTCTTCCCTCCAGCCCAGGCAGTCTCGGAGCACAAGGTATTGGACGCCAATAAAATCCAGTTTATTCTGGCAGCATTCCCCGACACTGGGGCATTGCTCGATCAGGTCTTTTCCTCGCTGGCGGAGTTTCGCTCAGAACATGCCCTCAAGACAAGGGAAGACTATCTCCTGACAGTGACTGGGAAGCATCGCTACGATACGCACGAGGTAACCGTGCTCAAACGTATCCTCCAACGCGAACTGCCCGAGCCGGTTCGGGAGGAAATTGTGCGGCGGCTCTTTGCCCAGCACGTTACCGCTGATGAGGTAGCCTTCGCCTGCGAATTGTACATGTCCGAGGACCAGATCGCTTGCCTGCAACACCATGGAATGCACATCGGCAGTCATGGATATAGTCACGCATGGTTAAATCATGTTTCGCCGGAAGCGCAGGCTCTTGAAATAGATCGATCTCTTAATTTTCTGCAGATGCTGGGCACAGGAAAGGACGACTGGACCATGTGTTATCCCTATGGTGGCTTCAACGACTCGCTCCTTCAAATCCTGCGAAACCGTCGGTGTCGGCTGGGATTTACAGTGGAAGCCCGCGTTGCGGACTTGGACGTTGATGATCTGTTGACCCTACCGCGGGTGGACACCAACGATTTGCCCAGCGAGCCCATTGCATGAAAAGCATGATGCAAGTCCTGCGGCACCTCACGCCGCTCAATCGTGCTGTTTGTTCACTCGGTTACGATCAGGCAGTTGAATATCTATGCGAGGTGCTTCCATTTCGTGTAATCTCCGTGCCGAGTTCGCACGCGCACAACGGATGGGTGATTCCTCCTTCGTGGGATGTCAAGGAGGCCAGAATCGTCAAAGACGGCCGCACAGTCTATGACGGGACTGCCCATCCGCTTGGGGTGATCGGGCTCTCAAGGAGCTTTTCCGGAACGGTAACCTTGGAGGAGCTCCGGCGTCACCTCTATTACGATCACCGCCACGACGACTCGATTCCCTTCCACTATCGGCAGCAATTCAGGAGCTGGAGTCGGGACTGGGGATTCTGCTTGCCGAAACGAATCTTCGACCAACTCGTCCCGGGCGATTATGAGGTCGTGATCCAGACGACGGAAGCTCCCGGTGCTTTGAAGATTCTCGAATACAAACACGAGGGCTCCCTAGACTTCACGATTGTCCTCGGCGGCAACCTGGATCATGCGGGCGCAGCCAACGATGGATTGGCTGGCTGCGTGGTGGGCCTGGAGGTCATGCGCCGTTTGCGAGACCGAAAGACCAAATTTTCGTATTCCCTTGTTCTTTCGCCGGGTATCATCGGGTCAGAGCTATACCTCGCCGGGCTGGACCCGTCGGAACGCTGCCGGATACTGGAAGGCATCTTCCTGGAAATGCTTGGATCTGACACGCCGCTAGCTCTTCAGGAATCCCGGCGGAGTATGGTCAGCACCCTGCATGCGCTAAAGGCCAGCCTCGACCAGCTTGGCCTACACTACCGGACGGGACCTTTCGAAAGCATCATCGTCAACGATGAATATGTCTGGGAAAATTACGGTATTCCGATGCTTTCCTTTTCAAGGTTTCCCTATCCCGAATATCATTCCAGCCGGGACAGCGTGGAGATCATCAAGGAAGCTTCGCTCAATGAAGCCGTTGATGCGCTGATCGGAGCAGTGGACCAGCTGGAAGCTTCGCCCGCGGTCTTCAAGAAATTCGAGGGCAACATCTGTCTATCTAATCCACAATACGATCTCTACGTCGACTCCGGCCAGATCGCCCTCGGCGACTCCTCCTCCGACCATCGGCGGCGAATGCGGTGCCTGATGGACTTCGTACCAGCTTTGGATCGCCCGGTCGGCGTCAAAGCTGTTGCCGACCACGTTGGTCTGCCGGAAAATGAAACTCTGGAGTATCTTCAGCAATGGGCTTCAAAGGGGCTAATTGACCTGCTTTGAATATCAGGGGTGCGGCGGTATTACGCGTGCGTTCTGCCTTCGCGCCAAGATTCGCAAGAGAAGGTTGAGTAAGGAAAACAGATGAACATCTTAATCACCGGTGGCGCAGGATATATTGGATCAACTCTGGTGCCGCTGCTCCTAGCCGATGGACACCGGGTTCGGGTGCTGGACTCCCTTCTGCATGGCGGCGAGTCACTGCTTGGCGTTTGGTCTCACCCAAGTTTTGAATTCATTCGCGGCGACATGCGCGAACGAGCAAAGCTACAAGCCGCCGTAACCGGAGTTGAGGCCGTGGTCCATCTTGCCGCTATCGTCGGCGACCCTGCCTGTTCCCGCCAGCCGGATCTGGCGCGAACCGTCAATCTTGAGGCTTCGCTCGCGCTCATCGAAGAGAGTCAG
The DNA here is from genome assembly GCA_964563875.1 of uncultured Acidobacteriaceae bacterium. GTDB lineage: Bacteria > Acidobacteriota > Terriglobia > Terriglobales > Acidobacteriaceae > TOLSYN. The sequence goes on from CAZLZA010000002.1 coordinate 97,100, forward strand.
CGGGCCGGGGTCAACCGCTTCCTATTTGCCTCGACGTGTAGTAACTATGGAAGAATGAGCGATACCAATCGATATGTGGATGAGGAATCCGAATTGCGCCCAGTATCCCTCTATGCCGAGACGAAGGTGGCGGTGGAGAGGGCGTTGTTAGAGAGTGGTAGAAATGGGGGATGGTGTCCAACGCCCATGCGGTTCGCAACCATCTTCGGCGTGTCGCCGCGCATGCGATTCGACCTGACGGTGAACGAATTCACCATGGAGATGCTGACGAAGAAACACCTCAAGGTATTTGGTGAGCAGTTCTGGCGCCCTTACGTCCATGTGCGGGATGCTGCCCGTGCCATTAACCTCGTTCTCAGTTCACCTGCAGCGAAGCTTGCCGGCAGTGTATTCAATGTGGGGGCGACCGATCAAAACTTCCAAAAGCAGCAACTCGTCGAAATGATTCGACCCTATGCACCCGACGCCGTCGTTGAGTTTGTGCATAAGGCCGAGGATCCTCGTGACTACCATGTGTCATTCACCCGCATCACCGACCAGCTGGGTTTCAAGATTACCCGCACGGTTGCCCAAGGCATTGAGGAAATTGCGCACCTTGTGAGCAACAATATTATCGGCTGCTTCGACGACGGGAAGTACCGCAATTGAACCCCCTGGAAAAGCTAGCCCCTGGCGCGCCGCCGGCTGCGGATTTTATTCCCTTGGCCGCCCCCGAGATTTGCGGGAACGAGTGGACTTACGTCAAGGAATGCCTCGACACCAATTGGGTCTCGTCCGTCGGCAGCTACGTCGACCGGTTCGAGAAAATGATGGCGGAGCGGGCGGGTACAAATTACGCCATCGCCACGGTTAACGGCACTGCAGCCCTGCACATTGCGTTGCTGCTAGCGGGCGTGCAACCGGATGACGAGGTAATCGTTTCCTCGCTCACTTTCATCGCCCCAGCCAACGCGATCCGCTACGCTGGCGCCTGGCCGGTTTTCATCGATGCGGAGCCACGGTACTGGCAGATCGATCCGGCTGGAGTAGTTGATTTCCTCGACAACGGCTGCCGTTGGGACGGTCAGACTTTGTTTCACCGGCGGACCGGCCGACGCATAAAAGCTATCCTGCCGGTCCACATCCTTGGCCACCCCGCCGACTTGGATCCGATTCTTGCGGCCGCGGCAAGATACTCGTTGCCTGTGATCGAGGACGCTGCTGAGGGTCTGGGCGCGCGCTACCGCGGGAAGAGCCTAGGTGGTGTCGGACACATCGGTTGTTTCAGCTTCAACGGGAATAAGATCGTCACCGCGGGCGGCGGCGGCATGATCGTCACCAACAACGCAGAGTGGGCCGCGCGTGCCAGATACCTCACTACGCAGGCAAAAGACGATCCCCTCGAATATGTGCACAATGCCATCGGCTACAATTACCGCCTGACGAACCTGCTGGCTGCGATGGGTTGCGCACAGATGGAACAGCTCGACTTGTTTGTGGAGGCGAAGCGACAGATTGCGAGACGATACCAGGAGTCATTGATTTCTCTTCCGGGAGTCCGCCTGCCGGAAGAGGCGCCCTGGGCCTTTAGCACCTCTTGGTTGTACACTGTATTGATCGATGAGAAGAAATCACGCCTCAACTCGCGCGAACTTCTCCGCGAACTGGACGCTCGAAAAATCCAAACACGTCCGCTCTGGCAGCCGATTCATCGCTCGCCGGCTCATAACCTTTCGGGCAGTGTTTCTTGTCCAAACTCCGATGCGCTGCATGACCAGGCAATCAGCTTGCCTTGTTCGGTCGGACTGAGTTGTTCAGCCCAACGCCACGTAATCGAGATCATAGCGAGTCTACTTGGCAAATAGAATCGTAGGCGAGGCTAATATCCACTGTGGCCGGTCTTACCTGTCGAGCAGACTCATGCCGCGTCCCAATCCATTAGTTCCGATTCACATGGAAATCGACGATCTGTTTCACTCTCCAGGAAATCGGGTTGCAGCGTTTTCGCAGATGCAAGTGCATCTTTATCGCCATGACGTTAGTCTGCAGGACTATTTCGAACCGCTTCAGTTGGACATGCTGGCAACTCCCCGAGCCAGCTCCCTGGATAAATATGCTTCCAGCCGGCTTATCACCTGGGCCATTCACGGCGCCGACAAACTCAACCGGATCCGCCCGTCCCGAAAGATCAAGACTGACGTGCTCTTTTGCCCAAATCCGGATTTTACCCGGAAAGCCGAAAGCCGATTCTTTGTTCGCGCGCTTCTCGCGCTCGCGCAAACGGATGCCAAGATTCTTTGTTTACTGCCGTCCGGTGCCGCTTGCTGGGATGAATTGAACGCTCAATTGTCAGATTCAGGACGCAGAGGCCAGGTCTCGTTCATTGATCCAGCTATTCCTTTGAATCCGATGGAAGCACGCCTGCGCTCGAGGGTCGCACGTATGCGCGGACGATCGGCTTTTGAGGAAACGGTCCAGGTTCTTGAGCCGCATGGACTAAGCCCCGGCCGAGAAGCCAAAGCCGGTTTCGAGCGCATAGCTTACTTCGTTGAGGCATGGGAGCGTCTGGCCCCCTGTGTGGAGTTTGACGCCGTCGTCGCCCGTTGCCACTGGCATGCGCTTTGCAGCCCCGTTTGCCGGACTGCGCGCCAGCGAGGCAAGCCGGTTATAACTTTTCAACAGGGAGTGATCGGCCATACATTGGATGCTCCGGTCACAGCTTCAAAATATGTCGCTTTCGGCCAGTCCTCCGCGTCCTTTCTGGCGCGCGTAAACCGCAAGTTCTTTCAAGCGACCGGAATGCCGGAACCGCCAGTCGAATACGTCAACGGCGGTTGCCTTTTTGACACGGTGACGGCTCTGCCTGACCAATTTGCCCATCAGACATTGCTCATGGTCGACGTGCCCACCGCCCAAGGCGACTTCTACGGCATTGAAAACCAGTGCCGTGCACTGCTGCAACTCGCCGAGAGACTGTTAGCTGCAGACCTGCCGCTGCGCCGTCTGCTTATCCGACCTCATCCCTATTGGAGCAACCTGAACTTTGAAGCCTGTATGCGACTAGTTAGGGAACATCCGACCCGCTGCGAACTGTCACACCCCGTATGGTCGTTGGAGGACGATCTGGGCCGCTCATCCGCTGTTATCGGAATATTCAGCGGCGCACTCACCGTCGCCTCTGCCTGCGGCCTGCCGACTGTCTTTCTGAAAACCCAGGAGGGCTATACGACCGGCGACCTGGAGTGCTTTTCCCCGCAAACGTTGCCGCCTGACGCGGCGTTTTATGAAATTAGAAAAATCCTGACCGACAGACAGGCATACGCAGCAGCACGGACGCAAGCGCTGCAGAACGCGCGCGAATACTACGCCAACGGAACAAATCTGGACCTCAATGCCGCGTTTTTCGAACGCCTTCTTAGATCTGAGCCTGTGACCAAGGGGGTATAGGCAGAAATGAAATTTGCCTTCATCAGTACGATGAGCGACTGCCAGTGGGGTGGAAGCGAGGAACTCTGGAGTCAGACCGCAACTCAGCTCAAGCATGCTGGTCACGAGGTGCAGGCATCAGTCGTGTATTGGCCGCGACTGTCCGACAAGGTCACTGTGCTGGCGCAGCATGGCATTAGGCTCGGAACCCACTCTTCGCTTCACGCCGGGCAAGCCGGGCGCATCTGGAACAAGCTCTCACTCAGAGACCGGAGAACCCATGCCGGTTTGAAGCGATTCAATCCCGACCTGGTCGTCATTTCCCAAGGATATAACCAGGGCGGATTTGAGTGGGCGAAGATTTGCCGGGAAGCGGCGATACCCTATGTGATTATCGTCCACTGTAATAGCGAGCTTTGGTGGTTAGGCGAACAGGTCGGTGAAGCTGTGGCGACTTACACCGCCGCCCGCAAGGTTTTCTGCGTGTCCCGCAGCAATCTCGATTTGCTCCGTCTGCAGGTGGGCGAGCCGCTGCTGAACGCGGAGCTGGTGCGGAATCCCTACAACGTTTCGCCCGAGCATATTTCGGCCTGGCCCGATGTGAGCGGGGGGTGGAGGTTGGCGTGCGTTGCCCGAATTGATCCGGCGGCGAAAGGCCACGATTTGTTGCTGCAGACGCTTGCACGCCCGGAATGGCGCGACCGTCCCGTCGAACTGAATTTTTTTGGGGCTGGTCCCCATGAACTGGCGTTGCGCCGTATGGCCGAGATTCTAAAGTTGAATAATGTGCACTTCCGCGGTCACGTAACCGATATCGGGGCAATCTGGGAGCAGAACCATTTGCTGGTCCTTCCCTCGCGCTACGAAGGTCTGCCCCTTGCATTGGTTGAGGCGATGTGGTGCGGGCGCCCGGCGGTCGTAACGGATGTCGGAGGTAATGCGGAGTTATGCGTTGATGGGGCAACGGGTTTTGTCGCACCAGCGGCTACTGTGTCGTGCGTCGCCCACACCCTGCAGAGAGCGTGGGAGAGGCGCGCGGAATGGCGGCATCTGGGCCAGGCAGCGCGCGCCCGGGTTGAAAGCCTGTTACCGATAGATCCAATTCCATTGTTTTGTAAACGATTGGAAGCCTTGTCCGTCGCAAATTTCGGAGAAGCGCCTGCCATTTCACCCCTAAAGTCCACAGAGAAGCGCACAGGGTGAGCGCGGTTCCATTGGAAGGATTTGAGACGGTTGTCTTGAGTCTATTCGCAAGACGATGAATGGACGAATAGGGTCGCATATCTACTCGACCCGGCGACGCCCCTGCGAAAAGGCAATTGTTGCGTCCACTCCGTTCACTCCCAACTGCTGATTTTTTGATCAAGTTGGCGCGCATTCGTGGCTAGGCAGGAGATGAAGCAAGATATGGACATCACTCTGATCTTGTGTACCTACAATCGGTGCCAGAGCTTGGCAAAGTGTCTGGACAGTATTGCTGCCTCAGAGCTTCCTGAGCCGGTCGAATGGGAAGTTTTGGTGGTGGACAACAACTCACACGATCAGACGCGGGAAGTGGTAGATGGCTTTTGCCGCCGGTACCCCGGTCGTTTCCGCTATTTGTTCGAGCCGCAGCAGGGCAAATCGCATGCGCTCAACGCCGGTGTTCGACAGGCGCGCGGCGACGTTCTAGCCTTTACAGATGACGACGTGAGGGTTGAGACGACGTGGCTTCATGAACTGACCGCAGCTTTGCACAATGGCGAATGGGCGGGCGCAGGAGGGCGCACCATGCCCGAGCGACTCCTCTCACCTCCGCCCTGGCTACCGCTTGGCGACAGGACTGCACTTGGACTACTTGGCCTTTTCGACCTCGGTCTTGTGGCTGGCGAGCTCGCGGAACCCCCATTCGGCAACAACATGGCGTTTCGAAAGCAAATACTTGAAAAGTACGGTGAGTTTCGAACCGACTTAGGACCCCGCCCCGGCAGTGAGGTCCGCGGCGAGGACACTGAGTTCGGTCGTCGGTTGTTGATGGCAAGAGAGCGCCTGCGTTATGAACCCTCTGCCGTCGTCTACCACGCGGTTCCCGAATGCCGGGTTCAGAAAAAGTATTTCCTCGCGTGGTGGTTTGATAAAAGCCGAGCTGACATGCGTGCGCTCGGTACCTCGCCAGAAGTTAAGTGGTACGTGGCTGGAGTTCCGCTGTATCTATTTCGCCGAATTGTGGTTTGGACTGTGCGATGGATGACAAGTGTTCGCTCGTCGCAGCGCTTTTGCAATAAGCTGAAAGTTTGGGGAGTGGCTGGAGCGATGCTGGAATGCTATCAGCGTACGCATTGCGAGAAAATGCCGAAAGATAAGTACTCTCTCCCGGGTACCTAAACTCGTTTCGCGTCTTCCCATGGTGTCCGGTACCTCTCTCAAAGAAGGAACTGAATCGGCATGAGCGCAAGCGGAAATGAGCTATTTTCTTTGTGTAACAAAACGATTTTGATCACGGGAGGCACAGGGGGTATAGGGCAGGCCATTTCATTGCGCTTCGCGCGGGCAGGTGCTCATGTGATCGCGAACTATCTCCGCAACGAAAAGGCCGCCGAACACTTGAAGATGATTGCTGCGGAGGAAGGCTTGGCCATTACGCTGTGTCGTGCGGACCTGACTAATGAGAGAGGTTTAGAACAACTTGACCGCACACTGCAAGAACTGGGGCCGCGTCTTTCTGGGTTGGTCCATTGTGCTGCCACTGGCGTCCATCGCCCAATCGAAGAACTCACCGAGCGCCATTTTGACTGGACACTGAACCTGAATGTCCGAGTGTTTTTCACGCTCATCAAGCTTCTCATGATGCGCTTTCCCAGTGGATCAAGCATCGTGGCTGTCAGTTCTTGGGGTGCTGTGCGTGCCCTCCCGCACTACTCGTTGGTTGGCTCGTCCAAAGGCGCGCTTGAGGCACTTGCCCGCCATCTCGCCGTCGAACTGGCGCCGCGCGGCATCCGCGTCAACATTCTAACGGCCGGAGCCGTGCTCACTGATGCGTGGAAAGCTATACCACATAGCGAAGCGCGCATCGCAGAGACCATCCGCAGAACCCCGGCAGGACGCTTGGTTACCGCCGAGGAAGTCGCGTATGGGGCGCAATTTCTCTGCTCGGACGCGGCAGCGGGCATTATCGGCCACACCCTCGTTCTTGATAATGGTGCGGGGATCATGGCCTAGTCTTTTTTGAGGGCATTAACCAGACGTACAAAGGGGTTCAATGAGCGACACAGAAAATATTTTAGCCAAAGTGCGGGAGGCCTTCCACTCCTCCTTTGACACTGACCCGCGATCGGTGTCTATGGAGACCAGTGCGAGTGACATCCCTGGCTGGGATTCTATGGGCCACCTGTCTCTTGCTAGCAACTTAGAACAGGCTTTCGGAATCAGCTTGGATGTAGATGAGTTGATGGAAATGGAGAATGTTCGCGAGATTGTGCGCATTGTTACGGCAAAGGTTTCCACGAAAGTGCCATGACAGCTATTGCTGAATGGAATTTCGCAGGGCGATTGGTGCATCGCCTGGGTCCGTGTTCATACTTAATCGACGCAGCCACCGGTCGCACGATTCGCCCTGGGGATTTGCCGCGTCTGATCGCGGCGTATGGCGCTTCCTTAATAGCCGCCGGGCTAAACAAGGGCGATCGAGTGCTGATCGGCTGTACTCTGTCTCCTTCCAGCACTTTGGTTTATTTGGGAGCAATCTACACCGGCCTCGTGGCGGTGCCGGTGGAGGATCGCACGCTAACAACCTCAGTGGCGATGCTGTTGGAAGCGACGGGCGCCAAAGCTGTCTGGAGCGAAGCGGGACTTCGGGGAGGCGCGGTGACTCCTAAAGAGTCGATTATTTTCCTGCCGAGTAACTTCGTCAGCGAAATGTCCGAATCGGTGCCGCCGCCCGCTGCCTGCGAAGCCTCGGATCTGGCGGTGTTGATGGCCACTTCCGGCTCTACAGGTATCCCCCGTTTCGTCATGCTCAGCCATGGAAACCTGATTGCCAATACCGAAGCCATTATTCGTAGCCAACGGTTGGCCAGTGACGAAAGAGCCATGCTGATCTTGCCGGTGAGCTACTCTTTCGGAGCGAGCGTGATGCATACGCATCTCTATCAGGGCGGCGGAGTGGTATATGACCGCCGTTTCATGTTTCCAGATAAAGTGCTCCATGCAATTGCTCAATTTGGTTGCACTACATTCGCCGGGGTGCCAACAGTTTACAACGTACTTCTCCGCCGATCGCAAATTCGCCAGATCGCCATGCCCACCTTAAGACGTTTTTTACAAGCTGGGGGAGGCTTGGCTCCGCAAAGGGTCGCTGAGATGCGGGCGGGTTTTCCATTCACTAAGTTCTACGTGATGTATGGACAAACCGAAGCAGGCCCTCGGATATCGTGTATGGATCCCGAACGCTGGGAAGAGAAACCGGGAAGCGTGGGCCGACCTTTGGATAATCTGACGGTCTCGATCATCGATGAACAAGAAAATGCTTTACCCCCAGGGCAGGTCGGCGAACTACTGGTAAAGGGACCAGCCATATCCCCCGGTTATTGGAATGATCCGGAAGGAACTGGTCGCGTCTTTCGCGATGGTTGGCTGCGAACTGGTGACCTCGTTCGCCAGGATGAAGAAGGGTATCTGTGGATCGAAGGACGCAAATCGGCATTTCTGAAAATGCGAGGAATGCGGGTAAGTTTTGCGGAAGTTGAGGAACGGGTCACCGCGATCTCGGGAGTTTACGAATGCGCCACCAGCTCCGTCCATCATGACGAAACCGGCGAGGCGCTGGTTCTGTTTATCGTGCCTGATGAGGGAGCGCGAATTGTACCGGATGAGGTTCGACGTCACCTTCCAGTTCACTGGACTATCGACTCAATTCGTGTGGTTCCTGAATTGCCAAAAACGTCTACGGGAAAAATAGCGCGTTCAGAGCTGTCGGTTTGAGCGCGGAGCTTCCATGCCTCAACTTGATGAAAAAATAGACCACGTTCTGTCAATGCCTCCCTACTGTCAGTCTCCTGACGAGAGACAAGCGAGTCTGTTGGAAATACTCAAGGAGGAATTGGATTACGCATGTCGGCGGCACGTCGGCTATCACAACTACGTCCAGCACTGGCCTCTGGACTATCGAGCCGCCAGCCGGGTTGCCGAGCTCCCTTTTCTACCTGTGGGGATCTTGAAGGCTAATCCTCCTTTGTCTTTCGTGGGGCTTGATGAGATCAAGAGAACCTTGACCTCTAGCGCTACTACATCTCAGTCGCCCAGCCGAGTCGTACTTGATTCGCCGACTTCTCGGCGCATGACCAAAGGAATCGTAACCATCGTCCGTGATTTTATCGGCCCCTCCCGTAGACCGTATCTGGTTGTGGACACACCAGGTTCCAATGGAGGCGGAAGCGCACTGGGGGCGAGGGGCGCGGCAATTCAAGGGTTGCAGCCTTTTTCCAGTGAGACCACCTACTGCCTTGGCCTGACCGACCAAGATGACCTAACGCTGGATCGAGACAAACTGAGAGAATTCGCCAAGGATCGTCAAGACACGGAGTTACTTGTGTATGGCTTTACGTCTATTCTATGGAACTACTTGGCAAAGTTCCTCATGGCGGAGAACATCTGTCTCAACTTGCCGAAAGCTCGAATTCTGCATAGTGGTGGCTGGAAGCGTCTGCAGGATCAGGCGGTCGAAAAGATAGTCTTCAACGAGCAGTTGGCCCGTGTGTTTGGCTGCTCCCCTGACCGCATCATCGATTTCTATGGCATGGTAGAGAGCGTGGGGGTCATTTACCCGGATTGCTCCGAAGGTAACAAACATGCACCTGTCTTTGGCGAGGTGATTGTGCGCAATCCGCTGACTCTCGAACCCGTTGCGGCTGGAGAACATGGCATTGTTCAGGTCTGCAGTATTTTGCCAACGAGTTTTCCAGGCAACCTGCTGCTCACCGAAGACCTGGCTAAAGTAATCGCCTATGACGATTGCCCTTGCGGAAGAAGAGGCGTCAGTTTCCGGTTTGCAGGGCGGATACCCCGGGCGGAACTAAGAGGCTGCGGGAATCTGCAAAGCAAAAGGTCAGTAACGGCTTGAATTATGAGCATTTCAATGACTGAGCTTCAATATGACGTTAATTCACCCGCGGAGATCTCCAGTGCAGCAGCCAGACTGCATCGAGTGGTTTCCGACGTGGAGATTTCACCGGATGACGTTATCACCGTTTTTGAATCTTGGGCGAAGAGTTTGGACGCCCGCGAACTTGACGATATTCCCGGGATTGTTTTCCTTCGCATGTGGCTACGGCGGGGAAATTTGGAACCAATCATCAGCCGCGAACTCGGGTCCAATGGCTTGCATGGCGGATGGACCGCCTATGGTCGTGCCAATTGCAAAGCCTTTCCCATCGGGGTCGTGGGCCACTGGCCTTCCGGCAATGTAGAAATCCAGCCCATCCTGTCCATGACCTGCGCCCTTTTAGGGGGGAATGCTGCCCTCGTACGCATTCCTACAGATCTTGTCGAACTGACGCGGCGTTTGATGAACAAATTGGTCCAAAGCGATCCTGCCGAACTTCTGACCCAACGTATTTTCATGGCCTCATTCGAGCGCAGTCGGCGGGATTTGCACGAAGCAATGGCTCAGGCGGTTGACGGTGCAATGATTTGGGGTGGAAAAGAGGCCGTCTTACAAGTCCGGTCATTGCCGTTTCCACATTGGGCGAGAGTGGCAGCCTTCGGTCCCAGGATATCGGTGGCGGCGATGGATGCGGGGGCTTGGGGCAATCCCTATGAGCAGGAGTCTTGGTGCCGGCGCATTGCGCGTGATGTCTGGCAGTTCGATCAGCAGGCATGTTCCTCGCCCCAGGTTTTGTTCCTGGAAAAACAAACGGGTCAATCAAACGCTCAATTTATAGCGCATCTTCGGAGCGCCTTTGAAACCGAGAACCAGGCGCACCCACGGCGTACCATTCCTGCCGCTTTGACTTCAGCAATTTGTCATGCGCGCGCGTCCTGGCTGCTGCAGGACACCGCACATCAGGCATTTTTTCCGAATGGTCCAAATTGGACGCTGCTACTCGGCTCTGGTTTGGACGTTCCCCTGCCCATTCAGGGGAGAACCCTGACGGTTCTTGAAGTGGACAGTTTGTTTGATCCAGTTATGAAGTTCGACGGAAATGTGCAGACGCTCGGGTTGGGCATGTCGGATTTGGAAAAAGAGAGGAAACTTGTCCAACTGGCTGGGACAAGAGGAGTTGACCGAATCGTAAAACTCGGACGCATGCATGCCTTTGCTCCTCCATGGGACGGGGTTGATCTAATCCGGCCCATGGTCAGAATGGTTCGTCATGTTTGCTCGACTGACTGAAAACACTACGAGGATAATTTAGCTATGAAGGACGCCACGGCGTTTCTCACAGGTCTTGAGAAAACAGCCAAGATGTTTGCTCCCTCCGCCCGGGCGACGTATGAGGCGAATGAAGCCCTCTGCTCCTGGCTGTTGAGCCCGCTCGCCCGCTGGGCTGAAGCGGCATATGGTGACCGCGCCTTTGACGATGCTGCCAAGGGTTACGCTAGATATTGTTTGGGCGTGTGGAAGTCGCAACAGCTCTACGAGCAGGCTGGCCAGTACACGCCCGAAAAAATGCCAGATCTCATCGCGGAAGTATATGAAGATGAAGGCTACATGGTTCCGTATATGTGGGCCGCAATTCTGATTTATCCCTTCTGGCCCTCCATGGTCAACCACATCGCGTTATATCGCGACGATTTTCTGAAATTGATGCCGCCAGGGGCCAATGTTTTGGAGTTGGCCTCCGGTCACGGAGTGCTGAGCCTGCTGGCGGCCGAAGAAAGGCCGGACCTCCATCTGAGAGGTTTCGACATTAGTCCCCCGGCGGTGGCGGTGGCGAATCGATTACTCGACGTCTCCGGACATGGTCGCCAGGTAACATTCGAGGTCAAAGACGCGCTCAACTTGAGCTTGACCGAGAGCAGCGGAACATATCAGGGAATTGTTGCCGCCATGCTGGCTGAACATTTGGAAGATCCGCGTCCCTTGTTTGCGGTGCTGGCACATCATCTCGCCGACGACGGTCTCGTCTTTTTCAGTACCGCGCTGGAATCAGCCCAGAGAGATCACACGTTTGAATTTCATCACGAGAGTGAGCTCGTGATGATGGCCGAAGAGGTCGGCCTCCGTGTTACCCGGATGGTCTGTGATGCGGGCGTCCCTGCTCCCGGTGGCCGTTTTCTTCCGCGCGCTCTGGGTATGGTGTTGCGTCGGCGATGACGAAACTCAGTCACTCGAAGTAAAGCTATAGATTAGTCTTCGCTGTAGGAATGACGCTCACAACAACCTATGACTATGACCTTTGAAGAAGTAAAAACACATCTAAAGCAACGATTTCCGTTCATTATGGTGGACAGAGTGTTGGAGTTGGAGCCTGGGAGACTTATCAAGACCCTTAAGAACGTCACGGGCAACGAGATTCAATTCTTGGGACACTTCCCTGATTTGGCTGTAATGCCTGGGACGCTGATCATTGAGGCTATAGGACAAAGCGCTTCCATCCTGTTTAGCCATACCACTGGCAAAGGCATGAACCAAGGAGAATTCATGGTGTTGGGCGCGGTAAACGACATGAGATTCCTAGTACCTGTGTTACCGGGTCACACCATGACGATCGAAGTAACTATTCTCAAAATGACGGAGGAGGCAGCCCTGGTTGAAGGAGTCGCGAGCGTGGAGAATACAGTGGTAACGCGCGGCAAACTCAGCTTTGCTCGAAGGACCTTGTGAATATGCGCATCGGTAAACCGCAGGCGGGCGTAGGCTCGTCGCAGATGTGAATTCGGTTCACAATTTACGAGGGCTCCATATGAACAATCTTGACCGGGCGTTTTACAGAAGCTTTCCCAGAAGAATATTCAACCGTATACTGCATCCGCTGGCCAGATTTCTGCCTGGGTCAACCACCCTAAGACCATTTCTTCATCGGTTGCGCGGAGTTAAAATTCACGGCGAGGTATTTATTGGCGATGAGGTCTATCTTGAAAATGAATTTCCCGAATGCGTAGAAATTCATGATGGCGTTTTGATCGGACTTCGTTCCACAATTATTGCTCACGCTCGCGGCCCGGGCAAGATCGTCATCGAAAAGCAAGCGGTGATTGCCGCAGGTTGTTTAATCGTGTGCGGAACAGGGCAAACATTGACTATCGGCGAAGGCGCTGTGATCTCAGCAGGTTCCACAGTGTCACATGACATCCCACCTTATACCCTGTGTGGAGCGCCCCGCATCAAAGCATACGGTAAAGTAACTGTGCCCTTCACCCTAGACACCTCGATTGAGGAGTTCAGGCGCGGCGTGCGGCCAATGAGGGCAACGAGGAGCAAAGACAAACCTTCCTGACGGCCTCTAAACCCAGGTGCTTTCCCGGAATCGGCGACCTTTCGCCATACTCGGGAATCAGAAGGTCAAGTGTCAAGGTCAGTAAGATTCCACAACCAAGAACATCCAATCACTTCTTGCTTGAATACTGAGGGGAAGTGTCCTGAGTTTTCCGGAACTAGCTCGCGTGCCTAATTATGTCAAATAGTCTTATCGAGTACTATCGCCTTCCCGAGAACCTGCTCCATCTCTCTCCTGCAGAAGATTTGGTGGATGGGTCGCGCTTTTTCCTATTTGGCGGCACAACCTGCTGCGGACCATTGAGTGCAGCAATTCGCCGGAACGGCCAACTATGGCATGACGTGACGGCTGAAGCGGCTGTCCGCGGCAACGTCCTCCATCTGCCGTTTGATCCCGCCCACATTGCCGACCACCTCCGTCATGAGCGCTACGTTGGCAGCACGCACAAACAACACCCACTTACACAACTACGCAGCATATACTACGCAATGCGGCGATTCTTTCCCGCGCCCGTGCGCAGGCGTCTGCAGCAGATATACTTCCGGGATTGGCGGAAAATAGAGTTTCCGCATTGGCCAGTGGACAGTAGTGTCGATTCTTTTTTCGCTGCAATCTTGGTAGTTGCCCTGAAGTCGGGTGTGGTCGACAAGATTCCCTTTGTCTGGTTCTGGCCGGATGGGCATTCCAGTTGTGCCATCTTGACTCATGACGTAGAGTATCCAGCGGGCCTTGATTTTTGTCCGCAGCTTATGGACATGAATGAAGCGGCAGGCGTTCGCAGTTCGTTCCAGATCGTCCCTGAGCGGCGATACTCTATTCCGCCGTCGCTGCTGGCGATGATGCGCCGTCGCCATTTCGAAGTCAACGTTCATGATCTGAATCATGATGGGCGGCTATTTGCGAACGAAGCTAAGTTCCGTCTGCGCGCAACGAAGATCAACGAGTATGCACGATCGATGGGGAGCAAAGGATTCCGCGCCGGCGTTATGTATCGGAACCAGGACTGGTATGATGCCTTTCAGTTTGAGTACGACATGTCGGTTCCCAATGTCGGGCATTTGGAGGCGCAGTTCGGCGGTTGCTGTACGATCATGCCTTACTTTGTGGGAGATATTCTGGAACTGCCACTCACCACTACGCAAGATTATTCGCTGTTTACGATACTCCATGAGTATTCAATTGATTTGTGGAAGATCGAAGCCGACTTGATTCGGAAACAACACGGTCTCATCAACTTCCTCTGTCATCCTGACTATGTTCGCGAACCCCACGCGAGACAGGTATACCAACAATTGCTGTTGTTTATCCGTCACCTGGGGGAATACGAGAACGCTTGGCTTGCCCTGCCGGGAGAAGTAAATGACTGGTGGAGGGCGCGCTCGAAGATGACGGTTGTGCATGATAGTGGGGACTGGCGTGTTGTGGGACCCGGGAGAGAGCGTGCCCGAGTCGCCTTTGCGCGACTGGACGGTGACAGTCTGGTTTATGAACTGGGAGCGGTTGCGTAAACTCTGGATGTTGGTAGTGCGGGTGCGGCGGACTCGAAAAGCGAGTCCATTCCAGACAACACACGCCACTGCGCCCAAGCCTGAGCACCCAAAGTACACCCATCAGGCGCGCACGGCGCCTTGTTCTGACTCTGGCAAGGAGTCCGGAAGGGGAGGCGGCTCAGCTCCGGTGCAGGAAAAATAGCTGCTCGAAATAGGAAAAACTTTTCCTATTTGCCATTTCTGTAACCGTCCAAAGCCAATCGCGCCAGCGGGCATATCAAATGGTCCCAATGGATATTGTCATCACAATCAGGGGATTACGTCGTCCGGCAGACGCAACTTGTTGACTCTCTGAAGCCACTTCCTCTCTTCCGTAATAGTGATAAGCCTTGCAGAAACGAACCACCGAACCAGCAGATTGGCAACCGCCTTGCTCTCCATTGACTGGAAGCGTCTGTGGGGTTTCATGACGCGTCTGGCGTTGCCAGCTGTTTGAGGAACCAAGGAACCGCATGGAAGAAGAACAGCAATTTGGAATAAGTGAAGCATTCGCCGCCATAAAGCGGCGCTTCTGGTGGATTCTGGTCCCTGCCCTGATCGGACCTGCCATCGGAATTGGCCTCACGTTCGTTGTCCGGCCGGTCTATACGTCAAAAGCATTTGTGCTCATCGAGCAACCCAAGGTTCCAGATAAGTTTGTCACCCAGGTGATCACGGACCAGTTGGACACTCAACTGATGACGCTACAAGAGCAGATACTGAGCCGGTCGCGGCTTGAGCCGATCATCGAACGTCTCGGCCTCTATAGAGATCAGGCCGGCAAGATGTCGATGGAGGATATGGTTGACCGCCTTCGCAAGTCCATCGATGTGAAGTTGATCACCCCGGAAGGATCCGCCCGTGTTCCTTCTGGCTTTTACATTACAGCGAGTGCCGATTCGCCAAGGACTGCGCAGCAAGTATGTACAGAAATTCTTTCGATGTTCATGTCGGAAAACCTGAAATTGAGAGAACAGCGGTCCGAGGGCACAACGGACTTTCTCGCGGGCCAACTGGCGGAATCAAAAAGTAAACTTGACCAGCAGGATGCACAACTGGCTGCGTTCAAGGGCAAGTATCTTGGCCAACTTCCTACGGATGAGCAGCGCAATCTGGAAATGCTGACCGCAACCAGAACCAGGTTGGAAACCTTGAACCAGGAGCTTAGTCAGGCGCAGCAGCAAAAGATCATACAGGAATCAGCCCTATCGCAGATGAATGCCAAGAAAGCGTCGTCGTCCGTCGCAAGTCCAACCCCCAGCGCCGTGCAGCAAGAGCTCACAACCTTGCAGGAACAGCTGGCGGCGCTCCAATCGCGATATACAGACGACTATCCGGATGTCCGTAAAGTCAAAGCGCAGATTCGAGTCCTGCAGGGCCAAGCGAAAGCAGCCAATGCGCCAACCAAGGTTGCGCCTATAACCGACGAGCCCGTTGTGGACACCGCAGAAATGCGCCAAATGCGTGTCGCACTTCGCTTGACGGAAGAGAACATCCGCAGCAAGCGCATCGAGCAAACACATCTTGAAGAACAAGTGCAAACTTTACAGTCCCGCCTGCAGTTGAGTCCGGTGGTAGAGGAACGCTACAAAGCACTAACGCGAGATTACGAAACCGCCCTTCAGTTCTACAATGATCTCCTGAGTAAGAAGACTCAGTCCGAAATGTCAACAAACCTCGAGCGGCAACAGGAGGGAGAACAGTTCGGCGTCATGGATTCACCTGATCTCCCCGCAAACCCAACCTTCCCAGATCGCTTGAAGTTTGGATTCTCTGGTCTAGGCGGTGGTCTCGCACTGGGCGTTATTCTTGCCTTGCTGATCGAGCACCGTGAAAATTTCATCCGTACCGAAGACGATGTCGTACGCTTTCTGTCCCTGCCGGTGCTGATCTCAATTCCAGAGTTGAAGCCGGAGCGGGCCAAGAACGCTGCTTTCCCTCCCCGTATTCGATCAAACTCCCATGGACAGACTAGCGGGCATCAGCAGGCAAAGGTGTAGTCCTTATGTATGAAAAGCATTTTAATCTCCGGGCTGCGCCTTTCAATCTGAATCCCGATCCGCGGTTTCTCTATGTCACCGATACGGTGAAGGAGGCCTTGGCTACCCTTGC
The DNA here is from genome assembly GCA_964563875.1 of uncultured Acidobacteriaceae bacterium. GTDB lineage: Bacteria > Acidobacteriota > Terriglobia > Terriglobales > Acidobacteriaceae > TOLSYN. Next base: position 113,562 of record CAZLZA010000002.1, read on the forward strand.
CTATGGGATAGCCAACCGAAAAGGTTTCGTGCTGTTGACTGGCGATGTGGGAACTGGGAAAACCACACTTCTAAATGTATTCATGCAGTGGCTTGCCAAACGGTCCGCCGCCACCGCTTTTATTTTTAATCCCCGCATGAAGCCAGATGAATTTTTTGATTTCATGATGGCCGACTTCGGCATCAATTGTGACGCGAGTTCAAAGGGCCAGCGCCTGCTTGCACTCAACAATTGGCTTCTCGATCGCCATCGGATCGGGCAACCAGCTGTCCTGATTGTGGATGAGGCTCAGCAGCTGTCCGCCGAGATGTTGGAAGAATTGCGGCTCCTCACTAACCTCGAGACCCCAACGCACAAGCTCATTCAAATCGTTCTCTCCGGGCAGACTGAGTTGGACAGCATTCTCTCGCGCCCGTCGCTTCGTCAGTTAAGGCAGCGCATCACCTTGCGTTGTTCCACCCTGCCACTTAGCTATCTCCAGACTGAGGAATACATCGCCCGGAGAATTCAAGTTGCTGGTGGGCAATGTCTGGCGATCTTCAATCAGGAATCACTGGAATTAGTTCACCGCTATTCCGGCGGCATCGTGCGACTGGTCAATCTGATTTGCGAGCAGGCGTTGATCAACGCATTCTGTGATGGTGAAACGAAAATCACGGCGAAGCAGATCGAGCATTCTGCGCGCGACCTCCAGCTTTTCGGGCAGCAGCGTTCCCATAGTGGCGAGCCGGAGCAATTATCGACGCAGGCTGATGCTGAGCTAAGCTTTGAGACGCAGAACCACGACCCACTGGAAAAGGGGATGATAAAGTGAGCCGCATTCATGAAGCGCTGGTAAAAGCTCGGCAGCAACAATCAGGGAGTGCGCCGGAGTTTCCCGATGTGCAAGAGATTATCGCAACAGGCGTGACTGAACCCGAGCCCGACCAGGCCGCTGACGTTGCCTCCGATGGTGGACCGCTCGAGATGTTGGAGACTGTTGCGGGTGCATCGATCCTGACACATTGCCTTCAGCAAGATTGGCAAGTCGATGGAAGCAATTTGATATTTCTCGCGGGCGAGACCCATGCAGTCGCCCAAGAACAATTTCGGACCCTCCGCTCCCGTCTTTATCAGATGCGCGGAAATGCCTCGCTGAAGGTGATGGTTGTTGCAAGCGCTCTACCGGGCGAGGGCAAGAGTTTCGTATCCGCAAATCTCGCGCATTCTTTCGCACTACAGGACAACCGCCGCGCGCTCGTGATTGATGCTGATATACGCCGGGCGGGTGGACTCTCAACCATGCTAGGGGCTCCTTGCACGCCGGGACTGACAGACTACTTGCTCGGAGAGCAACGCTTGGAGAATGTCATTCAATTGGGTTCGCAGAAGAACCTTTACTTAATTCCGTGTGGGAAGCGAGTCCCCGATCCGGGAGAACTCATTGGGGACTCCAGATTCAAGACAATGATCCAGCAGCTACGCCCGGTCTTCGACTGGATCGTCATTGACACGCCGCCTGTCGTTCCAATTGCGGACGCTAGGAACATCGCCGACTTGGCTGACGGCGTCCTAATGGTGGTGAATACGCGTTCGACCTTGGCCCACGTCGCTAAACGTGCTATCCAAGAATTCCGGCGAGAAAGCTTGCTTGGGGTTTTGTTGAATCGGACATCGGAACCGTCCGCCATCTACTACTCAGCATACGGTTATGGTAACGGCTCTGGCGATATCGCAACCCAATCCAAATAATGCAACACGGTCGTGGGATTGGAGCTCATCCTGGAATAGAGTCTTATTCCCGGATGGGCCTTTCGTGTCAGTGCGCTCCGCCTGCGCCGAAAACTGCGTGTGGTGTTCGCAGCAGAATTTTCAAGTCGAGCCCCAGTGACCACGTCCGTGCGTACAGCAGGTCAAGCCGGACCATTTCGTTAAACCCGATGCGGCTGCGACCACATACCTGCCACAACCCTGTGATTCCCGGCTTCAACTCCAATACTCTGCGCTGATGCCAGAGATCGTAGCACTCCACCTCATAGGGTATAGGAGGCCGGGGACCTACGAGCGACATCTCACCCCACAAAACATTCCAGAGTTGCGGAAGTTCGTCCATGCTTGTTTTTCGCAGAAATCTGCCAAGCGCAGTGACGCGTGGATCCTCAGTGAGTTTGAACACGCCCTCGCCCTTTTCGTTCTTATTCTTGGCTGCCGTTCCCCGGATAAACTCCTTGACGTAGTTTTCGTGAAGTGAGGAATCGTTCGCTATCGACATGGAACGGAACTTCAGAAATGTAAAATGACGTCCTCGCTGACCAACTCGTGTCTGGCGGAACAATACCGGCCCCCGTGAACCGCATTTCACGGCCAGCGCGATAATCGCCATTAGCGGCAATAACGCAACCAGAAGTGAAGCCGAGCCAACCAGATCCATGACGCGCTTTATCCCCAATTGCACCTTAATGCCCGGAGTCGAAGACGGCTCTAAGTATTTGTAAATACGATCGGGGCCAGCCTCAGATCTGACCTGCTTATTAAGATCCTGCGGCAAGATGTGGATCGTTACAGAAAGCCCTTTTACACATCCCGCCTGCCGCAATGCAGCCTCGATCTTCTCGACAACAGGGCCCCGCGCACTCTCTGGCGTAGCCCCCCCCAACTCCGCGAACAGAATGCCGAGCGTGCAGAGGTCCTGGTACCAGCCGAATGTGTCCGTTTCACGGATGAGAGCGCCCAGCGAAGTAGCAACGGCAGGAATGCTCTCCAATCGTGCCTCGAACCCGTCGATTAGCACCAACAAAAACCTCTGCCCCGAACGTTCTGCCCTACGGCATTCCTGTACAACCCGCGGCAGAAACTCCTGCTCCGGTTCAATCCTTTTTCTAGATGGAAGCTTCGCTAGAATGGGCAAACTCTTTTCCATATCGTCCTCGGCGAGCCCGGTAATGCTATAAGGTAAGCAATTGCTTCTCCAAACTTAACTACTTTTTAAGGATGATCGGTGAAGCTTCTGGCCGCGCATTATGAGCCAGTATTTCAACTTGGATAGCCGCAACCCCAATCCCGTCAACTGTCGGCCAGAGACAGCGACCCTTGCGTTTGCTACCTAGACCGCGGTTCCTGCTTCTTGCTCAAGAGAAGCGCCTTCCATTGCTGAAAACCTTTTCCTATCTTTCCCCGGATTTATCCTTGACCCATCCGGAACCGGCATGTGGAGGCACCCGTGGATATGGACTCCGCGGGGATGGAGAGTGGCGACCGGGATGCAAGGGTTAAGGTTGCTGAACACTCAATTTCTCGATGAAGAGCAACATGCTGCCTAGCACACACCCCAAGCCGGGACTAACGATTATGCATGTCGCGTTCCTGTGCATTTGCCTGCTGATCGCCGCGATTGGGTGGAACAGCCTTCGTGCATGGCTGGAGTCGGGGCAGAACAGCGAGCAATCATCCAGCCTCTGGATCATTCCGCTGATCTCTATCTCTCTCATTTATGAGCGCAGGCTCTTGGTCTTTGCAAATACACGTTTTTTGCCCGGTGGACTCGTGCTGGCCGCCGCGGGGGCTGGCATATTCGCAGCCAGCTTTAGCCTGCACGACCATCTTGCCCGCGCAGATGCGAATATTCTCGCCATCCTTGGAATTATCGTTTGCCTCGATGGTGCCTTCCTCGCATGTTATGGAAAAGACGCGTGGCGCGAGGTCCGCTTCCCTCTCGGATTCCTGCTCTTTGCGGTCCCAATACCGCCAATCATTCTCGAACCTCTAGTGCACTGGCTCCAGCGTGGGTCGGCGACTGTGGTCAGCCTCCTATTTACGTTGCTGAACGTACCGTACCTTCGCGACGGCCTTCGATTTTATCTCTCCGGTCTCAATATTGAGATCGCTCCTGAGTGTAGTGGGATACGCTCCAGTTTCGCCTTGCTAGTTCTTGTAGTTCTGCTCTCCCACTTCGCACTACATTCAACTTGGCGGAGGCTCATATTGATCCTTGCGGTTGTACCCCTAGTACTGGTCAAGAATGGAATCAGAATTGTCACCCTCGCTCTATTGACAATATACGTTGATTCCTCCGTCATCAGCGGACCATTGCACCACCATGGAGGATTTTTGTTCTTTGGATTTGTGCTTGCGGCCGAGGGCTTGCTCTGCTGGCTGTTGCAACGTTCTGAAATCAGTATCTGACCTTCAGTTCATCTTAGCGAGCATCCGGAACATGCAGCAGGATGCTCGAGCAGAGACGGCAGGTTTGCCGCTCTGCTCGACTTTAGAGCAGAATTAACAGCCACTAAATCTGCGTTTCACAAATCTACATCCCAGCAACAGCCCTGTGCCAAAGACTAGAACACTGGCAGGTTCTGGAACTGGAACGCATGGTCTATTGTTTTTGCCGCGGTGATACTCCAAGCTTACCGCGGTATTACCGCCGGGTTCAGTCGGCACAATGCTGTCCGCAAATGCGGCCAGCGACAGCGCCAACACGAATACGGCGATCGCTGCGGTTCGTTTCACCATTTCTGTCTCCACTACACCTTGCTCGATGCAGCAACTCACATACCTGCAACTTGGATTCCACAACTCTCCCGGGCCGCGGAAGTAATAAAGCTCCTGTAGTTCCCACCTAAGCTCAAGGCTCTAACCCGGATGGGAGCACTTTCTGCAAATCTATGCACCATAAAGTGGAAATTCGGTTAAGCAGAAGCTCAGGACGAGCCTACGTGACGCGCTTTGCAGCAAGTACCTCTCCTACGGGTTCCAGCCCATTGGCCTCTTCGCCGCCGGTGTCCGATCTCATCTCGACAGGCGATTCTGCCGCAACCCGCTTTGCCGCGAATACCCGAAGGCGGGGAATTCCGCTATCGCGGATCTTGTACATTAGCGCACGATAGCTAATCTTCAGCGCCCGCGCCGCATTCGTCCTGTTTCCGTGATGCGTCAGGAGCACCCGAGAGATAATCTTGTACTCAAGTTCGCGCACCGCACGGCGGGTAATTTCTTTCAGCGAAATATCGCCTTCGAGTGAGATTTCAGGCGTATACAGCAAGTCGTCACGACGGTTCACATCGGCAAGCGACGCGTCTTCATGACCGAAAATCACATATCGGCGGATGACGTTCTCAAGTTCGCGAACATTGCCGGGCCACTGGCAATTCATCAGCTTCGTGATTCCCGTATCGGAGAACGGTGGTGTCCGGCGGCTGAAGACCTCGTTGTAGTGTTGGACAAAGTACTCCGCCAGGCGAGGAACGTCTGCCCGCCGCTCGGCCAACGTCGGTAGGGTAATTGAGATGCCATCCAGCCGGTAGAAAAGGTCTTGGCGAAATAGCCCACTCCCCATATCGTCCTCGAGGTAGTGGTTCGTTGCCGAGACGATACGCACCTCAACGCTATGGTCGGACTCCCCCCCAATTCGACAAAACTTTCCATCCTGCAGAACCTGAAGTAGCTTGGCCTGAAGGCTGGCATCAAGGTCGCCGATTTCGTCGAGGAACAGCGTGCCTAGATGTGCGGATTCAAACCGTCCAGCTTTCTTGTTATATGCGCCAGTAAACGCTCCCCGTTCATATCCGAATAGCTCACTCTCCATCAATGTCCCCGGAATTGCCGGACAGTTTACTTTGACGAATGGGCCATTGCGCCAAGGGGAATTCGCATGCACAAGTCTGGCGATAATCTCTTTTCCCGTCCCACTGGCACCCCGAATTAGAACAGGAATATTCGTCTCAGCGGCCTGCATCAGCTTCATGCGGACAGCTTGCATGGCTGGTGTCGAACCAAAGATCACATCCGGCGGTGGCAATTCCGGCCCTGACACGACGCTACGCTCTGCTTGATCGGCGGATGAAGGCATGGGGGCAACTCTCGCATTCTTTTCCAATGAGAGTTCTTGCACGTTGGACGCCAAACCAAAAGGTTGCCAACTATGGGATATTCCCTGCCTTCAATGGCTTACGAGCCAAGCGGTCACGATTGTGCCAGCCCGAAGTGCCAGCCGATTGGCTTTGCCCACGGGGAAGTGAAAAGTTGTTCCACTTAGAGGGCAAAACAATTCAGCAAACCCATGCTTCCGCCCGCCTCCAGCATGGCTCTATGGGGTGGGAACGGTCGCCCTAGCCTCGTCGGAAAACGCGCTCTCCACAAGATCGGCGCCGACGGAGGTAACAACGTAGTAGTACGTATCGCCAGCCGTAACGTTTTGGTCGGTGTAACTCGTCTGCGCGATGGGCGACGAAGTCAGTTTGGTATAGGGCCCTCCACTCACCATCCCTCGGTACGTATCGTAGCCAATTACCGCTGAACTGGAGGGGCTCCAAGACAAAACAACCTGATGGCTCGAGGCGGTTGAGGCTGTCGTCCCTGTTCCGGTGGTCGGAATCGTGAGACTACCTGTAGCGCTATTATTCGCAAGATAGATGGCCCCGCTAACCAAACCGCCGCTAGACGGACTGAAGGTGACGGTGAACGTACTGCTCTGGTTGGGCGCGAGCGTGAGTGGCGTGGATATACCGCTCACTCCGACTCCTGCACCACTCGTGCTGACCGACGTCACAGAAATGTTCTGTCCGCACGTATTCTTAATCGTGACCACTTGCGAACTGATCTGTCCGATCGTGACGTTGCCAAAGGAGATGCTGCTGGGACCGGCCACCAATTGTCCGCCAGCCTCGCCCATACCCACAAGGCTCGCTATTTGTGGACTCTGAGGAGCGTTGTCGGCGAACGACACCGTGCCGTTGCGAATGCCCACCGCCGTTGGCGTAAACGTCACATTCACCGTGCAACTTGCGCCAGCGCCCAGCGTAGCATTGCAATTGTTCGATTGGGCAAAGTCCCCCGTAACCGTCACTGCATTCAAGGAGATACTGTTGCTCCCGGCATTGGTAAATGTCAGCGACTGGGTTGAACTCGTACCGCCTATGGTCTGGCTGGGGAAGTTCAAACTTGATGCTGACAAACTGGCAGTAGAGGAAGTATCGCTCGAGGAAGACGCGGGACTACTCGGAGCCCCGGAACTGCCCCCGCAGCCGTTAAGAATCATGCACGCGAAAGCAGCAAGAATAAATAGGCGGAACCTGGATCGATAAGTCATCGTCCCATAGTCTCCTCGGGCCACCTGTCCGACAATTGGCACTTCTGCTCAATTCCGTTCAGAGAAAAGCCTTATGCTGAGGGGATGACAACTTACGCAGGGCAAATCGCGACTAATCATGCAAATTATATGCAGATGAGTGCTACCAGCCAGAAGCCAGATAGCTTGGACTCCCGTGAATTCGCCTGGATAAGTCGCACACCGTACCTAAGCACAGGGCCGAAAATCCCTAACTCCAAACGAAGCGGCGCCTACTCCTATTGCATACATGCCAAATAAGGAGCTTGTATGCAATAGACCTTATAAGTGATTGTTTTGATGGTACACCGTTGTCACTGATTGTGAGCGCGAAAACAGCCGCACGTACCATGATGCAAACGTGCTGCTGTTCCGAATTGGGCGATTACTACGGAGTCGGTATAACCGCCGTCACCTGGGATGAATATCCGCTTTCGGTACCGCTGGAACTCACGGATGTGACCACGTAATAATAAGTCTGCCCACTAGCCACTGAACTATCCGTATCTGACTGACTAGCCAGAAGACTGGAATTAAGTTTTACATATGCCGTGCCGGACTGCGTTGAACGGTAGACGTTATATCCGCTTACCGGGCTCGAGCTTTCAGTCCACGAAAGTGCCACGCTGTGCTGTATCGCCGCCGCAACTGCCGTGCCCGTCAGCGAAACTGCCTGCGGGCTTGAAGCCGCGTTATCCGTCAGTGTGATTGCACCCGTCAGCGTTCCCGAAGCGGTCGGCTTGAAGGTCACCGAAATCGTGCAACTGGCATTCGCCGCCAAGCTGGTACCGCAGGTGTTGGTCTGCGCATAGCTGCCCGAGGCGGCGATGCTGCTCACCGTCAGCGCTGCCGTGCCGGTGTTGGTCAACGTAACTGCCTGCGCCGCGCTGGTCGTTCCCACCGTCTG
>CAZLZA010000002.1:121652-133485 GCA_964563875.1 uncultured Acidobacteriaceae bacterium
CCCGTCAGCGAGACTGCCTGCGGGCTTGAAGCCGCATTATCCGTCAGCGTGATTGCACCCGTTAGCGTGCCCGCAACGGTCGGCTTGAAGGTCACCGAAATCGTGCAACTGGCATTCGCCGCCAAGCCGGTGCCGCAAGTGTTCGTCTGCGCATAGCTACCCGAGGCGGCGATGCTGCTCAAGGTCAGCGCTGCCGTGCCGGTGTTGGTCAACTTAACTGCCTGCGCCGCGCTTGTCGTTCCCACCGTCTGGCTGGCGAACGTCAAACTCGCAGGAGACAAACTCACCACAGGGACCGCCGCAACTGCCGTGCCCGCCAGTGAAACTGCCTGCGGACTTGAGGCGGCGTTATCCGCCAGCGTGACGGAGCCCGTCCGCGTACCCGAGGCGGTCGGCTTGAATGTCACCGAGATCGTGCAGGTGGCATTCACCGCCAGGGCGCTGCCGCAAGTATTGGTCTGCGCGTAGTCGCCAGAGGCGCTGATGCTGCTCAACGTCAGCGCTGCCGTGCCCGTGTTGGTCACCGTAACTGACTGCGCCCCGCTGGTTGTGCCAACCGTCTGGCTGGCAAACGGCAAACTCGACGGAGACAGGCTCACAACAGGGACTGCCGTCGCAACTGCCGTCCCCGTCAGTGAGACTGCTTGGGGGCTTGAGGCGGCGTTATCCGTCAGCGTGATTGCACCCGTCGGCGTGCCCGAAGCGGTCGGCTTGAAGGTCACCGAGACGGTGCAACTGGCATTTGCCGCCAGGCTGGCACCGCAGTTATTTGTCTCCGCAAAGCTGCCCGAAGCGGCGATGCTGCTCAACGTCAGCGCTGCCGTGCCAGTGTTGCTCAGCGTAACTGACTGCGCCGCGCTGGTTTTTCCAACCGTCTGGCTGGCGAACGTCAAACTCGCAGGGGACAAACCCACCACAGGAACCGCCGCAACTGCCGTGCCCGTCACCGCGATACTCGTAGGCGTATTCGAGGCATTACTCGCGATGGCGATCGTTCCAGCCTCCGAGCCTGCGGCTGCAGGCGCGAAGCTAACCGTCAGCGTAGCCGATTGCCCGGGGCTCAGAGTCAGCGGAAAGCTGATTCCACTCGTCTGGAAATTGCTGTTATTGCTGTTTGCCTGCGAGATCGTCACACTCGTCTTGCCGCTATTGCTCAATGTCGTAGTGGTCGTGGCAGTCTGGCCAACCGTATCGGTCTCGATTGCCAAGCTTGCTGGCGACGCACTTAGAGTTCCCTCTACAGATCCCTGCTCGGGATACTCATATGCCCCGATGTCATAGGCTGAACCTTGCGGCCGTGCACCGCCGTCATAATCGGTGGCGAGTTGCACGGTTGCACCGCTGTCAATCGCGGGACTGCCTGCCTGCAGGTGAAAGTTGTTAGACGCCAAGCTCACAAACATCGGATCGCCGGCAACACTGTCGGCGAACACGCCCAGAGCGTTTCCCGCTCCGAAGAACAAGTTGTTCGAGCCGGTAACATATGACAAATTCGTGTCGAGCGAAACGTACTGCTGACCGCTCAGCAGGTCAAAAATATTATTGCTGAAGTTTGTGGCGCCGAATGCCCGAACCGCTCCGGCGCTAGCACCGCCAAAGGCTCCCGCATTGTAGATCGTGTTGTTATACACCTGAACCGGCGTGCCCGAACCGCCGCCAATAACGATCGCGGCATACCCATAACCTTCGGCCGTGCCTCCCGGTGCCGGCCCGGTTCCCGAGTTTTCTATGATGTTGTTGTAGATTTTGACCGCGCCCTGCGAAGGATCAACTGTATCGAGCGCGATCGCTTCGCACCGGGTTTCGTAAATGTAGTTATCGTGCAAGGAGTATGAGTACTGCATTGCGGAAGCGGAGTGTGCCCCAATGGCATTGCATCCTTGGGTATTGGTAATCGTGTTCCATCCAATCTCCACTCCATTCGTTCCGAGCAGGTACATCGTCTGATAAGACTCAAGGTTCGTATTGGTCGTCGAACCGTTGTCGTGAACGTTATTTCCTAGTATGGCCAATGAAGAACCGCCATTGACCGCGATACACGATCCTGCGCCGTAACCGTTCGGACATGACACATCACTGCTGGTGAGACGTATGCCACTCACGCCAGCAATCGATACCGCGGCCTGCGCTCCGCGAAGCGTGAGCCCTGATAGAACCCAGTTACTGGCTGTAATGTTGACTCCGGTCGCAAGTCCTGTGCTGGTGCCTATCGTAACCACACTGTTCGGATATGCAACGATTGCCTTAGGCGCGGAAGCAGTTCCGCCGCTACTGAGATTCAACGAACTGTTATTAGACGTTTTGGAGGACGCGGTACTCCGCGCACTTTGGCTCTCGACATAAACGATGTCACCGGCCTGCATCGTGCTCGTGGCATGAGTAACTGTCCGCCATGGCGAAATATAGGAACCTGATCGACTATCGTTGCCGCTATTCGAAACAAAATAAATGTTGCCGGCGCGTACCGTAAATGGGACCCCGTTGCTCGTGACACCGTTAATGTTGGCAACGATGCTGCCGGTCTTTGCCGCTGATCCGAGCTGGAAAGTTACTGCGGAATCTGACCAGGACGCATAACTGCTAGCGATTCCGCCTCCTGTCGTTACGGTCGATGATCCCTGCGAACTTCCGAAACCTTTGCCGTGGATCGTAACGAAAGCACCACCGTTGCTCTGGCCGCCGCTGTTCGGACCTGACGCAAGGTCTGAGTAGAAGATCGTTGGAGGTACGCTCTGCGCAATCGCGGCCGCTGCCGCAAGGAGTACAACAAGAACCACAATGAGCTTCTTCATTTTGAACACCTGCTCCAACCGGAACGCGACGGAAATGGTCTTCTGCCGCACCCTTCCGGCATTGAATTGACCCGAGCCACTTCGATTCCCCGAGCAACGCCGCCTTGCCTAACCAAGCAGACACACTTCACCCGTCCGGCTCGAAGAGCGAAATTTCAGCTTTCGCCTGCGAACTGGTGTTCTGCAGAGACCGATGACATGCGCTAGTTTGCTGGCCGATCAGCGCGATTCGATTAGCATGCAGGGTGCGGCGACCACGCTCGGTTGTGTTGCTGTAGTGACGGTAACAAACATCTTTCAACGAACAACACAAATAGTGAGGGTGACAGACTCCAAAGTACTACCGAAGCACTACCCATTTGTAACGTAAAGAAAAGCACAGCTTGATCCGAGAAAGCTCCTAGACATTCCCTAAAAGCGACTTACGCAAATGAGTTTTGCGACGCAAGTTGCTTGATAGACCGCGCCAAGATGCCATCGAAACTTTGGATTCTGAGGTCTGTCCTATGCCGATGCTCAGTAGATCAACAGTAGATTCGCCGCGGTCTGAGGAGCACGCAAGCGGATGCCATCTGTCGGCAGGGTCTGCTGAGGTAGACGCACGACTTTAGCTAAAGCCAAACGTGAAAATCGCGACAGGCACCGTGCAGGTTCGTGACATTATTTGATCGCACCAGATAGTCAGACTCAATTGTTGAATGTGGGCAACGCCAGATCGGTGCCCCTTTTCCCGTGAACATATGCATCCGACGCTCAATGGTCCTCAGCGTTTCCCGGTCGCAATCTGTCGTCCCTGAGTCGCCGTCGCGTACCGATATGCAATCCGCCTACTTTGATCAGTCGCTCTATCCTTTGGATTGCCAGCTCTCTCCGATTCTGCCGGATCGAGCCGCCGAGGATTCGCCGAGCGATGATTTCGGTTGCTCGCACTGCCTGCGGCCGACGGGGCCGAAAAGATTCCCGGGATGAAGACCTACGCACGAGTGTCCAATGTGCCAGAGAAATCGCTCAAGTTCTAACGTGGTGCGGTCTCAATGCGATCCGGGTTCCGCGAATTCCACGCCCGCTGACCGGCGAATGCAGGGGACGGCGCAAATGAGAACTTTTTCCCACCGAATTGGGTAAACATTTTCACATTCGAACTGCATTCTTGTGCACTCGACTCATGGAGCCGTCGCGACCGACCGTCCTGGCGCAGCATACCTAGTGGCCAAGCTTCAATTACTTGACACATCCGCCATCGACGTCTTGTGCGCAGCATCGCTGCCGTGGTTCGTCATGGCACCCGACTTGCACTCTGGCCTTGGGGAAGAAATCATCTGCCTTGTGCTGGATCGCTTCGTACTTTGGAGATCGCAGCCCGAGAGGAGTCTACGGCATGAGAAAGACATTGATCCTGGTACTGATCGCGCTCGTGCAGTTGTCTGCGCAATCTTTTGCTCTGTCCGGTGAGTCCGGTGCAGGGACGGCTGTGCCGAATACAAAGACACCCATGCCCGCTCCCATCGGCGACGCTGAGTATGTGATTGGGACCGAGGATGTCCTACAAATCAATGTGTGGAAGGAAAGTGATATTTCAGGTTCTGTTCCCGTAAGACCCGACGGCAAGATCTCCTTGCCCTTACTGAGCGACGTACAGGCCGCCGGACTTACGCCGGTGCAATTGGCGAGCGAAATCAGCCAGCGGTTGAAGCAATTTATCACCGAACCACACGTCACCGTGACCGTGACAGCCATGAACAGCCGTAGGGCTTACGTCATGGGGCAGGTCACCAGACAGGGCGCCGTGCCGCTTGTTTCTAACCTCACCGTCCTGCAAGCGCTTTCGTCGGCAGGGGGGCCCGCTCCGTTCGCCAATACAAAGAAGATCTACATCCTGCGCACCGAAGACGGAAAGCAGCAAAGACTCCCCTTCAACTATAACGCCGTGATCAGGGGCAAGAACCCCGAGCAGAACATCAATCTCAAACCCGGCGACACGATCGTGGTTCCATGAGGCGAATGCTGTGAAACTCAACGACATGGGAAGGCTGCTGGTATTGGCTGCGTGCGTATGCTTGGCAACAGAACTGGTTGCTCAGGGCGCGCCTGTGCCTCCAATTCAGGGAACTCTTGCGCCGGTATTCATAACCGATTCGGTGGAGACTCCCGTAACCCCGGATGAGCATCCACTCACCGGTGGACAAGTCCTGGGAATTGGTACGTGGGGTCCAAGACATAGCTCTCTGACCCCCTCGCTGAGTGCGTCCGAAATGCTCGATTCGAATCCCCTGCTATTGAGCTCCAACGATGGGAGTTACAGAGGATTTACCTCCCTTGGCGGGAATCTTCAATGGACACAGTACATGGGACGAAATGCCGAGCTGTTTTACTCGGGGACGCTACTCTACGATACTAGAGCGCGCATCCAGGGTTACAGCCAATTTACAAGTCAGCACCTTCTCACAATCGAAAAAAACATAAGATCCAAAACCTGGAATCTACTCTTGGATGATCAGGTCCAATACTCGCAAGGGTCCAGCTTTGGCGAATCGGGTATGGAGGGCACGGGGTTGACAAGCAACCCCCTACAGTCGACGTCAAGTACCCTTCAGCAAACTCTTCTACCCAACCAGAGCATATTGATCGGTCGAACTTCAAGCATCGCCAATACCGCCTTGATCGAGGTGGATAAGCACCTCGGCGCCCGCGACACCGCTACTCTGGCAGCATCCTATGGACTCTTGAAATTCGATTCGAGCCTTCTTGCAGACACCAACCAGGTCTCCGTCGTTGGCGGTTACGATCGGAGGGTGAGCGCCCGCAACTCGATTGCCCTCGGAAGCACTTTCACTCACTTTAGTTATACCGGAAACGGAACTACCCTCTCCACGGAATCTGTTTCGGCTCTCTACGCCTTGCGTATACCGGGGCGGAGCAGCCTGGAACTCGGAGCAGGGCCGCAGATCACTCAATCCAGCACCCTCGGTACAAACCAGCAATACCTGGGCTGGCAAGCAAGCGGCACGGTACGATATCGAATCCGTCAGGTCAATTTGGGTTTCGGAGGAATGCGTGCGATCACGGGCGGATCAGGCGTGCTGTATGGGGCCCTCACGACCACCGGCCGGGTAACAGCAGATTTCCTCCCATCACGAAACTGGTTAATATCACTTCACTCAGGGGCCTCACGCAACCAACCCATGAGTTCCGCTCAAGGCGTCCAGATCTACGATACGCAGTTCGCGGGCGTCATCCTGAACCGCAAATACGGACGATATACCAATCTATTCACCAGCTATGACTTCCAGCACCAGACCAACGGGTCAGTTTGCACCGGACCGGCCTGTGGCTACTCCGGTCTGCGCAATGTCTTTGCGATCGGATTGTCGTGGGACTATCGCCCAATAAGCGTCGAGTAGGGCAGCAATTGTCCGCGCTAGGCACGGTTCCTGGTGCAGACGAGCCTGCAATATGGAAGCAGATTGCTTTCTTATATACGCAATTTGTTGCACACGGCAACGAGCAAGCCGCCGCGAAATTGGGCCGGAATCTGAAAAAGGCGATCCCATCCTTCTATGTAGGTGATAGGACACATGGAATGTAGAGGTTCGCTGGTCAATCAACTCTGGCATGCGGAATGCACTAAGAAACACGACAGGAACGAATTGCAATCCTGCCCATCCCTATTTCGCCGACTTCCTGCGTAGGGACTAGAGTTTTGGAGGAAAGATGGACAAATCACTAGCCTTGGTTTCCGCAGTGCAATCTGGTGGGGCCGGACACCCGATCGCAGACGTCTCGAAGGTTGCGCCGAGTGGTCCTTTTCTTTACCGCGACCCGTCGGAACTACGGATTCGACCCCTCGAAAAGAAAGCTTTGTCGGTTGGCGTAATCGGTTACGGATACTGGGGCCCAAACATTGTTCGCAATTTTCATTCGCAAGAGGACTCGCAGGTTTCAATGGTGTGCGACCGGCGTCCGGAAGCTCTCGCCAAGGTGGCAAAAGCCTACCCTGGGATGGAAGTGACCTCCGACGCATTGCAGATACTCCGCTCGCCCAACATTGACATCGTGGCGGTAGTCACCCCGGTATGGACGCATTTCGAGCTTGCCAAAGCCGCCCTCGAGCAAGGAAAGCACGTCTTTGTCGAAAAGCCCTTTACTTCAACCGCCGCACAGGCTGAGGAACTTATTGAACTCGCTGAACGCAAACACCTCAAGATCATGGTGGACCATACCTTCCTGTTCACCGGTGCGGTGCGCAAGATCAAGCAGCTCATCGATGCCGGCGAGCTGGGTGAGCTCTACTACTACGACACTACGCGCGTGAACCTCGGTCTGTTTCAGCACGACGTAAATGTAATTTGGGATCTTGCGCCACACGACCTGGCCATCATGGACTATCTCCTTGCAGACAAGGCCGAAGCGGTAGTTGCAACCGGCCAGAAGCACGTTAACGGCGTTGAAGACATCGCGTTTATTACCGCTTACTACCCTAATAAGCTGATCGCCCACGTCAATGTGAACTGGCTTTCGCCAGTGAAAGTGCGGACAACGCTCATCGGTGGTGACAAGAAGATGCTTATGTGGAACGACCTCGAATCCGATGAGAAGATCAAGATTTATGATCGCGGCGTGCGCATGAACACCCGTGAGGGAGTTTATGATCTGCTCGTCAGCTACCGGTCCGGTGACATGTGGGCACCGCAGATTGAGAACACGGAAGCACTCAAACTCGAACTCGGCTACTTTAACGAGTGCATTCTTCGGGACAAGACCCCAATTAATGATGGTTCTGCCGGGCTGCGTATCGTAAAAATGCTGCTTGCTGCGGACGAGTCACTGCGCAATAGAGGAGCCCAGGTTCCCTTATGAGTGGACTCGTTTGCATCGCACCCGATGTCAAACTCGGAAACAACGTCAAGCTCTCGAAGTTCATTAATCTTTATGGCTGCGAGATTGGCGATGGAACCAAGATCGGCGCATTCGTTGAGGTTCAGAAGAATGCCACCATCGGACGGAACTGCAAGATCTCGAGCCACACCTTCATTTGCGAGGGCGTCACCATTGAAGATCAAGTCTTCGTGGGCCACGGCGTTACGTTTATCAATGATTCATATCCACGGGCGACCAATGCCAACGGTGAATTGCAAACCGAACAGGACTGGTTGATCGAGCGTACGGTTGTTAAGACAGGTGCTTCGATAGGTTCTGGTTCCACCATCCTTTCGAAAGTTACTATTGGCCAATTCGCCATTATCGGAGCAGGCAGCGTCGTTATCAAGGATGTGCCGGCTCACGCAATCGTTGCTGGCAATCCTGCAAGAGTGCTGCGCTATCAGGAACCCGAGTCTGCAAGAAGATGAATATTCCACTTCCCTTCCTTGACCTCATAACTCCCAACGTCGAGATTGAATCCGAGTTGATGGAAGTTCTCCGCACCGCCTTGCACAGCGCGGCCTTCGTCGGCGGACGCGCGTTGACGAACTTCGAAGAACATTTCGCGGTTTTTACCGAAGCAGCGCATTGCATAGGTGTAGCCAGCGGAACTGACGCGCTGCGTTTCGCGCTTATCGCCGGGGGAGTGAAGCCGGGCGACACGGTCCTTACGGTGGCAAATACTTTCATTGCAACGGCAGAAGCCATTACCCAGGCTGGTGCAATCCCTGAATTCATTGAGGTGGACGAGCAGACCTGCAACATGAGCCCTGCGGAGTTGCGCGCTCATCTTGAACTCTGCGCGATCGATACCCAATCCGGCTTGCGACTGGGCCGCCGGACTGGCACCCCGATTACCGCTGTGCTTCCGGTTCATCTTTTCGGCCAGATGGCTGACATGGACGCCATTGCGGAAATTGCAGAAGAATTCCGCTTATTACTTTTTGAAGATGCGTGCCAGGCGCACGGCGCCGAATATTTCTCACAACGGGAGGGCCGCTGGCGCAAAGCTGGCTCGATCGGCCGGGCCGCTGCCTTCAGCTTTTATCCTGGGAAAAATCTGGGCGCGTGCGGAGAAGCCGGAGCAGCCACAACCTCAGATTCCTCTGTTGCGAAGCAGATACAAATGCTCCGCGATCATGGGCAGAGTAGCAAGTATCATCACGAGGTGGTTGGCTATAACGGACGCCTAGACACCATTCAGGCAGGCTTTCTCGATGTCAAGCTCAATCATCTGCCGTGCTGGACGGACCTGCGCCGTGCTGCCGCAAAGCGCTATAACGAGATGTTCAAGTCCGTCCCCGGAGTGATCACGCCGTTTGAGCCAACCGGCTCAAAACCCGTCTATCACCTCTATGTCATAAGGGTACCTAATCGTGATCAGATCCAAGCACAGCTTACAAAAGCGGGAATTGGAACCGGGATTCACTATCCAGTCCCGATTCATCTGCAAAAAGCGTACGCAGATCTCGGCTATCGAAAAGGCGATCTCCCCGTGACCGAAATGCTGGCATCTGAGATTCTCTCCCTGCCGATGTTTCCTCATCTCACGGTGAAAGATCAGCAGCGGGTGGCAATAGCGATTGAATCCGCGCCGAAACATCTTTCGGCAATATCGAGCGGGCGGGAATAGCCACCCCCTTGTCTCGGTATCTCGCTAAAAACGCTGTGCTTAACCGCAGGGCTGCATTTGTTTGCACAAAAGTAGCCAAAAATGTTCTCTGAAGTGCTCTGATTGTTGACACACCAGGTACGCTGAAGTACACTGCGTAGAAGGTTCGCTCCCCCGTGAATCACTCTGTGTTGTTCGTATGGTAAACAGTCCACAAAACACCTGTACATGATGGAAGCTGCTCCAACAAATCCGCGGCTCCTCAAGCAGGTAACACAGGCACTCGAGGGATCAATGGCTACGGCTTCTCAATCGCCAGGTTTTCCGCAGTCGACCAAACCCAGTAAATACGCCGACTTGGCCGGGCGGCAGGTTTTTGTGGTTGGCAGCGAATCTGCGGTACTGGATTATGTACGGCAGGCTCTCGCCCGGGATAAACTGCAGCTATTCTCGCTCACGAAAGAGCAAGCGCTTGTCAGCCTTCAGAAGGGCAAAAACCCCGACCTCATTTTGCTTCATGTCGTTGGGAACCAAACACTTGGAACATTAACTACCTTTCGAGAAGCACGCCCCACTACTCCCATCATCGTGTTCTCTTGCGTCCCTGACTCGCGATTCGTCGTGAAGACTTTGCAGATGGGGGCTTCTGATTATATTCAGCTGCCTTTTGACATTGATGGCCTACAGGACTCAGTGCGGCGTTTTCTCGACCTGGTTGGAAATGAGTCTGGTGACGAACCGGCGCATGAGACTCTTCTCTTCGAGAACACTTCATTCGTCTGCGCCAGCCCCCGTATGAATGAGATTCGCGGACAGTGCGCAATTCTAGCTCGCGTAGATTTGCCCATCCTGATTCTGGGAGAGAGCGGTACCGGTAAAGAAATTATTGCGCAGTACATTCACAAGATGTCACCGCGCGCCCACCGTACATTCCTGAAGGTGAACTGCGCCGCGATGCCCGCGGACCTGCTAGAGAGCGAGCTTTTCGGCTACGAGCAGGGAGCATTCACTGGTGCGGTGCGATCTAAACCCGGAAAATTCGAAATTTGCAACATGGGCATGATTCTGCTCGATGAGATTGGCGAAATGCCTCCGTCGTTGCAATCAAAACTCTTACAGGTATTGCAGGACGGAACGTTTTCGCGACTGGGTGGACGCACGTGCATCAAGGTCGACGTAAGGGTCGTTGCCGCCACCAACATTGACATGAGCGCCGCCATTGCGGCGCGTACTTTCCGCGAGGACCTTTATTACAGACTGAACGGTTTCTCCATCCAATTGCCACCGTTACGGGACAGGAAAGAAGAGATCCCGATCCTAATTCGGCACTTCATGCGTAAACTTTCGGAAAAATACGCGCGGCAGCCACTCGTCATGTCAGAGCAGTTGCTGCAGGCCTGCATGGATCACGACTGGCCGGGTAACCTACGCGAATTAGAGAACTATGTGAAGCGATTCCTGGTTCTCGGTGACGAGCGGCACGTGCTGGCTGAGTTGGAAAAAGCCCGGGGAAGTGTGTGCGCCGCCGCACCACAGGCTAGCCCGGGCATAGACGCAACCGGCGGCGGGTTGAAAATGCTGGCTCGCAGCGCCATGGGCGAAGCCGAGACAGAAGCAATCAGCGAAGTATTGAATCGCCACAATTGGAACAGGAAAAAGGCCGCAGCCGAACTGCAAATAAGTTACAAGGCCCTACTATATAAAATACGGCAGTACGGGCTGTCTCCAACGCACACCCCTAGTCGCCTGCCAAGGTAGTCGAAAGCTGAGGCCATGACAGAGTCTGCCACGTCGAAAGAGGTCGCGAACAAACACAAAGTGGTCATCACGTGCCAGGATGGGGCGGTCATTAGGGGATATTATTGCGCGGAAGCACCTGCTGACCTGAAATTGCTGGATGGCAATTCACAATTCCAATTTCATAAAGTATCGGGCACGTGCATCTCCGAAAATGGATCCAAGTGTGACGTGGACTGGTCTAAGATAAAAGCGGTCTTCTTCGTTTCGTCGTTTGAAGGAAACCGCGAACATCAACCCGTACGTTTCTATACGAGTGGCCCTGAACTGCAAAATTTATGGGTTGAGATTGTCTTCGCCGATGGCGAGATTATCGAGGGATGTATCCGCAACTCGCTCCACCATTTGAAGGGCGATGGTTTCTTTCTTCATCCTTCCACCCCAGGAAGCAACAACAGCTTAATCTATGTAAACAAAGCAGCACTCGTTAGTTATCGTGTGCTGGGCGTCCGAGCCATGGACAACGGGTAATATCCGAAAGTTCCATGGATTCCCCTTTATCGTAAGCTTAGTGTCATCCGATAGAAATCGGAAGACAACTCGCGAATCAGTTTCTGGCGTCCTCTGGCCCCGTGATCGCCTGATAAAGAGCGAGATAAACTTCATAGGAAGAATCAATCCGCCGAGTCTTCTTATCTACCGCAGTTGTCAGTTCGGACGTAAGCGTGGCGTGATGGCCGTGTAGACGTTGGCTGATCCAAGCGGCATTCTT
>CAZLZA010000003.1:0-6823 GCA_964563875.1 uncultured Acidobacteriaceae bacterium
AATCATACTTCGAGCCCAGCCCGTTGCACTCCGGGCAGGCGCCGTACATGCTGTTAAAGCTGAACGAGCGCGGCTCCAGTTGGGCAACGTTGACCCCGCACTCCGGGCAGGCCATACGCGATGAGTACATGTGCTCGTCGCCGCCCACCACGCTGACCACCAGCAGTCCGGAGCCCAGCTTCATGGCGACCTCAATCGAGTTCGTCAGCCGCTTCTCAATGCCTTCCTTCACCAGCAGGCGATCCACCAGGACTTCAATGGTGTGGTTGCGCCGCTTGTCCAGGGTGATCTCTTCGTCGATCGGACGCAGTTCGCCATCGATCCGCGCCCGGGTAAAGCCGTGCGCCGCCAGCTTCTCCAGCTCCTTGGTGAACTCGCCCTTGCGTCCACGCACGATCGGAGCCAGCAGCATGACCCGCGGTTCCGCTCCCGGCTTGGCGTTCCCGGCCAGTTCCATCACCCGTGCCGCAATCTGCTCCACTGACTGGCGGGTGATCTCCTTGCCGCAGTTTGGGCAGTGCGGAACGCCGATCGAGCTGTAGAGCAGGCGCAGGTAGTCGTAAATCTCGGTAATCGTTCCGACCGTGGAGCGGGGACTGCGCGAGGTGGTCTTTTGTTCGATGGAGATGGCTGGGCTGAGCCCGTCGATGGAGTCCACGTCGGGCCGCTCCATCTGGTCTAGAAATTGCCGGGCGTACGCCGAGAGGGTTTCAACGTAGCGCCTCTGTCCTTCGGCATAGATGGTGTCAAAGGCCAGCGACGATTTACCCGACCCGCTCAGCCCGGTGATCACTGTCAGGGTGTTGCGCGGAATTTCAACGTCGATGTTTTTCAGGTTGTGCTGACGTGCGCCGCGCACCGTGATGTTGCGGATGCCCATGTTTGACCGGTTCCCAGTGAACCACCCCGCCGTCCCAGTCCGTACCGCTTTCGTACAGGGCCGGTCGTAATTGGACGCGTCCCCACGGATAGGCTAGAAAGGGAAAGAAGATAGTTCGACTTAGGTATCTTATTTGCCAATAGCGTCCGGGGTCAAACCGTCGCATATTGGTTTCAGCCTAGCCGGACGGCTCGGAAGACGAGTCCCGTGGAGGATGTCATGGATTTGCGGCTTTTCCGTGTCCAGAATCACAGGATTCAGATGGCGGCAGAGTTAACATTGAAGATAGTTCACAGGCGATTCGCCGACCAATCCTGGGCATCGAGCCCAGCATAAAAGTAGAAGGTACAACGTGTCATCGGTCTTAATGTCTCTTGTATTGTGTGCCGTAATCGCTTTATCGCTGGCTGCCGGAATTGGACTCGGCTACGCCATTATTTTTGGAATTCTCAACGCCTTCGACCGCAGCCGGCAGGCGATCCAAGCTGCTCCGGCACAGGTTCTCAACACCTCCGCTGGCGGCAATTAGCCCGAAATCGCGGAAGGTATATCCGGTAAGGCAGCCGGACGTATCTCCTGGCGATAACGACGGATACACCAATTTCGAAAGTGCTCTAGCAGTCGGCGGCCGGCCGCAGGAATCGGCATTCTGGAAGCAAGCAGGCCCGGCTGAATTCCTCGGCAGGGCTCTCCCTCCTGAAACTTATCTCGTTTGAAGTTTCTTACGCTAAAGCCACGATCTATTTTGGCGGCTGCTGCTTCTGCTGTTCCAATTGTTGCAGTTCCTTGAAGAGCTGCTCCGGAGTCTTCGGTTGGTTCTGGTCCGGCTGCGCCTGCGGTGACGGCTGGGGCTGTACTTGAGGTTGCGCCTGCTCTGCTTCGCCCTCATTCGGTTGCGTTTCCTCAGGGGTGGGCTCGCGCTGAATAATATCGTCAGCCGGTTGCGGCCGCACCACTTCCGGAGAGCGAGTCGCAACCGGGGAATCAGGCATTGATCCGCCGGCCGATTGCGTCAGCAACACCCGCGTGACCACATCCGGTCGTCCAGACGCCCCAAGAATCACATAGTCATACGGTGTGCCGCGCAGCAGGGCAGAGATGACCTGCTCGGGTTTTCCGGGGCCCAGCCGCACCGCCACGCGCTCGCTCGGGGATGCGCCTTCAATGGCCGCGCCAGTCGCCTTGTGAACCCCACGCAGCACATCGCTCAAGGTGGAGTTGGGCGCGTCAATCGTCAGCATCCCGCCCTCCATCGTCACGTTCGGCGGTACCGGAGCGCTGTTCATCAGCGTTGCCGGAACCGGTGGCATGATTTGTGCGGGAACTTGCGGAGCCTCGGCCGCCACGTTTTTGGCAGGAAGGTTCTTTCCCCGAGCCGCTTTCTTTTTCTTCTTCGCCACGTGTGTTTTTGCCACGTGCGTTTTCTGCTGCTGCGGCGTGTGTGGCGAGGGTTGTTGAGCCCAGACCGCACCCGAAATCATGGCCAGCACACACGCCGTCGCGATCATTCGTCTCATTGCAGGCTCCAGCCTCGCCGCTAACTCGTACCCCCGATTCTAACCCGTTCCGGCTTTGCGATGCATCCTGTTGAGGGCGGCTCCGGCTTCGAGATCTGTTTTTCGGTGTCTGTAATCAGCGGTTTTCTGAGACAGTAGCTGCAGGTGTCCATCCGGGTGAACATCTGTCCCGGCGCACTGGGCATCTATTCTGGGTTATGGCGCGGATGTATCCCATTGGCGCAGCCCGCAAATAAGAATTTTTACCGGAGTGATCATGTCTCGCAATTCTTCTTCGGAGCAGTTGGTTCCGCTGCTTGTCCTCACTGCCTGCCTTGTCTTCCCGATCGCGGGGCTGGCGCAGGAGTGTGCTCAGGCCAATGAAATTCAACCCGCCTTGCGTACTGGCATGGACAACGCTGCCACCCAATATATTCAATACGCGGCTCATGGAGATGTGCAGAGCCTGCGCCAGGCGGCGATTCCCGCCCTCGCCTCCTCGTTTGACGGCATTCAGGCGACCGTGACTCATGACAAAGGTTCGCTGGGAGACCAGGTAACGATTCGCCGTGAATACTACCTGGACGCCTCGAAAGCCGCCGAGCGGTTGCCCAGCGCCGAGTTCTTCTGCGGCGTCTTCGGATCGAACGGGCACACCCCTTCCAGTGCCAGTTTTACCATCCCCAATCTTGATCCCGGACAGTATGCCCTGGTGCTGACCAACGCCACCGGAGGCAAGATTCCCTACATGGTCACCGTGGTTCTCGAGTACCAGCAAAACCAATGGAAGCTGGCGGGCTACTATCCCAAGCCGAGCGAGGTTTCCGGCCATGATGCCGTCTGGTATGTGCAGCAGGCACGCAAGTTCAAGCAGCATGGTGAGTTGCACAACGCGTGGTTCTTCTATGTGCTGGCCTGGGAGATGTACTCGCCGGTCGACTTCATGAGCAGCCTGCAACTCGACAAGCTCTCGGCCGAGATTCAGGCAGCGCGCCCGGCAGACGTTCCGGGCAGCAATCCCGTGCCGCTGTCGGCCGCCAACGGACACACCTACAATCTGACCCAGGCGTTTGCCGCTCCGGATGAGCAAGGTCAGCTTTCGTTGGTGGTCAAATATCAGGCGGCCGACGTCAGCAATACCGCCCAGGCATTTCAAGACAACACCGCGGTCATGAAAGCATTGCTCGCTCAGCATCCGGAACTGCGCCAGGCCTTTAGCGGAATTGTGGCGCGGGCTACCACGGCGAGTGGTCAGGATTATGGGACCCTGCTGTCGATGAAAGACATCCACTAACCAAAACCCTGCGGAGCTGCTGGAACAGAATTTCGCGTCCCCGTGCGCTCTTGGACACAGCGAAGGCTGTCCGAATTTCTGCTTTTCTCCTCTTGACATCCGGGACGGTCAAGCTAAAATATGCCCACCTACCGCCTTTGGCGGAGTAATCCTATTTATGCCTTCACCACAGCCTCAGCGCAACCCCGTGCCGTCCGTGAGTAATCCCATGAACCAGAAATGCCGCCACCCTCGTGTGCAGATCGTCGCTCGCGATGAGGATTCGGAATTTGTTGAGTGCCTGGAATGCCGCGAAGTCTTCGAATATAGCGAACTCAAGGATATGGCAATCGAGGATTCTGCCGTCGACGAAGCTTGATCCCGTGACGGGAATGCCATCGATTTGTGAACTGCGCGGTCGTGTGTTCTCTGCCTGAGATCTTCTAAGTCCCGGCATAAATTGCCAGAAGATGCTATACATAGTTTGTGATCGGAGCTTGTGTGACGCTCCGTCGTCCTACTATGGCGGCCCAATCCATTCCGAAGACGGCACTGGTCGTGGATGATTCCATGCTGATACGCCATAGTGTCTGCCGCTTCCTGGAAGAGCGTGGCTTCGTTGTGGAATCGGCAACCAACGGAGTCGAGGCCTTGGAAATGTTGGGCAACTTCGTTCCGGACATCATCATCACCGACCTTTCCATGCCCCGCATGGGTGGCGTTGAACTGGTCTCCAGAATCAGGCAGCTCGCGGTTTTTGCCGATACTCCCATTCTCGTCCTGGCGGCCCGCCGCAGTGCCAGCGAACTGACCACGGATATGCCGTCCGGAACCGCTGCCGTGATCTTCAAGGACATCGACATCGAAGTTCAGCTCGGTTGTGCGCTCGACGCCACCCTCGCATTTTCCGCCCGGCCAAAATTACCTTAGCGCAATTGCAAGTTGGCTTCCGCCGAAATATCCAGTCCGGCAAAATCCCGCGCTAGCCACTTGGAGTGAGCAGCGGCGGCAATCATCGCCGCGTTATCGGTGGACATGATCCGCGAAGGGAAGTGAACCCGCACGCCGCGGCGCGGACCGCGCTGCTCAAAGCTCCCTCGTAGAGCGCTGTTGGCGGCAACTCCGCCGGTCACCAATAGCGTGCGCACGCCATACTCCTCGCACGCCGACATCGTGCGCTGCGTGAGATCGCTAACCACGGCGGCCTGGAAGCTGGCCACCAGGTCGAGGGTCTGGCGGTCGCAAAGGCGATTGAAATCCTCATCGGTGGGCGCGGCGATGGCCAGCAGGGCGTGCCGCCGCTCCTCGATCGAGGTGAACATGCCATGGCTTTCCACGTAGCGCAGCACCGCAGTTTTGATTCCGCTGTAGCTGAAATCGAAGCGCTTGCGATCCTGCTCCATGCGTCCGGCGCGCTTGGATTCCTGGCGTGCTTCATGCTTGAACTGGGCGAAGGTGAACTTTACCGCCGCGGGATTGCCGAACTTCGAGATGCGATCGATAATCGGGCCGCCGGGATAACCTAGGCCGAGCAATTTTGCGGTCTTGTCGAACGCTTCCCCAGCGGCGTCGTCACGAGTGTGCCCAATGTTTTCATAGTGCCAGCCGTCGTCGCGCTGCTCGGCTAAAAACAAATGGGTGTGTCCCCCGCTGACTACCAGCGCAAGCACGGGAAACTCAACGGCTCCGGCGCCGCGCTGGTGCTCTTCGAGCAGTACGGCATGGATGTGGCCTTCGATGTGATTGACGGCGATGAGCGGCTTTTGCAAGGCCCAGGCCAGCGCCTTGGCAAAGCTTACGCCGGTCAGCAGCGCCCCGGCGAGGCCTGGGCCGTTGGTGACCGCAATCGCGTCCAAATCCGCATAGCTCAGCCCCGCCTTGGCCAACGCGGCACGGGTCACGGGCACTAGGTTGCGGAGGTGTTCGCGGCTGGCCAACTCCGGCACCACGCCCCCGTAGGGGGAGTGGGTCGCAATCTGCGAAGCCACCACGCTTGACACCAGCTCCTGGCCGCCGCGCACGATGGCCGCTGCCGTTTCGTCGCAGGAACTCTCAATTCCAAGAATCAATGCACTATTGTCCACCATTAGAGAATACCGCCTCCGATCTACAATGTCCTCATGCCTAGCGATACCATGCCCACCGAAACGATGCAGCGCGATGCCGCATTGCAGGCCGTCCGTCTTCTCCGCCAGCGCGGCCACCAGGCCCTGTGGGCGGGCGGATGCGTCCGTGACCTGCTGCTGGGCAGGAGCCCCGCCGATTACGACGTTGCCACTTCGGCCACGCCGGATCAGGTCATGCGCATCTTTCCCGAGACCTATGCGGTTGGCGCGCGCTTCGGCGTGATGCTGGTGCCTCTCAAAGTCCTGGGCACCGGCGATGAGCGCGGGCATATTGAGGTCGCAACCTTCCGCTCCGACGGAGCCTATCTCGACGGACGCCATCCCGACTCGGTGCGCTACACAACCTCGGCCCAGCATGACGTCGAGCGGCGCGATTTCACGATCAACGGACTGCTGCTCGATCCGCTTTCCGAGCGCCCCAACACGCCCCACGGAGAGCTACTGGACTACGTCGAAGGCCGTCGCGACCTGGAGCGCGGCATTGTGCGCACCATCGGCCAGCCCGAGCAACGCTTCGCCGAAGACAAACTGCGGATGCTGCGCGCCGTACGCTTTGCCGCGCGCTTCGGATACGTCATCGAAGCGCAGACGGCTGTAGCCATTCGCCGGCTTGCCCCGGAGATTCACCAGGTGTCATGCGAGCGCATCCGCGATGAGCTATCGAAGATGCTGACCGAAGGCCATGCGCGGCGAGCGTTTCAGTTGCTGGACGAAACCGGATTGCTGCGCCAGGTGCTGCCCGAGATTACCCGCATGAAAGGCGTGGAACAGCCTCCGCAGTACCATCCCGAGGGCGATGTCTTCGTGCACACCCTGCTGCTGCTGGAGGGCTTGCCGGTGGGAGCCGCGCTGACCCTGGCCTGGGGCGCGCTGCTGCACGATGTCGGCAAGCCCGCGACCTTCCGTCGTGCCCCCGATCGCATTCGCTTTGACGGACACGTGGAGATCGGTGTGCGTATGGCCGACGATCTCCTGCAACGGTTGCGCTTCAGCAATCGTGATCGCGAGCAGATTCTTGCCCTGGTGGAAAATCACATGCGCTTTGCCG
>CAZLZA010000003.1:6833-116205 GCA_964563875.1 uncultured Acidobacteriaceae bacterium
CGTGCGCAAGATGAAGGATTCCACCTTCAAGCGCTTTGTGCGGCTGCCGGATTTCGACGAGCACCTGGCGCTGCATCGGCTGGACTGCCTCGCCAGCCACGCCAATCTTGAGCTCTATGACTACACCCGCGAGCGCCGTGCAGCGATTCCGGCAGGTGCCGTGCGTCCCCCGGTGCTGATCAATGGACATGACCTGATCGCCGCCGGATTTCACCCCGGCCCGCGCTTTGCCGAGATTCTATCCGCCGTGGAGGACGCCCAACTGGAAGGCACCATTGCCACTCACGACGAGGCCATGGGATTTGCCGAGAGTAACTTTCCGCGTCGCTAGCGCCTGCTAGGCGGCCTTTTTCCCCGCCGCCAGATTCTTTACGTCCTCCGTCGTCAGCGGGTTTCCGCCAATCGCCCAATCCCCGCTTTTGACGTCCTCAATCACCACCCAAGTCACCGGACGCATGTTCTCCCCTTCGATCGAGACCATGGCGTCGGTGAGCTTTCGAACCATCTCCTGTTTCTGTTCGTCCGAGAATACGTTCTCAATTAATTTGACCTGAATCAGCGGCATACGATGACCTCCAGAGAATACGCACCAGCGGCGATGCAGAGTTCCGCGCGGTAGTTGTGGAGACATCCGGGTCCACGCGTTGCGTATGGATGGATTGCCGTAAAGCGAAGGGAGTTGTATCCCGACCGGGCGGCTCGCGCGAAATTGAATCGCTGCTCCGCCGTAAGCCGATCGTGCCAATTACTTGTGACCGCTCATCGATTGCTCCGGGAACCGGTTTCTAGTAGACCTCGGGTACGAAGCGCTGACTCGACATCTTTGGCCGCTTATAATCCGTCGCCTGGCGCGGTGGCAGGTCGACTTCCACCGGGTTCATGTCGTGGTAGGGAATCTGTCGCAGCAGGTGCGCAATGCAGTTCAGTCGAGCACGTTTCTTGTTGTCGGCATTCACCACAATCCAAGGGCTCTTCTTGGTGTCGGTGTGGGCAAACATTTCATCCTTGGCACGCGAGTAATCCACCCAGTGCTTCCGCGACTGCAAATCCATGGGGCTGAGTTTCCAACGCTTGATGGGATTCCTCATGCGTTCCTGGAAGCGTTTTTCCTGTTCCTCATCGTTTACGGAAAACCAGTATTTGACCAGAATCATACCGGAACGGATGAGCATATTTTCAAACTGAGGGCAATCAATCAGGAAGTCGCGATACTCCTCCTCGGTGCAGAAGCCCATAACGTGCTCGACTCCGGCGCGGTTGTACCAGCTGCGGTCGAAAAGCACCACCTCACCCCGTGCCGGTAATTCAGCGACGTAACGCTGGAAGTACCACTGGCCGCGTTCTTTTTCGGTAGGCGTGCCCAGAGCCACGATGCGGCACACGCGCGGGTTCAGGCTCTGGGTAATGCGCTTGATCACTCCGCCCTTGCCTGCCGCGTCGCGGCCCTCAAACAGCACGCAAACGCGCAGTCCCTTCATGCGCACCCATTCCTGAAGCTTGATCAGCTCCTGCTGAAGGTAGGCCAACTCCTCCACATAATCGTATTTCTTTGGAGGTTTGCGCAGTTTTGCTAGACCCAGCAGGTGCCAATACTCCTCGATTTGTGCCATCTCTTTGGCATTGCGCAGTACTTCGCCACCCGCTTTCTGTTTCTTTGGCTTCTCGCCCATCACGTGCGCCCCTAGGCTTGCGGCAAAGACACACCACAACATGGCCTTGCTCTGCGACAGATTCTATCGTTCTCCTGCTCAGGAAAGAAATCCTTTCTCCCGCTACGGCGCGTGATCCGGCAACCTCCGAGCGCATGGTTGCCTGACCGGAGATTGAAACTCGAGATCTGGCAGCGTTTAGCAAACATGGTTCGCCTGGTATCCACCCAACGCCGGTCCAGGGCAGTTGATAGGATCGCTCCGCTATAATCAACCGATGGAGCGGGTTTCCAACACATTGCAGCGCATCATGGTGGACACGCTAAAGCGCCTGCCGCCGGAACAATTGCCCGAAGCCGCATGGGACTTTGCCGTCGGACGAGCGGTTGCGGAAAAAACCCGCGTGCTGGGCTGCAATCTGTACGGTGAGAAGCAGACCCTGGTGGTCGAGGTTCCGGACGCCACCTGGCGCGCGCAACTCTACGCCATGGCTCCGCAGTTTCTCGCCCGGCTCAATCCATTCATCCGCGTTGAGCGCATCGAATTCACCCTTGCATGCCCGAAGGACGCGCCGCGAAAAGTTTAATTTCAGTACTTGCATCCATAAGCCAAAGGAACTCATGAAGGTCACCGAAAAAGACGTAACCTACGTAGCCGACCTGGCGAATCTCGAACTCACGCCCGACGAGAGCACCCGCATGGTCGCCGACCTGAACTCCATCCTGGACCACATCGACAAGCTGAACGAGCTGGATACAAGCAACGTGGAGCCGCTCGCTGAAGTAGTCTCGGCCTTTGCTTCCGCCGGACGCCAGGGCAGCGAAAAATTTGCCTACGCGCAGCGCCCCGACGAGGTGAAACCAGGACTGAGCCGCGAGGTTGCACTCTCGAATGCGCCGGATACGGATGGAACCTGCTTCCGCGTCCCAAAGGTCATTGAGCGCTAATCTCAGCCAAGGAGAAAGATCGATGAATATCAATACACTGACCATTGACGCTGCGCGCTCGCTGGTCGAGAGCCGCGAGCTTTCCGCGCAGGCGCTGGCCGAGGCGCATTACGCCCAGATTGCAAGCCAGGATCAGACCATTGGCTCCTTTCTGACGCTGACCAAGGAGCGCGCCCAGGCGCAGGCGCAGCGCATCGATCGCCTGGCGGAAAAAGGCGATCCGCTGCCGCCCCTGGCCGGCGTTCCGGTCGGTATCAAAGACGTGCTGATGACGCGTGGCGAACGCACCACCGCCGGCTCGCGCTTCCTGGAGAAATTTATTGCCCCCTACGATGCCACGGCGGTCCAGAGACTGGAAGCCGCGGGCGCGGTCTGCCTGGGCAAACTCAATTGCGATGAGTTCGCCATGGGATCGTCGAACGAGAATTCGGCGTTTCATCCGGTGCGCAATCCGCGCGACACAACGCGCGTGCCCGGAGGGTCGTCGGGTGGCTCTGCCGCAGCGGTTGCCGCCGGCTTCGCTGTCGCAACCCTGGGCTCGGATACCGGTGGCTCGATCCGTCAACCTGCGGCCTTCTGCGGTGTCGTGGGACTGTTGCCCACCTACGGTCGCGTCTCGCGTTACGGATTGATCGCCTTTGCCAGCTCGCTCGATCACGTGGGACCGCTCACGCGCACGGTCAAGGATTCGGCAACCTTGCTGGAAGTTATCGCCGGACGCGACCCGCTCGATTCGACTTCGGCGGACGTGCCCGTGGGCAAATACTCATCGGAGTGCGGACGCGACGTGAAGGGATTGCGCATCGGGATTCCCAAGGAATATTTCGGCGAAGGTCTGGACCCGGAGATTCGCCAGGCTATTGAGCGACGCATTGACGCCCTGCGCAGTACCGGTTGCGAAATCGTCAGTGTCTCGCTGCCCCATACCGAATACGCGATTCCGGTCTACTACATTGTGGCCACCGCCGAGGCGTCGGCGAACCTGGCGCGCTTTGACGGCGTGCGTTACACCACCCGCTCGCCGCAGGCCAAGACGCTCGCCGATATGTACCGGCGCAGCCGCGACGAAGGCTTTGGCGCAGAGGTGAAGCGCCGCATCATGCTGGGAACCTACGCCCTCAGTGCGGGATACTACGACGCATACTATTTGAAAGCGCAGCAGGTTCGTACCCTGCTCACCCGCGATTTTCAGAATGCATTTACAAGTGTCGATGCCATTGTGACCCCGGTCTCACCGACCGTGGCGTTCAAACTTGGCGAGAAGGTGAACGATCCGGTGGGGATGTATCTCAGCGACATCTACACGGTCACGGCAAATCTGGTTGGGGTGCCCGGCATCTCGTTGCCCTGCGGAAATAATTCCGAAGGCCTGCCGATCGGAATTCAGATCCTCGGCAAACACTTCGATGAAGCCACGGTCATTCGCCTGGCGCACGCCATGGAGCAGGACCAGCACTAACCGAGGCAGGAGAGTGCGATGAGCGCGGAGGGGCACTCTACTGGTTTCATCACGAACTACAGAGTGTCTGCTTGCGGGCAGCCATCCGTCTCGCTCTCGACCCAATCTGCATCCAAGTTGTAATCCAGTCCGAGGTCGGAGTAACGGACCGGATTTGGCAACCGGAGGAACTATGTTGCGAGCACGTGTTGCAATGCTGGTCGTTGCGCTCATGCTGTCGGCCGGTCTCAGCGCCCAAGCGCAGGATCGCGGCAATTTCTACGGAGGACTCCGCGACGGAAGCCGGGGCGGACGCTATGACCAAGGTCACGATCATGGGCGCTACGATGAACGGGACGGGCGTTATTATGACGATCGAGACCATGGCATTGGGCCAGGGAAAGGGGCGCTGATCGGTGGAGGAGGCGGAGCCGTTTTAGGTGCGCTGCTCGGCGGCGGATTGAAGGGCGCGATTGTCGGAGGCGCAGCGGGAGCAGGGATCGGTGCGATTGTAGGAAAGGTGCACCAGGACAACCGGGATGACTATCGCCGGTAACCCGGGAATATGCACTTGGTTTTAGATTTTCACGAGAGATTGAAAGGCGAAATTATGAAGATGTTTCGCGGGACTTTCCGTACCTCTGCTGCTTACCTGTTACTTGGAGCCAGTATGATGATGGTCTCCACCGCAACCCGTGCTCAAAATGAAGCGCCGATCACACCGCCTTCCGCGACTGGCCCGGCGGCCACGCCGACCTGGACCACCGAACAACTGATTACCAGCACCGTACACGACGCGTGGTTGTTGAGCGGCAAGAATGAAGCAACGTTCTTCGAGATGGTGAAGACGCTGGCCGAGATTTCAGCAAAGAACCGGGATATCACTCTGCCCGACACGAAGGCGGCGGGGCAGCGTATGGGAGAATCCATCAAGCGTATGGCGAAAGCTGATACCGACCAACTATTGTATGTGGTGGTCGACAAGGCTGTGAGGATGACGGCACACAAAGGACCGGTCCCGGCAGGTTCCAGATCCTCGAAAGCAAAGTAAGCTTCCGCGGCAGAGCAGATTCATGAGACTTCAGTGTGCCGCGCCGACCGTGCCTTTCTTCGCGATGGCCTTGCGCAGCAGGAAAACGATTGGTATGCAGAGGAAGCAGACGGCGGCGAGGTACTGGAAGTCGTCGACATACGAGCGTAGCCGGGATTGCTGGGTGAGGATTCCGTTGATGATTGCGTAGGCCTGCAGGGGCGAGTTACCGGTGCGCGCGCCCAGGGCCGTCGCCTCGCTCAGCAGATTCTGGAAAGCCGTACTGGTGCCGTTGAGGTGCGCCGACAATTCTACGCGGTGGAGTTGTTCGTGGCGCGCCACCACCGTGTTCACGATAGAAATTCCGATTGAGCCGCCAATGTTGCGCAGCAGGTTGAAGAGTCCGGCGGCGTTACCGATCTCCTCATTCGGCAGGTTCGCCATGCTGGTGGTGGCCAGCGGAACAAAGACCATGCTGGCTCCGAAGCCGCTGATGATCACCGGCCAGAGCATGCTCCATTGCGAAATGTCGAGGTCAACCCGGGCGAACCACAGGCCGCAGACGCCGAAGATTCCGAAGCCGAGAGCGAGTATGTAGCGGTTGTCGATGCGGCTGCCGATCAGTCCGATGAGCGGCATAGCCACAATGGCTCCAAAGCCGCGCGGACTGACTGCCATGCCCGCACTGAGCGCGTTGTAGCCGAGCAACTCCTGATAAAACAGCGGTAGTAGCGTGATCATGGCATAGATCACTCCGCCGAAAAGTCCAATGAGCAGGCAGCCGAGCGAGAAATTGCGGTTGAGGAAGACCCGCAGCTTCACCAGTGGATTACTCTGGCGCAGCTCCCAGACAAGAAAGCTGATAAAGCAAACCACCAGGATGGTGACCGCCCAGCGAATCCAGGTAGCGCCGAACCAATCGTCTTCCTGCCCTTTGTCGAGCACAATTTGCAATGCCCCCAGCCACACCGCCAGCAGGCCAAAGCCAATTCCATCAAAGCGCCCCGGCTTGGCGTCGCGGATGTAGATAGGGTCATGCACGTAGCGCATGATCATGAAGATGGCGAGGATGCCAATCGGTATGTTGATATAAAAAGCCCAGCGCCAGGAATAGGCTTCCGTCAGCCAGCCCCCGACGGTGGGACCAAGCACCGGGGCAACCACCACTCCGAGGCCAAACAGTGCCATCGCTTGCCCGCGCTTGTGCGGCGGAAAGCTCTCCAGCAGAATGGCCTGCGACAATGGCTGCAACGCTCCTCCGCCGGCCCCTTGCACGGCCCGCGCGATCAGGATCATGGCCAGGCTGTCGGCGGCGCCGCAGGCAAACGAAGAAATCGTGAAGATCACAATGCAGGTCAGCAGAAAACGCTTGCGCCCGAAGCGCTGTGAGAACCATGAGCTGGCGGGAAGGATAATGGCGTTGGCGACCAGGTAGCTGGTGAGCACCCAGGTGGCCTCATCGTTGGTGGCTGAAACCGACCCGGCAATGTAGGGCAGCGCCACCGAGGCAATGGAGGTGTCCAGCACCTCCATGAACGTCGCCAGCATCACCGAGATGGCGACCAGCCAAGGGTTCGAAACCGGCACGGGAACTTCTGGCAAGCGCGCTGCGGGTGAATCACTCATCAGATCGAATACTCACTGGCGTCGGATTCTACGAGGTGCGCCCGCCATCCCCGGTTGCTTACGCCCAATATCACAATTGTATCAGTCGATTCAATTATGCACAGGCTTGTTGGGGGTAGCATCCACGGGCTTGATGCTGCTGAGCCCGCCGCCAACCAGGTGCAGTCGAGGCTCTCCCTCGATGGTGTCGAGCAGGGCGTGGGTCATGCGGTCATCGATCTCCACGGCCTGGGTGAGCACGACGGGGTAGAGAATGACCATTTCAAGGCCGTTTGCCTGGAGCCGCAACTGGGTTTGCGGTTTGGTACTGCCGATGTGAATGGCGAGCGAGCTTTCAAGAACGCGGTGCTGTTGATCGAGTTCGGGCTTATAGGTTTCATAGACCTTGGCGACCGCAGCCGAGATGAGCTGCTCGGCGAAGGCATAATCGACATCGCTGGCAAGGGTGAGCGAGAGTTGCCGCCATGCAAAGTCGGAGCCGGGAAGCTGCTTGAAAAAGTTGGATGACGGCTGAAAGACCACGGAATTGGAGAAGACCACGATGCGTCCCGTGGGGCGGGCTTCGCTGCCGGAGGCGTCCAACTCCACAAGATATAGGCGGACAAGTCCGATATTGAACACGTCTCCGGTGACTTCGCCGATCTGGATGCGGTCCCCGACCCGTATTCCATAGCGCCCGATCAGCAAGAAGTAAGCGGCCACGCTGAGGATGACGTTCTGCAAGGCGATGGCCACGCCTGCGGTGAGAAATCCGGCAAAGGTCGCCAGTGAGCCGATCTCGGTGGAGAGAGCAAAAATCAGGATGAGAATGATCACCGCCGTGACCACGATGCGGCGCAGCAGCAGAAATTGCGAACGGCGGCGTTGCTCCACGATGTAGC
Source organism: uncultured Acidobacteriaceae bacterium (assembly GCA_964563875.1). GTDB lineage: Bacteria > Acidobacteriota > Terriglobia > Terriglobales > Acidobacteriaceae > TOLSYN. The sequence goes on from CAZLZA010000003.1 coordinate 14,405, forward strand.
GGAAGATGGCGCGACGCCATGCGTCGGCAGCGATGGCAACCACTATGATTGCCAGCAGCAGGGCTCCAATGCGCAACAGCAACTCCCGTCCCTGGGACGAGTAGGCGCGCTGGGTTTCGCCGCGCCACTCCGCCAGATTGCTGGTCGTAGCGTCGAGCAGCAGGCTGGCCTTGGCAAGTGGAAGCACGATGTTGGAGAGGCGCTTGAAATCCGCCGTGAGGGCGTCAATCTGTTTTTTGCGATCAGCCAGCACCGCCGGGTCGCTGGACTGAGGCTGGGCGGAGAGAGCGTCACCGCGCTGGGTGACTTCGCGCAGTTGCTGCCTTAGCGGCTCGCGGACGCGATCCAGTGAGCTGCGAAGCGCCGCCGTAGACGTGAGGGCGTCGCGCTGGGCGCTGAGCTTGCGAATGAGCGAGAACACGTCGCCGGTCCGGGAGACTATGCCATCGCCCGGCTGCTTGGCCGCCACCGGCGCGGGCGCAGGTACGGGAACAAGGCTGAACGGCGCAATCGCAGTGGCAGGAGTGCTGGAAGCGGTGCTGCTCGTGGCTCCGGTAGCTCCGGCCCCGGCGCTGCTCCCGGCGGCAGTGCTGGAGTCTGCGGCATTGGAATTTGCGGCATTGCTACGGTTGGAATCCGTGCGCAGCGGACGCGCCGGGCGTACTACGGTGCGAACCTCGGGAACGGTGCGTTCGAGTTCATTGACTTTTCCGAGCAGGCCAACCGAAGTTCCGGCGACCGCAAAGGTGCTCATGTTCTCCAGCGTTTCCAGGCGAGCCTGGGCGAGCTCGAGTTCGCTCTTCTCTTCGGCAACTTGATCGTCGAGGGTCTGGCGCTTCTTTCCCGAGGCGTTGGCGGCTTGCTGCTGCAGCGCATCAAGATCGGCGCCGGCCTGCTTCACCTTCTCCTGCGCGCTGGCCACCAACTGCGGAAGGTTGCGTGAGGCCTGAGGATTGTCGGCAACCGGAGCGGTGTCGCGAGCGTGTTCGAGCTGAATTTGTTGGGCCTGCTCGCGCGCGAAATCAAAGATCAACGAGATCGCCTGAACGCTGGCGTTGCGATTGTAAGCCGTGTAGATCGAGTCCGCCGGATCGGTCGAAAGCTGGCCGGGAAGCTCGACCCGCCGATACCAGTCAATCGACTGATTCAGGAAGCCGATCAGGGCATCGCCGGGATCGGAGGACGTTTGGGCAAGGCACGCCCAGAGCGCGGCAGCGAGGAACAGTGCGAGCAGTGCAATACGCCGGATCGTCATAGGCATAAGTAAGTGAGCAGGTGGGCCGCAGCCATGCGCGCGGGCGGCGAACGTCCTCAGGCTGCTACTGTAACTCGTTGGCTCAATTTCTTTGGATGAATTCCGCCGGGTGAGGGTTGCAGGGCAGTGCCGCGGGCCAGCCCTGCCGGGCGGTGAACGACGGCTTCGCCGCGATTTCGCAGTGGCTCGCGCTGGCCGCAGATGCAAATTTCAGTTCTGACCGGTTATCGCCGTCCTCCCCACTCATCCTTGTCCCGCATGAAAACGGCAATGGAAGAGATGCGGTTGTTCCAGTTCTTAGATGGATTGTCAGACACAGGAATGCGCCGCAGGTCGTTCACGCTGCGATCGATCAGAAAACTGGCGCCACCAAAATTATCATTGGCGAAGACCCGCCCGCGGGCTCCGCCGAAGACGCGAATGGAAGTGATTTTGTCGTTGAACCCGGCTGGCATGGACGGCCAGCGGTCGCCCACTTTCAGGCAAAAGGCGTCTCCCCGGAAATTGCTATCCTTGTAGAAGCAGGCACCGGCCCTCGGCGGACGCGGGCGTCCCCACTGCCACTGGGCAAACGCTGGTAGAGAGGTGAAGAGCAGCAACAGAACTACAATCCGCGCAAATCGAAATCGCATAGTTTCCTCCTCCAGCCCGGTCAGACTTTGCATCAGGGCCAACGGTTGCCCCGCCCATCCGCAAACTGAGAAATATTCCCAATTCAGCCGCAGCCGGTGAAGCGCTAACTAGACAGCAGGATGCAAGTCGTAGTTACATAGAAGGTTACATAGCAAACTAAAGGACGAAACCCGTTCAGCGAGGCGTGAACGTGCTGCGAACGATTCGAGAAGACATTCAATCCGTACTGGAGCGTGATCCCGCGGCCACCAGCAGGTTCTCCGTACTGCTCAACTACCCGGGACTTCACGCGGTCTGGGCGCATCACCTGAATCATTGGCTGTGGCGGCATGGATATCGTTTGCTGGCACGTTGCCTCTCGCAGTTAACCCGCTTCCGGACTGGCATCGAGATCCATCCCGCCGCGACCATCGGCCGTCGCCTCTTCATCGATCACGGCATGGGAGTGGTGATTGGTGAGACTGCGATTGTGGGCGACGATGTGACGCTGTACCACGGCGTAACCCTGGGCGGTACCAGCTTGGCAAAGAAGAAGCGGCATCCCACCCTGGGCAACGGCGTGGTCATCGGCAACACGTCGAGCGTGCTGGGCGACATCGTAGTAGGAGACAACTCGCGCGTCGGCGCCGGCAGCGTGGTGCTGCGCGACGTGCCGCCGAACTCCACCGTGGTCGGCGTTCCCGCTCATATCGTCTATCGCGATGGCAAGCGGGTGCTGATCACCGATCCCCACGAGATTAAAGATCCTTTGAGCGATGCGCTGATCGCGCTGTCCAAGGACGTCAGCGACTTGCGCGGACGTCTGGAAGAGTTCTCTCATCTGGCGGCGGCCGCAGTTCAGTCCAACGGCACAATGGCAGGCTTGGCCCGTGAGGACGAAGAGCGCCGCGATTACCGCAGCGAATTCGACAAAAGCGGATTTGCCGATTACGGCGCAGGAATCTAACCGAAGTGACCCGCGAAGGTTTGCGCGGAAGCGCGACTCACGATACCATCTAGAAGTCTCGCGCGCGTCTGTGCATCGAGGCGCGGTGGCCAAGTGGTAAGGCAGAGGCCTGCAAAGCCTTTATCGGCGGTTCGACTCCGCCCCGCGCCTCCAGATTCTCCTGATCCCAATCACGATTTCAACCCAGGGCCACAGCTTGGCGCCGGGCGGCGGCAATGATTTCATCGTGGCCATGGAACGATTGAACTACCACCATCTGCTCTACTTCTGCACGGTCGCCCGCGAGGGTTCGGTCGCACGCGCCAGCGCACGGCTTGGCCTGAAGCAGCCCACGGTCAGCGCACAAGTTCACATGTTGGAACAAAAACTGGGGCGCAAATTGCTGGAGCGCAGCGGGCGCGGCATCAAGGTAACTCCTGCCGGGGAGACCGTGTTGCGCTACGCTCAGAGCATCTTTGCCCTGGGCGGCGACTTGCTGTCGGCGCTCGACGGCCAAGCCGAAGCGGTTCCCGCGCTGGCCTTGGGCGTGAGTTTCACGCTGCCACCGCCGCTGGTAGCAACTCTTCTGGAGGGTGTGTTTGCCTTGACTCCAAGGCCGCTGGTGACCATCGTCGAAGGCACAGCGGAGACCTTGACTGCGTCGCTGGCTGGGTCGCTGGCTACGTCGCTGGCATCAGGCGCGTTGCAATTCGTGCTGACGGATGCCAAGCCCGGAGGGGGTGCTCTATACAGCCGGGTGCTGTTGGAGAGTGCGGTAGAGCTCTTTGCGCCCCCGGCCCTCGCCCGTAAATTGCACAAGGATTTTCCCGCCCGCATCGCTGGTGCGCCCGTCCTGCTGCCCTCGGCCGGAGGAGTCCGCCGCGAGGTGGAGAGCTGGCTCGCCCGCCGCAAACTGCAGGTGGAGAAGGTGGGCGAGATGCCGCACCCGGAGATCTATGCCGCTAAGGCGGGCGTAACCATCTTTGCTCCCTCGGTGCTGCGCCAAGCGCTGAAGAAATCCCATGGTCTGCTGCCGGTGGGCGAGTTGGAAGGCGTGCGCTGGCGAATGTTTGTGCTCACGGCTGACAAGAGCAGGCGTCCCGCTCTGGACGCGGTGATGCGCTCGGCTAAGGAACTGCGTTGAAGTGTTCCGCGTTAAAAGGTTCTGCGGCGATCAGCTCGGCGGTGAAAAATTCCATGCTGGCCGTTGCCGCGTACTTCCTGCTCGGCTTCGCTACTAGCTGCCAGAGTGCGCACGACCGAGCCGTGGAGCAGGCCAAGGCGCAGGTGGGAGGCGATCCCGGGCGGGGAGCTTTTCTGCTACAGCGTTACGGCTGCGGAGGATGCCACCGGATTCCGGGTGTGATGGGTGCCGCTGGAAAAGCAGCCCCGTCGCTGGAGCACCTCTCGAATGAGGCGTACATCTCGGGAAATCTAGCGAACACCCCGCAGAACGTGATGCGCTGGATTGTCTCGCCGCACTCGGTTCTGCCGAAAACCAAGATGCCGGAGTATGGTATCGGAGATGCAGAAGCCCGCGATATCACGACATACTTGTGGTCTCTGCGGTAATCCGTGATTTTTCGTTTGACCTCGACGCAGCATCCGTCGTAGCCTATTTGGGTGAGCATTGCAACTTTATTCTCCGCTGATTGCTCCTCCCGTCGATGGTGGCCCTACACCGTCGTGTGCCTCTAATCTAGGCACGCTCTACGCTTTTCCCTGCAAACGAAATAAAAATACATCTGCCGCAACGCATCTGCGTTTTGCGCGGAATTTCAGGACGAACTAGATGCCAGCAGGCCCCGCAAATCCATCGGTCGCAAATTCATCGGTCACCGTCACCTTGGGGGAGTTGCTCCCCGTGCTGCTGGCCTCTCGCGACCTCACCCGCCAGCAGGCTGCGCAACTGGTGCATGCCATGCTCGCCGCCGAAACCCCCGATTCGCAGATCGCGGCGGCCTTGGCTCTGCTGGTAGCCAAAGGCGAAAGCGCGGATGAGTTGGCGGGCTTTGCCGATGCGCTGTACGAGCGCGTCCTGCCCGTGGCCATTCCGTCGCAGGTGCTGGACACGGCCGGAACCGGCGCCAGCACGGTCAAGACCTTCAATGTTTCCACCGCCGCGTCGTTCGTCATCGCCGCCGCCGGGTGCGCCATTGCCAAGCACGGGGCGTGCGCCTCCACCAGCAGCAGCGGTAGCGCCGATGTGCTGACCGCCCTCGGCGTGCGCATCGACTGCGAGCCGGAAACCGCCATGCAATGCCTGAGCGAGCTGGGGATCTGTTTCCTGTTCGCGCCGAAATACCACCCCGCTCTGGCCCGCGTCGCATCCATCCGCCGATCGCTCGGAATCCGGACCACCTTCAACCTCGTGGGTCCCATGGTGAATCCATGCCGCGCGCAGTACCGCCTGCTCGGGGTGTCCGACGAGGCGCGCATGGCGAACGTCGCCGGAGCGCTGGCGCGGATCGGAGTGTCGCGCGCGTGGGTGTTGCGCGGCGGCGACGGCCTCGATGAGATCACCACTGCCTGCGCGACCCGAGTCCTCGAAGTGCGTGACGGAGATTACACGGAGTTCACCGTTTCGCCGCGAGATTTCGGCATCGCCGAGCGTCCCACCGATGCGGCGCGCACCGGAAGCGCGGAAGAGAACGCGGCGACCGTACGCGCCGTGCTCTCGGGCGAGCACCGCGATCTGTCGTGTGGGGTTGGCTTTGATATTGCCCGCGACCTAGTGGTCCTGAACGCGGCGGCGGCTCTGCACGTGCGCACCGGGGATGGACTCCGCGAGTGCGCCGCACGCGCTCGCCGGGCGATCGACGACCGCTCGGCGCTCCACAAACTCAACGCGCTCATTGCACTATCGCAGGCTCCCTGCAACTCTCAGCAAAGCATTACGCAGCAGGAGGAAGCGGCGCGATGAGTGCGGAATTTCTCGAGCGCGTAATGGACGCCAAACGCCGCCAAATGAGCCTGCTCACCGACGCCGAGCGCGAAGCGGTGCGCGATGCCGCTCTGGCCTCCCGCGGTCAGCGCGTGGCCCGCTTTCGCAGCGAACTGCTGGCCCGGCCGACGGCGATTATCGCGGAGTTCAAGCGGCATTCGCCCTCCGCCGGAGACATTCAAGCCGCCGCCGATCCCGTCGAGATCGCTCGCTTGTACGAGGCCGGAGGCGCAGCCGCCATGTCCGTGCTGACCGAGCCCGAGCACTTCAAGGGATCGCTCGACGATCTGCGTCGCGTGGCCGCCGCCGTACATTTGCCGCTGCTGCGCAAAGACTTTGCGGTCGACCGTCACCAGGTGTATGAAGCTGCGATCGCCGGTGCCGAAGCCGTGCTGGTGATCATCGCCGGATTGACCGATGCCGACGCCCTGAAGTTGCTGGATGCGGCGCACAAGGTTCATCTCGACGCGCTGGTCGAGGTGCACACCGCGTCTGAGTTCGAGCGCGCTGCGGCCCTTGGCGCCAAGCTCATCGGAGTCAATAATCGCAATCTGAAAACCCTCAAGGTCGATCTTGAAACATCTCTGCGCTTGGCCGATTTGGCTCCCTCCGACGCAACCCTGGTGGCCGAGAGCGGCCTGTGCACCCGCGCCGACATCGAACGCCTCCAGTCCGCGGGATATAAAGCTTTCCTCATCGGTGAGGCCCTGATGCGCGCGGGCGATCCGCTGACGGCCCTGAGTGAATTGCAAGGCTTGGAGCAGACGCGATGAGCTCGGTCGAGATCAAGATCTGCGGCATCACCCGCGTGGATGACGCACTGGCCGCCATCGAGTTGGGCGCGGAGATGCTGGGAATGAATTTCTATGCGGAAAGTCCGCGCTGCATCCCCCTCAACCAAGCGCGCAGCATTGCCCAGGCCGTCGCCGGACAAGTAAAACCAGGACGGGGCAAGCTGGTCGGTGTATTCGTAAATATGAATATAGCGGAGCTACTGCGCATCGCCCGGGCCGTGCCACTCGCGGCGGTGCAGTTGCACGGCGACGAGTCTTCCAAGGAGTGCGAGGCAATCGCCGGGGAGTTCGAGGTAATTCGCGCCCTCAAGGTAGATGCGAAATTCAGTGCCGAACACGCCGTGAAATTCGCCGCCTGTCGCGGCCTGCTGCTCGATACTCCGTGCGTGGGCCATGGCGGCTCGGGCGAAAGTTTTTGCTGGGCCAACGTGAACTGGCAGAGCGTGCGCGACGCCTTACCGGCGGCAAAGCTATTTCTTGCCGGAGGCTTGCACGCCGGCAATGTTGCCGAAGCGATTGCCGTGGTGCATCCCGACGCGGTCGATGTGTGCAGCGGCGTGGAGTCGGCAAAAGGTATCAAGAGCCTGATCGAGATGGGCAAATTTGTGGCGGCCGTGCGGGCCGCGGAGAGGCAGTAGCGATGAAGGACGAGGCAGTGTTGGAGAGCCTTTTGTGCGCCTCCGGCGACGGTTACTTTGGCAGTTACGGCGGACGCTTTGTGGCCGAAACCCTGATCGAGCCGCTCGATGAGTTGACCGCGGCATTCGCCGAAGCCCGCCAGGACCCCAGCTTTGAGCGCGAGTTAAGCGGCTTGCTCGCGGAGTTCAGTGGCCGGCCCACGCCCTTGTACTACGCCGAGCGGCTCAGTGAATACGCTGGCGGCGCGCGAATTCTTTTGAAGCGCGAAGACCTCGGTCACACCGGCTCGCACAAGATCAACAACGCTCTGGGCCAGGTGTTGCTGGCGCGGCGCATGGGCAAACGTCGCATCATCGCCGAAACCGGCGCCGGACAGCACGGCGTCGCCACGGCCACGGTATGCGCCCGCTTCGGCCTCGACTGCGTTGTGTACATGGGCTCGGAAGATATGAAGCGGCAGGCGCTGAATGTCTTCCGCATGCGGCTGATGGGAGCCGAGGTGCGCGGCGTCGAAGCCGGCTCGAAGACCTTGAAGGATGCCATCAACGAAGCCCTGCGCGACTGGGTCACCAATGTGCGCGACACGTATTATCTTCTGGGTTCCGCGCTCGGTCCGCATCCTTATCCGACGATGGTGCGCGAGTTCCAGCGCGTCATCGGCGACGAGGCGCGCGCCCAGGTGCTGGCCCGCGAAGGCCGCTTGCCGGACGCGGTGGTAGCCTGCGTAGGCGGCGGCTCCAATGCAATTGGCGCGTTCACCGCGTTTGTCGCGGATAAGGATGTTCGTCTTATCGGCGTCGAAGCCGGAGGCCGTGGCGAGTCGCTGGGAGATCACGCGGCGCGCTTCCACGGCGGAGTCCCGGGCGTGTTGCAGGGAACCTACAGTTATGTGTTGCAGGATGACGACGGACAAATTGCCCCGACCCATTCGGTGAGCGCCGGTCTCGATTATGCCTCGGTCGGCCCGGAGCACGCCCATCTGCGTGAGTTGGGGCGCGCCGAATACGTCTCGGCCAGTGATGCCGAGGCCTTGGCGGCGTTCGATCTGCTGTCTCGGCGTGAAGGAATCATTCCCGCCCTGGAGTCGGCCCACGCCGTCACTCACGCGGTAAAGTTGGCGAAGGAACTCGGCAAAGGTGGATTGATCATTGTGAATCTATCAGGACGCGGCGACAAGGATGTGGATACCGTGGCAACGCTGACGGCGGCAAAGCTGCAGCAAGGCGGCGCCCAATGACCACCCGGCTACAGCAGGCTTTCAAAACCTTGCGTGAGACCGGACGCAAGGGTGTGGTGCCCTACATCACGGCGGGCGATCCTGACCTGGAGACCACCTACCAACTGCTCGTCGCCATGGCCCGTGCCGGAGCCACCGCCATCGAGGTGGGCATGCCGTTCAGCGATCCGGCAGCCGATGGCCCGGTCATTCAGCGGGCCTGCGAGCGCGCCTTGAACCGGGGCGTGAAACTGAAGGACGTAATCGAAGTTGCAGGCCGTGCGGTCGCGGCCTCCGGAGTTCCGATTGTGCTCTTCAGTTATCTCAATCCGCTGCTGCGGCATGGCCTGGAAAACGTGGCGCAGGATGCCGCGAAGGCCGGCCTTGCGGGAGTACTGGTGACGGATCTTCCCGCCGAGTCCGCGCAAGGTTTCTCGCAAGCCTTGCAACGGCGCGGGTTGGATCTGGTTTCCTTGGTCGCACCGACCTCGACGGAGCAGCGCATCGCGCAGATCGCGCAGCACGCCACGGGATTTCTCTACGCGATCTCGGTTGCTGGAGTTACCGGCACGCGGCAGCAGTTAAGCGCCGATGTCAGCGGGTTGCTCGAGCGCATCCGGCGTGTCACCGCTCTGCCGGTCGCGGTTGGATTCGGCATCAGCAACGCGGAGCAGGCGCGCGAGGCTTGGGCGCAGGGTGCCGACGCGGTGATCGTAGGATCGGCGATTGTCAGAAAGATTGAAGAGCACGGAGCGCAAGCTCCCGTGGAAGTGGAACGCTTTGTGCGCGAGTTGGTGGCGGCACAGGCGGTGGAGGCTTAGGGCGATGCTTGTATTGATGAATGTGAATGCAACCGACGAACAGACGCAAGCCGTCTGTAAGCGCGTGGAAGAGCTGGGATACCGGCCTCATCCACTACCCGGCGCAACCCGTTGCGCCATCGGAATCACCGGCAACAAGGGCGCGGTGGAAGCCGATATGCTCAGCGAGTTGCCCGGTGTGGCCGAGGTGATTGCGGTCACCAAGCCCTACAAACTGGTAAGCCGCGACATGAAGAGCGAGGACACCGTAGTGCGCTTCGAGGGCAGTGCCGCGACCGTCGGCGGACCTGAGTTGGCGATGATGGCCGGACCCTGCTCGGTGGAGAGCCACGATCAACTCTTCCGTGCCGCCGAAGCCGCGGCCAGGGGAGGCGCGCGATTCTTGCGCGGCGGTGCATTCAAACCGCGCACCTCGCCCTACGCGTTTCAGGGTATGGGCGAGCCGGGCTTGGAGATCATGGCTGCGGCCCGTGAAGCCTTCGGCTTGCTGGTGGTCACCGAGGCGATCGATCACGAATCGCTGGCGCTGGTCGATCAGTACGCCGACATGATTCAGATCGGCGCGCGCAACATGCAGAACTTCGCCCTGCTCAAACTCGCCGGACGTTCGAAAAAGCCGGTGCTGCTGAAGCGCGGCATGGCCGCCACCCTCGATGAATTGCTGATGGCCGCCGAATACGTCATGAGCGAGGGTAACTACAACGTGGTGCTTTGTGAGCGCGGCATCCGCACCTTTACCGACCACACCCGCAACACGCTCGATGTCAGCATTGTTCCGGCGGTAAAGCGATTGACCCACCTCCCCATCATCGTCGATCCCAGCCATGCGGCCGGCAAGCGCGACAAGGTTATTCCGCTGGCGCGTGCCGGAGTCGCGGTAGGCGCCGACGGTCTGATCGTCGAAATCCATCACGATCCCGACCATGCGCTCTCCGATGGCGCGCAGTCGCTCTATCCCGATCAGTACGCGGCCATGGTGCGCGACCTGCGCAAGATTGCTGAAATCGTCGGCCGCACCATTGCTGAGCCGCAGCTCAAGAGCGACCCCGCCACCTCGGTGGTGTCCAAATGACGGGGCGCCAAATGACGGGGCGCCAAGTGACGGGAGGCCAAGTGACGGCCAGTTCTGAGTTCGCGGAGTTTCGTCGCCTGGCCTCGTCCGGTGGCCTGGTCGCCGTCGCCGAAACCGTTTCCGCCGACCTGCTGACCCCGCTCTCGGCTTACCTGCGGATCGCCCAAGGCGCCGAGCGTTCCTTCCTGCTGGAGTCCGTCGAGGGCGGCGAGCACCTGGCGCGCTATTCGTTTCTGGGGGCCGAGCCCGCCATGGTGGTGCGCAGCCGCGATGGCGTGACTACCGTGCAGGATGCCAACGGAGAACGCACCGAGCCCGGCACCGCCGTGGACGTATTGCGGCGCGAGTTCGCGCACCGCAAACTCGCCGCCGCCGAGAACATCGCTCCCATGGCCGGAGGCTGCGTCGGCTACCTTGGCTATGCCGCTTCGAGCTGGTTTGATCCGGCGATGCAGGCCGTCTCCGGCGCTGGCGATGATGCCTGCTTTCTGATCTTCCGCACCGTGCTGGCCTTTGATCACGCCCGCCAGCAGATCCAGATTCGCACCCTGGCCGAAGTCGAGCCCGGTGCCGGCGAAGCCGTGCTCCAGGAAAAATTTGCAGCCGCTGCGGCACAGAATCGCGAGGTTGTGCGCAAACTCAGCGCGGCCGTGGAGTTGCCGTTGAAAGCCATGGCCGTGGCGAGCGCAGGCGAGGCCGACTTCGAATCCAACTTCGCGCGCGCCGAATTTGAGAGTGCCGTGGCCGAGGGCAAGGAGCTGATCTTCGCCGGTGAGTGCTTCCAGATTGTCTTGTCGCAGCGCTTCCGCCGCAACACCAAGGCCAACGCCGTAGCGCTCTATCGCGCCCTGCGAGCCACTAATCCATCGCCTTACATGTTTCTGCTGAATTTTGGTCCCAGCCCCCAAATCGGTGGAGAGAAGACCGGTGGCGAGCAAGCCTTGATCGGCGCATCGCCGGAGATGCTGGTGCGCTGCCGTGGCCGCGAGTTGACCTACCGTCCCATTGCCGGAACCCGGAGTCGTGGCGCGAATGCGGAAGAGGATGCCCAACTGGCCGGGGAACTGCTCGCCGACGAGAAGGAACGCGCCGAACACATGATGCTGGTGGACCTCGGGCGCAACGACCTGGGCCGCGTGGCGAGCTACGGAACGGTGAAGGTGAAAAAGCTGATGACCGTGGAGAAGTACTCCCACGTGCAGCACCTGGTCACCGAGCTGCAAGCGCAGTTGCGTCCCGAACTCGATCGCTTTGATGCCCTGGGAGCCTGCTTTCCGGCGGGTACGGTGACCGGTGCGCCGAAAATTCGCGCCATGCAGGGGATTGCCGACCTGGAGCGCGGGGCGCGTCTGGCGTATTCGGGCGCGGTCTTATATGCCGATTACGCCAACAATCTCGACTCCTGCATCACCATCCGCACGATGGAGCTTGTGGGCGACGAGCTGAGTGTGCAGGCAGGCGCGGGCATTGTCGCCGACTCCGTGCCGTGCCTGGAGTGGGAAGAGACGGTCAACAAGTCGCGCGCCCTGCGTCGCGCCGTGGCTCTGGCCGAGTCCGAGGGATAACCTGATTGCGTTCTGGAGTGTCATTCTGAGCGTTAGCGAAGAATCCCCGTGCCGCCCGGAAACACCCGTGCGCTCCCAAGTTTTTCAACCCGGGATCGATTTTTCTGTGGAGGAGAACGATGCTGCTGGTAATCGATAACTACGATTCATTCACCTACAACCTGGTGCAGTTTCTGGGCGAGCTGGGAGCCGATCCGGTGGTGCGCCGCAACGACCAGGTCACGGTCGAAGAAATTGCGAACAGCAACTATAGCGGCGTGGTGATTTCGCCCGGACCGGGCGAACCCAAGGGCGCGGGAATTTCCCTCGCGTTAATCCGTCAACTGGGCGGACGACTGCCCATCCTGGGCGTGTGCCTGGGCCACCAGGCAATTGGCGAAGCCTTCGGCGGACACATCGTGCGCGCCCCCCGGCCGGTCCACGGAAAAGCCAGCCGGGTCAAGCATGACGGACGCGGAATCTTCGCCGGCGTCCCCGAGGAGATCGAGGTCGCGCGCTATCACTCGCTGGTGATTGAGCCGCAGTCGTGCCCGGACGTTCTGGAGATCACGGCGACAACCGCCGACGGAATCATCATGGGTGTGCGCCATCGCAGCCTGCCGATTGAAGGCGTGCAGTTCCATCCCGAGTCGGTGCTCACCAGCAATGGCATGCAGATCCTCTCCAACTTTGTTCAACTGTGTAAGGCTGCCCCGCTGTTGGCGTGAATCTTGAGGCTTTGAAACCGCGCTCTTTCCAGCTATCCTGTACTCCGTGGCGGTTTCCATCACAGTCCTGGCCTCCGGCAGCGGAGGCAATAGCACGGTCATTGCGACGTCGCAGACGAGCGTGCTCATCGACTGCGGCCTTTCCTGCCGCGAAACCTGCCGCCGCCTCGCCGCCCGGGGCATCGCGCCGGAGTCTCTCTCCGCCGTACTCATCACCCACGAGCACTCGGACCACATCGCGGGCCTGCACGTCATGGCCAAAAAGTTCCGCCTGCCTGTCTTCATGACCGCCCCCACCCATGGCGCATGGCAGCGCCAATTTAAAGATTCGGCGGGCAACCGCGTGCAGGCTGAACGCCTCGAACTCTTCTCATCGGGCAAAAGTTTCAGCGTGGGTGATATCGAGGTCATGCCTTTTACCATTCCCCATGACGCCGCCGACCCAGTCGGCTTCCGCTTTCTCGCCGAAGGGGTGCGCATGGCCATCGCCACCGATCTCGGTTTCCTGCCGCGCAATGTCCGCGACCATCTCCGCGCCTGCGACGGCCTCATCCTCGAATCCAATCACGACCTTGAAATGCTCCGTGGCGGCCCTTATCCCTGGGCCGTAAAACAGCGCGTCATGTCCCGGGTTGGCCATCTATCGAACGAAGCTCTCGCAGAATTTCTGACAACAGACTATGATGGTGGTGCAGCGTTCCTCATTCTGGCTCACTTGTCTGAGCAGAATAATCATCCTAACTTGGCCCGTGTCGCGGCCGAGCGGGCGTTGGGAATGCGCCAGGGGCTGTGGGGCAACCGTCTGGTTCTCGCTTCGCAGGATGAACCTCTCTCGACCCTCACGCTATAAATTGATATGAGTCAATGTATTGATCCATTCGTCGGCAATATCCTCGCAGGATGGCGCTATGACATCACCGGCCTCGCGCCGGAGATGAGTGTCGACTATGAGGCGCACCTCGCCGCATGTACCCGCTGCCGCTCGCGGCAGAAGCTTCATCGCACCATCGACATCACCCTCATCGCCATGGCGACGCTCTCGGCCATCGTCTTCGTCTTTGCCTTTGCCGTGATCCACCACTTCAGCCCACCGCACGCTCTCTGGCTGGAGTTCGGTGCGCTCTGTGGCTTTGCCCTCTCGGCCCTGGTCTGGCTCATCGTGGCCGTTGCCACTCCGGCGCCGCTCGTTGTCAAGGACGCGGCGATAATCGGAGCCCGCAACCTTCATGACCGGCTGCCCGAAAATCTCCGGGATCGCCTTCCCGAAGAATTGCGCGTAAGAATCTCCGGCGGCCACTAAAGTCGTTCCAGGGCCGGACGCGGAACCGGATCGGTAACGATTACCTCAAAAGCTAACTCTCTGGCGCCGGGTGTTTACCATTGCGTCAATCTTTCGCAAGGATTGGCGCTCTGGTAAACACAGCCCCGCAAGATAGTGTCGAATAAGGCAATCTAACATTATCCAAAGAGTTAATCGTCAGCCCAGAATCAGTCCGCCGCGTAATCCGGCTACGCTTTCAATGTGCTGCTCCAAGCACCAGCGTTCCAGTTGAGTCACCAGCCGTTCGCAGGCTCTCGGGTCCCAGAAGTTTGCCGTACCCACTTCCACCGCGGTAGCTCCCGCCAGCAGAAATTCCACCACGTCCTCAGGGGTGCTGATGCCGCCGATGCCGATCACCGGTATCCGCACGGCCTGCGCCACTTCGTACACCATGCGCACCGCAATCGGCTTGATCGCCGGACCGCTCAGCCCAGCCGTAACATTGGAGATGCGCGGCCGTCGCGTCACCGGATCGATGGCCATGGCGAGGAAGGTGTTCACCAGCGAGACCGCGTCCGCACCCGCGTCTTCAGCGGCTCGCGCCATCCGTGCAATATGGGTCACGTTGGGCGAGAGCTTCACAATCAGAGGCCGCGTCGAAGCCGAGCGTGCCGCCGCCACCACCTCGGCCAGCAGCGCCGGGTCCTGCCCAAAGGTGATTCCGCCGTGGCGCACGTTGGGGCAGGAAACATTCAACTCATAAGCGGCGATGCCCTCGCCTTCATTCAGAATGCGGATCGTCTGTTCGTACTCTTCGGTGCTGTATCCATACACGTTGCAGATGACGACGGCGTCTTTGATCTTCGCCAGCTTTGGCAGCTTCTCTTCCACAAACGCGCGCGCCCCAATGTTTTGCAGGCCAATCGCATTCAGCATTCCCGCCGCAGTTTCAAAAAGCCGCGGCGGAGGATTGCCCGCCATCGGCTCACGCGACAATCCCTTCACCACAAAGCCGCCGAGCTTATCGAGTGAGACGATGTCCTCAAACTCTATGCCATAGCCGAAGGTGCCCGAGGCCGCGAGAATCGGATTCTTCAGATGGATGCCGGCAATGTTGACGCTGGTGTCCAAGGTTAGTGGGCCGCGCTGGTTCGCTCGTGAGGTTGCGCGCGGAGTGGCGGCGGAGGAGCCGGTGACGGAAACCTTGTCTGCGGCCTCCACCTCCGGCTTCGGATTCTTCTGGCTCATTCCCTCATTCTACTTCGTAGCCGACGATGCGGACGGAGATTAGTCAATGAGCACTCCTGCTGCTCGCAATCGCCTCTCCGTTCTTGATATCCTTTGTTCTTATGCTAGACCTTGCATTTGTACGCGAACATTTATCCGTGGTGGAAGAGAAGTTGCGCAGCCGTAACGCCAACCCTGAACAACTGCTGGGAGGCTTCCGCGAGATCGACACGCGGCGGCGAGCGATGACCCACGAGCTGGAGAAGGAGCTGGCGCGCCGCAACGAACTCAGCCGAAAGATCGGTCCGCTGATGGGCGCGGAGAAAAAAGGCTCAATCACGCCAGCGCAGAAAACCGAACTCGAGTCGCTCAGCGCCGAGGTGCTCAAGCTCAAGGAAGGCATTCCCGCGCTGCAGGCACAGGCCGAGGCCGCCGACAAAGAGCTCTACGACATTCTCGCGACGATTCCGAATCTGCCGCACGACTCCGTGCCGGTGGGCAAGGATGAGACGGCAAACGTTGAGGTGAAGCGTTGGGGCACGCGGCCGGAGTTTGACTTCACGCCGAAGCCGCACTGGGAACTGGGCGAGCAGTTGGGAATTCTCGACCTGGCGCGGGCCACTAAAATTACCGGTGCGCGCTTTGCTCTCTACTGGGAGCTGGGCGCGAAACTCGAACGGGCGCTGATGAACTTCATGCTCGATCTCCATACGGGCGAGCACGGCTACACCGAAGTTCTGCCGCCCTACTTGGTGAACTCCGAGTCGATGTACGGCACCGGGCAGTTGCCGAAGTTTGAGCAGGATCTGTTCAAGGTTCCGCAGGGTGAGCGCGACCTGTGGCTAATCCCTACGGCCGAGGTTCCCGTGACCAACATCTTCCGCGACGAGACGCTGGAGGCATCGCGCTTGCCGATTTCACTGACGGCCTATACGCCCTGCTGGCGCAGCGAGGCGGGATCGTATGGCAAAGATGTGCGCGGCATTATTCGCCAGCATCAGTTTCAAAAAGTGGAACTGGTTAAATTCTCCAAGCCGGAAGAGAGTTACGCGGAGCATGAGAAGTTGACGCGCGCCGCCGAAACCGTGCTGGAGCGGCTCGGACTGCACTATCGCCGTATGCTGCTTAGCACCGGAGACATGGGCTTTAGCTCGGCAAAGACGTACGATTTAGAAGTGTGGCTGCCGGGACAGGGATTGTTCCGCGAAATTTCTTCCTGTTCGAACTTTGAGAGCTTCCAGGCGCGGCGGGCCAACATTCGCTATAAGCCGGAAGGGAAGAAGGGAACGGAGTTGGTGCACACGCTCAACGGCAGCGGCCTTGCCGTGGGCCGGACCTGGGTAGCGATCGTGGAAAATTACCAGCAGAAAGATGGCAGTGTAGTGATTCCGGAAGCCTTGCGGCCCTACATGGGTGCAGATAAAATCGAAGCCCGAAAGATGTAGGCCGGCAACAAGCCATCCGGCAACCCGGCAATTGAAATAGACTGGAAGTGCGATGAAAAAAGTGTGGGAGACAATCAAAGGCTATATCTGGTGGACTCATCCGCGAGGATCGTTTCACTACGATGTGATGGTCACGCTGATTCTGCTAATCATCTTTGTGAGCCCCCACTTTATCAATTACAAAGACAAACCGGCGGAGCGCCTGCCGCGTCCCAAGAGTGTGCAGGTGATGCCGGACGGAGACAACGGGCTGATCTTCCGGGTGGATGCGCGGGACGTGAAAGGCGTTACCCAGGAGGAGAAGCAGGCCGATCTGCAGCGGGTCATTGAGCCCATTAGCGGCTATGTCAAGGTCAAGCACTGGGCACCGGAGCAGGACGCCAAGGGCAATCTGGTGGGATATCATGTGTGGGTTCAGCGGTAAGAACCGAACGGTGTGACCGGAAGAGAGATAGGCATGAGAAAACTGATGCTGGCGGCATTCATGGCGGCCCTGTTGGCCGCCACCGCGTCTGGGCAAAGCAGGCAGGGAAATCTGGAACAGGTGCTGACATTGCTGGACCGGACCAGCACGGTGATTCGGAGTGTGCAGACTGATTTCGATTGGGACCAGTATCAGAAGGTGGTTGACGAACACGATATCCAAAAGGGCGTAATGTATTTCAAACGCTCTGGTGCCAGCGTGGATGTGGCTGCCGATATCGAGTACCCCGCTCCAGGCAAAAAGCTACTGCTCAAGAATGGCGAAGTACAGGTGTACGTTCGCAAGACGAACCAGACGACCCATTACGACGCGCGCAAGAA
The DNA here is from genome assembly GCA_964563875.1 of uncultured Acidobacteriaceae bacterium. Classification (GTDB taxonomy): domain Bacteria; phylum Acidobacteriota; class Terriglobia; order Terriglobales; family Acidobacteriaceae; genus TOLSYN. The sequence goes on from CAZLZA010000003.1 coordinate 31,713, forward strand.
TCGGGAAGGCGTCGAGAGTTTTATGGCGCTGGGCTTTGGTGGACGCGGGCACGACCTGACGAAGAGCTTCGAGGTTCGCTACGCGGGCACGGAAACGGTGCTGGGGGTGCCGACGTACAAACTCGAATTGACGCCCAAGGCGAAGGAAGTCAGAAACATGTTTCCCTTGATCACGCTCTGGATTGATCAGAGCAGGGGCGTGAGTGTGCAGCAGAGACTCGATCAGGGCGAAGGCGACTACCGCGTGGCCAAATTCACGAAGATCGATATTAATCTACCGAAGCTGCCGGATGACGCATTCAAGCTGAAAACAAAGTAGATAGGTCCAGAAGTCTGCTCCATTGAAACCCTTTTGCCTTAGTCCTGCAACCGGAGAGAGTACATTCGCGTCATATGGTTACAAGGGGAGAGCATGGCTAAATCGAAGGTAGTGATCATTCCGGCGCGGCCAGACCCGAGCGGACGTGACCGTATTCGTACGGACGATCCGCGATATATGGAGGGGCAGCGCTTGCTGGTGGAAGCCATGAAGTATCTTCTGCAGAGTGACCGCAACGGCAACCGGGAAGCCGCCGAATTGTTGAGTGAGCACGTACGCACGCAGTTTCGCATGAGCGACTCGCCGTTGCGCGGAGTGTAGCCGCAACGTTCAAGGAGTTTGCAAGGCCGGGGCAGATGCCCCGGCCTTGCTGCGTCTGCGAGGCCCACATCTGCTCACTGCGGCAGATGTGAGGCTCACTGCGCCGGTGGGGTCGCGACTCTGCTAGGCGAATGGCTCGGAGGGTTGGTTTCGGGTTGAGCACCAAGCCAGAAAAACCGCGGCGAGCACCAAAACAAAGGGAAAGCACTCCATCGTATAGCGATCTTCGGACTGGCCGAGAGTGGCGAGAAACAACGAGCGCACAACCGGATAGGTGAGCAGCAGGGCAAGATATTTGATGCGACGCCGCATTAGCCACGCCGCGGCTACGGCGGCAGCTACGTAGAAAAAATTGAGGATGGCCAGCGCGATATTGCACCAGGCATCGTGCGGATCCTTGGCGATCTCCCAGAAATGAGTGTCGAGCGGCATCATCTCGCCCCGCGGTCTGAACCACATGTCCAACATGCGGGCGGCGGGCATAAGGAGATGGTAGCGGATAGGATGCATGCGAATATTCTCATCGGCCATGGCCGCAAATTGGCGGTCCATCTCCGGGGTGATGTCGAGTATTACGTTGTACTGCGCGATGAGCGAGTGGACGAGTGCGCGCTGGGCTTCGGAGGTGTAGGCGCGGTCCGGGATGTCGCGGACTTCGACGGGTTCGCCGGGGAGGTGGAAGCCGAAATCTTCCGTGTTGGCATAGTCAATGAGCCAGGTTTTGGACCAACGGTCTAAGCCATCCGCTTGATATTCGCCCGGATCGGTAGCATGCACGGTCACCAGCGGTTGAAAAACGTGGAAGACACGCCAATTGCGAATTGTCCATGGCAGCAGCGGAGACAAGGACACGAAGCTGAGCACGAGGAGCGCAGTCAGCAGTTCGCGCCGCCGCGGCGGTTCACGAAAGAGGTACAGGAGTACCGGCAGAGCGATGCAGCCGAGGATCAGGCCTCCGTCAGGACGGAGCAGAATGGCGGCGGCGCAGGCAACGCCACAAATCGCCCACCAGCGCAGACGGCGGGCGTCCAGGGCGATGATCGCGCAATTGACGGCGGAGGTGATGCAGAAGATTTCCAGGCACTCGGTCAACGGGGTGGCAACGTAGCTCATGAGAAACGGGCAGAAGGCGGCCAGAATGAAGCCGGAGCGCGCTGCGCGGTCGGAGAAAATTCGGCGGGTAATGTCGGCGACGAGGAAGCAGGTGAGTACGTCAAAGACAAGCTGGAAGAGCATCGCGCCAATGTAGTGGTCCTGACCGAAGATCAGGAACGTGAAGGCGAGAAAGAACGGATAGCCGGGCAGCCGGATCAGGGTCGGGCCACATCCGGAGAGCCTTCCTACGCCGTACATGTGGTGGTTGATGAGGCACTTGGCGATGTCGCCGTAGACGAGCGAATCGCCCTCTATAACCTGCATCTTGAAGACGAAGAACAGGCGCAGCAGCACCGCTGCGACTGTGGTGGCAAGGAACCACCAGCGATGCCTTTTTATCAAGGTGAGCACGACCGAATATAGCAGAAGCCGGGTGGAATTGGGGAGAAGGAGCATGGTACTACGGCCGGGGCGCTTCGGGGGTTGATTGACGGAGTGAGTTGCGAACCATACGATAAGAGTTACGGCAATTAACGAATGTCCAAGCCCATATTCTTTGATCCTGACCGGCGACGCTGGAAGAGGATCCGCAAATCGACCGATGTAATCGTGGTGGTCCTGAGCCTATTGGTTGTATTTTTTGCTCTGACCGTCGTACGCAAGACAGACATTCCAGCGGTTTTGTTGGCGGATCAGAAGAAAAATTATCGTGCGCTGAAGCTGAATGAGCCAAAGAAGCCGCAGAAAAAAGGCAATCATCGCAAGACGCTGATTCCGGCATCAGAGGTCGTGTTGAACTCCGGCGAGGGTATCCGAGGCGCGTTCTACGTGACCTGGGATGCGGCCAGCTACAGTTCGCTGCGGGAGTACATTCACCAGATTGATTTTGTATTTCCAGAGTGGCTGCACGTAATGGGAGGCGACGGACACCTGCAGGCGGTCAACGAGAACAACACCCTTTACAACGTGATCAACAACGGCCATGTGGTGCCAATCGATCCAAAGTTGATGCCGCTGATCAAGAGCACGAACGCGCAGGTGGACGTGCTGCCGCTGGTCAACAATTTTGATCCCATTGTTAACGAATGGCGCACCGACGTTGCGCAGATGCTGAGTTCAAAGGATGCGCGCCAACGCTTCCGCCAGGAGATGAGTACGTTTCTGGCAAGTGACAACTACAAAGGTTTAACCGTCGACATCGAGGGGTTCCCGCAGGAGGCACAGCCCGGTTATCGTGCGTTGATCGCCGAACTTGCCGGCGACCTGCACCAGCGCAATCAAAAGCTCTACCTGAGCGTCCCCGCCTCCAATCCGGATTTTGATTATGCGTTCCTGTCGAAGTACGCCGATGGATTGATCCTGATGAACTACGATCAGCACTATCCGGGTGGCGCACCGGGCGCGATTGCCGGACAGGACTGGTTCATGAAGAATCTGACCGAGGCGCTGAAGGTGATCCCGCGCGAAAAGATCATCTGTGCGATCGGCAACTACGGATACGACTGGACGACAGATAAGAAGGGAAAGCCGGGAATGGCCGGGGTCCACAACGTAAGCGTGCAGGAGGCCTGGCTGGAGGCACGCGACTCGGAAGCGGATATCGACTTCGACTCCGACATGCTGAATCCGCACTTCACCTATCTGGACGGCGACAATAGTCGGCATGACGTGTGGTACCTGGATGCGGTGACCGCGTTGAACCAGATGCGCGGGGCACGCGAACTGGGCATTTCAACCTTTGCGTTGTGGCGGCTGGGCTCAGAGGATCGCGCGTTGTGGAAGATCTGGGATTCGCCCCGGGACGCGGACGCTCCCGAGAAGTTGAGGGTGGTGGACCCCGGTCAGGATGTGGACATCGAGGGCGATGGCGACATCCTGCGCATTGCGAGCAAGCCATCGCCGGGCACACGCGATATCACGGTGGACCCCAACGGCCAGATTACCGACGAAATTTTTCGCGAGCTGCCAAGTCCCTACCGGATCGACGCCTACGGTGCACCGGGTAAGCGCGTCGTGATCAGCTTTGATGACGGACCGGACCCGCAATGGACGCCGAAGATTCTCGATGTCCTGAAACAATATAACGTGAAGGCAACATTCTTCACGATTGGGCTGGAGGCCGAAAAGTATCCCGGCATCCTCAAGCGCATCTACCGCGAAGGTCACGAGATTGGGAATCACACCTTTACCCATCCTGATATCAGCAACATCAGCGCGCAGTATGCGCGGGTTGAACTGAACCTGACCGAGCGTTTGCTGGCGGCCAAACTTGGCATCAAGCCAGTGCTCTTCCGTCCGCCGTATTCGGTTGACCAGGAACCGGACACCGCCGATGAAGTGCGCCCGCTCGAATTGACGCAGAGCATGGGTTACATCACGGTGGGCGACAAGATCGATCCGGATGATTGGCGCGATGATCCGCGTCCGTCACCGCAACAGATTACGCAATCGGTGATGGACCAGCTTGGACATGGTTCGATCATTCTGCTGCACGACGGAGGCGGCAACCGCGCCAACACCGTGAAGGCGCTGCCCATGATCATCGAGGGGCTGCACTCGCGCGGCTATCAGATTGTCTCCGTGCACGAACTGCTGGGCAAAAGCTATGCCGACGTGATGCCGCCGATTTCGAAGAACGAACAGTTATGGGCGATGGTCGATTCGGCTGGTTTTCTGATCTTTGGCGCGGTGAATACCTTCATCGTGTTCGTGTTTTTCGTGGGCGACGTTCTGATGAGTGGACGCCTGGTGTGCGTGGGCGCGGCGGCAATCTTTGACCGTCTGCGGCGGCATACCACGGAGATGGCTACGGGTGAGTCAGCCTTCCATCCGGCGGTAGCGGTGCTGATTCCAGCCTACAACGAAGAGAAGGTCATCAACCGCACCATTCAAAGCGTGCTCGATTCCACCTATCCAAACCTGCACGTCGTGGTGATCGATGACGGCTCCACGGATCTCACCTACGAAACCGCCCGGGCACAATTTGCGGAACAGATTGCGGGTGGCCGCGTGACCGTGCTGCGGCAGGAGAACGGTGGCAAGGCCAAGGCGCTGAATTACGGATTGCGGTACGTGGCCGAGGAGATTTTTGTCGGCATCGATGCCGACACCCTGATTGCCAATGACGCCATCAGCTACCTGGTTCCGCACTTCCAGGATGCGCGCGTGGGTGCCATGGCGGGTAACGCCCGGGTTGGCAATCGCGTGAACCTCTGGACGCAATGGCAGGCGCTGGAGTACATCACCAGCCAGAATTTCGATCGCCGCGCACTGAATACGTTTAGTGCCGTGTGCGTGGTGCCGGGTGCTATCGGGGCGTGGCGCACCGAGGCGGTGCGGGGCGCGGGGGGCTACAAAACAGATACCGTGGCAGAAGACGCAGATTTGACGATGGCGCTGCTGCAGAACGGCTACAAGGTGGAGTACGAGGACCGCGCGCTGGCGTATACCGAGGCTCCGACTACCGCGAATGGCTTGATGCGGCAACGCTTCCGCTGGTCATTCGGGATTCTTCAAGCCGTGTGGAAGCATCGCTCGGCGTTTGCCCGCAAGGGTGCACTGGGTTTCGTGGCCCTGCCGAACATCGTGATCTTCCAGATCCTGCTGCCCTTGGTTTCGCCGTTCATTGACATCATGTTCGTGGTGGGATCGCTGAAGTACTTGATCTGGGACAAGCACTTCCATCCGGAGACGGCAGACCCGGCGAGCTTCGATCAATTATTGCTGTTCTTCCTGATGTTCCTGGTCATCGACTTCATCGCCTCGGTGATTGCATTCTCGCTGGAGCGGAGACATGGACGGGATCGCCGCGACTGGTTGCTGCTGGGGCATGTGTGGCTGCAACGCTTTGCGTACCGGCAACTGTTCTCCGTGGTGCTGATCAAGACGCTGCGCCGGGCCATCGATGGCAGGCATTTCTCCTGGGACAAGCTGGAGAGGACAGCCACCGTGACCGAACCCGAACAGCGGACAGTGGACAGTAGTCACTGAACGCCCGTGTTTTGCAGAGATGCGGAGTAACGGAATGCAAGTGCGGATTGGAATAGACGGCTGCGAACTTCGAACTCAAAGCATGGAGCGGCAACTACTTGCATTGGGCTTTGTCGCGGTGCGAATCTTACAGCGATATGTCCCGGCAAACGCCAAGGTCTGAGAAGAACAACGACGGAGAAGCGATCTCCGCTTCGGCAGCCAAGTTGCGCCTGCTCAAGAGCCTGAAGTGCACGACCAAGTTTGAAAAAGCGGCGTGCGAGAGCGGTGCGCGGCTGGTGGCGGGAGTCGATGAAGTGGGACGCGGGTCACTGTTTGGTTGCGTGGTGGCCGGAGCCTGCATTCTCAACCCCGCGGACCGCATCCGCGGCTTGCGCGATTCCAAACTGCTGCCGGCAGAAGATCGTGAGAAGCTTGCCGCACGTATTCGCCAGCGCGCCATTGCCTGGGCGGTCGCGGAGATCGACGTGGGAAGGATCGACCAGATCAATATTTACCACGCCAGCCTGCTGGCGATGAAGCTGGCGGTCGAGCGGCTGAATCCGTGGCCTGACTTCCTGCTGGTGGACGCTGCGGTAGTGGATTTTGCCTGCGCGCAGAAGAAGATTATCCATGGCGACGCTTTGTCGGCTTCAATTGCGGCGGCGTCGATCCTGGCCAAGGTACACCGCGATGCGATTATGTGCTCCTGGGATCCGGTCTATCCGCAGTACGGGCTGGCCAGCAACAAGGGGTACTCGACGGCGCAGCACTTGCGGGCGCTGCGCGAGCACGGACCTTCCCCCATGCATCGGCAGAGTTATGCGCCAGTCGCCGGAGCCAGCCAGGATTGGCAACAGGAATTAGAGTTTGTGGACGAGGAAAGTGAATGCTAAAGCTGCTCTGTGTAGTCGCGCATCCTGATGATGAAGCGGGTGCTTTCGGTGGAGTCCTGGCGAAATATTCCGAAGCGGGCGTGGAGTGTTCCGTAATCTGCCTCACTCCCGGAGAGCGGGCGGCTAACCGCGGCGGCCATACTGCGGACGAAGCGCTGAAGGCGGCACGGCGCAAGGAATTTGCCGACTCCTGCCGGCATCTTGGCGTGACCCACGGCGAGGTATTGGACTACGCCGACGGGGCGCTGGATCGCGCGGACTTTCACGACGCGACGGGCGCCGTAGTGCGCTTCATTCGCAAACTGCGCCCGCACGTAATTGTCACCTTCGGAGCCGACGGTTTTGTCACCGCCCATCCCGACCACGGCATGGCGGGACTATTCACCTCCGCGGCTTTCCAATGGGCGGCGCGCAAGACCAGCTACACTGACCAACTGCACCAGGGGCTGACGCCGTGGCAGGCCAGGAAACTCTATTATGTGACCACGGAGTTCTCGTTGCCGCAGCGCCCTGCCGTGTCGCTGGCGCCGGTAACCGCACGAATTGCGATTACTCCATATATCAATCGCAAGAACGAGGCTTTCGGCTTGCACAAAACCCAGAATCCTTTGCAGCCCATCTTCGAACACGCGCAGCAGCAGGCGGGAGTCTATGAGTTGTATCATCTGGTGGCGACCGCCGAAGTAACGGCGATGGGGATGGAGCACGATCTGTTCGAGGGGTTACGGGAATTGTAGCTGGGTACCCACTCGGCCAATGGGCCAGCCGCCATAACAACAAACGCCCTGGAATGTTCAGGGCGTTTTCCTGATGCATCAAGGGGTAACTACATTCCCGGCATTTTCATCCCTGAGAGGCGCTTGGCAAAGCTCGGCTTGGACATGGATTTGAACATCTTGCGCATCTGCGCGTACTGGCGGAGCAGGTTATTGACCTCGGGTACGCTGGTGCCGGAGCCGCGCGCAATGCGTTTGCGGCGCGAACCGTTGATGGCCTCGTGATGATCGCGCTCGTAGGGCGTCATCGAGTTGATGATCGCCTCCACGCGGGATAGCTGCTTCTCATCCACCTTATTGCCGGCTTGGTGCATCTGCGCGAACGGGCCGATCTTGGGTAGCATTCCGATGATCGATTGGATTGAGCCCAGCTTCTTGACCTGCCGCAATTGTTCGCGGAAGTCCTCCAGCGAGAATCCGTCGCCGCTTAACGCTTTCTTGGCGAACTCTTCCGACTTCTTTTTATCGAGCGCGCCTTCCGCCTTTTCGATCAGCGAAAGAATGTCGCCCATGCCCATGATGCGGCCGACCACGCGGTCAGGATGGAAGGGTTCAATGGCGTCGTACTTTTCGCCCACGCCCAGGAACTTGATGGGTTGGCCGGTCACGGCGCGGATGGAAAGTGCCGCGCCACCGCGCGCATCGCCGTCCATCTTGGTCAGCACGACGCCGGTCAGGGTCAGCTTGTCATGGAATTCCTTGGCGGAATTCACGGCATCCTGACCAGTCATGGCGTCAGCCACGAAGAGTACTTCCTGAGGATTCAGCAGCGACTTGAGCGACTGCATCTCGTCCATTAACTGCTCGTCGATGTGCAGCCGTCCGGCGGTGTCGACGATGAGCACGTCGCAACCGTTAATGATCGCATCGCGCCGCGCTTCCTTGGCGAGCCGCACCACGCTCTCGGTATTGCTCTCTACACCTGAGCCTTCATAGAGATGCGAGCCGCAGGCCTTGGCCACCACCTTCAACTGCTCACGGGCCGCCGGACGATAGACGTCAACCGAAACCAGCATGGGGCGGTGCCCACCCTTTTTGAACCAGCCCGCCAGTTTGCCGGAGGTTGTGGTTTTGCCGGAGCCCTGAAGTCCCGCCATCAGAACCACGGTTGGCGGTTGCGAGGCGAACTTGAACTTTGCGGTGTCGCGCCCCAGGGTCTCCACCAGTTCGTCGCGCACAACTTTGATCACCATCTCGGCGGGGGAGAGCGAGGTCATGACCTCGGTGCCAATGGCTTTGGCGCGGATCTTCTCGATCAGATCCTTGACGACCTTGAAGTTTACGTCCGCCTCAAGCAGGGCGAGACGGATTTCCTTCAAGGCTTCGTCCATGTTCTCCTCAGTCAGGCTGCCCTGACCGCGAAGGTTCTTAAATGCGCGCTGGAGTTTGTCTGTAAGATTCTCGAACATCAGGTAAGTCCGGGGAGCCGCGCAAGGCGGTCCATCTATGAAGTTTTTTCAATTGCAGCGGGCAAACCCGCGAAGCCTCAGAATATCACGCCAGGAGCAGAGCGCGTTCTGGTTCGGGGAATGAGCCTAGGCAGCGGCACACCATCACCGCTCCCACTTGCCGGCCCTTGTGGTCGAGGACAGGAAAAGCGGTCGCCTCGACAGGGGAGGACGCTTCTTCCTGCCGCACCAGCAGATTGACTCGCACTACCTTACCCTCATAAGCAGCCTGCGCCAGGGGCAACTCCTGGGGATCGAGCATGCGTTCGCCGTAGCAATCGAAGATACCGAATGCTTCGGGGCAGTCGTCCATGCTGTTCTTTTCCATGTCGATTTCGCCGAACAGGTTCTTGGCGGCGAAATTCGCGTACACCATCTGCCCGCAAGCATCGCAGGCAATCACGGAGTCGGTCATCAAAGCGGTCACAGTCAGGAGCCGCTCGAGTTCGTGGGAAACTGTCTGCACACTAAACCTCTCCGTATTCAAGATTTGAAGCTACTTCCCACCAAGCGCGTAACTATATCAGAAGACAGAAGCCGCCCCAAGGTGGTAATTGTCTTAATTTTTATCCTTGTTCTTTCTGACCGGTACTACCAGGCAATGCAGGTAATTCAGCATGGGAGAAGGACGATGTTATGCAGGCAATCCCGGTTGCCGCCGGTTATCCAAAAACTTCCTTTGCCGCCAGCGCAGTGTTGGCATGGATGATTACCGTGTCTTCCGGGTTCTGGGCATAGCCTCCAGCAAGCGTGGTCATAATGGGGAAGCCGTGCTGGCGGGCAAAGTTGAAGACCATGAGGTCACGCTGCTTGAGGCCCTCGATGGTCATGCCAAGTCCGCCTAACTGGTCATCCTTGTACGGGTCGGCACCGGCGATGTAGCAGATCAACTCAGGCTCAAAGCGCTCGCGCGCGTCATTCAAGGTGGTCTTCAACCATTCCAGATACTCGGAATCCGTAGTCCCGTCCGGCAGATTTACGTCGATCGACGAGGCTGGCTTGAAATCCGGGTAGTTGCTCTCCTGGTGCAGGGAAATCGTGAATACGTCGCGGGTTGCACTGGTTTTGACGTTCACCACGCGTTTGGCAGGATGCAGCGCGGCGGACCATGAGGCCTGCGGAAATGGTTCCGGAGTACCCGTGCCGAAGATGGTGGCTGTCCCATTGCCCTGATGTACATCGCAGTCGATCACCATGGCGCGGCGAATGTGGCCGTCACGCTGCATGCAGCGGATAGCAACGGCCACATCATTGAGCACGCAAAAGCCTTCCCCGTGATCGGCGAAAGCGTGGTGGAAACCGCCTCCAATGTGGACACAGCAGTTATTCCGTAACGCTTGCTGGGCGGCAACAATCGATCCCCCGGTCACGTACCAGAATGCCTCTACCAGCTCCTTGCTGTAAGGGACTTCCAGTTCCAGTTCTTCGCGTGTGCTCAGCGTTCCGCACTTCAGTTTCTCTATCCACAGCTTGGTGTGGACCAGAAGAACGTCTTCCTCCTCGCAGGGCGGCGCAGTGATAAAGTCGCTCTCGCTGAAGGTTCCAGCCTGCAACAAGCGGTCCCGCATTCCCCGGTACTTACCGGCGTGGAAGATGTGAGCCCCGATCGGCAACGTCGCTTTTTCCGAATAAACCAGCCGCAACGGAAGCGAATTCATGGAATTGTGTCCTGCTGGGCCGTATTGGGGAGCGCTTGTTCCACGGCAGGATTGTAATGCAAGTGGACGGCTCACATATACTGGCGGAATCGCATGAACCACTTCGGAATGGACCAGCTACGCGGGGCTTTGGAGCTATCGGGGAAAATTGAGGGAGGGCACCCGCAATTTTCATCGCAATTACATGAGAAAACTGGAAGCCAAAAGCTAACTAATAGAGAACAAATGGTCGGGGCGACTGGATTCGAACCAGCGACCCCCTGCGCCCAAGGCAGGTGCGCTACCAGGCTGCGCTACGCCCCGACTCTGCACGGCAAGAGATGCCGCACTCTCAAATCCTAGCACACGCAAGCCAGTTAGTCGTTCGCCGCCGTGTCTTCGGTCGTGACGCGTGCGGCAAGAGCCTTTGAATTGATAACTCCCGAGTCGGCAACCACGGTGAGCGTAGGATCGGAAAATTTCCACTGCCGCGAATGTGGATTGGTACTCCAGGTCTGGAGCTCCAAACCCATCTCAAAGGTAACGAAGAGATCGGATGTGCGCGGAGTGACGCGTACGGCTTTGACCCGGAGATTCTGCAGCAGTTGTCGCGGCTGCTCCTCGTCGACTGGAAGTTCCGGTCCGGGATCGCTGGCGAAAGCAAGGTTGTCATCCAGCACAATTCGCCAGGGGCAAGCCAGAGTCAGTTCAACGTCATGTTCAAAGGAGAGACGCCAGGAGTCGGAGGAGGGTCCACTCTGCTTCGCTGCGGCGGTGCAAAGCTTGTTCACAAGGTGCTCGGTGATGAGATCGGCGGAGGTCGCTGACACCTTCTTGAACCAGGCACGCACCGGGCGGGTATTGAGCCAATACAGCAGGAAGCATGCCAGGAGAGCCTTAAAAAAGGTTAGTGGGTGGCTCATGAGCGAGAGGAAACTACCACCGCGATCGATGAGGATTGAAAACCCGCTGGCGGCGATGAGAAAGGATGCGATGAGAACGCCAGCCCGCGCCCAGTTCCGGCCTTTCCAGTAATGCCAGAGGACAAGCACTTCAAGAAAGAAAATTAAGCACGGGAAGAGTCGCTCGATGACGGGCAAAACGCTGAGAGTTCCGCCAAGCAAATGGAGTAGCCCTCTGACGAAATCAACCGCGATCAGTGCGCCTGCGGCGAGCGCGGTCAGGCCAATTCCCTGGGGTCTGGAAGGTTCGTCTGGCGGGGCGGACGGTGGAGATTGCACAATGCGGTCAGTATAGTGCAATCGCCGTAATGCTCACAGGTGACGTGGGCGCTCAGGTCCACGCGATGCATTGCTCTTGCATGCTCTACTGTGCGGCCTCCGGCTCGGGCGTTTCAGACTTGGGCATGGGGATCAGGCTGCGCACAATCACATAGAGGATGGGGATGAGAAACAGGTTAAGGATGCTCGAAACGATCATCCCTCCAAAGACCGTGGTGCCTACCGAGTGCCGTCCGGCGCTGCCGGCGCCCGAGGCGAAGACCAGCGGCAGCACCCCGAGGATGAAGGCGACCGAGGTCATCAGGATCGGACGCAGGCGGAGGCGGGCAGCTTCCACCGTCGCGGCAAATAATTCCATGCCATTACGCTGCAACTGCTCGGCGAATTCGACGATAAGAATGCCGTTCTTGCTGGCAAGGCCGATCAGCATGACCAAGCCGATCTGGCAGTACACGTCATTCTGCAGACCGCGCAACGATTGTGCGCCGAGTGCTCCGAGGATGGCCATCGGCACCGAGAGCAGAATGATGAATGGCAGAACAAAGCTCTCATACTGCGCGGAGAGCACAAGATACACTACCAGCAACCCGAGTCCGAAGAGCAGCAGCGCCTGTTTACCCGACTGGATCTCCTCGAGCGCAAGGCCGGTCCACTCGAAGCCATAGCCAGGCGGCAGAACTTTGTGGGCAACATCTTCCATGGCGGCCAGCGCCTGTCCGGAGCTGTAGCCTGGGGCGGCGGAGCCGTTGATTTCCGCCGATCGGAACAGATTGTAGTGGCTGATTACGCTGGGACCAGCCGTGTCCCTGAGACTGACTATATTGGAGAGCGGAACCATGGCGCCGGAATCCGAGCGCACATAGTACTGCGTGATATTCGCCGGGTTGACCCGGAACTGCTGATCGGCCTGCACGTACACGCGATAGGAACGGTTGTTGAAATCAAAGTCATTCACATAGGTTGAGCCCATGTAGGTCTCGAGCGTGGTGTTGATCTGCGAGAAAGGAACACCGAGACTTTTGGCCTTCTCGCGATCGATATCCACCAATACCTGCGGGGTGCGCGCGGTGTAGCTCGAATAGACCGACTGGGGCGATAATTCAGGGCGCTGGCGGGCGGCGCCAAGGAACTTCTGCAGCGTTGCTTCCAGGGCTTCTGGAGTGCTGAAGCCCGTCTGCTGCAGCTCAAAGGTAAAGCCGCCGAATTCGCTGAGCCCTTGGATCGCCGGCGGCGCAAAAGGAATGACCATCGCTTCCGTGATCGAGCCGAGCGGCTGACGGAGCGAGTCGATGACAGATTCCAGAGAATGCTGCTTTCCTTTTCGCTCGGCAATCGGCTTGAGGTTGACGAAGATCAGGCCCCGGTTCGGAGCGGCCCCACTGAAGCTGAAGCCAGGAACCGCGAAAACTCCGAAAACGTCCGAGTTCTTCATGATGGCGGCACCGGCACGGGCGGCAACGTTGGACGTGTACTCCAGCGAGGCCGCATCGGGCGCTTGCACCAGCACAATGAAGTATCCCTGGTCTTCATCCGGTACAAAGCTGGTAGGCACCGATTTGTAAACCCACGCGGTACATCCGAGGCCTACTAAAAAGATCACCACGACCAGAGTTTTCGCATTCTCCATGCGGGTGAGCAGACGGCGATAGCCTTCGGTGATGCCGGTGATGCCACGATTGAAGACACGGAAGACTGGGTTTGCCTGGCGATCGCTGTGGCGCAGCAAAAGTGCAGACAGGGCCGGCGTCAGGGTAAGCGCATTGAACGCCGACAGCCCAATCGAGAAGGCGATGGTGAGCGCAAATTGCTGATAGAGCCTGCCGGTGGTTCCCGGGAACAGCGATACCGGCACGAAGACCGCGATCAGCACAATGGAGGTTGCGATAACCGCGCTGGTGACTTCGCTCATGGCGACCGAAGTCGCGCGTCGCGCGTCGTGAATTCCTTCCTCCAGGTGGCGCTCCACATTTTCAATCACCACGATGGCGTCATCGACCACCAGGCCGGTGGCCAGGGTGATTCCGAAGAGAGTCAACGTGTTAATGGAAAAGTTGAATAGCTTGATGAATGCAAAGGCCCCAATCAGCGAGACCGGGATGGTGACCGCCGGAATCAGTGTGCTGCGCCAGGTTTGCAGGAAGCAGAAGATCACGATGATGACGATCAGGATTGCCTCACCAAGCGTCTTGAGCACTTCACTGATGGATTCGCGCACGGCGGTGGTGGTATTGAACGCTTCCTGATACTGCAAGCCTGAGGGGAACTGCTTTGAGAGCCGCGCCATCTCGGCCTTGACGCCTTTTTCCACATCCAGCGCATTGGCGTTTGACAATTGCTCAACGCCCAGGCCGATCGCCGGATATCCGCTGAACGTGAGGTTCGAGGCGTAGCTTTCCGCCCCGAGTTCGGCGCGGCCCACGTCGCGAAGCTGGATGATCGAGCCGTCCTTGGTCTGCTTGACGACAATCCGCTCGAACTCTTTGGGATCGGTAAGGCGCCCCGTAGCCCGTACGCTCAGGGTATAAAGCTGACCGGCAGGAACCGGAGGCTGACCGATCTGGCCGGCCGCAACCTGGACGTTCTGTTCGGCCAGGGCGTTGGTGACGTCCACGGCGGTCAGGCCGCGCTTGGCCAGGCGGACCGGATCGAGCCACAAGCGCATGGCGTACTTGCGCTCGCCGAAGATGATCACATCGCCCACACCCGGAACTCGCTTGAGTGCGTCCCGCACATAGACGTCAAGGTAGTTGGAGATAAACAGAGGATCGTATCGATTGTCCGGGGAATACACACCGAAGGCGAGGACGAATGATCCTGAGTTTTTGTTGATGGTAACGCCGGTCTGCTGCACGCTGGCAGGCAATCGTCCTTGGGCGGTCGAGGCGCGATTCTGAACATCTACGGCGGCAATGTCCAAATTGCGATCCAGCTTGAAGGTCGCGGTAATCGACGAGGAGCCGTCATTGCCGCTGCTGGACTCCATGTAACGCATGCCTTCCGCGCCGTTGATGGCCTGTTCGAGCAGCGTGGTGACGCCGCTCTCCACTGCCTGGGCGTTCGCTCCCGTGTAGTTGGCGCTCACCGTGACCTGTGGCGGCGCGAGCACTGGGAATTGCGCAATCGACAGCGTGGGAATGGCGATGGCGCCAGCCAGAATGATCAGCAACGAGCACACCGTGGCGAAGACCGGGCGCCGAATAAAGAAATCAACGAACAAGGAGCCTCCTCCGCAGTTATGCCTGCGGGATTACCGGCATGCCATCAATCAGGTTCTGGGTTCCCCCGATAATCACGGTGTCTCCGGGGTTCAGGCCCTCTTCCACCACATAGCTGTTGTCGATGAGTTCACCCAATTTGACCGGCCTCTGCTGTGCGGTTGCGCCCGTCGGCCCCTGCCCCACCACGAAGACAAACGACTGGGCTCCCAGACGCGTCATGGCCGTGACCGGAACCAGCGGTTTGCTGATCTGCTTCCAGACCACCCGGGCGTGCAAAATCTGGTCATTTCTGAACCGGTGATCGGCATTGGGAACCGGCGATTTGATCAGCAATAGCTGATTGGTTGTGTCCATCCGTGGCGAGATGAAACTCACTTTTGTCGAGACCGCAGGCGTACCGTCCTCGTTGAGCAGTTCGACCTGAGTTCCCTTATGTACATCCGGGGCGCGCTCCGAGGGAATGTTGATGTAGGCCTCGAGTTCAGCACCCGTGTCCAGGGTGGTAAGGGTCGTGGTATTGGTCACCCGATCCCCGACCCGGACAGGAATGTCTCCGATAATGCCGGCCGAAGGTGCGTGAACCGTGAAGTAATGCAATTGCACGCGCTGCTGACGGATTGAGGCATCGGTAGCTTCCACATTGGCTTCTGAGGCATCGTGTGCACTCACCGCGTTGTCGTATTCTTGACGGCTGATTACACCGGCTTCGAAAAGCTTGCGGGAGCGTTCCAACTGCGCCCGATTGTAGGCTAGGGTAGCCTCCAGAGACTGCTTGGTCGCCACCTGCTGGTTGACCGTGGCCTGCTGACGGCGGGGATCAATCTCCATGATCGGCTGGCCAGATTCAACGTGCGCGCCGGATGCGACAAAGATCTTCGTGATCTGCCCCTCAACCTCTGGTTGCAGTACGGCAGCGTTGCGCGATTCTAACGTTGCTAGAAACTCGGCAGAGTCTCCAACCAGCTGCAGCGTCACCTTCTGAACCTGAACCGGAAAAGCCGGCATCGTTGCCTGCGCTTGAGCTTGCTTTTTGCAGGAAACCGAGATGCAAACGAGGGTCGCAGTAAGGGCAAGCAATAAGGGACGGGACTGAATCATGACTCTCCTGCACGGCGAAAGCTTGGCGCTTCGGTATCGTCATTGCCCAATAACAGACGGAGCCACTGGAGGATAGCAGAAGCCATGAAAATATTATATCAATCGACTTAAAATGGCCAGAGGATGCTTTCGTGGGACTAAAGAATGCCCCGTTGCCGGGGCATTCAGAGGTCATTACCAGCGGAGACTGTCACCCTCCATTAAGGCACGACGCCAGAGCTGCTGGGGGCAAAATATCCGCTGATGTCGAGGATCAGTTGCGTAGCGCTGGAGGAGAACGCATCGATCGATCCGTTCGTCGTGGGGACGATTGCCATGTTGGAGGCAATCACTCCATCATCCGCGTTCAACGTTGACACCACCGGCTGTACCTCGTTCTCCGGCCACAGCGTCAGATACCCCAAACCCCCAGTGGGTACAACCGTCGCGTTCAGCACAAAGGCCTCCGCGCTCGAAGGTATCCCACAGGAACTACTCGTCATATTGACCGTCAGCATTCCATTCATCAAGCCGCCCGAGTTCCGCGTATCCAGCACGCGACATGGGGTCATGGTAAACAGGGCCTGGCCGCCTGCGGCCGAGCCCGGCGGTGCGAAGTATCCGTTGATATCGATCACCACGTCGGTGTTGTCGGAGCCCAACACGTTGATCTCTCCATTGGTTCCCGCTGGCACAATCGCGGCGTTCGCCACCACCGGGTTGTTCGGCGAGACGTTTAGTGTCGAAACTCCCGGCCATGCTTGCCCTGTCGGCCAGGCGCTCAGGTAGCCGAGTCCGGCTTGCGGGACCGCCGTAAAGTTCAGGGAGTACGCTTGCGCACTCGAAGGGATATTGCAGGCACTCGATTGGATGGAAAAAGCACGAGCCTGCATACTGGTCAGGGATGGTCCACCCGAGGGTCCGCTTGGATTACGAGTGTCTGCCACGCGGCAGGGCGTCAGGGGATAAAACGCTAGCGCAGTTGTGCTGGTCGCGGGCACGAAATAGCCGTTAATGTCCAGCACGAGGTCGGTGGTATCGGTGGCGTACACGCTGATTGCGCCGCCGGTACCCGCCGGTACGATAGCCGCGTTAGCCTTCACCCGACCATCGGAGTTCAAGGTCGAGACCACAGGTTGCGCCACTCCGGTTGGCCACACCGTCAGATAACCCAATCCTGCTTTCGGGACAACCGTGACGTTAAGGGAATAAGCTGTCACCGTGGATGGAACCGCGCAAGCACTATTCGGAATCACAAAGCTTCGTGATGTCCCCCCCGTGATCGATGGGCCTCCGAACGCACGTGTTGCATTCCTTGTATCCACCACGCGGCAAGGAGTCATGGGAACGAAGAGCAAAGCGCCCTGAACGGTAAAGGCGAGCGGATTGGATGTGTCTCCGCTCGTGGTCACCGTTACGCTCGCTACGCCCACGGTCGCAATCAGACCAGCCGGAACTGCGGCGGTAAGCTGGCTCGCGCTGACAAAGGTCGTCGCCAGCGCTGTGCTGCCCCAGTTTACGGTTGCACCGGAGACGAAATTCGTGCCGTTGACCGTCAGGGTGAACGCCGCGCCACCCGCCGCCGCCGAGGAAGGCGAGAGGCTGCTGATGGTTGGCTCTTGACCTGCCGAACCCGAATTGATGGGCAAACTTTGTGCACTGGAAGTGCTCGGCGCAAATGTGCCGTCGCCCAGATAGGCTGCGGTCACCGAATAGGCTCCCGCGGGCAGCTCCGAAGTGCTGAACGTAGCAACGCCGTTCCCGTCGAGCGTGCCTGTGCCCAGCAAAGTCGTGCCGTTCAGGAAATTCACGGTGCCACTCGCCGTCCCATTCTGATTGGTGTAAACGGTCGCGGTGAAGGTCACCGTCTGGCCCACGCCGGCAGTTGTCGGTACGATCGCGAGCGCGGTCGTGGTGGTCACGAAAGGATCGATCCTGGCGAGGAAACCCATGCCTGAGATGTTGGACGCCTTGGTCTGGATGGCTCCGGCAGTGGTCGGCATGTACGGCGAGTAGGTATTGCCGCCGACGTAAATGTTGCCTTGCGGATCCACGTCCATGGCAGCGGGAGTCGCGGTGTAGCCGGTAGCTCCCCCATCGCCCACAAAGGAAGAAAAGAAAACCGTGCTGCCCGTCGGGTCGTACTTCGTCACGAAGACCTGCGGGTTCCCGCCTGGGCTCGCCTGCAGACCGTTGACCTGGGGGTAGCCAGCGCTCGACATTCCTTCCACGTAGACGTTGCCTTTGGAATCCAGACGGGGCGGCGTAATCAGTAAGACGCCTCCCGACGTGCCTCCCTGATAGGGATAGCCCACGAATGTGGACCAAGCAAGGCCGCTGCCATCTGGCTTCAATTTCGTTAAGAACGCGGTGTTGCTGCAATATAGTGCCGAGCTATTGGTTGTGCAGGGGCCTATGTTGTTGGCACCGGGGGTTACAGGAAAGTCAGGAGACTGGGTGAGACCGGCGAGATAGGCGCTGCCGCTGGCGTCGGCCACCATGCCTATGATTTGTTCTCCTCCCTGGTTGGTTGTGCTGGTGCCACCGAAGTAGGTTCCGTAGAGTAGGGTCGGGCCTCCTGTGGCGGACACAGGACTGAACTTAGCGACAAAACCGCGAGGCTGGAGCACAGAGGTCGGAACCTGGAGCTTTGGCTGAAAGGCGCCAGTTGTCATGGGAACGTTGGCATTCCGGGTATAGCCGGTCAGGTAGAAGTTCCCCCCAGCGTCGACCGCAACGCCCGTGGCGTTTACGGCAAAGTCTGCGCCCACGTTGTAATCCACGGGTCCGTTGGAATCACCGTAAAGCGTAGAGTAAAGCAGGTTCGCCCCAGCCGCGTCGAAGACACTGACAAAGGCGCTGCCCTGGTTAACGGCACCGGGCGTACTTGTCCGGTCCCACATGGCCTCCGGCTGTAGCGCGTTGGCGGTTTCAGGGAAGCATGGGGGTTCATCCCACGGTATGGGTTCACTACTGGAATCGCAGTGAGCAGTTGTATTTCCAGCAACATAGGCTTTACCGTTGGTATCCACCGCCACGGACACGATGTTTGAGTTGCCCGCGCCCGTGCCTAGATAAGTCGAGTAGGCAAGACTCTGGCCATCCGGACTCAGCTTGGTCAGAAAGCCCATCGTAGAACCATAGTATTGGCAATAAGATACCGGCGAACTCAGGGGGTAGCCGTTGTAATAGGTATAGTACGGGCAGACGGGCATGTATGAGCCAGCAGTCGTGGGGAAGTCGGGAGAAATCGTCCACCCCGCCACGTAAGCGCTGCCCTTGGCATCGACGGCGATGCTGTAGCCCATGTCAAAGATGCTTCCGCCAAGATAGGTTGAGTAGACCGCAGCCGAGCCGCTGGCGTTCAGCTTGGTTACATAAGCATTGTAGTAGCCGCTAAGGCGCTTTGGTGTGGGCTGAAAGGCGTTCTGGACGGGGAAATCGGTCGACTCGGTGAAGCCGGTCACGTACACATTGCCGCTGCCATCGACCGCCAGGGACTGATTGGGAAAGCCTGTATTTACGCAACCGTTGATGAACGCTGTGTCGCAGCCGATAGAGTCCCAAGTGCTGCCACCAAGATAGGTCAGGTAGACGATCTGGGGATCGATCACCAGCGCTCGACTGTGGTCGTAGGCACCCAGTTGGAAGCGAACGCGATTGCCTGTCAACAGGTATCTACCGTCCACGGACTGCTTCTGCGCGCCATTGCTCTGATACGCGACCGGCTTCAGCATTGTTACCGGCGCTCCATCCAGCACCAGTTGCAGGTCGCCGTCGGAGCTAATCGATGGTTTGGCTCCGGAGAACTCCATGACAATTTGCTCGGGAGCGGCGCCCGGAGCGACCACGAAGTCATACTCCAATCGCCGCTGATTGCCGTAGAAGACGAGGTTCACACCGGGGTAGAGCTGGGAGTATCTGACCTTCGCATAGGTTGGGACGCCGGTGCGCCATTTGCTCGGATCGTTGCCGACGAGATAGTTCACCACACCGGGTTGCTGGTCCACGCCTGCGGCCTTGGCGCTGGCGCTTGCCCCGATCAGCTTCATGTGCATGCTAGCGACTTGCGCGGCCGTGGGCTTGTTGTCGGGCGCTGAAGATATAGCCTCCAAAGATTGCCGCTCCAGATTCAGGATGACCTCGTCCGCGGTGAGGAAGAGCGAGTATCCGGAACCGCGGGAGAGAAACTGCACGCGGGGATCCGTCTGACCCTGATTGGGCTCAAAGTTCAATGGCAAGTTCACGAGATCCGCTTTGGGACGTGTAGCGGATGGAAGAGAGCTAAATGTTCCAGTCAAAAAAGCTGTGGCTTCCGGGTTAGCTTTCTGGGAAGTCACTGGAAGCGCCTGCTTCTTACTATCGCGCGAGTCTGCGGAGGCGCTCAATCCCGCAACGCCAATGAATATCCAAAGCGCCATAAATACTGTTACGGCACGCAGAGCACGCACCCGGTGGATGACTGTAGACCGTTCGCTCGCCATATCGTTTCCTCATTCCGGTCTCCCAGAATCATTTGGGAGTTTGTAAGAGACAGCGCAAAAAACCAGCAGAGTGCCTCACGGAAAAGGAAATCGCCTATTAGCAGTCAAAATCGAACAAAATTCCACTTCGTTTCATGCGGTCATTTTCATGGCTTTCGGGAAAGGCAACGTTTGTAGGGTTAAGGCCATATTCTCGTTTTCCCCACTTGACAGGCGAAGTCGAGCAAGTAATAATTTGCTGCACTGCAGCACTAATCGCAGCATTCGCCTTTGTGCCCGGTACAGGCGCAGAGACGGCCTTCAAAGAGGAGGGAAGATGAAAGCGAACACTAGCTCTACTAAGATCGAAGCAGAGACTGCCGAAGCCGCATACTGTCCGGCCGCATATGTGAGCTTGTTCGGCAAGGGATTGGAGCGGGTTGTCGAGGTGAGCAAGACATCCTTGGATCTGTTAGTTGTGCAGAACACGGAGTTTCTGGGTTCTTGCAGGAGAGCGCTGAAAGGCTCGTCCCTGCCTGGTTTTTTTCTGCTTGATCTCGCCGGTCGAGCGTTCGAGGACTGGGTCACGCTGCAGAAGAGACTGCTGGATCTGACCGTGGAGCAGAGCAGCGCTGTGCTCGAGGCGGCCCAGGGAAATAACCGCAATGCGGGGACGGCGAAGTCTGGAATTGCCCAGGCTAACCAACAGATGGCGGATCGCAGGGTTACGCCCAGGAAATCAGTTCCGGAAGCCGCTCCGAAGCTGATCAAGGTAGCGAACGAAGTTCTGAAGCAGCAAGTTGCTGGTGCTCATACTCCGGCGGTCAAGGACTCGATTGAGCACAACGCAGGCGCGCTGATTGCGAAGGAGATCGTGCCTCTGGCCGCCAAACAGAGCGAGGCAGTGAGCGAAGCCGCGAAGCCGCAACCCGGCGCAAACGGCACTCCTGCCGAGACGGTTGCAGATGTAGTTCAGCGGCAGGAAGACACACTGCTTGCGAAAGCGATCGTGGACCTCGCAGTGAAGGAGACAAAGAGCGGAAGCGAGACGGCGAAGGTGCAGCCTGGAGTTAACAGCAAACCTGCGCCGATGATTGAGAATTCGGCTCAGCACGCAGTCGACACTTTGCCTGCGAAAGAGACTGTGGAGACCACACCGAAGCCGCCAAAGAGCAAAGGGACTGCGGTCAACTGAGTGCTGGCCGTAGTCCTTTTGGAACAATTGGGAATCGGAGGGTGAGATTGCCCGACGGGGCAACTGGAAAAGCCGCACACCCTTCGAGGGTGCGGCTAGAGCTTGGGCGGTGTTGTCTCCCAGACCCCGGTGGTCAGGTATTCGTGGATGGACTCGGCGGCCCTGCGGCCTGCGCCCATGGCTAGGATCACCGTCGCGCCGCCGGTTACGATATCGCCACCGGCAAAGACGCCACGCTTGGAGGTGCGGGTGGTCTCCGGGTCGGTCGAGATGTATTTACGTGATGTGGTTTTCAAATCCGGCGTGGTGCTCTGGATCAACGGATTCGCCGTGGTGCCCAGTCCGATGATGGCCAGATGTATGGGCAGCAAGAACTCCGAGCCTGGAATTACCACCGGACGGCGACGGCCGCTGGCGTCTGGTTCGCCTAGCTCCATGCGTACGCAACGTGCGCCGGTCAGCCAGCCTTTCTCGTCGCCCAGAAATTCAATCGGGTTGGTCAACATGCGGAACTGCACGCCCTCCTCCTTGGCGTGCTTCACCTCTTCGGCGCGGGCGGGCATCTCTTCTTCAGAACGGCGATAGACCAAGGTTGCGGTTCGTGCACCGAGACGTTTTGCCGTACGCACCGCGTCCATCGCAGTGTTGCCGCCGCCGACCACAATTACGTCGCGATCGCGACAGTCGAAAACCGGTTGATCGCATTCAGGAAACTGATAGGCACGCATCAGGTTCACGCGGGTCAGGAATTCATTGGCCGAGTACACTCCGTTGAAGTGCTCGCCTGGAACGTTAAGAAATTTGGGAAGTCCAGCGCCGGTGGCGACAAAAACCGCGTCGTAGTGCTCCTCGTGCATCAACTCGTCAATGGTCACGCTCTTGCCGACGACGACGTTGGTTTCAAACTCGACGCCCATCTTCCGCAGGTTGTCCACCTCGCCGCTTACAATTGCCTTGGGCAGGCGGAACTCCGGAATGCCATAAACCAGAACGCCGCCGAGTTTGTGCAACGCTTCAAAGACGCGTACGCGATGGCCCTTCTGGACCAGGTCTCCGGCGGCGCTGAGGCCGGCGGGACCGCTGCCGACGATGGCGACACTCTTGCCCGTCGGAGGAGCGTTGACCGGCAGGCCAAGTTGTCCGCTGGTGCGCTCGAAGTCAGCGACGAAGCGTTCCAGATTGCCGATGGCGATCGACTCGCCTCGCTTGCCCAGTAAGCATGCGCCTTCGCACTGGGTCTCCTGCGGACAGACGCGACCGGTGATGGCGGGCAGAGAGTTGTCTTCGCGAATCTTCGCCGCCGCCGCCAGGTAGTCACCGGCGTAAATCAGGTCCACCACCTCGCGGATTTTTACACCCACTGGGCATTGCACCTCGCAGCCGGGATTGGCGCAGGCGACGCAGCGGGTGGCCTCGGTTTGCGCGTCGGCCGGGAGTAGACCCTGGTTCACTTCTTCAAAGTTGCGGCTGCGAATCTCCGGGTCTAGCTCCGGCATTTGAGTGCGCGCAATCTTCAGCCGCTGGTTAATTGGCAGCAGATTCTTCTCAGACATTGTTCGTCTCCCCGGTGGCGAACTGAGCCCGAAGCCGCGCCAACTCCTCAACCTTATCTTCTTCAAAGCGCTTGAGCGACTCACATTCCTTATCGCGGTATCTCGCGTTGCGCTGCATCAGCACCTCGAAGTTCACGACGGAGGCATCAAATTCCGGGCCATCCACGCAGGCGAACTTGCTCTGATTGCCGAGCAGCACACGGCAGCCGCCGCACATGCCTGTGCCGTCCACCATGATTGAGTTCAGGCTCACCATGGTCTTGATGCCGAGCGGCACGGTCACCTGCGCCACGGCGCGCATCATCGGCACCGGGCCAACCGCCAGTACATAGTCGATCTTGCGTCCGCCGGAGATCAGGTCCGTGAGCTTTTGCGTGACCAGGCCTTTCTCCCCGCAACTGCCGTCATCGGTCATGATGTAGGTCTCGTGACTGGCCTCACGCACTTCCTGTTCGAAGACCACCATCTCGGTATTGCGTGCCCCTTCAATGAAGACGACGTGATTGCCCGCTTGCTTCAGAGCATTGGCCGTGGGCAGCGCCATGGCGGTGCCCACGCTGCCCGAAAGAATCGCCACCGTGCCGAAGTTTTCAATCTCCGAGGGATGGCCGAGCGGGCCAACGATGTCCAGAATGTAGTCACCGGTTTCCAGGCAGTTCAGCAGCGTAGTGGTTTTGCCAATTGACTGCGCGCAGATGGTGACCGTGCCAGCCGCGGGATCGGAGCACTTTATGGTCAGCGGAATGCGTTCGCCATTCTCATGCAGGCGCAGAATGATGAACTGTCCAGGCTTTTGCTTGCGGGCGATGCGGGGCGCCTCGATGACGAACTGCTTGATTTTGAATCCGACGACGCGGGCGTCAACGATCTTATACATTGCGACTACTCCAAGTACAACAAAAGTATAAACTTCCAAGACGTGTGGCAGCCAATATTAGCGTACTGTGGCGCACAGGTTTTCAAAAGAGCGCACAAGATCACCCTCCATCCCCGGTCCCGGAATATGATATTGAGTCAGCCGGTCACACTCTCATACAGCGGGAATCCGCGGCGAATGTCGCGGGCATTCATGGCGGTTATTCTTAATGGTTTTGGCTCTAAATTGCGCTGTCGTTGCCTCCGGTGAAAAAGAACCTGGCAGCGAAAACGACGAGAATGCATAAAGTAGATAGCAGGAATTGTCCAGTGTCTATAGGAAATCACAATCATCCTTAGAAAGTTGTGGGAACATCCGGGGGGAGCAACCCGGCTGCGCGAGCGGAGCTGACATCCATAGCGCGTTGAGTTCGCTTGACGTCAGGAACTCGCGCGGCGACGGACTTTTTTCTTAGAATGCGAGGGCGCTTTTCCGCGCCTTAACACCAAGGCCTCCAACTCCTGGATTCGCCGCTTCAACTCCTGCAATTCCACATCGGCATTTGGCTCCTGCGGCTTCGAATCGCTGGCACGGCCTTCGTTTTCCGGTTCCCCTGGTGCGCCGGAAGCAGGAGGAATCATCATATTCTGCATCATCTCGAACGGGCTCATGGTATGGGAGAGGCCGCGCAAGGCATCCTTGTACATGTCGGCCACCACGCGCATGTAATTCAGGGCGCTCTCCTGGCTGGCCTTTCCGGAGGCGACCACCATCTCGCGCAGAATGTCGAGGGGGAAAGCCGAGTCCGGCCCCTTGGCGCTTTCCGTGATGATCTGAGTCATCACCAGACGGGTGAGGTCCTCTCCGGTCGAGGCGTCCAGCACCTGGACGTCATAGCCGTCCTGAACCGCCCTCGCCACTTCGTCCAGGTTCACATACTTGCTGTGGGTGGCATCGTAGAGACGGCGGTTTTCGTACTTCTTGATGATGATCTTCTTCTTATCCATTTTTTAACTTCGCCCGCTTGACAGGCGATCGCCAGTAGGGACATAATGCGGTATGCTGCATTGCAGCAATATTCGCAGCAATATTTGCAGCATTAGCTTTGATACCGCGCACAGCCCCATCAAGGAGGGGAACATGAACACGAACACCAAGTCAACCAATACGGAAGCGGAAACCACCGAAGCCACCTACTGTCCGGCAGCGTACGCGACCTTGTTCAACAAGGGATTAGAGCGGGTTGTCGAAATGAGCAAGACCTCCCTGGATTTAGCGGTTGAGCAGAATGCCGAGGTTCTGGCCTCGTACAAAAAGGCATTCAAGGGGACGTCGCTGCCTGGTTTCTTCCTGTTCGATCTGGCTGGCCAGGCTTTTGAGGGCTATGTCACGCTTCAGAAGAGCCTGCTGGATCTGACGGTTGAGCAGAGCACCGCGGTGCTCGATGCAGCCAAGGAATGCAGCCATGATGCCAGCAAGACGAAGGCTGAAATCACCAACGTGATTCAGCAATCGGTGGATCGCACGGTGGTTGCCCAGAATTCGGTTCTGGACTTTGCCGCGAAGCAGGCCAAGGCGATGAATGAGGCCGTGAAGCAGCAACCCGGCGTCACCGGCACACCGGTTGAAGCAGTTACGGATTCGGTTCAGCGCGGCGTCGACACTATGGTTGCAACCCAGAAAGAATTCCTGAAACTTGCCACGAAGCCTTTGAAGACTAGCGCAGCTAAGGCATAATCGGTTCTTGAAATGGACACGATCCCTGGAGGTAAGCGGAGCGGCCTGTGGCCAGTTCCGGCGGCATTTTCGCTGCTCCGCATATCCTTCAGGATATTATGCTTGTTGCGAAGGAGGTGTAAATGAGTGACCCACAAGCCGAAAGCAAGAAGGCCGCCGACCCGCTGGAACAGTGGCGCGAACTGCGAGATACCTATATCGACATTTGGGCGAAAGCCACGGGCGAAGCCGTGAACTCAGAAGCCTACGCCCAGGCCAGCGGAACCATGCTGGAGACGTATCTGGCCGCTTCGTCGCCGTTCCGGGACGCTCAGAAGAAATTGATGGTCAGCGCGCTGGAGCAACTGAACATGCCCTCGCGTGCCGATTTCGTAAGCTTGGCCGAGCGGTTAGCGAACCTGGAAATGTTGCTCGATGACATGGACGCGAAGCTGAGTCAGATTTACCAACTCGCAACCGCTGCCGCGCTGCCTCCCGTGCCCAAGGCCGAATCAGAACCATCGCATCGTGCGCTCAAGGCCGAGCCGGAACATTCGCAACCTGTGCCCAAGACCGGATCAGAAGCGAAGTCTGCGGCTCCCAGGAAAACCAGCAAAACTGCAAAAAAGGTGACTAAATAATTTATGTCCGCCCTCCCGGTTGACTTCGCACAGTTCACAGCCATGCAGAATAAGCTTCAGACTCTCTCCAGGGTGCTGACGACGCAGGCGGCCATTGCGCAGACCCCGAAGGAATTGATCTGGACGCTGAATAAGGCGAAGCTGTACCGCTATGTTCCGGTACTGCCAAAAGAAGAACGGCACCCGGTGCCGCTGCTTCTGGTATTTGCGCTGATGAACCGGCCTTATATTCTTGATCTACGGCCAGGACATAGTTTTGTTGAGTTCATGATCCACCACGGTTACGACGTGTACCTGCTGGATTGGGGCGCACCCGGCATCGAAGATAAGAATCTGAAGTTCGACGATTACACCCTCGAATACATGCCGCGCGCGATTCGCAAGTTAAAGGCGGTCTCTGGAGCTACCGAGTTCAGTCTGCTGGGCTGGTGTATTGGCGCTATTCTTACCACAATCTATTCTGCCCTGCGGCCAGACGATGGCTTACGGAATATGATTCTTCTCACCGCGCCGCTCGACTTCTCTAAAAAGGAAAATATCACCTTCGCGCGCTGGGTAGATGAACGCTACTTCGATGTGGATAAAGTGCTGGCCGCGTTTGGCAACATGCCTCCCGAGATGATCGAGTACGGGGCAAAGGCGTTGAAGCCGGTGGAGAACTATGTCGGCAACTACCTTCGTCTGTGGGATAACCTCGACAATCCGCAGGTGATGGAAGCCTGGCATGCCATGAACACCTGGGTTACGGATAACATACCCCTGGCTGGCGGCGTCTTTCGTCAACTGATCGTCGATCTATATCGTAATGACCGGTTGATGCAGGGAACCCTGATGATTCGCGGCGAGCGGGTGGACTTAAGCCGCCTGCGGGCTAACCTCCTGACCGTGATCGCGGAAGCCGACCACATCACTCCACCCTGTCAGTCCGAAAGCGTAAATTCCAAGGTTGGCAGCACGGACAAAACCTTGATGAGAATTCCGGGTGGGCACATCGGAATCATGGCTGGAAGCGGGGCAAGCAAGCGCACATGGCCTCATATTGATGAGTGGTTGGCTTCCCGCTCGGAGTAAGTTAGGGCGAAATGTGATATGCGGCACATATCAATGTGACAGGAAAATTTGGCAGGATAGGCACGATAAATTTCGGGTTAGAATCTTGCCACATGATGTCTTAGGGGTGTCCGATGTCTCACAAAAACAATACCAAACCACAGAGCAAGACCACTACTGTCAGGCCACAAGTGACATCCTACGACTCGGGCCACGAGCACAGCATTGAGCACTGGATTGAGGTTCGCGTGATGGTAGAAGAATTCGAAGAGGAAACAGTGGTGATTGCGAAGCCGCAAGCATTAGCTGCCAAAGCTTAGCCGCGCCAATATATCCGTTCACTGGTGCTTTGCGTCTTTAGAAGTGAAAACCTCCGCCGCAAATCAGCACTTCACCGGTAACGTAATCTGAAAGTGGAGAGCAGAAGAACAGCACTGCGCCCGCAGCTTCGTCAGGCGTGCCGAGGCGACCGAGCGGGCAGGCGTGTTTGATGGATTCCAGCATGGCTGGCTGTACCCCGATCTTAATATGGTGCCCATGCATTTCCACGTCTGCGTTACCGCTCGCACTTAACGGCTGAACTAAGCGCGTATTGATAAGGCCAAAGCCAACGGCATTGACGTTGACGTTATAGCGACCCCATTCCTTGGCGAGCGTCTTAGTAAGTCCGATTACTCCTGCCTTGCCCGAGGAATAACCTGCCTGTCCGGGATTCCCATCGGTTCCTGCAATGGAAGTAATGTTGACGACCTTGCGCATAACGGTTTTGCCTGCCGCGATTTCTGCCTTCGCCGAATCTCTAATGTAGGAAGACGCTGCTCGCAAAATACGGAATGGCACCATAAGATGAATTTCGAGCATGGCAAGGAACTGCTCGTCGGTAGTCTTCTGAATTACTCCGTCCCAGCTATAGCCTGCGTTATTGACGATAATATCCAGAGATCCAAATGTTTCAATGGTTTTCTGGACCAACTTATCCGGCGTAGAAGGGTCTGTAAGATCCCCAGTTGCGTGGTCGATCTTGTGGCCGGACCTACGCAGAATATCTTCGGTTTCGCAAAGTGCGGTTTCATCAAGATCGTTCACCATGACCTTAGCACCGGCGGCCGCTAATCTGGTTGCGATCGCTCTCCCGATACCACGCCCAGCGCCAGTGACTAATGCCGTCTTACAGCAAAGACTAAAGGACATAATTACCTCGATTGTCACTATTAAACTAACAGATGCAGCTACTCTGGTCGAAGTTGTTCTTTGCAGTGCAGCATAGCTAAATAGATGCATTCAGATGGGAATCGAAGCAGCCAGCCGGTTTGGTCGAGCAAGACCATGGGCGGCCGGAAGCCGCCCATGGTGAGAACCGCAAAGCCCTACATGTGGCATCCGCCGCTTACGTTCAGTTCCTGGCCGGTAATGTAATCGGCGTCCGCAGCAAGGAATCCAGCAGCTTTCGCCACCTCCTTGGGAGTAGCGAAACGTCCGAGAGGAATCCGAGCCCGGATCTGGCTGGCTAGCTTCTCAGGAATTTCCTGCGTGGCCGTGTATCCCGGGGCAATGGTGTTCGCAGTGATGTTGTACTTTGCGGACTCAAGTGCGACCGTCTTAGTGAACGCCGTGATGCCGCCGTAGCTAGCGGAGTAGTTGGCTTGAGCGAGAGCTCCGGTTTGGCCGACTACGGAACTGATGTTGATGATGCGACCGAAGCGCTGGTTGATCATGGCGGGCAGCGCGGCAGTCGTGGTGTTAAAAGTGCCACTCAGATTGACCGAGATGACCTGCTCCCAATCCTCGTCCGTCACCTTTTGTAGAGAGCTGCTCTTGGTGATTCCGGCGTTATTCACAAGAACGTCGATGCGCTGCCACTTCTCAAGAACCGTGCTGATGATTCTTTGCGCGTCCTCACTTTTTGCGACATCGCCTTGAATCACCATGCAGCCAACGCCCAGTTTGCGAACCTCTTGTGCGATGGATTCTGCAGCTTCGGCATCACCGCGGAAGTTGATGGCGACAGATGCGCCACGACGGCCCATCTCAAGCGCGATGGCTCTCCCGATTCCGCGCGTAGCGCCGGTCACGAGTGCCACACGACCCGCCAGCGGTTGCGTCACTCCCTCTTCAACCGACACGGACTGTTGTTGATCGCAGCAGACGATTGCCGGATCTACCCGCATGACAAGGAAGCCACCAACCGCGCCGGCTCCGAAGCCAGGAGCAAAGATCCGCATGGGCCGGTCGATTCGCTTGTCGACTACCGCGTCCCGAATCGCCATGAGGATGCTGGCAGCAGAGGTGTTTCCGACGCGCTCGATGTTGAAGTAGAGGTGGTCGCGTGGGATTCCTGCTGACTCGGCCAGTTTCTCGACCATGGTTTTGTTCGCCTGATGTGGTACCACAAGGTCGATGGTGTCAAGCAGGGGGCTTTGTCCGTCCTCAGTCTTCAACGCGGCAAGCTCTCCCACCATCTGCGTAAGATAGCGCGCTGCAAGCGATTTAACCTCCGGCCCATACACGGTGATGTTGTTATCAAACTCCGGATTGGGCCAGATGATGGAGTTCACCTCAGACCATGGGCCGCCCGCGTAGGTCTGCATGACCTCGATATCCGGTGCGGCTCCTTCCGGGGCAGGCCCAATGATGACGGCGGCTGCGCCATCACCAAAGATCATGCGGGAGGTGCGCACGGTTCCGATCTTGTCAGAGAACTTCTCCGCACACACCACCAACACCGGACGATGGATCTCCTGAAGAAGCCGCACGGCTTCAGAAAAGCCATATGACATGCCGGCACAGGCGGCCACAATGTCATTGGAGGCATGGGTCTGCATGATCCCAAGCTCTCCGGCGAGCCAGCAGGCGGTGGATGGGATCATTCGGATGCTGGTGCAACTGCAGAACAGGATTGCGCCAATTTCAGAAGGCTTGCGCCCGGACTTTGTCAAAGCGGCGCGCGCCGCTAGCAAGGCCATTTGCTCAAGCTTCAGTTCGCTGTAGCGGCGCTCCTCGATCCCGGTCTTCTCCGCGATTTCGGCCTCCGTCATCCGGGACCAACTGAACGCATGATTCCGAATAAGATCGGCATTGCTGCAGACAACTTCACCTTCATAAACCGCGAGCCCTTCCAGTCGCGGCATTACCTTGAACTGCTTGCGCACTTCAATCGGCTTGTACGGTTCCACGGGCGCAGAGAGAGCAGGAGTTGCGGGCATGGCGAAGCGAGCCGAGTGCGCCTGGTGGTTGCGTTTCGCCCGGCGAATAAACTGAAGAACTGCATTGTTACGCGGATGCAAAGCAATCACGAAGTCGTCATCTTTTAGCTGGCTGACGTCAACGCACGCACAGGTCACTGGATCCCATCGGTATTGGTTGTGCAGGATCATCGCCTGGCGCATTAATGCTTCCAACTCTGGAACATCGTGCGCGTAGTGAATCACGTCGTCATAGCTGTATCCCGGATAGTCGGGATTGTATTTGAAGAGGCGAAGAGTTTTTCCCTTGCGAGAAGCGAGTAGTTCTCCAACCGTCGGCAAGATGGGATGGACGTCTCCACCCGCGCTCGGCTTGCTCCGGAATCCGTTGAGCAGCAAACCGAATGCTTCATCTTCGGTTTCTGCTTGCCACTGATTCGGCAATGCGTTGTAACCATCCTGAATGGCTCCGGCCACACGAGCTGAATCCCACGGTGTGCAAGTGGGAAGGAAGACATCTTCGCGGTGGCGGGGAAGGTCGGCCCAACGAGTCGGACGCTCTTCGTACATGGTCAGCGCATAACGATTGGTCCAGTAAAGGTTCAGAGCGAGTTCGCGGCAGAGTTCGTAGCGTGATTTGTACTTACCGGCTTGCAATCGGTCCATCATGTCTTTCGCGGAGGGGGATTTTTCGCCGAAATCCCTGGCAATCACGGTCTTCAGATGGTCGAGGGTTTCAATTACAGAAAAGTCCATCTCTGGAAAGAAGTTAAAAGGAAGAACAATACGGCCATGCTTATTAATCAAAAACGGTTTCATCGGGCTCCCTTGCCTTTTTGCTTTTCGTCCAGCAGATTTGTCCTTTTGCGTAACTTTGGTGCAGAACGTTTCTTGGGGTGGCTTAAGCAGTTGCCGCTCGGGCTAAATGAGGCTCCGCCCGCTCAACCGGACGCGAGGACGTGCGGTCTCCTCTTGAAATTGGTGCGACTGCGGCTTCGGATTTCACCTCAGTTTGGGATGACTCGAAGGCGAGGTTGGCTTCGGTCAGATACCGGCATGCCTGCTCCGAATCTCCTTCTGCAAACGAGCGAATAGCATCCTCTAGGCAGCCGCTTACTCGCTCCAGTACCAGTGACGGGTCGGGATAGCTAAATGTGCACGAAGCATGATCCATGCAGTTGATCTCTCTGCCGGGCGCCTGGGAAGGATCGGGGTAGTCAGACAACGGTTCGTCCATTGCGGCATCCATGATGTCCTCCGGGGATACTTATGAGATTTAGATAAAGAATGACCGGAGGTTAGCGCGCCATCAGAAAGCATGGACAGCTAACCCCCCGGTAAAACGTCGAATGGCCGACTTACATATAAACGCCGCCGTTTACGTTCAGCTGCTGGCCGGTGATGTAATTTCCATCGGTGACCAGGAACGCTACGGCTTTGGCTATTTCCTGCGGCTCCGCAAGTCGCTTGAGAGGAATTCGAGATTCAATCTCTTTAAGAACGTGGGCCGGGATGCCGGCGACCATGTCGGTTGCCGTATAGCCCGGTGCGACGACATTTGCGGTGATGTTGTATTGCGCCAGTTCCAGGGCGATGGTTTTGGTAAAGGCGATAATTGCACCTTTGCTGGCCGCATAGTTTGCCTGACCATAGGCGCCCGCCTGGCCGACGAACGAGGCGATATTGACGATACGCCCGAACTTTCTTTCGATCATCGACGGCACTGCGGCGCGGGTGCAGAAGTACGTTCCATTCAGGTTGGTGTTCAGTACATCCGTCCATTCCTCGTCGGTCATCTTGCGAAGCGTCCGGTCACGTGTGATCCCGGCATTGTTCACCAGGATATCGAGCTGCTTGAAATGGTCCATGACGGTTTCCATCACGCGCCTGGAATCCTCCTTGGAAGAGACATCGCCTTGGATCAGCATGCTTTCGACGCCTATGTCTTGAATCTCACCCGAAAGCCTTTCGGCCGCCGCGGAACTGGATCGGTAATTGACCGCAACCGCCGCACCACGGCTGGCAAGCTCAAGTGCAATTGCCCGGCCAATGCCGCGCGCGCCGCCGGTGACGAGGGCCACTCTGTCTTGGAGGGGTTTCGGTGGTAGAAGTTCCAGTTCTCTGGCGGGTGCTGCGGTTGCCATATTCTTAAGCTCCTCGGGCTCGGTGTTATCGAGATACAAAGCGATGGATCTAAAACAAATTGCAAAAGCTAGTTACACTTGCGTTCCAAGTCAGGCGCGGCCGAAAGAGTTTCTCCCCTGCTGCAAATCGAATGCTTGACAGAGCAGCTGTCGTTGCCTAAAGTGAATAAACATTCAGTGAATATTTAGTGAATGTTTATTTGAACGCATTACGAAGACAGTTTTGTAGCACGCCCAATCAGGGTGTGTTACGGACACTTAGTCTTCTCGTGTATGTGTCGTCGTACTATTGGCGTTTGCTGAGCGTTGGCAAGATGGAAACTAGCCATCCCCACGCTTTGTGACGCTAAGGTAACATACGTATTTCTGCGCCTCTGTGATTCCCGTCACCGTTGAGATTGTAAAATAAAGGCAACCTTTCCCTGAGATAAGCCATCTCGTCGGCGCTCGTGTGCCGCTCACACGCCAACTCCAAGTGATAACAACTTATTGCAGTTTTCGCTGACTGCTCGTCAGCTAAACTTAAAGATGGGATGAGCGAATCACGCTCCACAAGGTATTCATTTGTGCAGTGATAGACTGCTTGCCATCTAGATCTGCGATGATCATCGCCTTACTTTCAGGAATATCTGGAAGCGGTTGCTGGGACTGATGCAGAATGCGGAACCATACTATGGTAAGAGGTTCAGGGAGGAAGCAGAAAGTCTGAAGTGTAATAGCGATAGCGTAGTTAGTTGTGAGCAGACGGGAGCGGGGTTAAGGGAGCGGCTTTTCCGGAGGGGGCATACATGAGAAGGACGGGAGATAAGCATGCAGACGCCACGGCACCAACGGCCGGCGTAGTTGCTGATCCAGACGGCGGCCATCTCTCTCTGGAGGGGGTGCATGGAACCGTCCAGGTGCCGCCCCATCAAGCCGGTTTCTGGCAACAGTGGAGGGCCTTCGTGGGGCCGGCAATTCTGGTCAGCGTTGGCTACATGGACCCCGGCAACTGGGGAACGGACCTGCAAGCCGGAGCTCAATACAAGTACGGACTTTTGTGGGTGGTTGGCCTAGCCAGTCTGATGGCCATTTTCATGCAGGTGATCTCCGCCCGACTAGGCGTGGTAACCGGCAAGGATCTTGCTCAATGCTGCCGTGACTGGTATCCCCGATGGACCCGCTGGCCCAACTGGTTAATGAGCGAAGTGGCGATTGGTGCCTGCGACCTTGCGGAGGTGCTAGGCAGTGCCGTAGCGCTCAACCTGCTGTTTCACATTCCGCTGCTATGGGCGGTGATCATCACCGGCTTGGACGTACTCCTGCTTCTGGCCTTGCAACGGTTCGGGATGCGCACCATCGAGGCGGTTGTCGTGCTTCTGGTGGGAACCATCGCCGTCTGCTATTTCATCGAGTTGTTTGTTCTCCCACAGACCCAGCCCAGCTTTCTGGAAATGGGACGAGCCCTGATTTCGCCGCGCTTTCGTCAAGTCGGGATGATCTACGTCGCCATCGGGATCATCGGCGCGACCGTGATGCCGCACAACCTGTACCTGCACTCGGCCTTGGTACAGAGCCGCCAGTTGCAGAAGGATGAACCGTCCATCCGGCGTGCGATTCAATTCAACACGATCGATTCCACGGTGGCCCTGACCATTGCGTTCTTCGTCAACGCGGCGATTCTGGTGCTTGCGGCGACGGTATTCTTTGGCAAGGAAAGCATCGCGGTTGCCGGTGGTCAGATCGTTAAATTCAGCGCCGACAGTGATTGGATTCGGGTTGCCTATCTGACCCTGGCGCCCTTGTTGGGAACGACCTTTGCGAGCACGCTGTTTGCGGTGGCGCTGCTGGCGAGCGGACAGAGCAGCACGATTACCGGCACTCTTGCCGGGCAAGTTGTGATGGAAGGGTTCATGCATTGGCGCATCCAGCCGTGGGTGCGCCGCCTCATCACCCGCACTCTGGCCATCCTCCCAGCGGTCTTCATTATCGGCGTGCGCGGCAACAGCAGCGTTACCGATCTGCTGACCTTGAGCCAAGTGGTGCTCGCGCTGCAACTTCCATTCGCCATGTTTCCACTCCTGCAGTTCACGGGTTCCAGGAAGAGGATGGGCAAATGGAAGCTCGGCTGGTTTCTGCTAATTGCTGGTTGGGCTAGTGCTATTCTCATTACCGCAATGGACATTTACGGTTTGCCGGACTCGCTGAAAGCTGCTTGGCAGGTCATCGCCGGGGGATGAAGTTGGGACGGCAGAAACGGACCACCATGTACGGCACCATTCTCGTGACGTTGGACGGCACATCGACTGACCGGGCGATTATCGAGCACGTCAAACAGCTTGCGAAGTTCGCGCAAAGCCGCGTGGTACTGCTTCATGTGGCCGACGGATGGGCGGCTAGAACGTATGGCTCGGACGCGGTCAGTCTGGAAATCAAAGAAGACACCGCGTATTTAGAGAAGGTGAGGACGGAGCTGGCATCCGTGGGAATTCCAACCACGGCAGAGTTAGCTTATGGCGAGCCGGTCGAGCAAATCGTGAAATGGGTTCAGCAGAAGGGCTGCGATCTGGTGGCGATGAGCACCCACGGGCACCGCTTCGTGGCCGATCTATTTCTAGGCGCTACCGCCATCCGGGTCCAGCACAGCATCAGCGTGCCCGTTCTCCTGCTGCGGGCGAAATAGAATTGGGAAATATGCGAGTCGTCGTCCTGACAAAAACTTCAGCGGAACAAAAGTAGTCTCTAAATTAGGTTCAACCCCCGATCCACGGCTGGCTTCAGGCGAGCTACAATGACGCTGTGCGAAAAGCCTTGGTTATTGTTATCGTCGTAGTCCTATTGCCGATTGCGCTTCTATTGGCCTCTTCGGCGACGCCTGTTGTGGATCTGCCATCACCCGTCACCACCATCGGTCAGTCCACTCCCATCACCGTTCACGTTCACGTTCCGCATGGGGTTCGTAGTGTCTCAGCGTTTGTCGAGCAGAACGGCGCCCGGTATCGTCTGTGGGAAAGCGCACAACCTTCGCGCGCGACCGACGGCACATGGAACTTCACGGCCGGCATCAGCACCACACCGCAGCTTCGGGACGGCAAGGCGATGCTGATGGTCGATGCTACCGCCAACGGCCTGCTTCGCAAGACAGCCCACTGGGAGCGCGAGGTGACGGTGGTCACGCGCCCGCCAGTCGTCAACGTCGATTCCGATCAACACTACCTGTACCTGGGCATGGCTGATCTGGCCACATTCAACGTCTCCGGTACTTGGACGGAAGCGGGCGTGCATGTCGGCGATCAAACATTTCGCGCTTGGCCTATGCCCGGAGGAAAGCCTGGCTTATTTTCGCTCTTCGCATTTGCCTGGAATATGCCCTCCAGCACCGTCCCGGTGGTTTATGCATCCAATGGCGCGGGCAACGAAGCGACCGGGCCAATGGCATTTCAGTTTCCCAAGAATGAGCAACCGAAGTACACGGTACACGATTTACAGCTGACCGACCGGTTCGTTCAGAAGGTGGTCAATGAGCTTGACCCAACCGGCTCGGGCGATCCGGTGGCGCGCTTTGTGAAGATCAATAACGAGATGCGGCGAGCCAACAACAAGGCGCTGGCAGATCTGCGCTTCAAGACCGCGGACCACTTCTTATTTTCGCGGCCTTTCGCACGGCAGGCGCATTCCCAGGCGGAGGCCACCTTTGCCGATGTGCGGAACTATATTTACCAAGGGAAGAAGATCGATCAGCAGGTGCACCTGGGATATGATCTCGCGGTTACGGAGCATGTTGGTGTAGAAGCATCCAACGATGGCCGGGTGGTATATGCGGCTCCGCTGGGCATCTACGGTAATTGCATCGTGGTCGACCATGGATATGGGCTACAGACGATCTACGGCCACCTCAGCCAGATCAATGTGCACGAAGGCGACATGGTGAAACGAGGTCAGGTCATGGGCACAAGCGGCCAGACCGGAATGGCCGGAGGCGACCATATTCACTTCGCGATGCAACTCGATGGCGTCCAGATTGACCCGAAGGAATGGTGGGACGGCCACTGGATTAAGGACCACATTGCGAAACGCGTAGAGCTGCCTGGATTCAATCACTGAGGCGGCCCGGAGTTGCCGCTGGCAATGCAGCGGCAACTCATGCGGTACAGAGTTTCCCCGCGTTAACCTGCGGTCGCCGCCTTGGCCTCGATTGCCGGGGCGGATGCCTCATCCGTAATCTGCACATGTTCAACCCGGAGTTCCGAATCACCTGCCGAGATGTACTCGACCGAATGCGGGTACTGGTCGAGTGGAAGTTCCGCCTCGTCCAAGTACATGCTGGAAATGTGAACGCCTTCAAGCATGACCAATGTTGTACCGGCAAGGTGCTTCCGCTGATCGCGGATGAACTGTTCCAGAATTCTCCTGGGCGCGACTAACTCGACACATACCGGAAGCGTCTGCATGGGCATGTCACTGTTGTCGTGACTAACGTTCTGGGCGCCTTTGCTGTAGCCGATTCGTCCCAAAGAGACTGCGGCATGGGTAATCTCGGCTTCGAGCGCCGCATAGACCAGGTGGGTAGACAACGGTTTTTCGAACATACGTCCCCACCATGTGGTGGCGCGGCGGTTATCACCCTGTTTCAAGTAAACGCGCAGAGCTGCCATGGAATGAAAGTTAGTCACTAGTTTGCCCTTTCGTTCTGAATTTGAACTTGCGGGGGTACGACAACACGAACTTCACCAGGCTCGGGCGATTGCCGTTCCTCGAGCAGTTGCTGCGCGCGAAATCGCGCCCGGAGAACATCGGTGGAGGAAACCATCCCCAACAATTGATCCGTTCTGGGGTGAACCACCGGCAGGTAGTTGTAGCGACCCGCTGCCAGCAGCGCCTCAACATCGGCCATGGAATGGGTAGGACAAATGGTGCGTGCAGTGCGGTCCATAGTGCTGATCAGGTCGGTTGCCGGCCAATCTTTTCGGGGGACGGTATTGAGCGCCTTTAGTTCCGCGAAGCCCAGGAATCTGCCGGTTTTCGGCTCTACCACGGGCAAACCCTGGAAGGAATGCTCGACGAGCGAGCGCTCCATAAAATCCGATAGGTGATCGAGGGGATGGGCCACCACGATGCGAGTGGTCATCCAGTCGCGACAAGACATGCGCGCCAGAACGGCTTCGTCGCTATCCCGTCGTTGTGCTTGCGACGGAGAGTTTGAGATGCCGGCCGAAACCAGAAAGGCAGTACACGACGCCAGCAGACCCGGGACGACCAGTGCAGGACTACCCGTGGCCTCGGCAATGAAGACGGCGGCGAACAGCAGGCTGTTGTAGCTTGCACCGGTGAATGCCGCGATTCCAACCAGCGTAAACAACCCCGGCTGACTGGGGTGGAATGCCGCGTCGCAGGCGGCTCCCATGGCGGCACCAATGGTGGCCGAGGGCACAAAGAAGCCGCCCACACCGCCGGTCCCAAAGGTCAACGCAGTGGCCAGCAACTTGGCAAACAGGATAAAGATGCAGGCCCACAGTACATATTTCCCGTTCAGTAATCCATTGGCAATTGGTAATCCGGCTTGCAGCGTCACGGGCACGTGAAGAGTCAGGTACGCAATCAGCGCCACCGCCGCCACCAGCACGCCGCCGCAAAGGTGCTTCACCGGGCCTGGAGCGCCCCAGCGCTTCCACGTCGTTTTGATTCTGCCCAAAACCCACAGGAACAGATGCGAGAGCAGGCCGCCCAGCAGACCGACCGGCAAGCAAAGCAACAGGTCACGCATCTGCAGGTGATAGGTGAAGTGGATAGGGAAGTACGGTGTCGAAGGCCGGAGGCACGTATAGGTCACGTAACTGGTGGAAGCCGCGACCAGTCCATGGATCAAAGACTCATGAGCCAGATCGTGCTTATAGGGCGACTCGATTCCCATGATGGCCCCGGTCAGGGGAGCCTTGAAGATAGCGGAAATTCCCGCCGCCGCTCCGGCCAGCATGATGGTTTCGACCCGGCCGTGCAGCAGACGTAGGCGCTTGACCTTATTTATGCGCCATTGCAGGAATGATCCGATGGTCGCCCCAACCCATTTACTGGCGCCCTCCATTCCTGCGCTGCCCCCGAATCCCATGGTCGCGACCGATGCCGTAAACTTCGGAACCGCGGTCTTGTAATCGATCCCGGTCTCGGGGCGATGATAGGCAAGGACCACCTCATCCGCCATCGAGGAAGACTTGACCTTGAAGAAAGACAGAATAAATCCGGTGACGAGCATCCCGATGATCGGAAAGAAACATAACGTCAGCGGGGAAAACCGGTGAGTAAAGCGCTCCCATAGCAGGACGTTCACGGTGTAATCGTAGCCGGCGATGGCGACGCCTACGAGGGCACCAACTGGGGCTGCGACCAGGAAAACGTGCCGAGCAATCCGAAAGTGTTCGGATAAGTTCTGGGTAAGGCGGGTAGGCCGCTCACTTGTAAGAATGGAACGAACCGTCGACAGCGGCATAGAGTACGCGCTCCTGCAATCTAGTAGGAGTCATCAGCCGGGCCATGGCCACGGCGGTTTTTGGCGAACTCCATCGCCCCACGTTGCACAATTTCGCTGGAGAGTACCATGCGGTTGTGGGTACATCAGTGATAAGAGTCACTCGTCGCCAGTGATAGTGGTCACCCATGCGATTTGGCGGAACCATCAGGGAAGGGCACGGGGTTGACATTCGCGTTTACTTCACGCAGAATTTAGATTCAATGAAGCTTCAGAGCTCAAACCCGCAACCGCAGCCGCGACCGTCGGTCGAGGGCCTGCCTGCGTGGAGAGAGCTTCAGTACTTGTAATCACAAAGCACTCATCTCCGGCCCGCAGGCATATAGCCTGTGGGCCTTTTTGCTTGAAGATGAATACGATTCGGCAGCGCAAATTCCGGGCCGCTTGTACCTAACCACTGGCAGCCTCAACAGGATGAAAAGGACCCATGACCTCACTCAGCGAAGAAGTCACTCTCGAAGGACACATTATCGATTCCTGGACCCTCCCACGCGCCTTTGACACCATCATGGACATGGGCGGTTCCTTTGACGTTCAGGAGATCCAAGTCGGCCGCGCCAAGGACGAGGTTTCCTTCGCACGCCTGAAGGTTCATGCCGATACGGAGAAGAAACTGGAGAGCATCCTCATGGCGCTTCAGTCTTTCGGCGCCGTACTGGCCTCGCGCGATGACGTGTCCTATCTCCCTGCGCCTGCCGACGGTGTTCTGCCGCCGGAATTCTACTCGACCACTCACCTGCCCACGCAGGTGCGCCTCAATGGCCGCTGGGTCGAGGTGCGGAACACCGAGATGGATCTGGCCATCGTCGTCAGCCCCGCCTATTCCGAGGCTCACATGATTCCGTCCTCGGCGGTATGCAAGGGAGAACTCGTGGTTGTCGGCCACGACGGCATCCGCATCCTGCCTCCCCAGCGCTCTCGTGAGCGCGAAATTTTCAGCTTTATGGGCAGCAATGTTTCGTCTGAACATCCCAAGCGCCTCGTCATCGAGGAAATTGCCAAGCAGATGCGGGAAATTCGTGGCCGCGGAGGCAGAATACTCGTCGTTGCCGGGCCAGCCATCGTACACAGCGGTGCAGGACCTCTGTTGGCGAAACTGATTCGGGACGGATACGTACAGGTCCTGTTCGGTGGAAACGCCATCGCCACTCACGATGTAGAGAGCGTACTGTTCGGTACATCGCTCGGAGTCTGCCTCCACAACGGCCAGCCGGTCCCGGGTGGACATCGTAACCACATGGCCGCGATCAACGCCGTTCGCTCCGTTGGTTCGCTTCGCCAGGCTGTCGAGAGTGGATTCCTGCAAGAAGGCATCATGTACGAGTGCATTAAGAACAACGTGGATCTGGTCCTTGCCGGCTCCGTTCGCGATGATGGCCCCATGCCGGACGTGATTACCGATACCGCCAAAGCGCAGGTCCGTATGCGCTCCGCACTTGTCGGAGTCGAGATGGTGCTGATGATTGCGACCATGCTCCACTCCATCGCCACCGGCAATATGCTGAAGGCCTCAACAAAAGTGGTAGCCGTCGACATCAATCCAGCCGTGGTTACGAAACTTGCGGATCGTGGGACATTTCAGGCCCTCGGCCTTGTCACGGACGCAGAACTGTTCGTTCGCGAACTTGCGAGCGCCATTGCTACGGGCGAAAAACACGATGCCGCCCATTCCTAAGCCATCGTTTTGCAGTTCTGGAATGGGGTGGCTGGGGTTGTCCCCGTCCGAGGTCTGCTCTGCATAGTTTTTCGCCGTCGTCGCTGCCGAATTCTTGCCGCGCCAGTCCTGCTGGCGCGGTGGAATCGGATGTTCTGCTCTCCGCCGTGTCTTATAATTAATCTTTGCTATTTCCGAGGAGCGCGCAACATGCCCGTCAAACCCACTGAAAAAATCTGGCACAACGGAAAACTCATCGACTGGGATGATGCCAAGATTCACGTCATGACGCATGTCGTCAATTATGGTTCTTCCGTCTTCGAAGGCGTCCGCTGTTATGAGCTGCCGACTGGCCCTGCGATTTTCCGCGCTCAGGACCACATGCAGCGGCTTCTCGATTCAGCGAAGATTTACCGTATTCCGGTGGACTACACCCGTCAGCAACTTGTCGACGCCATGGTGGAAACCATCGGTGCCAACGGGGTTTGGCCCTGCTACGTCCGTCCTCTGATCATCCGCGGCTATGGCGAACTCGGGGTGAATCCGATCGGCCTTCCCACTGAGTGCTATGTCGCCAACTATCCCTGGGGTAAGTACCTTGGTGGATCGGAGGACGTCGGCGTAGATGTTTGCGTCTCCTCCTGGACCCGGCTTGCTCCGAACACCTTACCCTCAATGGCCAAGGCAGGCGCGAACTACATGAACTCGCAGCTCATCAAGATGGAGGCCGTTCTCAACGGCTACGTCGAAGGCATTGCGCTGGACGTCAACGGTTACGTCAGCGAAGGTTCCGGCGAGAATCTCTTCTTTGTGCGCGGCGGCAAACTATTTACTCCGCCGCTTGGCAACTCGGTGCTGGCCGGCATCACCCGTGACTCCGTGCTGCGCATCGCACAGGATCTGAGCATCAGCGTCGTCGAGCAGGTTATTCCCCGTGAGCTTCTCTATATTGCCGACGAAGTCTTCTTCACGGGCACGGCCGCTGAAGTCACGCCGATCCGCTCGGTCGATAAGATTAACGTTGGGGATGGTAGTGTCGGCCCCGTTACCAAGGCGATCCGCAAGGAACTCTTCAGCATCTTTGACGGCAGCAAGCCCGATCGCTACAACTGGTTCACGCCCGTTCCGGTGCGGCAAAAGGCCAGCGTTTAGTCCGTCCCATGCAGTCGCAAACGCGGGCTAAAAGCTCCGCGCTTTTGCTTTCAAGAGCGGTTCTGCATAAGCAGAGCCGCGTCCATTCTTGTCGTCATTAGCGGCCCTCGACCGTCATCGGCATTCCTCCCCTTGGACGAAGCGTAAACAGCGGCTCCGCCACCACCGCGTGCCGCTCATCGTGCCGCAGTTTCCAGCGCTGCGCCAGCGTCGCCAGCACCAGTACGCCCTCCATCCATGCAAGTGCCTCGCCAATGCACTGGCGAGGTCCCATGCCGAACGGAAAGTAGGAACCCTTGGTGCGGGCTGCTTTTGCTTCCGGAGCATGGCGCTCTGGATCGAAGCGTAATGGATCGGGAAAGAAGCGCGCGTCGCGGTGCAGAATGTATTGGCTCGCAAGTACGGTGGTTCCGGCCGGCAAGCGGTACTTCCCCAGTTGAAACTCTTGCAATGAAAGCCGGCCCATCGCCCACGCCGGAGGATACAAGCGCATGGCTTCGGCCATGACCATCTCCGTATAGCGCAAGCGCGGCAAATCATCGTAAGCCGGCAGCCGTCCGTTCAGCACCCGGTCAATTTCCTCGTGCATCTTTGCCTCTGCGCCCGCGTTCTGTGACAGTAGATACCAGGTCCAGGTCAGGGCTATGGCCGTAGTCTCATACCCTGCAAGAATCACGGTTACTACCTGGTCGCGCACGTATTCGTCGCTCCAACCTTGTTCTTTCTGCGCATCCAGAAGCAATGTGAGCAGATCTGTGCCGCGCTCATTCGCCTTGCGATTCCGGTGTTCAGCGATCAGCCTGTCCACCGCCTCGTGCAGTTTCTTCCGGGCATGCACGAACTTTCGCAGCGGAGTAAAGGGTATATGCAGCAACAGCCGGATTCCGGGCAGCAGAACCACCGCGTTATACACGTTCATGATGTCGGCCACGGCGCGATTGAGCGCGTGAACTTCCTCGCCGAGATCGGTGCTGAAGATTGTTGCCCCGATGATCCCCAATCCGAGGGTCATCATCTCGCGATGCACATCGCGTGGTTGGCCCGCAGCCCACTGATCGCGCAACTCCGCTGCCCGGCGCGCAATTTCATCCGCATGTGCCGCAATCCGCTGCCGGTGAAATGCCGGAGCCGCTGCCTGCCGCTGCCGCTTGTGCATCGCGCCGCTGGCAGTGATCATGCCTTCGCCCAGCAGTAGCTTGGCCCGTTGCTGGGTGCGTTCCTTGACGAAGTTTGCGTGCTGAACGATGAACACTTCGCGGATGTATTCCGGGTGATTCAAAAACAAAATGCTTCTGCGCCCCAGTTTGTAGTGAGCAATGTCTCCATAGGCCGCAGCCAGATGAGTGAAGTGAGCAATCGGATCGACCCACCGCTTTTGTTTCAGCACTGACGCCAGCAGATTCACGCCTGGGCCGGGCGGAAAGTGCAATTCGTCGTGAGCATCGGCCTTTCCAAGACTTTCCGTATCGACAGCCATCGGATATATCGATGCTTCAACGGCAATAATTGCCGCAATCATTGC
Organism: uncultured Acidobacteriaceae bacterium; assembly: GCA_964563875.1. GTDB lineage: Bacteria > Acidobacteriota > Terriglobia > Terriglobales > Acidobacteriaceae > TOLSYN. The sequence continues at coordinate 75,340 of CAZLZA010000003.1, forward strand.
TGCCTGACCGGAAACGCGCGTCTGGTGCTTTACCTAAGCCAATGTTTCCTATTTTTTCATCGCTTTACCCGATGTCAACCCGGGGTATTCCGAAGGGCTAAGGCAATCGTTTATTGCGCCCGCACCGGCAACGTGTTAGCTTCGGTTTACTTTCGTTTTGAAGAGACAGATTCGATGAGTATCGATGACCTGTTGCGCATAGCCGTCGAGCGCAAAGCGAGCGACCTTCATCTTAAGGTCGGGAATTACCCTCACGTGCGCGTAGACGGCGAACTGGTGCCCCTGACCGATCAGCCCCGTATCACCGGCGAGGACATGCTGAACATGGCCTTCAGCATGATGTCCAACCGCCAGAAGCAGAAGTTCAAAGAATGTGCTGAGATCGACTTGGCCTACGGCGCTGCGGGTCTCGGACGTTTTCGTGTCAATGTATTTCAGCAGCGCGGCAATGTGGGCATTGTTCTCCGCGTCATCCCTACCAAGATTCGCGCTCTTGAGGAACTCTTCCTTCCCGCGGTCACCGAACGAATCTGCGAAGAAGCCCGCGGCCTGGTGCTGGTCACCGGCGTCACCGGCTCGGGTAAGTCCACCACGCTTGCGGCAATGATTGATCGCATCAACTCGTCGCGGCCTGAACATATCATCACCATCGAGGACCCGATCGAATTCCTCCATCGCGATAAAAAAGGTTTCGTAAATCAGCGCGAAGTGGAAGTCGACACCCCGACTTTTGGCAGCGCCCTGCGGGCCAGCCTGCGCCAGGATCCCGACGTCATTCTGGTTGGCGAAATGCGCGATCTGGAAACTATCTCCACTGCGCTCCATGCGGCGGAAACCGGCCACATGGTGTTCAGTACGCTGCACACGCTCGATGCCGTGGAGACCGTGAACCGGATCATCAGCGTCTTTCCGCCTCCGGAGCAGAAGCAGATTCGTCTCCAATTGGCAGCAACGCTGCGCGCGGTTATCAGTCAGCGCCTGGTCAAGCGTTGTGATGGTGCAGGACGGGTGCCGGCCGTAGAAGTGCTCATCTCCACCGCTTACATTCGCGAGTGCATTACCACCCCGGAAAAAACCCGCAACATCAAAGAAGCGCTCCAGCAGGGAACCTCACAGTACGGAATGCAGACCTTCGACCAGTCGCTCTACGACCTGCTCCAGAAGGGCCTGATCTCCTACGAGACCGCGATTGAGAACGCCAGCAACCCGGATGATTTCAAGCTCCGCGTGCAGGGAATCTCCGGCACGGCGGAATCGACTCGCGATCAGCTCTCGCAACAGTTGGGCCGCTTCTAAGTCACTGTTGTTTTTTGTTTGAGAATTCCGATTTCAGGCAGCCTCGCGTGAAAAATCTTCTTCCAACGCAACGAACACCCTAAATGTGATCAGTGCGACAGGAGATCTCGAATGCGCAAGTTGCTGCTAGTCTGTGCCTGTTCTGTGCTATTTGCCGTAGGTGCGTTCGCGCAGAAAGCCGAAGCCAATAAGAAATTCGAAGCCTATTTTGGTTACTCCTACTTCACCTCTGGCAAGAATGGGTGGAATGGCGACTTGGGCTATTACCTCACCAGACTTATCACCGCGGAGGGCGATGTTGGAGGCTACTATAGCCACAACAATTCGATTCACTCCTTCATGGGGGGAGCGAAGTTTCAGGGCCCATATCGTCGTCGTGGATTCAATCCTTGGGGACACTTCCTTTTAGGCGTCTCTCATGTCAGCAGGTTAAATGAAAGCTCTGACACCGCCTTTTCTTATGCGCTTGGCGGCGGCGTCGATGCGCATGTCTATCGCAGATTTGGTGTGCGCCTAAGTGCGGATGCTGTCCACACGAGCTTTAATAACAGCTTTTTAAACAGCGGAGACTGGCATCTACGCGCCGGTGCAGGCGTGGTGTATCGCTTCTGAACCGCCGGGACTTTCATGTCTTGCATAAATCCTCCATCGGTCTGAAACTGTACTAACGATGGGATGGAAGAAAAGCGCGGCCAGGAAAATATACACGGAAAGCACTCTGTACGAGTATGCGGTCGGCGCCTTGGGCCGCAGGATGCGGACCGTTGCCGAACTGAAGCGCCTGATGCGCACTCGCGCCGGGCAGCAACCCGACTGCGACACCTTGATCGAAGCGGTCACCGCGCGCCTCAAAGAGCAGCGCTATCTGAACGATACAAGCTACGCAACCTCCTACTCCGCCTATCGCCGCGACACTGAAAAGTTCGGTCGCCTGCGTGTGGTGCAGGATCTAAGAGCGAAGGGCGTGCACCCGGACGTCATCGGCAACGCCATTGGCGAAACCTACAGCGAGGTGGACGAGGAGAAACTTGCTCGCCAGTTCACCGAGCGCAAGCGCCTCAAGCAGCCCCTAGATCAGAAGGAAGCAACGCGCATCTTTCGCATGATGGCGCGTGCCGGATTTTCCACCCAGGTCATTGTAAAATTACTGCGCAATTGGAAGGTCGAAGACGAAACGCTCTCCGCTCTCGAACAGGAGCGCGAGATGGCCGAACAAGCCCCCTCGGTGGAGGACGAATCGTGAATTCACCGCCGCAGCCGGAATGGCTCCAGGCCGTCGAGCATCTCTCCGCTTCCGATTCCAAACTCGCCGCACTGATTGTGCAGGTCGGCCCCTGCACCATAGAGATCCCGCACCACTTCAGCATCTTCTATTCGTTGGCCCGCTCCATCATCTATCAGCAACTGGCCGGGGCTGCCGCCGCAGCCATCATGCGACGAGTCGAGGCGCTCTTTCCCAAGGGACGCATGACCCCAAGAAACCTGCTGGAGATGGAGGACGCCTCATTACGCGGAGCCGGACTGTCGCAGAACAAACTAGCGGCTCTGCGCGATCTCGCCGCCAAGTGCCTGGACGGCACCGTCCCCACCAAGCGGGCGCTCGCGCGGATGAGTGATGAAGCGATCATCGAACGGATATCCCAGGTGCGCGGGATCGGTCGCTGGACGGTAGAGATGATGCTGCTCTTCCGGTTGGGCCGTCCGAATGTGCTCCCGGTGGATGATTACGGGGTGCGCAAGGGCATGCAGCGTCTCTACAAATTGCGCGAACTGCCCAACAAGGAAGCCATGCGCCGCCGCGCCCGTAAGTGGGAGCCGTGGTGTTCCGTTGCAAGCTGGTATATGTGGCGCTGCGCCGAACTTCCCGCTCCCAAGCCTCGCAGCAAAGCCAAAGCCGCCGCCCCCAAAAAGAAAGCCTCACGGAAGAAGGCAGCAACAAAAAAGGCCGCTGACTAAGCGGCCTTAAAAATCCTGCCATCCGAGCCGCCGCTACTTCAACTTCACATCAAACGTTGCGCGGCAATGCACGTCCGGCATGAATTCCACTATCTCCATCTTGTCATCTTTGCTGATGTAGATATAGACCGGCTTCTTCGGAACTTCCGGCAGCTTTACGATCTTGACTTGTCCACTGGCACTAGTGTAGGTCTCCAGGTCGAGCTTCTTCGCGCCCATAAATCCATAGCGAATGCGCGTGGTAACTTTTGCATTGTAGACCGGCTTGGAGTCCGCTCCGGTCACGTTGATCAGGGCTGAGCAGGTGCCCAGCTCCGCCGATATCTCTGTGGGCGGAGCCGCAGCCGCGCTGCTCTGGGCGTTTCCTGGTTTTGCATAAAAGAGGAGAAGACTGAACAGAAGCAGAGCAGTCGAGAAAAGGTTAAGCATATCTTTAAGGGTACAGCAGAGCCGCTAAGACTGCACGCTCTTCAGCGCGGCGGCCAGTCTCTCCTGCGCATCACTGAGCCGTCCAATCATCTGAACATCCACCAGCGTGTGGTTACTTTCCAGCCGTTCCCGCAGTGCCACCACAAGCTGATGAAGTTTTTCCAGTTGTGCCAGCGCCTTCGTCTTGCTGGAATTGGTTTCCGTATAGTTCAGGGATAGGGCGCGCAGAATGTTGTTCAGTTTTTCCTGTCCGTCCCAGCCGAGGTCGCACCATTGCAGTCCCATGCCAACCGTGGGACGCGAGGAACGCACCTCCGCCACACCGTTGATCTGCACCCCGTTCAGGATGAACTGCCCGCTGACAACGTCGCCCTTGGCGGCTACGTTGACGCATTGCACATAGCAGCCACCGGCGCTGATATCGCGCAACGTGCCCCAGATTGGCACGGGAAAGGTTGCTGAATGCAAGGAAACCGAACCGCTGACGGGAAAGCGGTCATTGCCGCGGCGCTCGCCCGTAGTGGTGGCCTGCGTCATCTTATCGCGCCACGGGCTCATGCCCTTTTCCAGGCAGTGCAACCCCACCTGATACGTACCGTCACCGTTGGCGATGGTCCAGGACACTTTGAAGCGGCACTTTTCTCCGCTGCTCTGCAGACCGACGATATCACCGGGATTGAGCTGTGCGGTTAATCCGGTGACCCGCGTGCCAGAGAGGCTCACATCAATGGTCGTTGCGGCCTGATGGAAAACCTTGCCCTTGGCGTCAATGCCAAGTATCCGAACACTCAGGGCAACCGGAAGACGGCTTTCTCGCCGCTTGGGAAGCACTGGAACCTGATTGCCGGGTTTGACTGCAAAATCCATCTATTACCTCAATGACCGCAGGTTATTATCGCCTCCCATCACAAATTGGCGCAAAATTATTGCGACTCAAAAAGCGTTCGTTTCAGGGATGGGATACTTACGGTACCACAGTCCCAGTTTCGAAGCTCGCTCCGAGCTTGGGATGGGGGATGGTAGAATCAACTTTTCGTCTCCCTTCAGGCGTCTGCCGCCGCGCATTTGGCGCGGCTTTTTGGCAGCCTTGGGATTCATCGAAAGTGACTCGTATGCCTACCGGAAATGATGTTCGACGCATGTTCCTGGACTTTTTTGTCCAGAAGGGACACCGCGAGGTGCACAGCTCCTCGCTGGTCCCAGCCAATGATCCCACCCTGCTATTCACCAACGCAGGCATGAACCAGTTTAAAGATGTCTTCCTCGGCGTCGAACAGCGCGACTACTCGCGTGCCACTACTTCGCAGAAGTGTGTCCGCGCTGGCGGCAAGCACAACGATCTTGAAAATGTCGGATTTACGAATCGCCATCATACCTTTTTCGAAATGCTCGGTAATTTCAGCTTTGGCGACTATTTCAAAGAAGACGCCATTGCCTACGCATGGGAGCTGATCACCTCGCCCCAGTGGTTCAACATGCCGGCGGAAAAGCTCTACGTCACCATCTTCCGGGGAGAGAATGGCGTTGCCAGAGATCACGAGGCTTACGATTTCTGGAGTAAGGTGGGCGTCCAGCCGGAACGCATCTTCGAACTCGGCATGAAGGAAAACTTCTGGCAGATGGGCGACACCGGCCCATGCGGTCCCTGCTCTGAGATCCATTACGACATGGGCGTTGCCTCCAGCGTCAAAAAGCTTCCTGAATGCGCTGCCGGAGAGTGCAAGTTCCCTTGCGAGTGCGGCCGCTACGTCGAAATCTGGAATCTCGTCTTCATGCAGTTCGACCGCAACTCAGATGGTGTGCTGAATCCGCTCCCCAAGCCCTCCATCGACACCGGAGCCGGACTCGAACGCGTGACCGCCGTGCTGCAAGGCGTGGTCAGCAACTACGATACCGACCTCTTTGTCCCGCTCACCCAGCGCGCCGCCGAACTGACCGGTGCCGATAAGAAGAAGGCTGGCGAAGAGAAGTCCACCAGCGCCGGGTCGCTCCGGGTCATCGCCGACCACAGCCGCGCCGCCACATTCCTTATCAGCGACGGCATCCTTCCGGCCAACGAGGGCCGCGGCTACGTGCTGCGCAAGATCATTCGCCGCGCGATCCGCCACGGAAGGCTACTCGGCCAGAAGCAACCATTCCTCTTTAAGATGGTCGAGGCCGTGGTGAAGGAGATGATCGAGCCCTATCCCGAGCTTGGCGAGTCCGCAGCACGCGTGGCGAAGGTCATTGAGGGTGAAGAGACCCGTTTCGCTAACACCGTTGCGATTGGCCTCACGAAGCTGCAGGATCTTCTCGATCATGCGGCGGATAACACACTGCCCGGAAAAGAGGCCTTCAAACTCTACGACACCTTTGGCCTTCCGCTCGATTTCATGGTCGATGCCGCTCGCGATCAGGGCATTCACTTCGATCAGGCCGGCTTTGACGCTGCCATGGATGAGCAGCGCACCACCGCCCGCGCCAGTTGGAAGGGTGGCTCGCAGAAGAGTGCATCTCCGGTCTTTGCCGCGCTACCGCAGACAGTTTTCGAAGGCTACAAGCAAGAACAATCCGCAAACTGCGAAGTTCTGGCCATCGTGGTCAACGGACAGGGCGCGCAGCAGTTGCTTCCCGGTCAGCAGGGTGAGTTGGTCCTCGACCATACTCCCTTCTACGCCGAGAGCGGCGGTCAGGTTGGCGACAAGGGCTTGCTGTACTCCGCGGACCGCACCGTGGTTGTTGCCGAAGTGGAAGGCGTGAACTCGCCGGTGCAGGGAGTTCGAGCGCATAAGGTCATGGCGCGCCAGTCTATTGCCGTGGGCGAAAAGCTGATCGCGGTCGTCGATTCCGAGCTGCGCAACGCCACCCGCCGCCATCACACGGCAACCCACCTGCTCCACGCCGCGCTGCGTCAGGTCCTTGGAAGCCACGTCAAACAGGCTGGCTCGCTGGTCTCGCCGGATTATCTGCGCTTCGATTTCTCGCACTTCTCCGCGGTAGCCGACGAAGAGTTGCAGGAGATTGAGGACATAGCCAATCGCGAAGTCCTGCGCAATCAGACGGTTGAAACCGTGGAGGATGTTCCCATCGAGGTTGCGGTCAACGAGTACCATGCCATGGCGCTGTTCGGAGAAAAGTACGGCGAGAAGGTGCGCGTGCTGAAGATCGCCGATTTCTCTACTGAACTCTGCGGTGGCACGCACGTCGCAGCCACCGGTGAAATCGGACTCATCAAGATACTGAAAGAGGGCAGCGTCTCCAGTGGTGTGCGCCGCATCGAGGCCGTGGCCGGAGAACAATCGTTGCGCCACTTCCGTCAGGATCACGAACTCGAAGGTCTGGTCTCGACCCTGGTAGGGCGCAGCGACCTCAGCCCTGCCGCCGCGCTCAGGCAGGAACTGGATCGCCGCGAGGACGAACTCAAGAAACTGCGCAAGGATCTCGATCAGATTCGCATGAAGTCCGCCGCCTCTGCCGTGGCCAGCGCCGACGATCATGTGAAGGAGGTAAAGGGCATCAAGGTTCTGGCTCATCGTGCCGATAACCTTGATCGTTCGCAACTCCGCACCCTGGTCGATAATTTTCGCAACAAAATTGGCTCCGGAGTCGTCATCGTTGGCTCAGTCACTGATGGTAAGGTCGCGGTCATCGTAGGTGTCACCAAGGACCTCACCACAAGACTTCCGGCCGGCAAGATCGTCGGCCAAGTCGCACAAAAAGTGGGAGGCTCCGGCGGGGGCCGGCCTGACATGGCCGAGGCTGGCGGCAAAAATCCGGAAGCTCTCGATCAAGCGCTGCGCGAAAGCTATGCCACGGTCGAAACCTTGCTTGGGTAATCCATCCGTTGCAAAAAGGGCCGGATGTATCGTGCTTCCGTGTGGCAGGAAGTGCCATGCAGCCATGACCCGCCGTAACCACGCACTCCCGCTTTAAGTGTTTCTGCTGTATTTATACGTGTTTCACCGCGTTCACTTACTGGATTCCCCGTGTCTCAATGATTGCTGTGCAGCTTTCATCGGCCTTATAATCCAGTCACTCTGGGATACCGTTCCTGCATCTGCGTCGGGCTGAACGAGCCCTTGTAAAGCTTATGAGTATCGATCTGTGGACATTCCGAAGCCCGGCGCGGCACCTCACTCGTTCCTTGGCGTTAGCCTGGGTGGTGCTTGCACTTGCCGTCGTGCTTCCCGCGCAGTCTCTGCAGCCCATTTCTGAGAACGGACGCGTCATCTGGACCAATGACGGTCCGTCGCCCCCTGGCGCTGTGTCTTCCAGCGGCGCGAAAGCCATCCGTCAGGAAATGGACCTGTTCTACTGGAGCAATGTCGAACGGCGCTGGAAGCCGGTTCGGCCTGCAACGCCCAGCGCGATGCGCTCGGCGCGCGCCCTTGCCGGAAAAGTGTCGAGCTACATTGAGTCACGCCCCCGCCTGGATTCGGGAAGCGTGCCGCACGTCAAAGGCGAACTTGCCGAGCACGACCCGAACTACTCCCGCGCCGCCGGCAACCGGTCAGTAAGCGCCGCCGAAATCGACCGCTATATAAATGAAGCGTCCGCACGCCATCATGTGGACCCCAATCTCGTGCGGGCTCTTGTTAAAGTTGAGTCCAACTTCAACCCCCACGCCGTCTCCAGCAAGGGTGCCATGGGCCTGATGCAGTTGATGCCTGCTACCGCGCGCATGTATGAACTGCGCAACCCGTTTGACGCGGCGCAAAACGTCGATGCCGGAGTTCGACATTTGAAAGGGTTACTACAAAATTTCAGAGGGGATGTTTCTCTCTCGTTGGCCGCCTACAATGCAGGACAGGGGGCAGTCGAGCGCACCGGGGGAATCCCGCCGTACACGGAAACGCGCAACTATGTAAAGCGGATCACCAATCTTATGGGTAGCAGCTCTGAGAGTGGCTTGAGCAGCTTGTCGATCCCCATCCACGTCAGCCGTGATGAACGTGGTGGACTGGTATTCAGCAACACGGACTGACTCACTGGCCTTGCCAGCTTTAAGGATAATGCAGTCGATGACCGGACAAATCGATGGGCGCGGATGGAAACTCTGGCTGACGGCGTTTTCCTTGCTTTGCCTGCTTACCTCGCCCGCCTTCGCCGCAGGGGTTCGGGTCAAGAAGCAGCAGGCACGATCACAATTTGATAACGCTGAGAGAATGCGCGAAGAACTCAACGGCCTGCCTCAACAGGAACGTTCGCGCCGCGAGTACCAGCGCGTCATGGATGCCTACCGTCGCGTCTACTACACCGCACCCAGCAGCAGCAAGGCCGATGCCAGCGTCGTGGCTGTAGCCGAACTGCTTGCCGAAAGCGGCCGCTCCTTCAATGATGAGAAGGCCATGCGCGCCGCCATCGCGCAATACGAGTTCCTGCGCCGCGAATATCCCGGCAGCAAGTATCGCTTTGACGCCCTATTCACCATCGGCCAGATATATAAGGATGATCTGGAAGAGAACGACAGGGCGAGGGAAACCTTCCAGGAAGTCATCCACCGTTATCCGCGTTTGCAACTTTCCGCCGACGCCCGCGAGGCCATCGCTGAGATGGATCAGCAGGCGCACAACAAGCAGAAACCGTCCCGCACTCAGGAAACAAAGGCGTTGGAGTCCCGCTCACCATCGCCAAGGCCGCAGGAATCCCGCGCTCAGGACTCCAAGCCGCAGGAGTTCGCAGGCGACGTGTCGCGTAACGCTCTGCCGCTCGTCACCGGAATCCGTCACTGGTCCACTCCTGATTACACCCGCGTTGCCATAGATCTTGAGCAGGAAGTGAAGTACGAGGCGGGCCGCGTCCCGAATCCCGACCGGATTTTCTTTGACTTGCATGATACGAAGCTGGCCTCCACCCTGGTCGGTAAGACCTTCGAGGTTTCCGATGGCTTTCTGCGCCGGGTGCGTGTCGCCCAATTTCAAAAGGGCATGGTGCGGGTCGTACTTGAGGTCGATGCGGTCTCTGACTACTCGGCCTTTCTCCTCCCGAATCCCTATCGCCTGATTATTGATATCCACGGCCGCAAGCCCAATGTGCCTCAGACTCTGGTGGCGCGCGCCCAGCAGAAAGAGGAGAAGCGTCTTCCCGCACCTTCTTCACCCCAGGCGACGGAGCCGGAAAGGTCCGCTCCTGAGGCATCCCTGCCAACTGCCACCGTAGCTCCGGCGTCGCCGGACGCGTATCCGAATTTGCCCGCCGAACCGGCGTTGAGCAAGCCTGCTGCCGAGTTCGGCCCGAAGATGGCCGATGGCGGCTTCTACTCGCACAACTCTACGGACTTGGCAGAGAGCGACAAAGCGGTTTCCACTTCGGTGGCTTACCCCGAAAGTCCGCGCCCACCGGATACAGCCCAGGAGTCCACGAAGTCCGAGGTCGCCAATCTCAAGGGCCGGGAACTCAAGGCCACCGACAAGCCCACCTCGGAGCCAACCGTGCAGGTGGTGGCCCCGCGCGGCTCGGATAAGGCAATCGCCTCCAACCGAAAGAGCCCGCGCTATCCAGAGATTCGCCAGGCTCAGCCGACCGCCGACGGACAGCGTTCGCTGATTCGCGCTCTCGGTCTAAAAGTTGGCCGCATCGTGATCGATGCCGGACACGGAGGCCATGATACCGGAACCATCGGCCCTAACGGCCTGCTGGAAAAAGACCTTGTACTCGACGTCTCGCTGCGGCTCGGCCGGATGCTCCAGGGCAAGATGGGGGCTGAGGTGATCTACACCCGCGACGATGACACTTTCATTCCGCTTGAGACGCGCACCGCTATCGCCAATCAGCATCAGGCGGACTTGTTCATCTCCATCCACGCCAACTCCAGCCAGGACCCATCCGCCCGCGGCGTGGAGACCTACTACCTCAACTTCAATCCTTCCCCGGATGCTCTCGAAGTTGCCGCCCGTGAAAACGCAGTCAGCGAAAAGTCCGTTCACGAACTCGGCGACCTGGTGAAGAAGATCGCATTGAAGGAGAAGGTAGAGGAATCGCGAGAGTTCGCAACCGATGTGCAGCACTCGCTTTACCAGGGGCTTGCGGGAAAAGAAAAGACCATGCGCGACCGCGGCGTGAAGAAGGCTCCGTTCATCGTGCTCATTGGCGCCAATATGCCTTCCATCCTTGCCGAGATCTCTTTCGTCTCCAACCCGGGTGACGAGCGTAAACTGCAGACCCCCGAGTACCGCCAGAAGATTGCGGAGTCTCTCTACAAAGGTGTGGCCCGCTACATCAATGGACTCAGCGGAGTGAAGGTCGCAAGCAAGGCCATTGCCGGCGAAGGGCAGCAATAACCGAAATCATAAGCTTTCAACAAAAACTCGCCCTCCCATGAAGCCATGAGAGGGCGAATTCATCTTTCGTGCGAAACAAACTAAACGAGAACCGACTGAAATTCCTCGTACGAACCCTTGAAGTCGGTGATCTTGTGGTCGGTCTCGAAGTGCCAGATCCTGGTCGCAACCTCGTCGATCAGGTCTTGATCGTGGGTGGCCAGAAGCACCGTGCCCGGATAACGCTGCAGTGAAATGTTGAGCGCGTTAATCGACTCCAGGTCAAGGTGGTTGGTCGGTTCATCCAGCACCAGCACGTTGGGCTTCTGCAACATCAGTTTGCAGAAGAGCAGCCGCGCCGTCTCTCCACCGGAGAGCACGTCCGTACGCTTATTGGCCTCATCGCGGGCAAACATCATCTGCCCCAGCAGTCCGCGAATCTCTTCATCGGCCGCCCCCGGATCCCACTGGTGAAGCCACTCGAAAGCCGACATTCCTGGGGCGATCAGTGCCCGATGGTCCTGCGCAAAGTATCCCACGGATGCTTCGTGTCCCCAGATCACCTTGCCATCGGTCAGGAACTCACCATCGTAGCCGCTGGTTTCGCGGAGCTCTTTCATGGGCGTGGTCGGAGAGTTGGCCAGCACTGCATTGATCAGGGTTGTCTTTCCGGCTCCATTGCGCCCCATCAACCCGATCCTTTCCCCGCGAGACACACTTGCCGTGAATCCGCGCAGCACCTCGACGTCTTCGTAGGACTTGGTCACGCCTTCCAACTCCAGAATATGTTTTCCGGAGGGCCGCTTCTGTTCGAACTTGAGATACGGTCGCTGGATATTCGACTTCGCCAGTTCCGTCAGTTGCAGCCTTTCCACCTCTTTGCGGCGGGATTGTACCTGGCTTGAACGTGTGCCTGCTGAGAAGCGTGCAATGAAGTCGTTGAGCTGCGAAATCTTCTTCTCACGTTGCGAGTTCTGCGACTCAATCTGCGAGCGTACCTGCGTCTTCGCCAGCACCATATCGTCATAGCTTCCGGTGTAGGTGATGATCGTCTCGTAGTCGATGTCAGCAATATGGGTACACACGCTGTTCAGAAAATGACGGTCGTGCGAGATCACGATCAGGGTACCGTCGTAATTGTTCAAAAAATTCTGCAGCCAGTGAATCGAATCCAGATCGAGGTGGTTGGTCGGTTCGTCCAGCAGCAGCGCCTGAGGATGTCCGAACAGTGCCTGCGCCAGCAGTACGCGAACCTTCTGGCCACCCTGCAACTCGCCCATCTTGCGCTCATGCAGTTCATCCGGGAGGTCGAGTCCCTGCAGCAGCAATGCTGCATCGGTGTCGGCTGAGTAGCCATCCTCTTCGCCGACGATGCCTTCCAACTCGCCCAGTCGCATCCCGTCGTCGTCGGTCAAATCCGGCTTGGCGTAGATGACTTCACGCTCTTCCATCGCGGCCCACAGGCGTTTGTTCCCCATAATGACGGTATCGATCACGCGGTAGGCGTCGAATGCGAACTGGTCCTGGCTGAGCACGCCGAACTTACGCGGGCGCACCACGGTTCCCTTTTGTGGCTCCAGTTCTCCGGTCAACAGCTTCATGAAGGTCGATTTACCGGCCCCGTTCGGACCCGTCAGACCGTAGCGCTTTTCCGGCGTGAATGCCGTGGAGACTTCGTCGAATAGAATTTTCGCGCCGTAGCGCATGGATACACTGGAAACTGAGATCATAATTTTGTAGGTTAGTGCTGAAACTGCCGGGAGGCGGGACGCACTTCGTTACTCAAGCATATCACGCGACCTGCTCCAATCCATCTACCCTGCCGATCAACCTGCTCGGCTCCGCAACTTCTATGCCTCCGCCGTGGTCTAATACAGGGAGAGGAATGATTCCCGGACCATGAAATCTCTGTATCGATCCCTGTGCTGCGCGCTCTTGGCCGTGTTCTTCGCCGTGCCTGCGGTGCTTTCTCAGGCCAAGCGCCCTTCGGCAATTCTGCCCGATGCTTTTGCCGGGTGGGAGCTCAAGGGCTCGCCCCAGCTCGGAACCGATCCGCGCAAGATCGACAGCCACTCCTCCAACGTGCTGAATGAAGATCGCTTTACGGATTTTGAAGTCGCTACGTACAAGCATGACGACCGCACGCTACAGGTGAAAGCCGCGCGATTCCAAGATGCCTCCGGCGCTTATGCCGCCTTCACCTTCTATCGCCAACCCCTTATGCGCGCAGAAGATATCGGAACCCTGGCCGCATCGCTAAATGAGCGTGTGGTCTTCTTCTCTGGCAATATCCTGGTCGATGTGCAGTTTGATCACGTGACTGGAATGAGCGGAGCTCAGCTCCGGGAGCTTGCCGCACTTCTACCGGAAGCCAAAGGGCCGGTCGGGGCTCTGCCCACTCTTCCGAATCACCTGCCGCGCAAGGAACTCGTGCCGCAGACCGCGCGGTACCTCACCGGCCCCGAGGCTTATTCTGCGCTGAACATCAATCTCAGCCCTGAACTCATCGATTTCAGCAAGAGTCCTGAACTTCTCTGGGCGCGGGTCAACGGCGGGGCTCCCGGCTCAGCCGAACTTCTGCTGGTTGCCTATCCTACGCCCCACATTGCCATCGACAAGCTCCCCGCGTACGAACAGCTAGCTCCGCCCTTCAGTGGGGGCACGAGCGCCGCAAAACGCAGCGGACCCATCATTGCGCTCGTTCGCGGCAACATCTCTCGCGGAGATGCCGCCCGAATTCTCTCAGACGTGAACTATGACGCCAACGTCACCTGGAACGAGAACGCTGGCCAAGGCAAGCGCGACAATATCGGCAACGTGGTCGTCGCCGCGCTCTCCCTGGCGGCTATTCTTTTCCTCATGTCCGTCGGCGCGGGAGCCGTTTTTGGCTTCGGAAGGATCTACTTACCCCGCTTCCGGGCAAGAAAAACAGGAGAAACACGCGACGACGGCAAGATGATCCGACTCGATCTGCGCTAGCGAAAAGTACCCGTAAGCTGGCTGCGGCTAAGAGGTTAGGCTAAAAAAGACGAGTGAGTGACAAATTTTGTCATCGGTGCAATCTTGGGCCAAAAAGTTAAGTTATTGAATCTAAAGACATTTAATTCCGAGAATTCCCTTGACACCCTGTTTTACAGGCTCATAGTATTTCTTCAGAAAGTTTTGACGGTCTAGCCTCCGTTGGAACTATTCTCCCTTGAAGAAGAGAAAAGGTCGCCCAGTTGCCGGGCGGCCTTTTCGTTTGCGTCAAAATCCGCGCATCACCGATCTCTGAGAGCCCTCCGAGCCTTCAACAACCATCTGCGATCGACCGTTGCAAGCGGCACGGCGAGACGATTGGCGCTCACGGTGGGAATTGCAACCGCAGCATGAGAGAACCCTCCCTCCGCAGTATTTCGACTGGTTCCGATGTTGCCCATCGAATTTCGTCCACGTCACCGCGGCGAACCAACCCACCCCAGCGAAGCACGAACCATCCAACTCATGCAGCAACCAACCTGTTAAGGAGATGACCTGCTTCGGCAAAGTCTCGCGGACTCAGTTGAGACTAGGAGAGAAAGCATGAAACGGTTCGCCTGGGCATTCGCACTTGTGCTAGTTTTTTCGCCAGGACTTTTCGCCCAGAATGGTTGCGAAGCTGGAGCATTCTTCGACTACACACGTTTGGCGAATACCAGTACAAATTTCTACGGCGCTGACGGAAGAATTGGTTTCAACCTGGCAAGGCAGGTGCAAATCGAAGCCGAAATGGCCTACGATTTTCAGCAAAACCTGAATTGTAATTTGATTAATGGGGGGGTTAGCTGTATCAGTGCGAATACAACTTTACACATGATTCATGGGGCCTTTGGGCCGAAGTTTCAGGTCGGAGCCGGTCCGGTCCGCGCCTTCTTTTCCTTGAAGGGCGGTCTCCTTAATTTTTCCACTTCCAGTAGCTTTCCAGCTGAAATTGGAACCATCCGTAGTGGTGACACTGATGCTGTGTTTTATCCCGGTGGCGGCTTGGAGCTGTTTGCCGGTCTCCTCGGGATATGTGGCGAGATCGGTGATGAGATTTGGTTCAGCCACGAGCGAACCGCAATCTGCGCATAACGATCGGCCCGCAGTTTCGCTTTTGACGATGTGCCGGACGGGTCTGTGGCGGCTGTTTGATATCTGAATGGGGATGCACTGCGGGAAGCGTCTGCGGTAGTTCATCCTAGCCACAATAGACACAGAACGAATCATCAGGCGTTCCCTTGTGCATCTAACTGGTCAGGTGAGATGGGCCAATCCCGCGTGCTCTCGTTGTTTCATAACCTCCGGACACCCAGCGTCAGCGGATTCCTCCACGTTCCAACAAATCCTTCGGGCGATACCCTCATTCTCACGCATGGTGCCGGGGCGAACTGCCAGTCTGCACTTCTCGTTGCTTTGGCGACGGCGTTCTGCGAATCCGGTCTGACTGTCCTGCGGTGTGACTTGCCATTTCGTCAATTGCAGCCACACGGGCCGCCGCCACGCAGCAGCGCGAACCGTGACCAGCAAGGACTGCGGCATGCGGTTTGGGCAATGAAGAGAGCTTCTGGCCGGATATTCCTGGGGGGACATTCCTATGGAGGACGTCAAGCTACGATGCTGGCGGCGGCAGAGCCGGGCCTGGTGGATGGACTGCTGCTGCTCTCCTACCCGCTTCACCCGCCCAGGAGATCGGAGCAGTCACGAACCGCACATCTTCCGAACCTCCGGACCCCTGCGCTGTTCGTGCACGGTTCGCGAGACAGTATGGGCATGATTGAAGAAATGCGGAGGGCGGTAAATCTCATCCATGCCCAGACGGAGTTAGTCGTTCTTCAAGGTGCCGGACACGGGTTGGCCTCCGCACGAACAGTCGGAGAGGTTACGGCGACCGTAGTGAAGGCATTCTGGAATTTCGTCGATTCTGCAAACTCCCAGGCAACGATTGACTAGAAGGTGAATTGTTGCTGGAGCGAAATTACTGTTTGACTAATGGTACGAGTGGAGCGGAATAATTGACTACATGGCCAATTGCTGCACAGCCCCTTCGGCGCTTTGCGATGACAACTGAAATTCACTCCTTGGGATTCTCCTTAAGATTTCTCAATCAAGATTGCCCAATGATCGCCGACCTTGGTTTGCTCCAGCACCTTGTGGCCCTCTCCGGTTACCGAACGCGGCACGTTCTCGATCGGCGCGCCATCATCGAGAAGAACCCTTACGCGCTCTCCTTTCTGCATCTTTGACAGGTTGAGCTTTATCTTTACGAAGTTCATGGGGCACTTAATACCGCGATAATCGCGCTCAATGGGAACCGTAACGGGGTCGGCTTTCGGCGCGGTTTCCGCGGGGAAGCGTAGAGAGTTGTCCATGCTGGCGTACAACTTCTTTATCTCTTGAGCCAGCGCGTGGACGCCGGTTTCGTTGGCGCGAAGCACGTCGAGGTCATGGGATTGCGCAGCGTTGATTACAGTCTGAAAGCGCGTGTCCACAAGGCCAGCTTCGATGAAGTGCTTGCCGAAGCTGGTGAAAACCGAGGCGTCGGAAGAGGCTTCGATGCCGCGCGTGACCAGCAACATCCTGGCTGAGGAAAGCGTAAGTTGATAGAGGGCTGCATCGCGCTCATTCGCAGCCAAGCCGCCCGCCATTTTCTGCTCCAGCGCGTCAATCTGCTTCAGGTCCACGTCGATGAGATCGAAAAGGCCTGCCGAACATTCGCCCACGCCTCTGCCGACGAGCGAGAAGGTCTCTTCGGCTCCCCAGTCGTAATAGTAATTTTTGTCGTCTTCGAAATCCGGAACTTCGCGGTAACGTTCACAGATGGACCGGATGTCCTGTTCACCCTCGGCATCAATGTAGGCATCAAACGATCGAAAGCGCGGCTTCTTCTCAAGATAAGTTCTGAGCAGGTCAACGATGAAGTCCGGCAGATCGCGCGCGCTGACACGGTCAATGCTCTTTGCCAGACGCGCTTTGCCATCGTCCACCACCGCCCCGGCGACAATGCCATATGCAGGGTACATACGCTGACCTTTGCGGGCGACCATGCCATAGAAGCCGAGATCGGCAACCATGTGCTGGCCACAGGTGTTCGGGCAGCCGGAGAGATTCAACTTGAAATCAGCAAGCTGATCCGCGTCGAGCCCGGATTTTGCCAGCTTGCGCGCGATAACTCGCAAGGCTCCTTTGGGCAGGCAGATGCCCAGCTTGCAAGTGTCGGCACCGGTGCAGGCAATGGAATTGGCAAGCAGTGACGGGGCTGAGGAAAGCTCCGAGAAGGTGCTGACAAGCTGGTACACGTTGCCGAGATACGCCTCCGGAATATTGCGGAGCCGGAGATTCTGGCCGAGAGTGGCACGCACTACATCGTGGCCGAAGCTGGACAAAAAGCTTGCCAACGCGATCGCATCTTTCGTCTCGAGGTTGCCGAGAAATACTGGTACCAAGATCGAATAAAGGCCGGGCTGCCGCTGCACCATCGCGTATCGTCGCTTCCAGCTCTCGAACTCCGGGGCGGTGACTCCCACGGGCGCGAACGACGGCGTGGTGAGTGGCGCCGGCTCTTCATTCACGGCGAATGCCGGTGGGTGCTGGCGACGAAGCTCTTCCAACTCACTCTGGTAGAGTTCGCGGAAGCGCTCCTCGCCCAATGAATTCCATAGGAAGCGCAGGCGAGCCGCGTGCTTGTTCTTGCGATTGCCGTTTTTGTCGAAGACCCGCTTCGCTGCCTCGGCCACGAGGTAGGTGTCGGTTGCTGGAATGAACTCGTGCAGGAGGTGCGCAACTTCGGGCTTGGTGCCCATGCCTCCGGCAACATAGACTTTGAAACCTTTCACGTCGTCGTTGATCTTTGCGATAAGGCCGAGATCGTTGAACTGCGCGTAGGCGGTGTCTTTATCGGAGTTGGAGAAGGTGATCTTAAATTTGCGCGGAAGCACCCACGAATCGGGCTCGCCGATAAGACGGCTGGTCAAGGCAACAGCGTACGGCGTGGGATCGAAGACTTCATCGGGAGACACGCCTGCATCTGGCGAGACCATGATGTTCCGCACTGTGTTGCCGCCGCCGCCACGCGTTGCCAGACCCGCTGCGAGCAACTCGCGCATTACGGCAATGACGTTCTCCAGCGCAACCTCATGGACCTGAAATTCCTGGCGTGTGGTGACATGAATCGCATCGCTGCCATACCGCTCGCAAACCTCGGCGATGGTTCGCAACTGTGCCGGGGTAAGTGCTCCTCCGGTGGTGCGTGCGCGAACCATGTACGTGCCGTCTTTGCGCTGCTCATAGCAACCAAAGGGCACCCGCCGGGCTTTTAGCGAGGCCGCATCCAGTGTGCCGGCGCGGTACTTCGCAATCAACGATTCCAACTCGTCGAGTTCTCCCGGCAATGAAACCGGAATTTCGTAGGACATCAGGGTTTCTCCTCAATGGTTGCGATCATCTCAATCTCCTCCGCGGTGGCTTCACCATCGTGGATTGTGAAAGACTTCACATCCGGCTCCTCGCCCGCGAGCGAGACGATCACGTAGCTGAGCCCGCAGTCGAATGCGAGGCGAAGATCTTCGCGGGACATGCGCGCCGGACTTGCCGGATGACTATGATAGACGGCGCACAATTCGTACCCGCTCTTGCGCATCTCGCGCAGGGCAGCGAACTGTTCGGCGGGCACAAGTGTGTAGTGCTCCGGCGAGGCATCGGCATTGGTCAGGCGGAATGCGCGGCTGACCACGCCGTCCCGGGCGGCGAGATAACCGCAGGCCTCAATGGGTGAGTCCTGACGGGCGTGCGCAATGATCTCGTCTCTGGCGGCGGACGCGAGTTTCATCCTGCATCGCTCCGCGCGGCTTTCAATTCGCAGACCGGCTGCTCTTCATCCACCAGTTCGTGAATGGTGGGATGTTCGCCGCAAACCGCACATTTAGGATTCGGCTGCATCCGCACTTTACTGAAGCTCATGTCTTTGGCATCGAAGATGAGCAGCGCGTTGGTGAGTAGCTCACCCACGCCGGTGACGAACTTGAGAGTCTCGGCGGCCTGGATCGTACCCAGCATACCCGCGACCGCACCCAGAATGCCAGCCTCAGAGCAGGAGGGAACTACGCCTCGCGGCGGAAGGGTACGGAACGCGCAACGGTAGCAGGCGGATTCACCGGGGAGAACCGTCATGGTCTGCCCGTTGAAGCGCAGAATACCGCCGTGCGAAAACGGCTTGCGCTCCAGCACGCAAGCGTCATTGATGAGAAACTTGGCGACGAAGTTGTCGGTTCCGTCGATCACGAAATCGTAGCCGCGGATCATCTGCCTGATGTTGGCTGCGCGCACCCACTCGTGATAGGTGTGAACCTGAACGTCAGGATTGATGGCGCGCATCTTCTCCGCCGCCGACTCCACCTTGGGCTTCCCGACATCGGCAGTGAAATGGATCACCTGACGCTGCAGATTGGAGAGATCTACAGTATCCGCGTCCGCGATGCCGATGGTGCCGACCCCGGCGGCGGCCAGGTACAGTGCAGCGGGCGAGCCCAGACCGCCGGCCCCGATGATCAGAACCTTGGCGTCGAAAATCTTGATCTGGCCTTCTATGCCAACATCTTTCAGCAAAATGTGGCGGCTGTAACGTTCCAACCGTTCTTCCGTGAATTCCAGTTCACTCATAGCGTCGCTAATCCTCGTTCCGCTGAAGGTTGGTACAAATAATGTTGAGCCAAGTAATCCGATACATTGCACTTCATTTAGATGGAGTAATCCTCTGCGAACACTCGTAAATTTCGCGGGGAGACATAAACGATATCATCCAGCTTCAGGTCCAGGTCGGCGAACTGCCGGCGTCCGATCTCGGCTTCGAGCAAGGTTTCCGTGTCACTGCTCTGGAGTTCAAGCTTTGCTGCCGGGGTTAAGTAAGCGCAAGCAGGAATGGCTCATCGACGTTAGTAGAAGAAAGGGCTGCAGATAGAGCCGGCTGGTAAGGTTGTCTCAGGCAGAAGCGCTTTATGCTTCGCCTTTGTTTTTGGATTTACAACCAGCTCGCGTGCTCCAGAGTTGTTTTGAGCTGTTCGAATTCTTCGGCGGCGCGAGGCAGGAGTTCGCCGCAATCATCTAAGTCCGCCGCGCTCGCTGACCGTTCCATTTTGAGGGCGAGCGCACTGAGCCGGTTTGCCGAAACGGCTGAGGCTGAGCCTTTCAGGGTATGTGCCTGAAGGCGGACGCCCGGCCCATCGGCTTCCTCGAGCCGCTTCCGCAGGGTGTTTAGCTGGGATGGAAAATCCTGGAGAAATCCTTGGACGATGGTGCCGGCAAGCTGGCGATCTCCCATGAGCCGGTTCAGCAGGGCCGCTGCATCGAAGACAGTCGCCGCTTGTACCGGGTCGTCTTGCCCGATGGTATTGACTGTGCTTTGGGGGCCGGGTCCGAGGCACCACTTCGCAAGCACGTCAGCCAGTTGCCTCAGTTCCACGGGCTTCGAGAGATAATCGTCCATTCCCTCGCGGATGCACCTGTCCCGGTCACCCGACATTGCACTGGCCGTGAGGGCGATGATTGGAACGTGCGAATGACTCGACTCGCGAATCCGGTGCGTGGCCTCATAACCGTCCATCGTCGGCATCTCACAGTCCATTAATACGAGATCGTACTCGCCACCTTGAAGAGCTTCAATGGCCTCGGCGCCGTTGGCGACAGCATCGGCTTGGTATCCAAGTTTCTCAAGCTGCGCCAGAGCAAGAGCGCGGTTGGTGGGGTTATCCTCAGCGATCAGGATTCGATGGTTCGATCCGCCATGAGTGGCCGAGTTAAGCTGCCTGACTGCCGGTGTGCTCGGGAGTTGTGGCTGGCTGAAGAATGCCGATGGGAAGACGGCGGTGAACCAGAAGGTGGAGCCTTTACCTAGTTGGCTGTCGACGCCGATGGTTCCTCCCATCATTTCGACCAGTTGTTTGCTGATTGCCAAGCCGAGGCCGGTGCCGCCGTACTTGCGAGTTGTGGAGTCATCCGCCTGGGTGAAGGGAGAGAATATTATTGCGACTCGTTCCGGACGTATCCCGATTCCCGTGTCCGTGATGCTGAAGCGAACGGTGGCGCGGCCGTCGCTCTGGTTGTCGAGCGCCGCCTCCACCATTACCTCGCCATGCTCGGTGAACTTGACGGCATTGGCGCAGAGGTTGGTCAGCACCTGCCGCAGACGGTGAGCATCGCCGAGCAGAAGCGGCGGAACTTCCGGGGACATGCGCGCATGGAGTTGGAGTCCCTTGGCGCTTGCCTGGGAGTGCAGGAGCTGGGCGACATCCGTGACAATGTCATGCACATTGAGGCTCAGACTCTCCAGAGTGATCTTACTGGCCTCGATCTTGGAGAGGTCCAGGATGTCGTCGATGAGGGCGAGCAGAACCCGCCCGCTGTTCTCCGCCACGTTGGCGTATTGCTGTTGCTCCGGAGTGAGTTGGGTTTCCAGAAGCAGTTGAATCATGCCGATGACGCCATTCATGGGGGTGCGGATTTCGTGGCTCATGTTGGCCAGAAAACGGCTCTTCGCGTGATTGGCGCCCTCGCGGGCCCGGATCAACTCCTGCTCGTAACGTTTCCTCTCAGTAATCTCTTCCGCAATTCCAGCGACTCGAATCAGTTTGCCTGCCTGGTTGCGGATAGGAAATGCCTGGTCGCGGATCCATTTCTCCTGCCCGTCAGGGGTTATTATGCGGTATTCCGAATCGATTGCTTCTCCCTTTACCTGGCGTGCGGATAACGTGTGAGCTAGTTCCTGGTCGTCGGGATGGATCGCCTCCGCCCATGCCATCGGGTTCTGATAGAGACTTTCGCGGCTTCTGCCCAAGACCTGTTCATAGGCAGGGCTGACATAGATAATCTCGTGGGTGGCTGGACTAAGCATCCAAAAAACCTCATGAATATTTTCTGCCAACTGGCGGAATTTTTCCTCGCTGCTCCGCAGAGCTTGCTCGGCGCGCTTGCGCTCGGTGATGTCTGGACTAAGGCCGACGTGTCCAAGATAGCTACCATCCGTCGCTAGGCGCGGCTCCCCGTAGGAGGAGATCCATCGCCACTTGCCGTCGGCGCGGCGGATTCGCGATTCGGCTCTGAAAGGCTTATGCTCGCGCACTGCGCGCTGGAAGGTGGCGACATGCTTTGGCGCATCGTCCGGGTGAATCAGCAATTGCCACTTGCCTTTTTGCAACTGATCGCAGGTTGTCTCGCAGAATTCCCGGTAAGTCCGGTTGATGAACTGAATCTCACCCTGGGCGTCAGTTACCCACATCATCGCCGGGCAGCCGTCAGCCATGATGCGGAAGCGCTTTTCAGTTTCTTGTAGCGCCGCCTCCGTCCGCTTACGCTCGGTGATGTCTTCCACATGAACCACATGATAGGAAAGATTGCGGCCGGAGTCTTTTGTCACCGAAACCGTGATGCGCGCCCACACGACAGTTCCACTGCGGTGAAGGTAGCGTTTCTCCGCCGTGATGCATTGGCCTGGGTCTCTGCTCAACCGCTCCCAATCTCGCAGGCAAGAGGCGCGATCATCTGGGTGGGTCAGTTTCGCCCAGCTCGCGCCAATCAACTCCTGTTCGGAATATCCCAGCATGTGGCAAAATGCCGCATTTGCCTGGATCAAGCGAAGGTCTGTGCCGCCGACGATCATGCCGAAGGGTGCGTGCTCGAAGACCTCGCGGAACAGTTCTTCCCTTTCCCGAAGCTTTCGTTCGGCACGCAAGCGTTGGCCAATGTCGCGGGCGATGCCGGCAGCACCCACTACTTCTCCGGCAGGATTCCGAATGGGTGAGATCGAGAGCGAGACATCGATTTCCCTCCCATCTTTACCTCGGAGAACAGTTTCAAATGGGGAGATGGTGCCACCATTGCCGACCACCGTAAGACAGCGCCGCACTTCGTCGCTGCGGACGTGCGGGGCGAGAATGGCGGCGTTCTTTCCGATGATTTCCTGGCTCGAGTAACCGAACAGTACTTCCGCGCCGCGGTTCCAACTGAGAATAATTCCATTCAGCGTTACGGCGTGAATCGCGTCGTCGGAAGATTCTATGATTGAGGCCAGCAAAGCTCGGGCTTGCTCGGCCTGTTTGCGCTCCGAAATGTCACGTAGAATGACGGAGAGGGCTACCAATTCACCGGCGGTGTTCCTGACGGGACACGTGGTGTAGGATACATGAAATCTCTGGCCGTTTTTGCGCAGGGCTATCCCCTCGTGCTGCGAGACGGCATTGCCGCGCAATACGCGCTCGGTGACCTGCTTCCAGTAGGTCGACCGTTCGGCAGGCACCAGCATCGACGCCTGCTTACCAATAATCTCTTTGGCGGAGTAACCAAACATTGCTTCCGCACCACGGTTCCAGGTGAGGATGGTCCCTTCCGGAGCTAAGGCGGCGGCCGCGTCCTCGGAGCTTTCCACAACCGCGGCGAGAAGCCCTTGTGCCTTCTCGGCCGCCCGCCGTTCGGTCACGTCCTGTTTGATGGCGATGTAGCTGGCGATTACACCACCCGAGTTGTGCACCGGAGCGACGCGCATTTCCTCTGTATAGAAGGTTCCATCCTTGCGGCGGTTGATCAACTCGCCATGCCAGATCCGTCCGGACTGGATGGTGTTCCAAAGCTGTTCGTAAGCCTCCGCAGACTGGCGCCCTGATTTGAGGATGCGCGGATTCTGCCCAGCCGCTTCCTCTCTGGTGTATCCGGTCATTGCCGTGAAGGCGGGGTTTACGTACCGGATTTTCCCGTCGATATCGGTGATAACGATGCCGTTGGCGGCCTGCTCTACCGCGGCAAGCAGGTCGCTCTGCTCGATGGTGCTGCCCGGAAACATATCTGGCTCCGCGGGGTTCAAGGCCATACTTTGCTATCGGCCGTCCGCGCAAAATTCTTAAAAGCGTTTCTGCGCAAGCGGATTTGTTAGCGCAATTTTAAGGTCTTTGAGGCGGCGTGCCGATACAGCGGGTATGAAATGTACGGCCTTAAGCGCCTGCCAGGAAAGCCGCTTCACCAACCAGAACTACTGGAGAAGACCGACATGCACATGCCCAAGATGGATGGCTTCGGAGTTCATCTCCGCCTTCAGCCGGCCACAGCGTGCTACCAAATCCGGTGCCGCCAACCACAAGTCTGCATGTC
The DNA here is from genome assembly GCA_964563875.1 of uncultured Acidobacteriaceae bacterium. Lineage (GTDB taxonomy): Bacteria > Acidobacteriota > Terriglobia > Terriglobales > Acidobacteriaceae > TOLSYN. Next base: position 99,387 of record CAZLZA010000003.1, read on the forward strand.
CTTCTGGCTGAGGACAACCATGTCAACCAGGTCGTTGCACTGCGCACTTTAGAGAAACTGGGCCACTCTGTGGTGGTGGCTAATAATGGTCTCGAAGCGCTCTCATTGCTGGACGAGCAGGCCTTCGATCTTGTGCTGATGGATATTCAGATGCCTGAAATGGACGGACTAACGGCGACCAATACGATTCGCGAGGGCGAGAGGCAGGGCGGCCGACGGATACCGATCATTGCCATGACCGCGCACGCCATGAAAGGGGACCGGGAGCGCTGCCTTGAGGGTGGAATGGACGGCTACGTCTCCAAGCCAATTTCCGGCAAAGCACTGGAAGAAGCGATCGCCGGCACGGTCCAAGGCGGTACCGCGATCGGGACCCGCAGCGGAAATCCGTCGCCGGGAAAGATGGGCAGTTGGGATGCGGGACAAGTCCTGGCGAAGTTGGGAGGCAACGAGAAGCTCTTCCATGAACTCCTGGAGATCTTCCGTGAAGAATCTCCTAAGAACTTGGATAAGCTGCGGCAGGCGATATCCCAGGGGGATTCAGAAACCGTCGCCAACATTGCGCACAGTCTCAAGGGCGAGTTGGGCTACTTCGGAATTTCCGGAGTTTGCGAATGCGCGCGGGAACTTGAGGAGATGGGCCGAAGACAGGACCTTGAAGGCGCGTCAGGGGTTTCTTCGGCGATGGAAAATGAAATCTTAGCAGTCCTCGACGCGATGGAAAATGTGAATAGCACAGGAAAGCAATCGGGTGCGGAAGCAGAGGCGGTCCAGTGATCGGGCGTCCTGCGGCGCATCGCGGCGAGCCTATGGAAAAGGAGTTTCAACGTGCGAATTTTGGTGGCTGACGATAGTGGAGTTTCACGCCATGTGATCTGCACGTTCCTTCGCGACTGGGGACACGATGTGGTGGCGGCGAAGGACGGCAAGGAGGCCTTGAGACTTCTGCGCTCCGACACCGGCATATCGCTTGCGCTGGTGGACTGGATGATGCCAGGGCTCGATGGGATTGAGGTTTGCCGGCAGTTGCGAGCGATTGCCGACCGCGCCTACACCTATATGATTTCTGTTACCTCCAGAAATCAGAAGCAGGACCTCATCTGTGCTCTGGAGGCCGGCTTCGATGATTTCCTCACAAAGCCCGTGCAACCTGAGGAATTGAACGCACGGCTGCTCGTCGGCAGCAGAATTATCGACCTCCAGAAAAAACTGATACAGACCTGTGAGCTGTCGCAGTTCAAGGCTACTCACGACTCCCTCACAGGACTTTGGAATCGCGGGGCGATCCTGGAATTTCTGCGGGCTCAGCTTGCCATGTCAGTTCGCAACTCGAACAACCTCGGGCTGATGATGGCGGACATCGACCACTTCAAGAACATTAACGATACCCACGGACACTCCGTCGGCGATTCCGTGTTGATGCACGTTGCGGAGCTAATGAATTTGAACCTTCGCGCTTCGGACTGGGTGGGCAGATACGGTGGAGAAGAGTTTCTGATCATCGCCTCGGAGTCTCCGGCCAAAGACGTGAGTTGCGTGGCGGAACGGCTTCGCCTTGCCGTAGCCAACAACCCATTCCGCGCCAGCGAACAGGCGATCTTCTCGACCATCAGTATAGGGATTGCGAACGCTCGGTCGATTGAGTCTCCCACCCCGGAGACATTGGTGAAGATCGCGGACGCCGCGCTTTACCGGGCAAAAAGCAATGGGCGAGACAGAGTCGAAGTTGATCCGGGTCAGCTGCCGGTTTCAATCAACCTGGATGGCTATGAAGGATTGGATGTGGAGTCGGTTACGCACTAAAGAAGGTCCGAGGAAAGTTCATTTTGTCTGATTTGGGCCGGCCCACAAGGCGCTGCGCTAGCCCGGATTGTGGCACGTCTGACACGTGGATCTCCGCGCAGAGACTGGTACTCCAACCGTGTGTCCGTACAGAAGATAGAAGCCTGACGAATCTGCCGTTGGAGATACCGGAGAACTGATGAATCAGTCGATTGTTACGCGGGACTCGCGCCAGGTTGCTGTCTCGGTCGAGTTCATCTTAACGCGGCATCAAATAACTCGAGTCGAGTTGAAAGTGGTAGAAACTAAATGGTGGGCCTGGTAGGATTCGAAAATCCAGGCCCCCTTTAGAATGTGTAAGTTATTGATAACACATTGTCGATAGTTGCAAGAAATTCAAGACTCGCCACCAAGTTCGCACAAAGTTTACACAAGTGAAAATGATTTTCAATTGGCTCAAGCCCCGATTTTTCTCTTCTACCGATCTGTCTCTCTGCAACTTCTATCGATACCACAATCCTGGATATAAAGAGAGTGCGTCCGTAGGAGGGGTTTGGCAACAAGTCTGTGATCCTAGCCATACCCCCTTACCGATGCACACGCCGATAGAAGGCGCGTTACCCTGGAAATGCTCCGAGCCCGGGTCGAAAGCGCCTCGCTGGAACCCTGCTCCAGACCAGACCTCAAAGGGCTTGCTGAGCCTTTTGGGCCAGGCAGAGATCCCATTGGAATACTGGTCAGCGGGTCTGCCTATGTGGTGTTGTAGTCATTCGTCGTCTCTTTTCGACTTTCTTGCTGATTCGATCTGACAATTCCACCAGCGCTGCGGCGTCCGTTTCCGCCCGAGCCGCTTCACAATATGTCCGCAGCCAAACGAATGTATCGCCGTCCGCACCCGCGCCCACCTTCCCAGCGAGCCGGTCAGCTTCGGCGCGAAGACTCCCGGCCGAGCCACGCAGACCTCCGGCAGAGCGCTTCATGAATTCTTGGCAGGCCTTCGTATCACCGTGCAGCCAGGCGAGACAAGCGACGCGGAGGATCGAATCGAGGTCGGTGTGTTCCGTTGCTAACTGCTCTGCCCAGCCTTGCGCCAGCGCCTTGGTGCCCTTGGCCGTAATCGAGAACTTTCGGCTTCGGCGGGCGCCCTCTTCTGATACTTTTACGAGCGCATCCTTTTCAAGCCGAGCCAAAACCGGCACCGTGCTGCCCAGAGACAGACCGGCTTTGGTCTTCAACTCATATGGAGTCGCAAGGCCTTGCCGCAGCATCGCGAGAACAAACAGCTCTAGGCTAGTATTCATTGGTTCAGAATTCTCCCGTCGATATACTAGCGCTATATCCTATCGCATCTACTCATTCCTCCGGTCCGCCAGGCACGACGCCATTTTCTCATCCGTGTGAAAAGGCCGCAAAATTGGCCTCTGTAACCCATATAAACAGCGGGCCGAAAACGGATGCTCAGCCCGTTTCGACCCGTGTGAAAACCTATGGATTAAATCACAGTGGGCACGAACAGATGTACTGCCAACGTGATGTGCGTTACCCGGGACATCCGGAGTTTCCCGCACGATGAACGCATCGATTGTTTCCGCATTCATGGACGGGACTTCACCGTCAGTGCGCTTGTAATGGCTGCGGTGATTGGTCTCCACCCCAAAAAGTTCTAAGATGCTGGAATATGGATTTTGTCGTAATCGATGTGGAGACAGCGAACCCGAACGCCAGAAGCATTTGCCAGATCGGCATCGCCAGCTTTCGGTCTGGTCGGCTTTCTGGGCTCTGGGGATCGCTGGTTGATCCCGAGGATTCCTTTTCGGCATTCAACCAATCGATACACGGAATCCGGCCGGAGCATGTCGTCGATGCCCCGAACTGGATGCAAGTCCAGCGTGAGATCCGAACGCGGGTGGAGCGGCGAACGCTTGCCAGTCACACTTACTTCGACCTCCGCGCCGTCAAGGGTGCAAATGAGCGGTATGGTCTTGACAGTTTTCCCTGCGTCGGCTGGCTGGATACGTGCAAGATAGCTCGCGCTGCCTGGCCCCATCTCACCAGTCATAAACTCACCGCTCTGGCGAGGGTGTTTGGAATCTCTTACCAAGCGCACAATGCTACCGATGACGCGCGATGCGCAGGGGAGATCCTCCTGCTGGCTGCACACGCCACTGGTCACACTCTGGAGAAGTTGCTCGGAGAGAACAGATCGCCGGTCACTGATAAGTCGCGCTAAAGGAAAGCTTATTGCTGTTTTCCATGGTGGGTCTATCCCCGCGCGTGCGGGGGAACCGGCCCCTCCAAATGGAGTGATCGCTGCGGTTAGGGTCTATCCCCGCGCGTGCGGGGGAACCCACACATTGCGCGCCTCCCCTTCCCTGCCAAGGGTCTATCCCCGCGCGTGCGGGGGAACCTAGCTGCCCGACAGATCCCCGCCGGCTGCGCCGGGTCTATCCCCGCGCGTGCGGGGGAACCCGCGCTGACCTGATTCATACTCAGGGTATTGAGGGTCTATCCCCGCGCGTGCGGGGGAACCAAAAGTAAGTCATCAAGGGAGAGAACATGCCGGGGTCTATCCCCGCGCGTGCGGGGGAACCGGGGGTGCTCCGACAGATCCGCCCTGGTATCCGGGTCTATCCCCGCGCGTGCGGGGGAACCTGCCCGTAGCAAATGCTCACCATTTTAGCCGAGGGTCTATCCTCGCGCGTGCGGGGGAACCTTCGCAAACCGGCTGCTCCTGCTGTCCACTCGCGGTCTATCCCCGCGCGTGCGGGGGAACCGGCGATGGCCAACGAGATCAACGCTCTGGATTGGGTCTATCCCCGCGCGTGCGGGGGAACCCGAGGCACGATCCCCTAACTCCGGCAAATGAGGGGTCTATCCCCGCGCGTGCGGGGGAACCATGAAGCTGGTGCCGTTATAGCTGATCGAAATGGGTCTATCCCCGCGCGTGCGGGGGAACCTAGGCGGTGCCACGCGGGGTGACCGCCTGAAAGGGTCTATCCCCGCGCGTGCGGGGGAACCGCTACGTGGGGATGGTCAAAAGATTGTGGAACGGGTCTATCCCCGCGCGTGCGGGGGAACCGGCAAAGAGAAGCCGCCGAAGTTGGCCCAAACGGGTCTATCCCCGCGCGTGCGGGGGAACCCACGCCGTTGACGATCTGCTGCAGCAGGGTCGAGGGTCTATCCCCGCGCGTGCGGGGGAACCTGACTCCCTCCGCATGTCCCTGAATCCGCATAGGGTCTATCCCCGCGCGTGCGGGGGAACCTCGATGTAGACGAAGTCGCAGCCCCAGTCCAGGGGTCTATCCCCGCGCGTGCGGGGGAACCCGAGGCACGATCCCCTAACTCCGGCAAATGTGGGGTCTATCCCCGCGCGTGCGGGGGAACCCTGCTTGGCGTGATCGGCTGACCATTGATCGCCGGGTCTATCCCCGCGCGTGCGGGGGAACCTTCTTTGCGCAGAGTGGAATCCATCTCATGTCGGGTCTATCCCCGCGCGTGCGGGGGAACCATGAAGCCGCGCGGTGAGGTCTACAACACCGAGGGTCTATCCCCGCGCGTGCGGGGGAACCAATGGAGATGCTTTAATGGCAGCGGTGTTCGCGGGTCTATCCCCGCGCGTGCGGGGGAACCGGAGTTCCTCCCTCCATGGCTCCCAAGAGCAAGGGTCTATCCCCGCGCGTGCGGGGGAACCGACCTTTACCTCTGGCACGATGACTGCTGGCAGGGTCTATCCCCGCGCGTGCGGGGGAACCATGAAGCCGCGCGGTGAGGTCTACAACACCGAGGGTCTATCCCCGCGCGTGCGGGGGAACCAATGGAGATGCTTTAATGGCAGCGGTGTTCGCGGGTCTATCCCCGCGCGTGCGGGGGAACCGGAGTTCCTCCCTCCATGGCTCCCAAGAGCAAGGGTCTATCCCCGCGCGTGCGGGGGAACCGACCTTTACCTCTGGCACGATGACTGCTGGCAGGGTCTATCCCCGCGCGTGCGGGGGAACCAAAGTGTGCACCAGTCAGCCGGGTGTGACGGCGGGTCTATCCCCGCGCGTGCGGGGGAACCCGCACTGGTCCCGGGAAACACCCTGGCTACTGGGGTCTATCCCCGCGCGTGCGGGGGAACCAAGTGGATGGTGCCCGAGGCGAGCGGGCTGCCGGGTCTATCCCCGCGCGTGCGGGGGAACCACAAACCCAAGCAACGGAAGTATTCTAATGATGGGTCTATCCCCGCGCGTGCGGGGGAACCGATGCGGGCAAACAGGTGACAGAGGAAATCTGAGGTCTATCCCCGCGCGTGCGGGGGAACCGCCATTTCGCGTTCCCCTTTCCGTGCGGTGTGGGGTCTATCCCCGCGCGTGCGGGGGAACCGGGAGCACTACCAACAGGGCTGTCCCTTGCTGGGGTCTATCCCCGCGCGTGCGGGGGAACCTGAGGATGGCTGCGGCTGCCAGTGCGCCGAGTGGGTCTATCCCCGCGCGTGCGGGGGAACCGCGGCGATTCTCGCTGGCAGTTCTACTGGTGTGGGTCTATCCCCGCGCGTGCGGGGGAACCAGTAATTCAGCAGGTTGGTTTCCCACGGAAAGGGGTCTATCCCCGCGCGTGCGGGGGAACCCACACATTGCGCGCCTCCCCTTCCCTGCCAAGGGTCTATCCCCGCGCGTGCGGGGGAACCGGACACAAGGGCGGCAACTGGCGGACGCATGGGGGTCTATCCCCGCGCGTGCGGGGGAACCTAGCTGCCCGACAGATCCCCGCCGGCTGCGCCGGGTCTATCCCCGCGCGTGCGGGGGAACCACTGGGCTAAACACGGGCCAGTCGATTATCAAGGGTCTATCCCCGCGCGTGCGGGGGAACCCCGCGGTCGACGTCCAGGACGATCGCCTTGAAGGGTCTATCCCCGCGCGTGCGGGGGAACCAAAAGTAAGTCATCAAGGGAGAGAACATGCCGGGGTCTATCCCCGCGCGTGCGGGGGAACCGATGCGCGCGGTGTCATCGTGCTGGGTCCGCAGGGTCTATCCCCGCGCGTGCGGGGGAACCTACATCCAGGCTGCAGTGACTGTCATGAACACGGGTCTATCCCCGCGCGTGCGGGGGAACCTCCGGTACGTGCGGCGCTAATCAGGGGCCGCAGGGTCTATCCCCGCGCGTGCGGGGGAACCCTGGACGGATTATACGGATTCGGGGAGGTGATGGGTCTATCCCCGCGCGTGCGGGGGAACCAATGCGATCCAGACGATGGCGCGGGAGGCTAGGGGTCTATCCCCGCGCGTGCGGGGGAACCTCTGCATTGTAACGCGTTGAAGAATATCGATTGTCAAGGAGCTGGGGGTATCGGCGCTGGTTGTTCGTCCACGGGGAGCGGACGCCGCACGAGCAGCATGGCGTCATGGGCGACGATGCTTTTGGGTGGCTCTCCCAGACTAGCAAGACCGAGACCTCCACTGGCACCGGTATCGGCCCAGGTCATAAGAATGCTTCCTTTGAGCAGTTCGTAGAACCAGTCGGTGAAGACGCCCCAGATGCGGGTACGGACCCCGGCGCTCATGCGGGGATGGGCGTAGACACCGGGGGCGAGTTCGAGCATGGCGGAGCCAAGAAAGCCCCGGTAGCGGGACTCGACATCGCGGGTGATGATGACGACCATGGGCATCAGGCGGATGGCTCCTGCGAGGCGGCGGGCTCCAATTCGAGCCGAAGCAGAGTTTTGATTTTGTCGATCATGGAAGGGATAACGGAACGCTGGCGGAAAATCTTAGCGGCACGACGTCGCACGAGCCGCTCCAGCGGTTCTTTGCATTTGAGCGATTCCTGCACTGCGCCGAAGGCGATTTCGAGCGTGACGTCGTGGCGGTAGAGGTCAGCGATGTCGAGGACGAAGGCCTGACCGGAATCCTCATGGATGAAACCGAGCTGTGGGATGGCAGCGAGAGCAGCGACTGCAACGGTGGCTGCGGCGGACATAGCCGTGGCCGCGTGGTTAATTGCTTGATTGGGCGTGTCACTGGCGTCGGGGGCTTGGCGGTCGTAAAAACGTCCGTTCCAAGTTATGCCGAAGCGCTCGGCGGCGAGTTGGTAGCTGCGTTTAACGCGAGCTCCCTCCTGGCCACGCAGTGTGTCAATGTCGCGGGTGAGTACGAACTCGCCGAAACGAATAGCGTACATGGCGCGAGCAACTTCCATGCGAGTTTTGGGGTCGGCCCAAAGATTGACCTGGGAGCGGGCAGCGGCGGAACTGTCGGGCAGGAGTGGAGGAGCGGTGTAGAAGCGTACTGCACCCTCGCCGATGGCTGCCAGCGCACAGCCATGACGGGCGAGCAGACGGAGAGCGTCATGGGTAACGCTCGATCCTGGTCCCAGAAGAATGATCGAAACCGATTGGTGGGGAATCTGGTAGTTACCCGGCTGGAGATCCCCGCCACCGGCGGTGATAAAGCGCAGGCATCCGTCTTCGACTTCGAGCCGACCACGATCAAGCCATACCAGACCATGACGGTCGGCATGGGGGATGCGAGCTTTGTCGAGACCAAGACGTCCGGGCAGCATTAGAGACTCCGTGAGGGGCGCAGAAGCAACATGCCATAGCCGTATGCCTTATGGCGACCGATGCCCAGGGTAAGCAACTGGTGAAAGCGCACGGGATCGTCGACCGTGAGAGCGCCCTGGAAAAGGGCATCCGGTCCCTCGGGGGAATAACCCTTGCGGGCTGCGCGGACACGCTGGAAGCGGGTGAGACGGACACTCGGCTGGAGCGTAGCTGCGCCTGCGAGCCTTTGGGCAAGCCAGTCCGTATAGACGGCCTCGCGCGAGCGGCCCGCTTGGAGCATATTCTCCTCTGCGGCGGCTGCAGGGAAACGGCGCAACGCCTCCAGTAAAAAGACATCGACCTCTGCGCCTTTCGACATAGTATCGCTGGAGCAATCCAATGGCTTGAGAAGACGGCTGACGGGGCGCACACGAAGCTCAAACCCGAGGTGGCGACCGGTGTGCCAGTCTTGGGGCATGGCCTTAGCGGCTAGTTGGGCCAGATCGAAGATCGCGGATACTTCCGGCAGGGAGCAGGCGTGCGCCACCTCAAGCAGCGCGGCTGCGTCCTGCTGGCTGTAAGCATAGACCTGGGCTTGGATACCGCCCGGAGCGACTATGTGCCGAAAAGGATGAAGGGCACCAGGTCCGAAAGTTTCGGCAAGCAGATGATGGAGTGCTCGGCCCTCATCGAAGCCGGCGTCGCGTTGCTGGCCATTGGCGCTCCGGCGAATGGTAAAACCGTAGTTTCGCAGGGCGGCCCAGCGGCCCAATTGCGGCAGACAAACAGGAACACGGACAAGATGCAGAAGGCTCACGCGGGTGCTCCTTCGGCTACGACTGTACCCTCAACCACCATGCGCGTACCACCGTGGAGTCCGGTCTTCCAGTTGCGAAGGTCGGGCAACGCGAGTATGCGATGCACCAGGCGGCCCTCACGGGGGCCCTCATGCTGGGGCCACAATGCACGCAGCGGCAGTAACGGCGAGTCGGCAGATGGAACGCGCTGCAATGCTTCATAACCCGAGGGAGCGCAGACTTCGCTGCCAAGTAATGGGCAAGAGGGCAAACAGGGCTTGCGCCCTAGAAAGAGTGGGCGCGCGGGGCGTTCCAAGGCGGCGGCGATTGCATCGAGATCCGGGGAGTCACTCGCAGGGTTCAAACGCAGAACCACGATGACGCAGGCATCGGCGTGATACTCGCGCTTACGGCGATGCGGTGCCTTGTAACTGGCCCCAGCCCTTCCTTCCGGCATTCCGTAGGTCGTCCAACAACGATCATCCTTTTCGAGCTTTGCGTTCTGCACGTCCGTCAAAATGCCGGTTGGGTTCTCACGGTCGCGCCGTGCTGCGAAGATCAGCCGGTCTTGAAGCGCTTGGTGTGCCTGCCATTGGGGTCGCTCCCAGCCCAAGGCATTGGCGAGCAGGCCGGTAAGCATGGACGCCGCCGGAAAATCGCGGGTGATGCCAACCTGGTCAATCGCCACGCCACCGAAAGCAAGCAGCGGTGCCTCCAGGCGCATGACAAGCCAGCGGAGATCCGTGGTCATTGCGCCTCTCCTGCGCGTTGTTTGGCCCACTCGGCTAGACCGGCAAGCGAGAGCTTCTCCACACTGTCCAGCGCTACATCGGAAAGGGACAGGTAGCGACGCGCCTCACCGGTAGCGTATGCGTCATCCATGCGATTTAAGTGCCGGGTGAGCGCACCAACGGCTTGGTCCAGATCCGGTTCGACGGCCTTGCGGAAAGCACCTGCTAAACTTCTCGGCTGGCGGTCGCCGGCTTCCACCAATAAGAAGCTGGCGCGATCATAGGGTGCCGTGGATCCGAGTTTGGCACCGGGAGAAACCTCTGCGATGAGATAGAGAAGGTTATGGACGATGTTAGCGGAAAGCTCCTTGGCTCCGGCAAGATCGCTCTTTCCGCCGCAGTTGGCGATAAGGCCAGGAAGATCGATGACGACATAGCCGTAAAAGAGACCGGAGGTCAGCTCGGTTTCCTGAATTGTATCGGCTCCGCTATCGTCGTCCTCGGCTTTAAGATCATCTACCGCGGTGAAGTAGTCACTTTCAGTTTCTGAAGCGTGCACAGTGAATGCATGAGCCACGTGGACGGGCGCTTCAATGTTGGCGGCTGTGTCGGAGGTGACCATGCGGCCGAAGAGCGCAGCCGCGAGTCCGGCCGGGAGGGACGTATTTTCCCGAAAGACCTTTATGTTGTCTTTGAATGCCGCAGCCCACGCTAAAACAGCTTTCTTAGCCGCTTTGGCATCGCCTGCTGATTCCTGCGCCAGCGCTTCTGCTTGCGTAGCCAGCCAAGTAAGCTCCGGAGCGCCTAACAGCAGGGTCTGGCGGCTTTGCTTGCCCTTGTCTGCTTTGTCGCCGTACACCGCCTTCTGAAATTCTGGCTCAAGTTCCTGAAGTACATCCTCGGCAAACCTGGCCCGCATAGGATCAAAAACTTTCTTGGTCACCAACTCCCGTGAGCGGGTGGAATCTACGGCACCTGCGAGATTCAAAAGTGCGTGAGGGTCGTTCTCTGCCTTGCGCCAATGGCGCTTGAGGCATTGGGAAGAGATGCGCGTGCGCAAGACACCGCCGTAGGGAAGACGCTTGGCCAGACCGCTGTCATCACGGTTGAGCAGAGCGGCCGTGTAGGAGTGGAGAGTGTGAATCTGCAAGAAACGGACGGCAGTCATTCGGCTATTCCTTCCTTAATTGCGTTGCGGTCGGCAGGATCGAGCCTGCGATAGTAGTCACGAGCCAGGTTCTGGAGCGACAGCGAATCGTCTGTTTGCAGCAGCAAACGCGCAATATCCTTGCAGTTGATGCCAACCTCTGGAGTGCGGGTCCGAGCCAGCATACGGGCAATGCGCTCGATAGCCTCTCCACGTTGCGCGGCAGGGGTGGCCAGCAGGCGGGCGAAACGAACTTCTGAGAGCGCAGGACGAGGCTTTTGGGGGTCCGATGGCCACTCCTGGTCGCCACCGTCACAAAGCACGCGACCAAATTGACGGGAGCGATCATGCAAACGCACTGCCGGACTCAGTCGCGACTTGGGAATAAGAATGGCAAGAATGCGGACGATCTGCATCCATTGCATTGTCTGGTCTACGCGAAAGCCCAACTCTGCGGCAAGGCGCCAGAAGATGGGAGTGCCAACGCCGTTCGGTTCCATACGCCGCAACTCGGCAAGTGAGCCTGGGTCAAGCCCGAGCAACCGCTGCGACACAGCCTCCATGGTTTCATCAAGCGATAGCATGGTTGTCCTCTTGATTGGTGGGCGAAGGAAAGAGTTCAGGGAAGGCAAATCGGACCAGGCTCCGGAACTTACTGCGAGCGCGCGCCTCCGCTCGGGGGCGAAAAAGGCGTGGACAAGGGATACCTGAAAGTGCAGCCTCAAAAACGGTGCTTGCGCGATCAAAGAGTACGTGGGCAAATCGCTCCGCCTCAGACTTGAGGGCTTCCGCGCTCTCCTCCTGTGCTTCGTAACGCGCCCACAGGTGTTCGAAGAAGATCTCATCGGCTGCGCGATCAAAGCGAGTCTTGGCTTCTGCCGCGCGTGGATAGAACTTCTTCTTTTCTCTCCTGTCTTTGTCGCACTTCTCCTTGTCGCCACCTGCAGCAAGCAATGCAAGCGAATGACGGAGTGCCTCGTGAAATACCTCGATCTCTTTGATCTGCTTGGTAGCTAATTCGTGCAGCTTTTCACGTTTTGGGTCGAGGCTCAAGGCACGAGAAATCTTGCCGCCGATCGGGAGGATACGCGACTTGAACCCTCTTGAATTCCCGTTGTGATCATGGGAGAACGCATAGATCGCTAGCGCAAACGTCCCTTTCTCGTCATCGATGGCTGAGTGCTTAGCAAGAACCGGAACGACCCAGTCCTCGCCCTTAATGAACAGGTCCGAAATAAGCTTGTAATTAAAACCTTCTCTGGCACCCAAGGTGAACATTTCATTTTTTGTTCGATGGATCGGTGCCCAGGGGTCACCAATGCTTCCACTAAATTGTTCGGCAGCGACTCGGGAACCTTTCGCCGTCCCCTTCTTCCCGACAATCTTTTCGCCATCAAAGCCCAAGCGAATTCGCCGAGATATTTCTATGAACCAAATATCAAGTTCCCCGAGTTGTAACGGCCGTCCATTTTCCCATACTGAAGTCCAAAGAAGGCCAATCCCGCCGCATTTCTTGTAGATATCATGTTCCCTGAGTTGATCTTCGCGAGTTGCGAGAAGGACTCGTACATCGCGCTGAAAGGCCGCACCAAGGCGGGCGCACGTTCCTTGATGCAGAGGCCGCAACGGTGCAAGTCCCGCAAAGGGCCGGAATGAGAATCCGCTCTTGATACGCGCAATCTGCCTATATCCGCCCGCGCCACCCCCAGATGGTGCCATGGTCTGCAAACACATGAGGGCATAAATCCAATCATCCGTTGAAGCGGTTCGAGCGACTCCTCGTTTCAAGTCGTGATTCCGCGATGTGATCAACAAGTCAAGTGCATCAGGCGTCGTCACCGGTTCTTCTATCTTCACCCCGGCGGGGACGGGAGGTTGCAAGAATGCAGGCTTGCTCCAATCGTCTACCACTAGGCGCCACGGTTCATCGTGGGGGAAGTCGGGAGTAAGTCCGCGCAAAACCTGCAGCCATTCTGTCTCAGTTTCCGGAAGATCGCTGGCCCCAGCCCGGTGCAGTGCCAGCGCAGCCAATTGAACCAGAAACATATGCCAAGCAGGCGACTGATGCGGTCGCAAGGCCGGAAAGCTATCGACCTCATCGCGCACAAGGCATGCCAGCAGGCCAGGAAGAGTTACCCAACCGGCGGGCGAAGCTTGAAGCAGTGGCCGTGTCAAAAGACTCCAGTCCGTCTGACTCATTCGCGCACCTTCATCAGCCCTCGTCTGTCGTAAGCAAACATCTTATCTCCAACAGTGAACTCAAGACCGCTACTGGTGACATTTGGAGTGACACGGGTATCTGAATCAACACCCCTCGACCAATGCACGGGCAAGGTGACCGCTTGAATCTTTTCTCCCAGGGGACTCATGACCGGTTCGACAAAGGTGACACGGGCGCCTTCACCGCCCAGGCGGGTCCGGATGCTTTCTTCATCGTTTGGAAAATGCACGTCGTCAAAACGGGTTCGAAACGGGAGCAGTACATTCTTGGCTTGCCCTTGATTGGCGAGTTCCGCGCCGATGACCTTGTTCGAATAGTCTATCCACCCGAACCCTAGCTCTTGATGCAGCGCGTCGATGCGCTCCTGATGCGTGGCACTTTCCACAAGCATTCGGTTCATGGCGGGTAGATCCCAGACAGGAAAAGCCTCTATCAGTCTCCGAGTCAGCTCCAGCATGGAGAGATCGCGATAGATGCCTTCGTACACGCCGTTGTTGTTCCATGCTCCGAGGCCATTCTCGAAGGTAGGTTGGAGCAAGTGGGCAAGGCCTTGCTCCGGTGCGAACACAGTGCAGGCTGGGACTTGAAAGCTAGACGGGCGGGAAAGTGTGCCATGACGGTGCAAACGCCCGATGCGCTGTAATAAAACGTCCACAGGACAGAGATCCGTAAGGAGAAAATCGGCGTCGATGTCCAAGCTTTGCTCCAGTGTCTGTGTTCCGATGACGATGACGCCGCCCGCCTTACGAAGCTTGGGTGAAAGGGCTAGCTCGACGGCTTGGTCGAGCAAACGGCGATCTTCTGGTGCAAAGCGGCTATGGTGCAGAGCGGGGCCGTCGTGAACAGCAAGCAGGAGTTGTTCTCCGCTGGCGTGCTGCACGGCCTGCCAGGTCTCGACTGTCGCCTTAACCGTGTTTCTGACCACCAGGACGCGAGCGCCACGCCGTGCAGCATCCAGAGCCAGTTGGGCGCAAGGTTCGGGAGCCATGGTAGAAATAAGAGTCATGGCTACTGGCTTTGCAGTGGAACCGGAATCTGTCGTTGCTGGCACAACCTGCTTGCTACACCACAAAGCAGGATAGGCTGTTCGCACTGCCTCTTCATATGGAGGCTGCGCGACCTGAAGCCACTTAGAACGTGCGCGTGAACCTAATGTCGCTGACATGAGCATGGCATGACCGCCGCGGTCCATCTGAATTCGCAAGAGATGACCCTGCACCTCTGCCATATAGCTGTCGCTCGCATGCACCTCGTCAATGACCAAGAGACTGCGTGAGAGCGCTGCGGCACGGAGATGCGCATGTTTGACGCAGAGTGCCCCGAGCATAGCCTGATCAACCGTGCCGACTGCAACAGTCGCAGCTAAGTAGCGCTTGGAATTCTCCGCCGCCCATCGCGCGGCAAGCTTAGCTTCGCTGGTGCAGCCATCGTCGTCCCAGTGAACCTGCCAATGCGGAAGGGCCACACCCTCCACATCGCCGGCTTTGAAGTAGCCTGGAACCGCGAGCACAGCTTCAGGAGCCTCAGCTCCGAAGAATACCTGAAGCATCTTGTCGATACGGCGATGCAGTTGCACTGCCGCGGCACGTGTCGGCAGGGCAAAGTAGAGGCCATCGACCAGCCCCGCTTCGAAGAGCCGGGCAAATCGCCAAAAGGCTGCCTCGGTTTTCCCTGATCCGGTTTCAGCCTCCAGAATAAGAAGCTGCTCCTGCAAAGGAAATGAGCCCACGAGGTTCTGCTGTGGGTTGGGCGCCGCGAAGCCCGTGGCATCGTCGAAGGCCGTCCTTCCAGTTACGCTCTGTCTGCGTTCCGCGACATTCAGGCCGATTGCGGAGACAGCATGACGGGATTGCTTGCGTGCCCTTGTGATGTAATCGGGATCAAGAACTCCTGTAAACGGAAAGAACCGGCGGTCGGAACCGAGCCAGTCTGCAAGCGCAACCAGGCCGGCAAAGTAATGCGCAAACTGCGGACGAGAAGGGAGACTTTCTACCCTGGTTAAAAATGCCTCAGGAAACCAGCGACGGAGCATCGTGCCAATTTCTGCCGACGCAGGAACAGGATCATAAATGAAGTCCGAGGTCTCGACTGCCTCCCATTGTTTAGCGGCGGTGAGATTGTCTTCGATAGGCCGTCCATGGTGCGCGAATGCAGCCGATAGCAGCCCGGTAACCTGGTCCATTCCCCATTCAGCCAATTCCATGATGCAAAGGGAACGAGCGATGGCTGCGAGATCATCTCCGAAAAAGATCGCAGCACCTTCCATTACATGTCCGTGGCGTCGTCCACGCCACGCACTGTCCGGCCATCCTTGAGCTTGGAATCCGGGGTGCAGCTTGCCTGCATCATGCAGGAAGGCCAGAACCGCAAGGCGGGCCATGGAACTTGGGGTAAGCGCTCCACCCGCTGCTTTTTCCATCCGGCTGCGAATGACAGGCAAAGATGTAATTGCTTCGAAACACGCAGCCACGTCGGCGCAATGATGTGCCAAATGATGCGAATCACATCCGTAGCCATCCGTCTTCGCCCATGGCGCCAGAGTATGGGGCATCCGCCTCCTCCATCCAGCCTATCGGAATCTCCGTTCAGAGTGGTCACCGAAGCATATGTGAGCGACCGTATTATCCGCCGTCCAAAGTGCGCATGGGATCTCGCGGCAGCAAGGTTTTCTTTACCTCTTGCATAGCCTGTTTCCAGACTGCGTTTGGTATGACGCGCTGAGTCCAGCGGGCGAACCATTCGAGACAGGCGTAGAGGTGCTCCCAAGGATCTTCCGGCATCTGCTGTGGTTTGCATTCCTCGATGACCTGAGCAGCTTCATCGAGCGTACGGAACTCGTGGGGCTTCGGCTGAACGTGATCGAACATTGCGGGAATGGAGGGGCCGTTGTGAAGTTCGGCGAAGAAGAGGTTCCTGTCGTAGACATTCGCGCGAATGAAGTCTGAGATGAGTTCGGCGGAGATGGTCAATTCGCTCTTGACGATTTCCTTCTTGCGCTTCGGGCGCGGCGGCGAAGGAGGAGCGGCGGCCGCAGCAAGATTCAGCTCAGCGCTGGGCAGGAACTTAACCTTGTACCGACGTGCGTAGAGAGTTGTGATCTCCCCGAATTTCCAAGCTCGTCGTTCATCGGGGTTCTGCAATACGGTGAAGGTTCCAATCGGCAGGTCAACGCTCTCGTGACGACCCAGGGCGTCTTTAATAGAAGCGAAGACGGCATCGATGACCTCCCTCGCCTCGCGAACGGTGAGTTCCTGTTCCATCAGTGCCGGAACCAGGACGAGTTCCTTGAAGCCTGTTGCCATTTTTCCAAGCGCTCCGATCCCCGGCGGGGCAGATTCCACCACGAAGCTATCACAGCCGTGACCGTGACCGCCGGTATTCGACATGTCAAGAAAGTTTGGTTGCCGGTTAGCAAAACGTCGGGGGCGGGCAATCATCTTCTTCCTCATTCTTAATCATCTCCCTATTCGCACCCCCAGCCGTCCCCTCTCGAACTTCTCTCGGGTCCCAATCAAACCTTCTGAACCCTGACCCTCCGGCGGCGTCCATGACGCTGGCGGCGGACGGTAATCTGAACCTTCATCTCTCTACCTGCAAATCACCCAGCCCATAAAGCATTCATC
>CAZLZA010000004.1:0-114577 GCA_964563875.1 uncultured Acidobacteriaceae bacterium
AAAATGTGGACACGACCTCTCTCATTCACAGACTCTTTCAGGCCGTCAACACGGTGGGGCGAAGATTACCTTGCTGGTGGAGAGCACAAAGGATGTGAGCGGCGCGGTCCATAATGCTGTTGCCGTGATCGCAAGCGTATAGCGTTAGAGGGTCTGTACAGCGCCGCCAGCGGTCAACTTGAGCAGGCGAAACTCGCGCAGGTTGGTGATGAGCACCAGACCGTATTGCTGGAGATAGCGGCGGGTCTGCTCCGCGTGGGTTAGGGTATCAAGGTCGTATTCGGCTGGCTTGATCTCGACTACGCCGCGCTCAGGATTTTGGAGAATAGGTGGAACGGCATTGCGACCGGTTCGTTTGGGCTGCGGGAAGAAGCCACCATCTGGCATGCCAGCGCCCTGGTCGCGGAGCTGCGTAGAGAAAAGAACTGGTGGTCTTAACCCTTGACCGGCAGCGTTGGCCAATCAGCGTGATACGCCTACCGAGTTCGCTCAGGATTGTTTCTGCATGGGTAGCTGTCCACTTCTGCATAAGCAAATTCCACGTGTCCAAGTCTTGAGGTGAACAGACTGATAGCTGCCGCAAGAGGTCATATCCGCTCCGACTCTGTTCCAGCCGTCCCCAAATTTCTACCGTCCTGGCAAGATCGGCAGGTTTCAGGGATGGGCATCTTTCCTGAACTTCATCTAGGAACGCACCGATTTGACGCTGGGATACTAGGGACAGATCACGAATTACATAACGGTTCTGCTATCGGGATAGTGCGCTCCAGATACGTAACGCTGGCACGTCTACAACGTCCTTCTGGGTATGTTATTGATCCTATTGATCTCCTTGCGGTCATCTGCGAACAACTCTTTGAGATCTTCTATAACTGCTTTGTGGACAGCCGCGCGCACTTGTTCAACGCGGTCATTGTGCCTGAAACCGCTCCAGTCAGGCTGGTTATCATCGACCTGCAAAATATCGGCTTCCACGACGAAACTGAACCGCTTTGCTTCGCTCGTTCGCCCATCAAGATATTTGCCTTCGGCGTCGAGACCATCCCATGATGGTTCGCCGACCATTCGCCGATTCACCCACCACGCTATTCCTTTCAAATGCTTCGTTCGTTCTTGAGTCGATGGGTCAATCCGAAGCCGGTGCAACTCTTCAACCTTGCAAAGATAAACTCCCGAAAAATTGCAGTTCTCTGATGAAATAGGCCGGAAGAATTCCACGATGCGCAACAACTGAGACACAGGTTCCGTGTCCGCCCCTCTTTGATTCCCTCTCCACTTTGCAGATGAAGGGCGTTTCGCCGCCCTCTGTGAGGGTGAACGTCACCTGCGCCGATGTCACGGGGCAGGGCGCGTCAATGGCCAAATCATCGCGAATTTCTGCGCTAAGACATGTTCCATTTGCTAAGACAAAACGGGCGCAGAACGGCTATAACGGCTGTTTTGTCCGCTGTGTCCGCTTTTGACTATCTCATTATCTTATTGATTCTGCAGTATTTGATTGATCCTAAATGATTGATAATAAAGGTCTGGCGGAGAGAGTGGGATTCGAACCCACGTTAGAGTTTCCCCTAAACACGCTTTCCAAGCGTGCGCCTTCAGCCACTCGGCCATCTCTCCGCTTTACCGGCAGGATTCGCTTGCGCGAACATTTCTATTGTAGCTTACCCAGTCTCTCCCGTGGGCGGAGTACTGGATCCATTCTGTGGATTACTCTGGGGTGGCCGCCTTGACACTTACCTTCGTGAAATGTTCCCGACTCCGCTTGCCGACGCAGCCGCCACTTGGGGTATCGCGGGTGTCTCTACTGTTGAAGTTTCAGCCTTGAAGTTTTCCAGCAACCGATGATGCATACAATACAGCGCCAGTTCGAGACGGTCGGAGATTCCCAGCTTGTCGTAAATTTTTCGCAGATAGTTTTTCACCACCTGCTCTGTGGTCCCAACCTCCTGCGCAATGTCCTTGTTGCGCAAGCCTTGTGTCACCCCGGAAATGATCTGGAGTTCCTTCGTGCTCAGCTTCATCCGGCTTCGCGGCGATGTCAGTTGCGAGGCCTGCGCCCGATATGCCTCGATCACCCAATTTATACCCCGACTGTCCAGCCAGGTCTCGCCCTCATGCACCTTGCGAATGCACCTTATGAGCAGATCGGGTCCCACCGAGCGTGTCACGATGCCGCGTACTCCCCGTCGCAGGAATTCGACGGTCTCTTCTTCGGTCGGCTCATTCATCACCAGCACGATCTTCAGTGCCGGGGCAACCGCCAGTAAATTGCTTACCACCTCACGCGGCGAATCGCTCAGCCCACACTCGAACAAAATTAGATCGGCTTCGTAACGGCCCACGGCGGTCAGTGCGTTGGCTGCTGACTCTACCTGCGCCACGATACGGATATCGTCTTCGATAGCGCAGATTCTCCGCACCCCAACACGGAAAATAGGCTCGCTGTCAGCCACAATTACGCGGATGGCTCCGGGCAAAGCTGATTCCGACTCTGGTTGCAGTTCTGGTGTGGCCTCATCGTTGGCCATCAGGGGTTCCCGCTCTCTTCGGAGTTCGTCTGCTTAGCTTAGCGGGAGATGTGGTATTCGTCAATGATTGCGCCGACCGCAATTCGCTCGCCGACGGGATTACAACGTACAACCCGTCCGACGCACTCCACCTGCACATCTTTCTCCGAGCCCATCGTCTGGGCCGGCATGCAGATCGAAAACTGAATCGTTGAGCCAACCGGGTAGTCGACTCCGCAGTGAATCAGAACTCCGCCAGCGGATATATCCTGGGTCTCCGCGTTGCCCCCGTCCTCCTGCTCGTGCAAGTTGACGCTCAGGTGTAGCGGGAACCGGACGGAGCAACGTAGATCGGTACTCAACGCAGTTTTCACGTAGGTCAGCATAGACGCTCATCTCTAAAATGAAAAATTACGAAAGTGCCCACTAAAGGGCAGTGCGATCTGTGTCCCTCTGGTGACTCCGCCACGGGGCATCCCTTCCGGCTAAAAGCGCGTCGTCTCCGTGAACTGGAAGCCTTCTACCCGCATCGCCGGCGCCACCATATCAAAAGCCTCCTCACCGCAAGCCCGCATCGGTTGACCTAAGTCCAATACTTGCCGCAACATCTGGACCACGCTCTGATTGAATCGGAAATTTCTGATCCCCTGCCCAACTCGTCCATGCTGCACCACAAAAGTGCCGTCCCGAGTCATCCCAGTCAGTATCTTCTCGTATGCATCCACCTCCCGGATGTACCACAGGCGGGTAACCAGCAGACCGCGTTCAGTGCTGGAAATCATCTCCTGCAAGGTCTTTTCCTCGCCTTGCGGAACCTTGAATACGATGTTTGCCGCTGCCTCTCCACCCTCGTTCGGCAAACTAAAGCCGTGCCCGGTAGCTCGCGCTCCAGCCAGCTTCTGCGCCAGCTCCGATCTGGCGATCCGAGCCGCCGTTCCCCGGGCCATGGCGACTTCGCGAACCATGCCATTCTCCACCAGCGTCAGCCCCTGTTTCCCCACGCCTTCGCCATCGAAATCCGGCCCGGTCTGCTCCGGATGACGTACATCATCAGTAATCGAAATATTTTTTCCGAACAGTTCAGTTCCCAACCGTCCGTTCAGGCACGAGCGCTGCTCCAGCAGAGCCAGACCGCTGAAGTCCGCCGCCAGGAAGCCGATCAGATCGACCACCGCCGAGGGCTCCAGGATCACCGTGTACTTTCCTGGCGGCAGTTCCACCGGTGATGCAGATCGCAGCGCCTTCTCCGCCGCGATCTCAGCCAGCGCACGCGCATCCAGCCGCCTCGCGCTGGTGTAGTTCTGCTTCTGCCAGCCGGAGCTGTCCGTCGCCTGCATCGTGACCGAAGCCTCGGCCAGCGTCTCCTGGTGCCAGCGCTCCACGCCATGCGAATTGAACAACGCCTCAAAGCTCTCAGCGCACGAATACACTCCCGCCGCATTCAGCCCGTCGCGGTTGGCGACCGCAACCATTGCCGCAACCTGTTGCGCGCGCTCGCCCGCACCCATCGCCGCCGTCTCGGCGCAGCAGCGGTCGAGTTCCGGCGCGCTGCCCTGCTCCGCGGCGGTAAGCATCGGCAGCAATTCTTTGTCCTCTTCCTGCACCCGCGCCAGCGCTTCCGCCTGCTGCACAACCCGACGCAGAGCCTCCTCATCCAGCCGATTCGTGGTGGCGCGCGCCGTGCGTCCGCCCATCTGCACCCGCACGGAAACCTCGCAACCTTCTTCGCTCACGTTCTGCGTAATCGCGTTGTTGGCAAAGCGCGTCAGCGCCGAACGCCCGCCCTGCACTGTAACTTCAACATCGCTCGCCTGCGACGCACGCCGTACCCGCTCGAAAATCTCTCCGCACCGTTCCTTGTCAAGCAATACATTTACATTCATCAATCTTCCTCGAACGCCTTGCTGCTGCACTAGAAACCGGTGCGGCGACCTACCTTTTAACTCGTATCTTTTGCGGGTTCTCGTCGAACCGACGTTACTCTTGCTCCCTAGCTCCTGTACGCTCCGCCCACTTTCACCTGCCGGAACCTCGCCGGAGCCGCGCCATGTCCTGTGCCCATGCCCTGCTCCGGCTGTCCCTTGCCGCAGTTCGGAGTCCCCCACAGTGTCCATTGCCGCCGGTCGCAGATCGCGTCCATCGAGTTCCAGAACTCCGTACTAATCCCCGAGTACGATGGATTGCGCAGCATCCGTCCCAGCTTTCCGCCCTTGATCTCCCACGCCGCCTCGCAGCCAAATTGGAAGTTGTAGCGCTTGTCGTCGATCGACCAGGAGCGATTGGTCTCCATGTAGATTCCGTCACCGGTCGAGCCGATCAGTTCGTCAAAACTCAAGGGCTCGTCTCCCGGCAGGATGCTCACGTTGCTCATGCGCACAATCGGCACCCGCGCCCATCCGGCGGCCCGCATGTGTCCGCCGGAGCGGTTGCGCCCGATCATCGCCGCCGTATCGCGCGATGACAGATATCCCTCGAACTGTCCCTTCGTGATGATTGGAACGCACTGCGCCGCCACGCCTTCATCGTCATAGAGGAACGTTCCCAGCCCCGGCCCGTGTTCCGGACGGGCATCGGCCACAACGTTCACCAAGTCGCTGCCATAGCGCAGCGTGTGTAGCTTGTCGAGGGTGAGGAAGGAAGTACCGGCGAAGTTCGCCTCATATCCCAGCACCCGGTCCAGTTCAATCGGATGCCCAATCGACTCATGAATCTGCAATCCCAGTTGCGACGAATCCAACACCAGATCGCAGCGTCCCTGGGGACACTGCGGAGCCTTCAGTAGTGCGACGCACTCCCGCGCCACCCGCTCCGCATTTTCCAGCAGGCGAAGCTCCCCGATCAGTTCGTACCCTTTGTTCTGGTACTGCCCACCAAACGAATTCGGATACGAGCGTACCTGGATCGAGTCGCCTTCGAAGGCGTGCGCCGCAAATCCCGCGCCCGTGGTCGTCCGCGTCTGGTGGATTACCGCGCCCTCTGAGCTGTAAAACCATTGCTCGTAGCGCCGGAAGATCATGCTGGTCTCTGCCAGGGTCACGCCCTCCACCGCCGTCAGTGTCTGGTCGATCTTGCGCAGCAGTTCGAAATTTTCCTCCATCGGCACCGTAAAAGGATCGATCTGGCAAGGTGAACTCCACTTCGCCACCGCCGGGGGCTCATCCACCAGCCGCACTGGCTCGCGCTGCACCCGTGCTGATGCCTTGGCAATCTCTACCGCCAGCGCCGCGCAGCGCTCCACGCCCTTGCGCGTCAACTCCTGCGTGGCGGCGAAGCCCCAGCCGCCATCGGCCAGCACCCGAACTCCTATCCCCAGCGACTCGCTCTCCGAGGCCACCGCGACCCGTCCGTTCCGGGTTCCCAGCGAACGCGTGCGCTCATCCACAATTCGCGCCTCGGCATGGCTTGCACCCAGTGCAACGGCCATTCCCAATGCCCAATCCGCAATCTGTTTCATCGCAACTCCCACCGCGCTGCAGGCGGCCCGCCAATTCTATTCCTTCCGCGTTACCCTGAAGACCGCAAGCAATAAATTCTTCCGTGATCCGCTCTGATCTGATATTCATGCCATGCGTTGCAAAATAACCTCTCCCACAGAAGTTCCAGATTAGGCCACTCCCCGGCCCGCCCGCGCGTCCAACCCCGAGAGGTAATTTCGCATGACTGAACGCTCTCCCAAGCCTCTCCGTGGACCGCTCTTCGGAGCCATTGCCGGAGCCACCGCCGCCTGGGCCATGAACCAGTTTCAGGAGTTCCTCAGCAAGGCCACGCCGAAGCCGCGCCGCTATACTTCAGTCGAGAGCGAGCCCCCGGCCGAGGATGCAACCATGAAGACTGCTGACCGCATTGCTCGCCGCATTCATCTCCACCCGCTCTCTCCACAGCAGAAAGCCAAAGCTGGTCCGGTCGTGCATTATGCCTTTGGAACCGCCCTGGGCGCCTCTATGGCCTCGCCGCCGAGTACTTTCCGGAGACCAGCGCCGGATTCGGCACAATTTTTGGAACTCTGATTTTCGCCTTAGTCGATGAAACCGCCGTTCCGCTCGCGGGATTGTCGGGTAAGCCAAGTGAATATCCCGCATCCAGCCACATCCGCGCTTTTGCCTCCCACGTTGTTTACGGAGCCAGCGCTGAAGCCGTCCGAAGCACGCTCACTCGCGCCGCCTGACGAGTACAACAAAATGGCCGCGATTCACTCGCGGCCCCGCAGCCATTTCTCTTTAATCCGATTCCCCTGCCAAACGGAGATCGTCAGCTCTACTGTTTTTCCATGCCTTGCGGGGTAAATGTAATCGTAGTCGGATGCCCCACCACGCCCAGTGTTCCTGCGGGTTTGCCGTTATAGGTGACGGACAATCCTGCTGGGTTCCCCACCACCAGCGTCAGCTTTTCCTTGGCCGTGTAGCTCCGGGTGCGCGTCTCCGGTTTCTCCGGGTCAAGGGTCAGGGACTCCACCGTCTTGCCGTCGCTGCGTACGCTGATCCATGCCCGTGCGGTAGCGGAAATTGAAATCTCCACTGGTGCCGCAGGCTGCCCCGAGCCAACCGGCGCTGCTCCCCCAGAGGCTGCGACCGGCTGGGCCGGATTCGCACTCTGATTTGCGTTTTGCGCGTTCTGTGGTACGTTCAACGCGGCGCTGCCGTCCGTCGCGTTCCCGGCGACAGGCGGTGCCTGATTCGGTTCGCTCCCCACCGCCAGTGATGGTGGAGCCGAAACTGGAGCCGCTGGATTCGTCCCTGAACTCTCTGCCGCGTGCTGTGCGGCTGCGTGTTCCCGGGAATCCTTGCGCAGTTCCCTCAGCCACACTGCGCCCATTGCCAGCGCCACAATCAGGGCGAGCACGCCTACCACCGTCGCCGCGTTCGGGCCTCGATCGTGTGCCCCTTGGCGTGCGGCGGAAATCTGGGTGGACATCGCCTGCATATCAATTTCCGGGGTCGCCAGCTTGGCCGCTTCCAGATATTCGGCTACGGTTTTCTCTTCATCCAGTCCCACGCAGCGTGCATACGCCCGCACGAAGCCCTTGTTAAAGATACCGCCGGGCAGCAGATCAAAGCGCTCGTCCTCCAGCGCCTGCAAGGCTCTAGAGCTGACTTTGGTTGAAGCCGCGACTTCCTGCAGAGTAATGTTGCGCGCTTCCCGTGCCTGGCGCAGATTTTGTCCAAACAATGCCACGTCGTTCGCCCCTCGCCCGATAACCCACTCTCGGAACTGCAGTCTCCCAGGCGGCGCACGGCACTTGTGCGTACTGCGCTCGATGAGTCATCAATACAGCTCTGACGGTCATCATAGAAATGCTGCCAACGCAAGTCAAACCCGAGCGCCTTCAATTGTAACGGCAGAGTCCACGACGCACCAAGTTCGCCAATCCCAAAAAGCTGCCCCCGGCACCACCATCCCTCTAGGCCAATAAACATCCCCCGGTCTATAATGGGGTACTCTTAGCGCCAGTATTCCAGGGCAAATGTGATGACCCAACCGCTACGGCCGGCTGAAGTCAGCCAGTCTAAACCAGAACTGGCCATCCTCCATGACGTCGCCAAGGCGCTCACGTCTTCTCTGAACCTCGACTCCATTCTCCAGACCATCATGGAAAAGGTCGCCGCCTACTTCCAGCCTGACACCTGGAGTCTGCTCATGACCGACGATGAGCATCACGAACTCTACTTCGCCATCGCCATCGGAGACGCCAGTGAGTCCCTCAAGTCTGTCCGCCTGCGCATTGGCGAAGGCATCGCCGGATGGGTCGCCAAACACGGTGAACCGCTCGTCGTCCCTGACGTTACCAAGGACGAGCGCTTCGCTTCCCGCATCGACCAGATGACCCAGTGGAAGACCCGTTCCATCCTCTGCGTCCCGCTCTCCTCCAAAGAGAAAGTTCTCGGCGTCATCCAGCTCATCAACGTCGATATGTCCAGCTTCGGCAACGATCAGTTCATGCTCCTCCAGGCCCTGGCAGACTATGCCGCCATCGCCATTGACAACGCCCGCGCCGTCGAGAAGATTCAGGAACTGACAATTACCGACGACTGCACCGGACTCTACAATGCGCGCCATCTCTACAGCACCATCGAGTCCGAGGTCTATCGCTCCAACCGCTTCGGCTATGAGTTCAGCGTCCTCTTCCTCGACCTCGACCGATTCAAGCTGGTCAATGACAATTACGGACACCTCGTCGGCAGCCGCCTGCTCTATGAAATCGGTACCACCATCAAGAGCCGCCTCCGCCTCATCGACTACGCTTTCCGCTACGGTGGCGATGAATTCGTGGTCCTGCTGCCCCAGACCTGCAAAAAGTCCTCTCTCGTCGTCGCCCGCCGCCTGCGAGACATCCTGCGCACCACCCAGTTCCACATGGGCGAGGGCCTCGATCTCAATGTCCGCGCCAGCATGGGCGTAGCCAGCTTTCCCGACGACGCCAAGAACGCCCACGACCTCATTCGCCAAGCCGACGAAATGATGTACACCATCAAAAACACTACCCGCGACGCGATCGGCGTCTGCGGCCAAGGCACCGTCCTCTAGCGCCGTCTTTCAGCGCAGGGCCAGAACTTATCGCCGCAACCGCGTTACCCATTCTTCGGTCTGCTGCCAAAATTCGCCTATGTAGGCGGCACCGCATCAGCCATAATCAGATATTGCACAATTCATCGTGGGTTGGAGAAAGAGGTTCCCGTGCGCCGTTCCGCTGGTTTTCTGATTTCTGTTTCTTTGGTCCTTGTCGCTGTTTTGGGCGGGTTGGCCTTCGCACAACTCCCTGCGGCAAAGCCCACCCCCAGTCCCGTCCGCCACGGCCTGTTCGCGTTCGATGAAGATTTACAGGCGCTGGCAAAGCGGGTCGGACCATCGGTGGTGACCATCGAAGTCACCGGTCTGACCACGGTGCAGGACCCTAACACACGGCAGACCAATATCGCCAAGGAGCAGGGACTCGGCTCCGGCATCATTGTCGATCCCTCGGGATACATCCTGACCAATGCCCATGTCGTCGAGCACGCTACCTCCGTCTATGTTCTGGTATTCCGCCATCGCGACCGGCAGACCGGCGGCATTGAAAACTCCGAGCGCTTTCCCGCCAAAGTTCTGGGGCGCGACGCGCTCACCGATCTCGCCCTGCTCAAGGTCGAAGCCACCGGCTTGCCAGCGCTCACCCTGGCCGACTCCGACCAGGTGCATGTTGGCCAGCTTGCTCTCGCCTTTGGCAGCCCCCTCGGCCTTGAGAACACGGTAACGATGGGCGTCATCAGTTCCACCCAGCGCCAACTCAACAACGCCACTCCCGTGGTTTACCTGCAGACCGACGCGGCCATCAATCCCGGTAACTCCGGCGGACCGCTGGTCGATATCAATGGCGATGTCATCGGCATGAATTCTATGATCGCCTCGCAGTCGGGCGGTAGCGAGGGCGTAGGATTTTCGATTCCCTCAAACATGATCCGCCTTGTCTACGAGCAGTTGCGCAAGCGGGGACACGTGCGCCGCGGAGCCATCGGCATTATTGCTCGGGAAATCACCCCAACCCTTGCCAACGGTCTCGGCCTTGCGAGCCGCTCCGGAGTCATCCTCGAGGACGTATTGCCAGGCTCTTCCGCTGAGCGCTCAGGTCTGCGACAGGGAGACATTTTGCTGGCCGTCGACAGCAAGGAATTCCAAGATGCGCGCTCCCTGTCTGTCTTACTCTTCCAGAAGAACGTGGGCGACATCACGGCGTTCAAAATCCAACGCGGCACGGAAGTCCTCACCGTGAAGGTTCCGGTAACCGAGCGCCCGGGTGATCCGGAGAGTATTCTCGATCCCACGCAGTCGGCTGGCAACATCGTCCTCAAGCTGGGAATCGTCGGCATTCAGATTACAGATTCAGTCGCACAGTTGATTCCTCCCACGCGCGCTCCAGGAGGCATCCTAGTGACCGCGCTGACCGCCGGAGGTAACGCCTCGCTCTTCGGTCTGCAACCCGGCGACGTGCTGCACGCTCTGAATCGCACGCCGCTGGATACCTTGGAAACTCTGCGCAAAGCCCTGGCCGCATTAAAGCCCGGAGATCCGGTGGTCATCAGCATCGAGCGCGGCGGTCAACTCAACTACATCGCGTTTGACAACCCAGAGTAGCCAATTCAGAGTAGCCGTGCTCGCCCGTTCCAGAGCGCACTGCTTGTGTCATACTGCCTGCATTGTGCGCCTTCATCTGGCCACGTTCGTCGACGATTACCGCCGTCATGGCACGCAGAAGGCCGTGGTTGTCCACCGTGGCAATCGCGGGCAGGTTTCCACCTACGCCGACCTTGCAGACCTGTCCCAGCGCTTTGCCGCCGAACTCATGCGGCGCAAGATCGTCGCCGGTGACCGCGTCGTGCTCTGGGGACAGAACAGCGCGGAGTGGATTGCTGCATTCTTTGGCTGCGTCCTGCGCGGCGTACTCGTGGTTCCCCTGGATGCCGCAGGTGGCCTGGATTTCGCCCAGCGCGTCATCGCCGAAACCAAGCCGCGCCTGCTCGCCGGGGACGAAGCTCTGCTCTCCCGCCTCCCGGCCCGCATCCCACGCATTGTCCTCGAAGAATTGGCGGCTGCGCTTCCCTTCCCGCCTTCCCACACTTCGTTGGCTGAGCCGAGCCTCGGGCCGGATACTCCGCTGCAGATTCTCTTCACCTCCGGCACAACTTCTGAACCCAAAGGCATTGTCCATACCCACCGCAACGTACTCGCCAGCCTTGATCCCATCGAGCGCGAGATGCAGAAGTATCTGCGCTACGAGCGGATCTTCCATCCCCTGCGCTTTCTGCACACGCTGCCGCTCAGTCATGTCTTCGGACAATTCATGGGTTTGTGGATTCCCCCCCTGCTCGCCGCCGAAGTACACTTCGAAAATCGTCTCCAGGCGCCTCGCCTGCGGGAGTTGATCCACCGCCATCGCATCTCCGTGCTGGCTGCGGTGCCGCGGGTCCTCGATCTGCTCAAGTCGCATCTCGAAGAACGCTTTCCTGCTCTTCCGGAGCGGCTGGAGTCCGCGCGCGGCCAGCGGATCTGGCACCGCTGGTGGAAATTCCGCGACGTGCATCGCGACTTCGGCCTCAAGTTCTGGGCCTTTGTCTGTGGCGGAGCTTCCCTGCCACCGCCGGTCGAGCGCTTCTGGAATGACCTCGGCTTTGCCCTGATCCAAGGCTATGGCATGACCGAAACGGCCGCGCTCATCACTCTCAATCATCCCTTTCACATCGGTCAGGGAAGCATCGGCAAACCACTCCCGGGGCGTGAGATCCGCATCGCCAACGATGGCGAAATCCAGGTGTGCGGTGAAATGGTGGCCTCCGCCCGCTGGCAAAATGGCCGCATGCAGACCCTCCACGACCCCTGGCTGGCAACTGGCGATTTGGTCGAGCAAGACAGTGATGGACAGCTTCACTTCCTCGGCCGCAAGAGCGAAACCATCGTGACCTCGGCAGGACTCAACATCCACCCCGAAGATGTGGAGGCGGCGCTGAACCGGCAGCCCGGCGTGGCAGCAGCCGCCGTGGTTCCACTCGACACCGGCACCGGACCCGTGCCCGCGGCCGCACTGATTTTTCGCGGCAGCCCGGAGCAGGCCCAGTCTGCGATTGACGCGGCCAACACCAGCCTCTCGGAGTACCAACGGGTTTACCGCTGGAAGTTATGGCCGCAACTGGACTTTCCCCGCACCTCCATTGGGAAAATCCAGCGCCGGACCGTTGAACAGTGGATCGCCGCGCAGTATGCCGGTCCCGATTGGGTCAACGCACATGGTATCGACGCACGGGGCAGCATACAAAGCTGCGAAGTGCCCGCCGCCGCGCCAGACCCTTTGTCCGCCCTCATCGCAGCCCTCACTCGCAGCCAACCGGCAAAGCTCGACGACGATGCCCGCCTCGACCGCGATTTGCATCTCGACAGCCTCGCCCGCGTGCAACTGCAGACGGAATTGGAGCAACGCCTGAGCGTCACCATTGGCGACGAGGAGTTCGAGCAGCTCGCGACCCTCGGTCAACTGCGCACCCGCCTCGGCTTCGCTGGTGGCCCACATCCGCCTGCATTTGGCGAATGTGGGGATGGTGGGAAAGCCGCGACTGCCGGCCCACATCCACCAACCGTTGGCGAAAGTGAACTCGCCCCGTCAGGGGCCCTCGCGCGCGAGCCATACCGCTTCATCTATCCGCGCTGGACTTGGTGGCCCGCCGTCCAAGCCGCAAGGGTGCTCTTTCAGGTAGCCATAATGCGCCCGTTGATCTGGCTGCTTGCCGCCCCCACGGTGGTACGTGAATCCGAGCATCCCCTTCCGGAGCAGCCGCTTCTGCTGATTGCAAACCACGTCACCGCCTTCGATGCCCCTCTAGTTCTCTACGCCCTGCCTGCTCCCATGCGCCGCAGGGTCGCCATCGCCATGGCCGGTGAGATGCTCGTGGATTGGCGGCACGCACGCCACCAGGGTAACTGGCTGCTGAACCTTCTGGCTCCCTTTGAATACTGGCTCGTCACTGCGCTCTTCAATGTCTTTCCGCTGCCGCGTAGCGCCGGATTCCGGCACAGCTTCGCCCACGCTGGCGATGCCATGGACCACGGCTATCACGTACTCGTCTTTCCTGAAGGGCAGATGTCCCCAGGCGGCTCCTTGCAGCCCTTCCGTGCCGGTATAGGACTGCTCGCACGCGAATCGAAAGCCCGGATTCTACCGGTTGCGTTGCAGGGTCTGGGCGAACTCAAGCAACACAAGCGGCGCTGGTTCCGCTCCCACGCGCTCCAGATCCGCGTCGGCAAAAGCATAGGACCTGCCCCGCAACTCGCACCTGAGGAGCTCGCGGAGTTCCTTCACCATGCCCTCGCTGATCTGCTGCGCGGTGAACAGTAACCCACGGGCTCCCCTAAGCGCCAAGCCGCTTTCGAACGACGAACCGGAACGGCGCGCCTCTTACTGCACCCAGCCGCTTCCATGAATCGAGTCGCGCTCGTCCAATGCCTGTGTGTTCTGCCGGGAGCCGGACGGATTTGCCCCAAGCTCCCGTACCGACGCTAGCTGTGGGGCAAACGCTGAGCGGTCCTGATGCCCACCCGAATCGCGATCGCGCGCCAGACGGAAGCGCTCCACCAGATTTCGCAGACTATGGGTAAGCCGTGATAGATCCTGGCAGGCAATTGCCGACTGCTGGGTGCCGATCGTAGATGCCTCCACAATCTTTGAGATTTGTTCCATACTGTTCTTCACTTCCCGGAAAGTCTCAGTCGATTGAACACGCGATTCCTCAGTTCCCGGAGGGAGCACACGGCCTCCCATCCAATTTCCAGGGAGCAGCATCGGACGGGTCAGCTCCACAACTGTCTCCGCACATCTCTCCCATGGCCTCTCATCTGCAGCAGTCATGCCGGACTTAAACGAATTACCGGAAAACCGGCGAGTGGGCGAGAAACGTGCATCTTCGAGAATCAGGTGCAATGAGAATCAGGTGCATTGAGAGGCAGGTGTATTTGTAGGCAGGTGTACTTAGAGGCAGGTGCATTTATTTTTGAGAGGCGTTATTTGGAACGTTACTCCCTGGCGTGCTTGCCAGCCGCAAAGCGATCTTCTTCCGCGCGTAGTTCCTCCGGCGTGTTCACGTTCGTCCACCCGTCCACAAGCTCCGCCGGAGGCTCCAGCACCACCGTGCGAGAGAGTCCAAGCAGCGCCTTGGGACTCACAAACTGCTCGCGGTCCGCCCGGGCCTGCCGCTCCAGCGACTCAAGTGCTTGCGGTTCATACAGCGCCAGCGTAGGGCAAGTATGCCCATCGCACTGCTTAGGAATCACCGCCCACCGCCCTGGTTTCCGCTGCCCGGCGAGCCACTCAATGTGCTCCGGCCGCAGCCAAGGATGATCGCACGCGGCCACGATCCAAGCCGCCTCCGGAGCCCAGCGATGCGCCGCGATCAGGCCTGCTCCCGGCCCGGCAAAGCCCGGAGAATCCGGCAATCGCCCCAGTTCCAGCAGCGCCTCCGGCAACCCACCCGACCCGAGTACAACGGTTCTGCCGTCGCCCAGGCCAGCCTCCAGCGCCGCCGCCGCAATCCCGGCCAGAGGCCGACCGCCGACCCTCAGAAGCTGCTTTGGCGAACCCATGCGAGAGCTGTTGCCGCCGACCAACAACCCACCGTACAGTGGCCTCGCGTTCCACGTCATGGGCAACCACGCGTCGATATAATCCAAAAACGCGGCCAGTCGGTCGCTATTCCACTCGAGCGCCCCGACAACGTTGGCAACACCCTCTGGCGCAGCCAACCCCTCCGCCTTGCTCAGCCAGAACTTCGGCAACGGCGTGTCCTTGTGCCCTTCCACCAGCAGCAGGTCGTGATCGCAGCCCAATCGCGCCAGCGTGACTCCAAGCGAAAGGGTAGCCGCCGCCGTCCGCCGCTCAAACTGCTCCTGCTGCCCGCTCAATATAATCGTGGCCCCCGCGCGAAAGAGGCGGTCGGAATCCTTTCCCGGCCTGTCTACCTCAAAACCGTGAGCGTCATGCTTTACGACTGCGACCGCAAGTCCGCGCGCCATCAGCAGGGGAATGGCCGACTCCAGCAGCGTGGTTTTTCCCGCGCCGGAAAACCCGCACACAGCCAGCACCGGGGCCCCACATCCGTGTACTGCATCGCCGCTCAATTGCACTTGCCCACTCCCGCCTGATGCACCATGCAGCCACACCCTGAAACGCGTATTACCGCACTCCGCCTCCAGAGTAACAAAGCCGACCCCCATCTTCGGCAAAGCATTCGCGCCCTGAATCGGATTCTTCTGTTTTCCGCTCTCGATCCTTGAGCGCGCGCTTCGCATCCCTGATAATTGAAGAGCATGATTCCTCCAGTAGCAGGAAGCCATTCAAAATTGCGCACCGCAAGACTGATCTTCGTCATCGCCCTTGCCCTCATCTCCCCGGCGCTGGCCAGCCCGCCCGATGGAGGTGAGCCAAAGGCGAATGATCTGCTCCGTCAAGCTATCGCCAACGAGAAGCTCAGCCGCCGGGATGACTACTACGCCTGGATCGACCGCGTGCAAAAACCGCGCGGCTCGGTAACCAAGCTGATGGTCAACACCCCCGAGGGAATGCTGGCTCGTATCATCGCGCTCAATGACCACGCCTTGACCCCAGATGAGCGCCGCCAGGATGACGAGCGCACCCGCCACCTTCTCGACCCTGAAAAGATGCGCGAAAAAGCCAAGAAGCAGCAAGAAGATCAGCAACACATCGAGCGCCTGTTATTCGCCCTTGCCGATGCCTTTCAGTGCGCGTACGCTCCCTCCGGCCACGATGATCGCAACCTCCGTCTGGAGTGTTCGCCAAATCCAAAGTTCTCCCCCCCGAACTACGAGTCCCAGGTATTGCAGGGAATGAAGACCGTGATTCTGATCGACCGGGAAGATAGGCGCATCGCGCGCATCGAGGGAACTCTCTTCAGGGATGTCACCTTCGGTTGGGGCTTCATCGGCAGACTCAATCGCGGAGGCCACATTGAAATTACTCAATCCAGAGTAGTGGGCAAGCACTGGGGCGTCACCTGGATGCAGTTGACCTTCGAGGGGCGCGTCATCGTCGTCAAGCCGCTGAATATTCAAGAGACTCAAACTTCGTGGGACTATCGCTCGGTGCCACGAATGACCGTTGCTCAAGCTCTGGAGTTTCTCCGCAACAGCTCCGCTCAAGCCCCGCCGCTGGATTCGCGCACCCAGCACAAGAGCCCGGCAGCCATACCGGGCTCTCACGCAGCCATCCTGCGCTGACTTAGTATGCCCAGAACGGGCCGGCAGGAACCCCACTCGGAGGAGTCACATTCCAGATCGCCGTGTAGACATTCCGGCCATAGAAGAACGGCAATCCCCAATCGAAATACCCATCCTCCGCCTGGGTTACAGAATTCGGAGTTCCCGTTGTGTTAGGTCCCGCCAGATCGCTGAAAGCAGTGAAATTGGTATTGAACAGTGTATTGGCGTTGCTGATGCTGAACTGCACCCCGTGACTGTTGCCGCCGGTCGCTTCGTTGACTGCCGTAAGCGTCTCGGCGGCGCTGGGGCAGTACCAGTCTCCGCAGTTTGGTATTCCGGATTGTGGTTGGTCGAGGAAGAAAAAGCCATTCGAGCCGCTGTCCAGGAAGCTGCCGAACGTGTACGAACCATTGGCGAGGAGCGTGGTGTTTTCTGCTGCATTCGGGTAAGAAACCCCGTTATACACCGTGGTAAATCCCGACCACGCCGGATCATTCGGATTGGAATCCAGCGTCAAGACTACCGCGCTGCCAAGCCCGTTGTTGGATTGTGTGCCGATCCCGAAGACCATCGATCCTTGACCCGCGGCGATGCCCGTTTGACCGCCGATGGGAACCGCCGGTAGCTCGAAGATCACGCCATTGTTGTCCGTTGCAAACAGCGACACAGGGTTGCGAACCTGTTCATTGAGCGGCACCGCAGGCACCGGGGAATCACTGCAGGTCGAGCCCGTACAGGTGTAATACACTCCCGGAGGCGCGGTGCTGGAAGCGGTGCATCCGTTGGTGAACCCGAGGGCGTCGCAGTCATACTGAAAATTGCCTACTCCGATCCGGCCATTCTCGCCCAGGGTTGACACCGTATCCTCCTCGGTTCCGGTGCAGTCGACCGGTACCGTTGGCGCCGAGGGATCGCCAACCACGTGGATCGGCACCGAACTCGCCAACTCGCCGGTGTTGCTGCTTCCGCCCATTTTTACGTCGGCGGATTTCACCGTACCCCAGAAAAACGTGTTATCCAGGAATTGCACGCATTCCGCAACCGGCGCGCTGGGGTTGACATTCTGCAATGCGGCCAGCACAGTCGCGCCATTGGTAAAGAGCGGGAACGCCGTTGCTGGAATCCTCAAACCGGTTGAACCGGTGTCAACCGAAACGTGATCGATGGTCACACAATTCGTCTTCCCCGGAACGCAGACGACCACGGTGGTATACGGCACGTTTGAAGTAGGCAAGGCGGGAACCGGACCGGCATCCACGATCAGCGGCGCGACGTTATTGCCCGAGGTAACAATCGTGTTGCCACCTGCCGTCGATGTGCCGCCGGGAGTGGTGCCGCCGCCGCCCGTGCCGCCGGTGCTGCCGCTACTTGTACTGCTACTGCCGCCGCCACCACAGCCCCCGGCGAGCGATAGCGCTGAGATCAAGATTACAAAGACGATGTTTCGCACGTTCCCTCCCTCACCGTATTTCCTGGGCGTCAACGCCCTGCGGAATCATTCCCGGGACGTACGCTTGCCCGGCATAGGCTCGCGCATGTCCTGCCGAATGCATGACCAGCTCCGGTTGTTCCACCGTCAGCGGTGCATTGCGCGACCGCCTGGCCTGTGCGGCTCTGGCCTGTTGAGCGGCTTGCGCAAACGTCGCATAGTAGTTGCCCAGAAGCTGTTGGAAGTCGGGAAGAAACGGGCCCCGCCATGCCACGCCAAACACTTTTCCGTCCGGCGAGACATATTCCCGCACCACCGTGCCGTAAGGTGTCGTAATTTCGTGTACCGAGTACTTCCCATTGGATTGAACCGCGCGCTTGGCCTTCATCTGCTGCTGGTCGGTTTCGACGGATGTCACATTGCCGCCCAGGGTCGCGGCAGCACCAATGGGCAGGAACAAGGATGACAAAACAATTCCCGCCAGCAGAATCATCTGCGTCGCCGCTTGTCTTCGGCGCCGAATCTTGACTTCCATAATCCCACCTCTTCTTGGATGCCCGCGTCCAGCATCAGCAACTAACGTGAGTGCGGTGCAATTCACGTTTCGAATACACAATTCCCTCCTCATCCAGATGCGCCGGACAGAACTGCCGATTTGCCGGCGACGGGATTTCTGCAGATTTCGGAAGCTCGAATTGCTTGCTTTATCTCGCGCTCGCACCACAGCAAAAGGCCCGGCTATTGGAGCCGAGCCTCTTGCCTGCCGTGCCGCTACTTACGCTTCGGCCGGTACAGATCGGTTGAGGTGCCGTAGAACATTTCGGCAGCCTCCATGATCGTCTCTGAAAGCGTCGGATGCGGGTGAATCGTGTGCCCCACGTCGTAAGCCGTGGCCGCCATCTCGATGGCGTGCACAACCTCAGCGATCATGTCACCCGCGTCCGGCCCAACAATCGCGCCGCCCAGCACCCGCTCGGTCTTCTTGTCTATCACCAGTTTGGTCAGTCCTTCGGTGCGGTCGAGCGTGACGGCGCGACCGCTCGCGGCCCAGGGAAATCTTACAATCTCCACATCCATTCCCCTGGCTTCCGCCTCGGTTTGCGTCAGCCCGGCCCAGGCAATCTCCGGATCGGTGAAGACCACCGCCGGAATCGCATACGGCGCAAACTCCACCTTATGGCCCGCAATGTGCTCCATCGCTGTGCGTCCTTCATGCGACGCCTTATGTGCCAGCATCGGCTCACCCGCCACGTCGCCAATCGCATACACGGCCGGATCGCCCGTCTGCAGCTGCTTATTGACCGTGATGAATCCGCGCTCGTCTACTTTTACCGCCGTGTTCTCAAGCCCCGCAATCTTCGAGTTCGGACGCCGCCCCACGGATACCAGAACCTTGTCGTACGTCTTCTCTTCCACCGTGCCGTCGGCCAGTTTGAAGGTGACCTTCACGTTGGCGATCTCGTCCTTCAACGCCGTCACTGCGGTGTTCAGCATGATCTTGTTAAACAGCTTATCCAAGCGCTTCTGCAGCGGCGGCACCAAGTCGCGGTCGGCTCCCGGAAGCAGCCAAGGAGTCATTTCCACCACGTCGACCTGCGATCCGAGGGTGGCGTACACCGTCCCCAGTTCTAGTCCGATATAGCCGCCGCCAATCACCAGAAAAGTCTTGGGAATGTCCTTCAGATCCAGCGCGCCAGTCGAATCCAGAATGTTCGCGCCGCTCGCGGCCAGCGGCCCTGGGCGCGCCGGAGACGATCCCGTGGCGATGATGACCTTGTCGAATTGCAGTGTCTCTTCCCCGCCCTCACTCTTCTTCACCTTCAGCGTCGTCGAATTCACAAAGCTCGCTTCGCCCTGAATGTAGGTGATCTTGCGCTGTTTGGACATCATCCCTAGGCCGCCGGTCAACTTGGCAACCACGCCCTCCTTGAAGCCGCGCAACTTCGCCAGGTCAATCTTCGGCTCGGCATATTCCACGCCCCAGTGCGCCGCGTGCCTAGCCTCATTGATCTGCGCTGCTACGTGTAACAGCGCCTTCGAAGGAATGCAGCCGCGATACAGACAAACTCCGCCCGGATTCTTTTCAACATCAATCAGAGTGACGTCGAGGCCGAGATCGGCACCGAGGAAGGCGGCGGCGTAACCACCCGGGCCGCCGCCAATCACTGCAACTTTTACGTTCTTGTTCGACATATCTCTCTTCCAGATTCCGTTTTTATACTGCGAGTCTACCGACCTTCGAAACCTCGAACCTTACCCCTGCACGGAGAGCAGGAAGGGCTGCTCCAGCGCGTCCACGATCCAGCGCAGAAAGCGCGCCGCATCGGCTCCGTCGATAATGCGATGATCGTAAGACAAGCTGAGCGGCAGCATGCTGCGCGGCTCAAACTTGTCGCTCACCCAGACCGGCTCGATCTGCGCCCTGGAAATTCCTAGTATCGCAACCTCCGGATGATTGACGATTGGAGTAAACCCTGTCCCGCCCACGCCTCCCAGATTGGTGATCGTGAACGAACCGCCCTCCATCTCCTCCGCCAAAAGCTTTTTGTCCCTCGCCTTCGCGGAGACCGACGATAGCTCAACTGCCAGTTCGATAATGTTCTTCTTATCCACATCGCGAATCACCGGAACCAGCAATCCGCGGTCGGTATCCACCGCAACTCCGATGTTGATGTAGCGCTTGTAAATAATCTCCTCGCTCGCCATGTCGATGGAAGCGTTGAATTGCGGAAACGCCTTCAGCGCTGAAGCCACAACCTTCAGCGCGATGGCCGTCATCGTCATCTTGCCGCCAGCCTTCTCCGTCTTGGGTGAGAAACGTTTGCGCAAACCTTCCAGTTCGGACACATCCGCCTTATCGAACTGTGTGACGTGTGGAATGACGTTCCACGCCATCGCCAGATGCTGCGCCGTCTTTCGCCGCACTCCGCGCAGCGAAACCTTTTCGATCTTGCCCCAGCGGCTGAAATCCGGCAGCTTGACGGCCAAGGTTCCCGCTCCGCGCGCCGCCCCAACCGCCGCCTCCGCGTCTGCCATCCTCACGAACGCGCCCTTGGCGAAGGCCTTCACATCGTCCTCGCTGATGCGTCCGCCCGGCCCGCTTCCCTTTACCAGGTAGATGTCCACGCCGATTTCGCGCGCCAGTTTGCGCACACTCGGCGCTGCCGGAACCGTGCGGTGTTCGCCTCCCGCGTGTTTGGTCAGTCCTGCCGGATGAACTTCCAACTCCATCTCCGGCGGAGCATCCGGCGGAAACGCTTGCTCCTCGCTCCGGCCCTCTGCCGTGCGTGCCGCGCGGTAGCTGTGCCGGGCCATCGCCATGTAGCTCTGCCCGGAAAGATCCTCCTGGGGCGCGGCGCTCTTGCTGGCCTCGGCAGGCGATACCTCAGGAGCAGGCGTTGCCTCAGTGGCGAGTGCATTCGCGCCGGCCGTGGCAGCGATCGTGAATATGACATCGCCCACTTTCAACTTCTGTCCCACCTTCACCTTCACCTCGCTGACCGTTCCGCTCAGCGTTGAAGGAACCTCCACTACTGCCTTGTCAGTCTCCAGCTCCAGCACCGTCTGGCCCGCTGTCACTTTCTCACCGGGTTCCACCGTGACCCGAACCACATCGCCGGATTCAATATTCTCGCCCAGCTCCGGCAGCTTGAACTCAGCGCTTGCGGCATTCACCGCAGCCCCGCGTAGTTCCGAAACCGCGGCTCGCGATGCTCCTTTTTCCGCGCTCGCCTCTGCCTTCGGAGCCTCTGCCTCCGCCGCCTTAGCCTGCGTATCGGCGGCCGAATAAGTGAACAGCACATCGCCCACCTTCACCCGCTGTGAGGGAGCTACAGAAACTTCTTCAATTACCCCGCTCACCGTCGAAGGCACTTCGATCACCGCCTTGTCGGTTTCGAGTTCAATGACCGTCTGGCCTTCTTGGATCGATTCCCCAGCGGTCACCGCGACTCGAACCACGTCGCCAGCCTCGATGTTTTCACCCAGCTCCGGGAGCCTGAATTCTGTTGCCACAGAGTTTCCTTTCAAAGGATGCGGCCCTGGCAGGCGGCCGCTCCGAAGCGCTTGATTCACCTAGCAGAGCACTACACGTTGAACGGGTCCGGTTTCTCCGAATTGATTCCGAGCTCGCTGATCGCCTTCTTCACCTCGGCGGCTTTGATCTTGCCGTCGCGCAGCAGTCCGGTCAGCGTGGCCAGCACAATGTGCTTGGCGTCCACCGCAAAGAAGTCGCGCAGCGATGCGCGGCTCTCCGACCTCCCAAAGCCATCCGTTCCCAGCGCAATCAGCGGACGCGGCATCCATTGCGAGATCGACTCCGGCAGTGCCTTCACGTAATCCGAAGCAGCCACCAGGACACCCTCCGTGTCCTTCAATTGCGAGGCCACGAACGACTCGCGCTGCTTTACCCCCGGATGCAGCATGTTCCAGTGTTCGCAGGTGTTGCCGTCCCTGTAAAGCTGCTTGTAGCTAGTGACGCTCCACACATCGGCGGCAACCTTGTACTTCTCTTCCAGAATCTCGGCGGCCTTCAGGACTTCCAGCATAATTGCACCCGAGCCAAACAACTGTGCTTTCAGCTTGAACTCTTTTTTCTCCGAGCTCCGGAAGCGGTACAAGCCCCGCAGAATGCCCTCGTGAACCCCCTCCGGCATGCTCGGCTGCGCCCACGGCTCATTCATCACCGTAATGTAGTAGAAGATGTCCTCCTGCTCCACGTACATGCGGCGAATACCTTCCTGCACAATAATCGCAATTTCATAGGCAAACGCTGGATCGTAGGCCAGCAGATTGGGCACCGGATAAGCCAGCAGATGGCTGTGACCATCCTGATGCTGCAACCCTTCTCCCGCCAGCGTCGTGCGCCCGGCCGTCCCTCCGCACAGAAAGCCCTTCGAACGCTGATCGCCGGCCGCCCACACCAGGTCGCCTACCCGCTGCAAACCAAACATCGAGTAGTACACAAAGAACGGAATCACGTTGATCCCGTGATTGGCCGGCGAGGTGCCTGCGGCGATAAACTCGGAGATACTTCCCGCCTCCGTAATTCCCTCTTCCAGAATCTGCCCGTCCTTGGCTTCCTTGTAATACAGCAAGGTGTCCATGTCGACCGGCTCATAGTTCTGTCCCACGCTCGAGTAAATTCCCACCTGCCGGAACAGTGCTTCCATGCCAAAAGTCCGGGCTTCATCCGGGATGATCGGAACGATCAGCTTACCGATCTTCGGGTCGCGCAGCAGTTTGGCGATCAACCGCACCAGCACCATGGTGGTTGAAACCTTGCGCTCCACTGCGCCGGTGTAGAACTCCTTGAACACTTCCTCGCTCACCGGTTCCAGCTTTGGCGCCCGCATCTTGCGCTCCGGCAGATATCCGCCCAGTTGCTTGCGCCGCTCCCGCATATACTGGATTTCCGCCGCCTCGTCCGGGGGACGGTAGAACGGCGCATCGTGCAGCTTTTCGTCCGGGATCGGAATGCCGAAGCGCGAACGGAAGATCATCAACTCCTCGTCGTTGATCTTCTTCTGCTGATGCGAAATGTTCCTGCCTTCTCCGCTCTCCCCCAATCCGTAGCCCTTGATCGTCTTCGCCAGAATCACCGTAGGCGACCCGGTGTGCTCCACCGCGGCCTTGTAGGCAGCGTACACCTTGATCGGGTCGTGCCCTCCCAGGCGCATCTTTTCAATCTGCTCGTCGCTCAGGTGCTCCACCATCTTCAGCAGCCGTGGATCGGTGCCAAAGAAGTTTTGCCGGAAGTAGGCTCCACTCTCTACAAAGAGTTTTTGATACTGACCGTCGCACAGCTCACCCATGCGCTTCACCAGCAGACCGTCGCGATCCTTTTCCAGCAACTGATCCCAGTCCGTGCCCCAGATGACCTTGATGACATTCCAGCCCGCACCCCGGAAGCTCGCTTCCAACTCCTGAATGATCTTTCCATTGCCGCGCACCGGCCCGTCCAGCCTTTGCAGATTACAGTTGATGACAAAGATCAGGTTGTCGAGCTTTTCCCGCGAAGCCAGCGTGATCGCGCCCAGCGACTCCGGTTCGTCGGTCTCGCCGTCTCCCAGAAAAGCCCACACCTTGCCCTGGTTACACTTCTTCAACCCGCGATTCTCCAGATAGCGGTTGAAGCGCGCCTGGTAGATCGCCTGGATCGGCCCCAGTCCCATCGAAACCGTCGGAAATTCCCAGAACTCTTTCATCAGCCACGGATGCGGATACGAGGTCAGCCCTCCGCCCGGAGCCAGCTCCCGACGGAAATTCTCCAGCTGCTTCTCCGAGAGCCGGCCTTCCAGAAATGCCCGCGAATAGATCCCCGGCGACGCGTGTCCCTGGAAGAACACCATGTCGCGATCTCCATCCGGAGTCTGCGCCCGGAAGAAATGGTTGAAGCCAACCTCATAGAGCGTTGCCGCCGAGGCATAGGTGGAGATATGCCCGCCAATCCCCTCCTGCCGCTTGTTCGCCCGCATCACCATCGCCAGCGCGTTCCAACGCACCAGGCTTTTAATGCGGCGCTCCAGCTCCTGACTGCCAGGAAAGGGCGGCTGCTTTACGGTCGGAATCGTATTCTGGTAGGGAGTGGTTGCCGAAAACGGCAGGCGAAAACCGGATTGCGCGGTGTGGAGTTCCAACTGTTGCAGTAGCCGCCCGGCTCGTTCTGCTCCACCGTTCTCCAGAACGTAATCCAGCGAATCTAACCATTCCCGGGTTTCTAAGACTTCCTGTCCTACTTGTTCGCGATGATCGGAAGGATTCACTCTGCGGTTCCTCTAGGGTGCGGACTCGAACCTTCTATACTACAGCCCCACATTTCGAGATGGAAATTCCATCGGCTCAAATCGTAACGGTAATTCAGTTCCCATCGCAGCCATTCTTCTTTTTGTCCGCCAGCACGTCCTGATATGAGTAGAACCCTGCTTCTCCGCTCCTGAACTGAAACCAAACTTGCAACAAGTTAAAGTGATTTTTCTGCAACCGCCAGCCCAAACAGGCATATGATGTCGCCGGCAGGACTCTGGTCTCTGCTGCACTAGACATTCGGTCCCACTTCGGAGGGTACCAATATGTTTGAACAAGAACTAGAAATGGAAAAGAAGGAAGGCTCCGCGTTTGGTCCGGTTCTGATTATCCTGCTGCTGATTGGCCTCTTCGTCGGGGGTATCGGCTTTGTCATCTTCCAGAGCAAGCAAACTCCTAAGCCCGCGGAAGCTTCCGCCATCGTCGAAACCAAGTTGAAATCAGCTGGCCCTGCCGAGGTAACATTCGATACCGGCAAACTAAGCTACGCCACAGGCGAAAATCCCGCAGATCCTCAGTACAAGCTGCTGGCCAATGCCGGAATCTTGAAAATCGCAAAGGCAAAGGCAGACGCCTCTCAGGTCGAACTGACTCCGGCGGGCAAGCAATTTCTGGCCTCATTCCCCGACGTAAAGGGTGTGCCCGACAAGAACCGCAGAATCGTCTATACCCTGCCCTTGGCCTATCGCAAACTGGTTGCCATCGGCCAGATGACCCGGTTGAATCAGGAAACGTTCCGGGTTCAGTACACATGGCAATGGCAGACAACCAGGGCCGGCGAAATGTTTGATGTCGCAGGCAAACTGGTCCAGGCCCTTCCCACCTATGAGCGCGGTGTGTTGATCGATCAGCACGGCGCCAAGTACTACCATGCTCCCCCAACCCAGGCCTCCATCGTCTTGATGAAAGGCGACCACGGTTGGGAGCCCGCGCCCGCGTATTAGTCAGCCGCACTGGCAATGAACTACGGGCAAGGTGAACTGCACAGGCAAGGCAAAAATTTCGGTAGTACCGGGAGGGCGTTGCGCAGCCCTCCTGCTTTTCGATCCCCACCCGCTCTTCCATACCTCGCTCTGGTGCTCCCCATGTCGCCTAACGTGGACTGTTGCCCATGCGTGTGCCCCGTTTAGCCATGGTTTTCTAACGTGGGGTGGTTGACTCTGCTTGCCCCTCCCTTTTCACTCTCCTTCCATCTCCGCTCAAGCAGCGGCCCCTGCCTGCCGATGAACCTCCTATGGCGGAAGTCTCGCTCTCCGCCTCGTTTCAGGAGCACGCATGAGAGCATATCCCAGTCAACGTCCCCCTCACCCCGGCAACCCTCGCCGCGGAAAGGATGGCCTGTGACCAGCGCTCACATTCCCTCCGAGCCGCTTCCGCTCCAGTTCGTTCCGCTCCCATCTCCTCAAACTTCGACTCCCTTGGAAGAAGCCGAGAAAGAAGAGAATTCGGAAGAGGAGCAGGAGAAACTTGTTCTCGGTCACATGGACGACGTCAGGCAAGTCGCTCGTTCCATCCAGCGCCGCCTTCCTGTCTCCGTGCAGTTGGATGACCTAATCCAGGCTGGCTCTATCGGCCTCATCGATGCGGCCAGACGCTTCAGCCCCTGCCGAAATTTGCCCTTCCGCCAGTACGCCCGCATCCGCATCACCGGGGCCATCTTTGACAGCCTCCGCGAACTCGATTGGGCCACCCGGCATTTCCGCACCCGCCAGCAGAAACTCGACAACGCCACCCGCACCCTCGAATCCATCCTCGGACGCAAGCCCGGCAGCGAAGAAGTTGCCGATTCCATGGGCATGGACCTGAACACCTTTTACGAGTTCGCCCAAGCCGTGCAGAACCGTCAGGAGGTTGACTTTGAACCACCCGAGGACAGCGAATCCCGTGGAGTCCGGGAGACCGTGGCCGACAACCCCGAAAGCCGCCCGGACGCCATCTGCCACCAGAATGAATCCCGCGCCGAGCTTCGCCGGATGATTGCCCTGCTCCCCCAGGACGAGGCCAATGTCCTGATTCTCTATTACTTCAAGGATTGGACCATGGCACGAATCGCCCGATCCGTCGGCAAAACCGAGTCTCGCGTCTCCCAGATTCACAGCAAAGCCGTCGAGCGCCTCCGCGGCCAACTAGGCCTCCGCGCCCGCGAACTCATGACCCGCCTTCTCTGATGAATTAATTAATTCGCGACTGAACTTCCGAGTGGGATATTTGGAACAACAGGGTACCCCATATTTGGCGTAGGCAAATATGTTGCTTGGCAATATGTGATAGTTGACTCTTATATCTATCCACTATCGAAGCAACGCCGCAGCATCCGTCATGGCTACTGCGGCGTCTGGTTTCGCTAGGCACTCCGTGGATGACTGGATGCGCGATCTGCCACGAGCTTTTGCCTACGCTCTCCGGCGGCAACCAGCGA
Organism: uncultured Acidobacteriaceae bacterium; assembly: GCA_964563875.1. Lineage (GTDB taxonomy): Bacteria > Acidobacteriota > Terriglobia > Terriglobales > Acidobacteriaceae > TOLSYN. The sequence continues at coordinate 26,888 of CAZLZA010000004.1, forward strand.
ACGCCTCAGATGCTCCCGCGCCACTTTAATGTCGTGCTGCACCTGCTCCACTGTCCGCTCCGTGATCGCGGAGATCTCTGCCAGCCGGAATCCTTCCAGCGTGAATAGTAGAAACGCCTCGCGCTGGTTTGGTGTCGCGCCCCGCAGCGCGCGCTCCACCATGGCCATCAGCTCTTCCCGCGATGCATCATCCTCCGGCGTGCTGCCCCGCCGGTCCGCGATCAGGTTCTCGTTGGTCACCTTTTCATCGGATTGATAAAACTGCAGCATCTCTTCATTGTCCACGTCAGGCACCGGAGGCGTCTCCGCATGTTCCAACCGCACCGAGTGCGTCGCCGAGTCAAGCTGATTTCCTAGCCGGTCCATCGCCGAGCGTGACAGTCGGTATAGCCACGGCTCCAGCGCAATCTTCTCCGGGCGAGGACGATGCTCATCCAGCGCATTCGCCACCGCTTCGTCGATGACCTCTTCGACGCTGATCTCCTCCAGTCGGCGCTGTCCACTGTCGCGCCGGAAGCGCAATTCACGTTCTACGTAGCGTCGCAGTCGCTCCAGATTCGCGTTCAAAAATCCGGTCACGTCGATGCTGGAAATCATCTCCGGCTTCACCGCCGCAACCGTACTCTCAAATGCGACCTGCTCAATCCGCTGCCGTCCCTCTCCTCGCACCCGCGGATAGCGATATTCGCACCTTAAATGTTCCTTGTGTTTGCGCAGTTGCTCGGTCAGGTCGTCAAATGCAATCCGGATCGCCGCATGCAGCGTCTCCGATCTCGCCTTCGAGGACATCTGTCCGGCAGGCAAGCGCAGATTCAGCGCCACCGTAAAACCCGACTTCGGCGCCGCCTCCATCAATCCGCGTAAGGAAACCATGTCCGGGTTGAACACATGCAACCGCGGACCAAGTTTTTCAATCTGTGTGTGGAGATACTCTTCGTTGGCGGGCGATTTATCCAGCTTGTAAGTAAAATGGACGTTCATTTGTAAACCTCGTGAAGATCGATGCCTTCTACAAGAACGGTCCAGAACTGGTGGACTTTATCACTTTCTTACAAAGAGGCAAGCAAAAAGATTGTGGTTGCTTACCTAAGGTAATAAGCTCTCCTCGCTTGGGAAATTCCTGCGCCGCAAAATCTTCTTCTGCGCAAGACAAAGCCGTCCCTCAAAAGGCGACGGCTGGAAAAATCTATACCTGCCGTACTACCCCACTACCGTAACCGAAGTCTCCGTGCGCATCACTGGACGGTACAGCGTATCGCGCTCCACCGGAACCCGGCCCGCCGCCTCGATCAGCCGGATCAAATCCTGACGCGTCAATCCCTGCGGAGTGGTCGCTCCCGCGTCGTGATAAATTTTTTCTTCCACCACCGTGCCGTCAATGTCATCGGCCCCGAATCGCAGCGCAATCTGCGCAATCTTCGGCGTCAGCATCTGCCAGTAGGCTTTGATGTGCGGAAAATTATCCAGCACCAGCCTGGCCACCGCAACCTGCTTCAGATCCAGCATTCCGGTCGTCCACGGCAGATGCTGCAGCACCGTATGATCCGGATGGAAGGAAAGTCCAATGAAGGTCTGGAATCCCTTGGTCTCATCCTGCAAGGCGCGCAATTTCATCAGATGATCGACCCGGTCCTCGTCGCCTTCGATGTGTCCGTACAGCATCGTCGCGTTCGATCGAATCCCCAGCAAATGCGCCTCGCGTGCCACGTCCAGCCATTCGTTGCCATCGATCTTGTGGTCGCAGATGATCGCCCGCACCCGCTCAGAGAAAATTTCCGCCCCGCCGCCCGGCATCGAATCCAGCCCCGCGGCCTTCAGCTTCAGCAACACATCGCGAATCGTCAACTTGTTCAGTTTGGCGAAGAAGGAGATCTCCACCATCGTGAAGCCCTTCAAATGCACCTGCGGAAACCGTTCTTTGAGCCCGCTCAGCATATCCAGAAAATACTGCAGCGGAAGATCCGGGTGCAGTCCGCCGACGATGTGAAACTCCGTCACCGCCTCGGTGTAGCCCGACGCGGCCGACTCGAACACCTCCGCCAGCGCCATCGTGTAAGCGCCTTCGCTACCCTTCTTGCGCCCGAACGCGCACAACCGGCAGTTGGCCACGCAAACGTTCGTATGGTTGAGGTGGCGATTTACGTTGAAATATGCCACGTTGCCATGCATCCGCTCGCGCACATGGTTCGCCAGCCAGCCCAGGGCCAGCATGTCCGAGGTGCGATACAGCGCCAGAGCGTCGCTTTGGTCGAGACGTTCGTGGGCAATGACCTTGTCGTGAATCTTGTGGAGCCGCGCGTCCTCGCTGAAAAAGCTGTGCCGTGCCGTCGCCATGGGAAACTGAACTTCCGCCATTTCGTTATGATATCGCAACCGCCCCGCTTCCGCTCCCGTCTAGGTTGACCGGTGAACGGACGCCTCACGTTCGCCATCTTTTGGCTACGTGGAGTTTGTGACCCCGACCTTGTCTTTGCTCTTGTCTTTGCTCTTAACCTTGAGACCTTTTGAAACTTTGAAACCTTGCCCCATCACGCCGCCACCGTTTCCGCTCCGGCCTTGTTCAATGCTTCCACTGCCCCGGACGGCAGCTCCAGCCGCGTCGCCGCCACCAGTTCCTGCAGTTGCTCCACCGTGGTCGCGCTGGCAATCGGAGCCGTAATACTGGGCCGCGTCATCAGCCAGGCCAAGGCAACCTGCGCTGGTTTGGCGTCCAGTTCGCGTGCCACCTGCACTAGGGTGTCCAAGATCCGCATCCCACGCTCGTTAAAGTATTTGTTTAACATCCCCGCCCGCGGACGGCTCGCCGACTCTTCCGCCGAGCGATATTTCCCGCTCAGAAAGCCGCTGGCCAACGAGAAGTACGGAATCACCCCCAGCCCTTCTTTCACGCAAACCGCCTCCAGCGAAGACTCATATCCCGCTCGGTCGTAAAGGTTGTACTCCGGTTGCAAGCTCTCATAGCGCGGCCAGTTGTGTTCGCGGCTTACCTCCAGCGCCGAGCGCAGCCGCTCGACCGTAAAGTTCGAAGCTCCAATCGCCCGCACCTTTCCCGCCTGAATCAGCTCCGCGTACGCGCCCAGCGTCTCCGCCTGCAAGGTGTCATCGTCGTCGCGATGCGACTGGTACAGATCGATGTAGTCGGTCTGCAGGCGCCGCAGCGAATCCTCCACCGCCTGCCGGATGTAATTCCTCGACAGCCCTTTCTTGCCTGCGCCCATCGGCGAGCCCACCTTGGTCGCCAGGATCACCTTCCCGCGATTGCCTCGCGCATTGAACCATCTTCCGAGGATCGTCTCAGACTCTCCGCCACTATTTCCCGGAGCCCAGTGTGAATACGAGTCCGCCGTATCCACAAAGTTCAGTCCGCTCTCCAGCAACGCATCCAGCAGTGCAAACGAGCGCGTTTCATCGGCGGTCCAGCCAAATACGTTGCCGCCAAAGCACAGCGCCGGCACTTCAATTCCAGATTGACCGAGTCGTCTCTTTTTCATCCGAGCTATCTCCAACTCTTTTTCCTTTTAAGATGTCGCTCGCCGTCCTCAGGTGCATTAGTTCCCTGCCACCGATACAATAGCCTGGTGCCTGGTTCCCCCAAAATGCTGCATAACATTCGCGTAACTCTCGACATGATCAAGTGGGAGCATTCCTTTCTCACTCTCCCCTTCGGGCTCACCGGCGCCGTCATCGCCGCCAACGGTGTTCCGCCCCTGCGCACCCTTGCGTGGATCTGTGTTGCCATGGTCGCCGCCCGCTCTGCCGCCATGGCCTTCAACCGTTTGGTGGATGCCGATATCGACGCACTGAATCCACGCACTTCCATCCGCGCCCTGCCCGCCGGATTGCTCACCCGCAGCTTCGTCCTCGGCTTCACGGTCGCGGCTTCGGCGCTGCTCTTCTTCGCCGCCTGGATGCTGAATCCCCTCGCCTTTTATCTTTCGCCGCTGGCCCTCATCATCGTTTGCGCCTACTCCTACACCAAGCGTTTCACACGCTGGGCGCACCTGTTTCTCGGCTTCGCCATGGGCATCGCTCCCGCTGCCGCCTGGGTCGCGGTTCGCGGAACCTTGGATCCCCGCGTGCTGATCGTGACCGCTGCGGTGATGTTCTGGGGCGGAGGCTTCGACATTCTCTATAGCTGCCAGGACTACCGCTACGACATTGCCAGCGGACTCCACTCCGTCCCGCGCGCTTTCGGAATCGCCGGAGCGCTGCGCCTGGCCCGCGTCTTCCACCTCATCGCCTTCGCCTTCTTTGCCTGGATGCTCTTCAGCTTCGGCCTTGGCCGCCTGGCGATTGCCGGGGTCGCCATCACCGGCGTCGCTCTGCTCTACGAGCACACCCTGGTCAAAGCCGATGACCTCAGCAAACTCAATGCCGCCTTTTTCACCACCAACGGCTTCATCTCCATGCTGATTCTCTTTGCCGTCACTGCCGATCGCCTTATCCTTCTCCACCGCCCCTAGCGGTCCCAGAGTCAGATGACAGGTATACTTCTCTCTCATGAGCACCCACGACAGCAACGAGGTCGAAATTAAGTTTCTGGTTCATGATGCCGAGACTCTCGTGCACTCACTCGAAAACGCGGGCTTCCACCGGAAAACCCCTTCGACCTTCGAGGCCAACACTCTTTATGACTCGGCCACCGGTGAACTCCGCCGCGCCGGAGAGGTTTTGCGCCTCCGCCTCTATGGCGATCACTGGCGGCTCACCCACAAAACCCGCGGCACTGCCAGCAAGCATAAGACTCGCGTCGAGCACGAAACTGAAGTTGCCAACGGTGAGGAGATGCACGCCATCCTCGTCGCCCTAGGTTTCAGTCCATCGTTCCGCTATGAGAAGTATCGCGCTGAGTGGACCGACGGCGTCGGCGAGCTGGTCATCGACCGCACCCCCATCGGCGACCTCGCCGAAATCGAGGGCGCGCCGCAGTGGATCGACCGCATCGCAAAACTCCTCGGCATCAGCGAAGCCGATTACATTACCGATTCCTACGCTGAGCTATTCTTCCGCTGGAAGCAGCGCACCGGCAGCCCCGCTCTCAACATGACCTTCGACGAGTGCGGCACCCTGCGCCCATAACTCATCCCGCGCCGCCCTCGGGAGGCGGACTCGGAAGAGTTGCAAGCCGCGCGACTCTGGTCAGCTTCCCGTTAAGGCAGCTCTCCAAGAATCCGCTTGGCGTAATCGAGATCGTTAGGAAAAAGATCCGGAGGAGCTGCGATCCCCGTCTTGCTCACCTGATATCTGGCACACTGCAGTTTATCGCCCTTGCAGTAGGTGTCCTTCATCAAGGCGGCAACGTTCGGCAGCGCCTTCATCCTATCCATAAAAAAGGGACACCTCGTAAGCTTTTCGCAATCAGCCACCACGTCCTCCTCTTCTCACCTTGCCAGAGATCATATCCCGCAAAAGCCAACCGCTTCTAGCGTCCTCTCGGTTCCTTGTCCTTCTCCTTGTCCTTGTTGTTCTCTTTTGGAGGCGGAGCATTCCTGTGCTGCGGTGCCGGCTCCGCTGTGCGCCCGGCAGGCGGAGGGTTATGCGGTGGCTGCGCCGGGACCGTTGCGCGCGGTGTAGTGAGTGGGCTCGCAGGACGCGCCGGCACCACCGTCTTTCCCTGTCCACTCTGATCCGTGTTGGCCGGAGTGTGGCCAATGTTCTCATTTGTCCAGACCGGAGTGCGCTGTGGGTTGACCTGGTTGCCATTCCCCGGCGTGTTCCCGGCTTGCGGCGGACGCGCAATGTTGGCTGCCGGTGCATTGACCGGCTCGCCCGAACGTACCCCGTTCAGGTTCGTTGGCGATCCAGGCTGAGGCGTGCGGCCATAGGTATTCGAGGGATTGTTCGGCTGACCGTGTACATTCCCCGCCGTCGGATTTCCCGAAGGCTGGTTGATCACCGTCGGCCTTCCCGGCTGAGTGCTCCCAGGTTGAAGCTGCCGGGGAGAACTCCCTCCCACCTGATTCCCTGCGGGCTGTCCGCCCCGATTAGTCGGCACGGGCGCTGATTTCCGCAGATTGCTCCGCACCTCTGGGCTCAACGGTGCGCCATTGGATTTCTCCAGCAACGGCCGCTGCTGCTCGAAGCTCACCGGACGTGGCGGCGGAGCTGCTTTCGAAAACACTTGCCGGGGCGCAACCATGCGGGCCGGAGCCGTCGCCGGAGCGTGCCCGCCCAGAACCGCCTCTTTGGTCGGTACCACTGCCGCCGAGGTCATCACGCTGCCCCGTCCCACGGCCGAAGCCGGAACCACCACTGTGTTGCCTCTTAATGGTCTTCCCGAGGCGAACGTGCTGTTCGAAACTCCCGTCACCGCGCCATTCACCGCGGCATTCTCGTAGTGAATGTTGTTGATCGTCGTGTTCCTGATATTTACGTTGGTGGTCGCGTAGTAATTGTTCACCACCGTCACGTTCACCACCCGCGAGTTGGAAATGTTCACATTCCGTGCATACACGGCGCTCACATGGTAGGAGGGAATAAACGGATCATGCCAGCCCAGCGGAACCCAGGCCACCCCGCCGCCTCCGAAGCCGAGTGACACGCCGAAGCTCGGACCGCCGACCCATGCAACCAGCGCCGGAGCATACACCGGACGAACCCCTACTGGTCCCGGAACCCATCCCCAGCGGCCGCCTACCGCAACCCACCGCCCGTAGTGGAACGGAGCGAATCCCCAGGGCGCGTCATCCACCCAGGTCCATCCCCACGGCTCAACCCAGGCCCAGTGGCCTTCGCGATACGGAGCCCAGCCCGGATGCACGTTCGGATACCACATGTTGCCGTAGATTGGTGAGGGTTCCCAATAACCGTTGGCGTCTAGGTCCTCGTAGCCGACCGTCCCGGCCGCGACATAGCCCGCCGAACGCGATGAGGTTTCCTGACGCTCACGCACCTCACACCAACTGTCGAAGCCATCCGGGTCAGGCACCCACGAGTTGGTGTACGAAAGCGATTGTCCCGAACTGAAGCTGAAGCGTTGACCGCCGCGTACCTCTACCTGCGCGTTGTTCTCTCCGCTCGCTTCCCCATCGCCACGGCGCACCGTGATCCAGCTTTGATCCTCATCCGCCAGCACGTCAAAGCGGTACTCGCCCGGACGGCTCACGGTGTAGGCAAAATTCGGGGTGTCGACTTCGACGATCTCCCCCTCGTGCAGATAGCGCACCGAAAGGTTCAGGACGCCTTGGTCCAATTCGATCTGCGCTGTGTTGTCATCCAGATTTACGATGGTGACGCTGGTCTCGCTTCCCAACCGCAGCGCTGCCGACGCCAAAGACAATTCCGCCCGCGAGTCGCGATCGGTCCAGATCCGGTCAGCCGTCGTCAACGGACGATTCAAGTTCGCGTCCACCCAGTCATCCACTCCGCCCGGCTGCAAGGAAACCAAGCCTTCCATGAACTGCAAGCGCGCCACCCGGCTTGGAGGATCGGCCTGATCCTGAGCAACCGCCAAACCGCTGATTGCCAACATCGTAAGTACAACGAAAACTTTCAAACGCAGCGATGCCTTCATGGTGTTCTGTTCTCCTCACAACTGGAGCGCAAGCGATGTCCGTGAGCATTTCACACCTGCTCCGGCTATGTAAACCCCTGCCCCGGCGAATGGTTTCTACCCTGCCCAAAAAGAAAACCGCCCGGCTGGGCGGCTCTTGCGTCTAAGTTTCGTTCAGGACAAGCCAGGTGGCCCACATCCGCCTGTCTTTGGCGAATGTGGGAAAGCGGCGCCTAATCGCTCGCCCCGTGGCACTTCTTATATTTCTTCCCGCTGCCGCATGGGCAAGGATCGTTGCGTCCGACCTTGTCGCCGCGAACCACCTGCTGTACCGATGTCGCTGGTCCCGTGCCCGCCCGATGTGCCTGCTCCAGTTCGCGTGCTTTGCGCCGCTGGAATTGCTTCTCCACGTCGTCCAGCGAGGTCTGCATCCGCCTTGGCGCGTGGCTCTCGGCACCCGACGCCGGAACCGTCTGTAGCGCGGGTTCCACCGCCGGCGCACCCAGCATCGCGGCGGCTTCAACCGTGGCATACGGAATCTCGTCGCCGTTCTCGTCCACCACCCGCATCATGTACAGATAGCGCACCGTCTCTTCTTCAAAGTGCTCCATCATTTCTTCAAACAGGGTGAACGACTCGCGCTTATACTCAATCAGCGGATCATGCTGGCCGTAGCCGCGCAGTCCGATGCCTTCCTTCAAGTGGTCCATCTGCAGCAGATGGTCTTTCCACAGTTGGTCCAGCACGCTCAGCATGATCACCCGCTCGTGCTGCCGCATCGCATCGGCGCCGATCAGCTTTTCCTTCGCATCGTAGCGCGCAATCAGCCGCGCAAAGATCGCATCTCCCAGCTCATGATGGTTCAGCGATTTCGGGTCCACGCCCTCGGCCAGAAAATCTACTCCGAAGCGGCCCTGGACTTCGCCCTTCAGCCCGGCAACGTCCCAGTTCTCCGGATGCACTTGCTCGCCGGCAAACTTTTCCAGAATCCCGCCCAGCAGGTCGCGCACATAATCCTGCTGAATCAACTCCTTCTGTTCACTGCCTTCCAGCAGTTGCCGGCGCAGCCCGTACACCGCCTCGCGCTGCTTGTTCATCACGTCGTCGTACTCAAGCAGATGCTTACGGGCTTCAAAGTTCTGGCCTTCCACGGCCTTCTGTGCCGCTTCGATGCGCCGCGTAATCAGCCCCGATTCAATCGGGATACCCTCTTCCATGCCAAGCTGCCGCAGTAGGTTCGAAACCCACTCCTTGGCGAAGATGCGCATTAAATCGTCTTCCAGCGACAGATAGAAGCGCGACGCACCCGGATCGCCCTGGCGTCCCGCGCGGCCCCGCAACTGGTTGTCGATGCGCCGCGACTCGTGCCGCTCCGTACCCAGGATGAACAATCCGCCCGCGTCGATCACCTGCGCGTGCTCAACGTCCGTCTCCGCCTTGTACTTCGTCAGCAGCTCCGTCCATGTCCCCGCCGGAATACTGAACTCCTGCCCCTGGTAGTACCAGTACGCCGTGGTGGGATCGTCGGGCCGTGCTTCCACCCCGCCTGCCACCGCCTTCACGGCCGTCGCCAGTCCGCGCTTCAGCGCCTCCTGCTTGGCCATGAACTCCGGATTTCCGCCCAGCAGAATATCCGTGCCGCGGCCTGCCATGTTGGTCGCGATCGTGACCATCCCGTAGCGTCCGGCCTGGGCCACAATCTCGGCTTCGCGCTCGTGGTACTTCGCGTTCAGCACTACGTGCTTGATGCCTTTTTTCTTCAGCAGCTCGCTCAGCCGCTCCGACTTTTCAATCGAAGTCGTACCCACCAATACCGGCTGCAACTTCTCGTGTATGTTCGCAATCTCATCGGCCACGGCGAAGTATTTTTCCTTCTCCGTGCGGTACACAACGTCCTTGTGTTCCAGGCGCGACATCACCTGATTGGTCGGAATCACCACCACTTCCAGCTTGTAAATCTTCTCGAACTCGGCGGCTTCCGTCTCCGCCGTACCGGTCATGCCCGCCAGCTTGTGATACATGCGGAAGTAGTTCTGGAAGGTGATCGTCGCCAGCGTCTGATTCTCGCGCTCGATCTTCACCCCTTCCTTGGCTTCCACCGCCTGGTGCAGTCCATCCGACCAGCGCCGTCCCGGCATCAGGCGTCCCGTGAACTCGTCGACGATCAGCACTTCGCCGTCTTTCACCACGTATTCCACATCGCGTTTGTAAAGGTGGTGTGCCTTCACCGCAACTTCCACGTGATGCTTCAGATCCCAGTTCTCCGGGTCCGCGATGTTGGAGATCCCGAGCAGGTTTTCGACCTTCTCCCAGCCCGCCTCGGTCACCATCGTGTTCTTGTGTTTTTCGTCGATCACGAAGTCGCCGGTATAGATCTTCTCGTTCGGCTCGGCTCCCGGCAGCTCTTCGCCCTTCACCAGCTTGTGGATGATGACGTTAATGCGCGCGTACTTGTCGGTCGATTCCTCGCTCGCGCCGCTGATGATCAACGGCGTACGGGCTTCGTCGATCAGGATCGAATCCACCTCGTCCACAATGCTGAAGTAGTGTCCGCGCTGCACGCAGTCCTTCATATCGAACTTCATGTTGTCGCGCAGATAATCGAAGCCGTATTCGTTGTTGGTTCCGTACGTTATGTCGGAGGCATAGGCGGCTTTACGCTGCTCGTCATCCAGGTCGTGGACGATCACGCCCACGGTCAGTCCCAGAAAGCTGTATACCTTTCCCATCCACTCCGAGTCGCGCTTGGCCAGATAGTCATTCACCGTAACCACGTGCACGCCGCGTCCGGCCAGCGAATTCAGGTACACCGGCAGGGTTGCCACCAGCGTCTTGCCTTCACCGGTCTTCATTTCGGCGATCCGTCCGGAGTGCAGCACCATGCCGCCGATCAACTGCACGTCAAAGTGCCGCATATTGACGGCCCGCCGTCCGGCCTCCCGCACCACGGCGAATGCCTCCTCCAGAACCTCATCCAGAGCCTCTTCAATGGCGCTGTGCTGCTCTTTCTCCCACAGCTTGCGGCGATCCGCATCCATCTCTTCTTCGGTTGGCTCCTGCAGCAGGGCCAGCCGCTCCTGCACCCTTCGCCGAAACTCATCGGTCTTTGCGCGCAGCTCTGCGTCGGTCAGCTTGCGTATCTCGGGCTCCAGCGCGTTAATGCGCTCCACGCGCGGTTTCAGCTTCTTCAGTTCGCGCTCATTGTGGGTCCCAAAAACCTTGGCCATTAAAGAATTAATCAATGCATTGTCCTTCAGATACTTACCGGCAGAGAGGCTCGGTCGAAAATCGCATTCTTGCGGGGCACCCAGGGCACACACCGCACCTTTCAAAAGCCTACCATATCGGCTGCCACCAGGCGTGAATTTGCCTTGCAGCGAAGGACCCCCGCGCCGTCCAAGTCTCGCGCGCCGCCCCAAGCCTGCCACCAACGATCGATTCTTCCCTGCTCTAAGGTGGTGAAGATTCCATCGCGCCTTGCCTCTGATTTTGATTTTGCCCTCTTCATCCCGCAAACAAAGTAGAATTTCATCATCTCTAGTTTGTGGAGTTCCGGAGGTCTCGAAGTGAGACGGACAGTATTAGTTACAGGCGGAGCCGGTTTCATCGGCTCCAACTTCGTACTACAGCGCATCGCCGCCGGCGACCGCGTGATCACCCTCGACAAGCTCACCTACGCCGGCAATCGCGGCAACCTAGCTTCCGTCGATGCTCACCCCGATCACGTCTTTGTGCACGGCGGCATCGAAGACTCTGCCCTCGTCGAGTCTCTGCTCCAAACCCATCAGCCTGACGCCCTGGTAAACTTCGCCGCTGAAAGTCACGTCGACCGCTCCATCGCCAGCCCTGAGGAGTTCATCTCCACCAATGTCGTCGGAACCTTTCGCCTGCTCCACGCCGCCCTCGCCTACTACCGCGCCCTCGCCCCTGAGGCCCAGGCCCGCTTCCGTTTCCTCCACGTCTCCACCGACGAGGTATACGGATCGCTCGGCAAATCCGACCCGGCCTTCACCGAGACTCACGCTTACGAGCCCAACAGTCCCTACTCCGCCTCCAAAGCTGCCAGCGATCACCTCGTTCGCGCTTACCAGCACACCTACGGGCTGCCGACTCTCACCACCAATTGCTCTAACAATTACGGCCCATTTCAATTTCCTGAAAAGCTCATCCCGCTCGTCATCCTCAACGCTCTCAACGCCAAGCCGCTCCCGATCTACGGTGACGGACTCAACGTCCGCGACTGGCTCTATGTCGGAGATCATTGCGAGGCTATCGCTCTGGTGCTCGAAAAAGGCATCGTCGGAGCGACTTACAACGTAGGTGGCGACAGCGAAATGGCTAACATCGACGTCGTCAATACTATCTGCTCCATCATGGATGAGGTCCACCCCGCGGGCGCTCCGCACCGCCGACTCATCACCTTCGTCCATGATCGTCCCGGCCACGACCGCCGCTATGCCGTCGATGCCTCCCGCATTAAACGCGAGTTGGGATGGCGGCAGCGCGAATCCTTCGCCACCGGCATCCGTCGCACCGTCGAGTGGTACCTTTCCAACTCTGCCTGGATTCAGCAAGTCACCAGCGGCGATTATCGCAACTGGATCACTGCCAACTACGAATCCCGCGGTGCTAAATGAAGGACGGTGCAACCATGAAGGGCATCATTCTCGCCGGAGGCTCCGGCACGAGGCTCTATCCGGCAACCCTTGCCATCAGCAAGCAGCTCATCCCCATCTACGATAAGCCGATGATTTACTACCCGCTCAGCACGCTCATGCTGGCCGGAGTCCGTGAAATCCTGCTCATCTCAACGCCCACCGATCTGCCGCGCTTCCATGACCTGCTCGGCTCCGGCGAACAGTGGGGACTCAACATCTCCTACGCTGTGCAGCCCCGTCCCGAAGGCCTTGCCCAAGCCTTTCTCATCGGCGAAAACTTCATCGCCGGCCGGCCTTGCGCCCTCGTTCTCGGCGACAACATCTTCTACGGCCAGGATATGTCCAAGCTCCTCCAGCACGCTGCTTCGCTGGAAGACTGCGCCAGCATCTTCGCCTATGCCGTGCAGGACCCAACCTCCTACGGCGTCGTCGAGTTCGATTCCACGGGCCGTGCCGTGAGTCTGGAAGAAAAGCCCGCCCGCCCCCGTTCGCGCTTCGCTATCACCGGCCTCTACTTCTACGACTCCCAGGTAGTCGCCCTGGCAAAGTCGCTCAAGCCATCCGCCCGTGGCGAACTCGAGATCACCGACCTCAATCGCCTCTACCTCGAGCGCGGCCAGCTCAATGTCATCACCTTTGGCCGCGGCACCGCCTGGCTTGACACCGGAACCCACGACTCCATGCTCGAGGCCTCCAGCTTCATCGCCACCCTCGAAAAGCGCCAGGGCCTCAAAATCGCCTGCCCCGAAGAGATCGCCTACCGCATGGGTTTCATCTCCGCCTCGCAACTGGATACCTTGGCCCAGCCCCTGCTCAAAAGTGGCTACGGCAAATATCTTTTGCAACTCATCGAAGAGTGAGCCACAGGAATGCAGCCAAGAATGCGGGGGCCGCAAGTTGATCCGTGTGCCCCATTTCTGCCGTTTTTAGCAGAAGGCGTAGTTGACCTTGCTCTCTTGATCTACGGTATTGCTCCTGAGTAGTTGACCGGGTCTACAGTATTGCGCTGTAATCGATGCTCCGGGCGGCTGACCTTCTACTCTGACCGCTTATCCTTTTCGCTCAGTTCCCGAGCTAACTCCCACGACGAAATCGGTGCCCGGGGCACGCGCGAGCGATTCAGTTTGTACCGGATTTTCTCCAGCCCGTGGAGTGCCCCGTTCTTGCGCACGAACGGAAGCAGGCGCGCCGCGCGAACCTCCAGCTTCTTCTTGGCCTCTTCAAAATCCGCCGCGTCCGTGGGCCTGAACTGCGCCCAGGCCGTCGAATGCACGAAGCCGGCAGGTCCAAATCGATTGCTCCTCAGTATTTCCTCAACAAACACCCGAATGGGGCCGGAAAAATTGTTCAGCGCATCGTGCAGCGCCACAACTCCACCCGGGCGCACGAATGGCGAAAAACCGTCAAAGTCTGATTTCGCACCCGCGTACGTATGGTCTCCATCAATCCACAAAAAGCGAATATCCCTCGTCCATGTACGGCTCACCTCGGCCGAGAACGCACGATGAATCTCAACCTGCTCGATCACTCCAGCCTTGCGCAGAGTGGCTTCAAAATCCTGATACGTCGAAGGCTGAGTCGAGCTATCGGCCCCATTGGTGAGATTGTGGGTGTGCGGGTCAATCGAGACCACCGGCCCAAAACCATAGTGAGAGACAACCTTCGCCAGCATTACCGTGGAGCGCCCCTTGAAACTGCCAATCTCCACAATCGCACCCCGGGCCGGAATACAAACCGCCAGCGCTCCCAGGAGTCGAGCCTCATTCTCGCGTAAAAACCCAGGCACGTCCTTGGTTGCCTGCCAGGCGTTCTCGATCACCGCATCAATATCCGGGGGAAGCTGAATCACAATGTTGGGCCCTGAACTGGAATTAATTTCGACATGAGTCTGAGAGCAAGTATAGCCAAATTTCCCGGTGTCTCACCCAGCAGTGCGGCATCTGAAAATGTAGTGGGAAATAACAAATGTCCATTTGCCGTAGTTGGCAAATATGGTTGACCCTGCTCTTATCCGCAATCTGTCATCTCCCCTGCTCTCAAAACCTTGCCACGGGTTTTATTGCCCGGACGAAGGCGCTCATGAACTTCCCATCCACTTGTGGCGCAATCGCCTCCACGTCGATTCCCTCGGCTGCTAGAAACTCACGGGCATCCGCCACTCGATAAATTCGTGTTGGCTCAATCTCAATCTGCGCGAAACCTGCCGCCGTGAGTTTTCCGCGATACTCGTCATCGCCCAGCGCCCCCGCCAGGCAGCCCACCCACAGCAGCACACTCTGGCGTATCTCCTGCGAAATTTCGCCGCGGGTCACAACGTCGGAAACCGCCAACCGCCCGCCCGGCTTCAGCACCCGAAAGGCCTCGCGCAATACGCGATCCTTATCCGCCGAAAGGTTGATCACGCAGTTCGAGATAATCACGTCCACCGAGTTGTCCGGCAGCGGGATGTGCTCGATCTCGCCTTTGAGAAACTCAACATTTTCCGCCCCCGCCGTGCGCTTGTTCTCATTGGCCAGCGCCAGCATCTCGTCGGTCATGTCCAGGCCGTACGCCTTGCCGGTGGGCCCTACCCGCTTCGCCGAAAGCAACACATCTATGCCGCCGCCTGAACCCAGATCGAGCACCACTTCTCCGGGATTCAAATTTGCCAGCGCGGTCGGGTTGCCGCACCCTAACGACGCCAGCATCGCCTCCTCCGGAACTTGTCCCGCTTGGATGGAGTTGTACAGGTTCGAAGTGATCGGGTCGCAGCCCCGACCCAATGCCGCACTGGCTCCGCAGCAGGCGCTGCCGCCATTCTTCACTCGCAGGGCCGCCTGACCGTATCTTTCTTTGACTACGTTCTTAATCTCACTGTCGCTCATGCGGAAGCCTTTCTCCTATTTACACAACTGGGTTATGTCTTGCGGTTTCACTGCCTTGTTTCGAGTGCAGCATTCGGCGTAGAGGAATTGCAGCAACTCCTGCAGTGCTTCTGTACTGGCCGTGTAGCGCAGGAACGTGCTTTCGCGGCGCACCTTCACCAGCCCTTCGTGCTTCAGTTTCTCCAGGTGATGCGAAAGCGTGGAGTTCGGAATCTCCAGCTCTGACTGGATATCACCCACCACCAAACCATCCGGATGCGCCGACAGCAGCAGTTGCATGATTCGCAGCCGTGGCTCCACGCCCATCGCAGCAAACATGTCCGCGTACTTTGCCACCTTCTCCGTGTTGCTCTTGCTTGCCGCTTTCGCCATCTTTCGATAATTGCAGAAGTATGGTAATCCGGTCAAGATGCAACCCGGGTTTTGTTCGTAAGCATTCTGCTTATGGTTTCTTATGTTTGTGCTTTGATTTCTGCTTTGACTTTCAGCTTGGTCTACTTTTGATTTTTCTTTCTCACCCTGAGCACGGCGAAGGGAAGCCGCACCACTTACATTTCAGCACAGGCTTTTCCGCCGGCAACTCGCCGTTTGCCGTTGAGTTGACCATTTCGCCAATGGTTTCCGCCCAACCATACGCAAAGTAGTAATATCTGCTTACCTGCGGTTATCCAACTTACCAATCCTTGCCCATTTTCTGCACCATTACTGGTGTGATCACTTCACTTCCAGCGGATAGCCAACCGAGCCGATCTCGCCGTTCAAGTTGTCCCTCACGGCGAACTTGATCTCGTACTTTCCTGGCGCGAGGTCGAGCGCTTGCTGCACGCTAACTCCCGTATCGCGAAATTTCTGCATCATTTCCGGTTGCAGTTTGGCGGACATGTGGTGCTCGGTCTGCGCCGCCGCCTTGTCTCCGGCGGTGAATGCCACGGCGACCACTGACAAATCGACCGCATTGCTGTTCTGCGTATCTACGGTCACCGATCTGCCCAGTACGCCGATCTCAAACTCGTGCTTCGATTTCCCTACCGCGCCGGGTTGGCGGCCAGCGCTCACCGGAAGTTCGCGCACGTTGAAGCGGACTCCCGTAAGTTCAATCGGCGAGAGCACGGCTTCCACCATCTGCCGATGCTGTGACTCCGGCGTCTGTTCCGCCGCAACATAAAATCCTTCGCGCGCGCGCACGTGTGCCCCTCCAGCCACTTTCACCTTTAGCTTGCGCCAGCCCGGTTTCTGGTCGTCCGTCGGCAAGTAGTAGCCCAGCAGATAGTACGAACGTGAATCCTCAATCACGCGTCCAATGCATCGCTCGATATCGGTTGTATCCAGGCAGGCAATTCCGCCCGTCTCTGCGGAAAATTCCCGCAGCGTCTGTTGCTTTCGCGCAATCGTGCGATATCCGATCAGCGCACCGTTAAATCCCGCCAGTCCGCTCACGTCCACCGAATACACCGCGATGGATGCCGAATTCAGTTCGCGCCAAGTCTCGTCATATTTGTTCAGCAAGGTCTCGCGCGAAATCCCCGGAGCGCTCGCCATGAACGGAAAGCCGGCGCTCGCCCAGATCAGAGCCTTGCGTCCCGGAACCATTCCATAGGCCTGGGCAATCTGCGTCATCGCAGTCAGTGTGGTCCAGTTTGCCCACTGGAAATCATAGTCGCGGATCGTCCCATACTGTGCGCTGATGAAGCTTGAGATCTGCTGTGCGATCTGCGTGGCAGAGTCCTCGGATTGCGAATCGGTTGTTCCCGGCATTGCAGGCTGGCCTTTGCTCTTCGCCACAACCACCGGCCTCTCGACTCGCTGCAGCGCCTCCAATAGCGCGGCGGTGTCGGTGGTCGGAGGATAAAGCATCCGCAATCCGTGGGCTCCCAGTCCGAACAGCACCGTCGCCTCACCGCGCGGCAGCCACTTGGTCAGATACTCCATCAGGTGCCGCGTTCCATCGCCCTGTTGTAGATACGGCGTGTTCAACATATCCAGCACTACGATTGTCATGTGTCCGGTTGGCGCGTTCTCATAATTGAAATTAGAACGCCCCTCCAGCTTCGGCGCCGTGCGCGGCGGTTGAAACGCACCCGCTGCAACCGGCTTCACCTCTTCGAAGATCGTTGCGGAGCGAGTCTTCCCCTGCTCCTCGATCTGAAACGCGTCGCGTCCTAACCCGCCCACATGCACGCCGTTCTTTCCAGTCACAACCACAGGCACCAGCACGAGTTGCGACCGGCTGGTAAACGTCGATATTGGCGTCGAAGAAGCCGATTCCGGCGAGGCCGCCTGCCCCACATTACGCGGTCCAGCCTTCGCCTCAGCCGCCGCTTGTGCCCAAAGCTGGGAACTCAGACTGAACGGAAGGCAAAAGATAAGACCAGACACTACCTGCAACATCCTGCGCCCCATGTTGGAATTCCTCTTTTCACATCGCCTAGATTGTACGGCCGTTGCGTATCGGCAATTATCGCTCCAGCAACTCAGAAGCCATGCATTATATTTTCCGCTATTCGCAGATGCTCAGGTGTCGTCTAAACCGATCGCTAATCGAGGCTCTACCGCGTGCAGAAGTACAAATCAAAAGGGCTCAGCGATATCGCTAAGCCCTCAAAATGCCCCGTTTGATTACGAGTTCAGAACGGCGGTGCTCGACCTCAGAGAGCGCGCCGCACGATGCGCCTTGTTAGCTCGAACTACCGTTTCAGAGTGCGCACATAGGCAATTACAGCGTCCACGTCTTGCGGCGGGAGCCGATGCCGGAACCCGGACTCGTCGATTTCAACCGGAGGCATCATGCTGCTTCCCTGGGTGATGAGTTCCTTAAATTCCGCATCCGACTTGCTTTGCACGTCTGCTGAGCTGAGCCTTGGAATGGTGGTCTTGAAAAATTTGTCGGCTCTCTCATCGCCCTGGCCATCCGTGCCATGACAGCGGCCGCACGTTAGATTGTAAGCCGACTTTCCGGAGACGGTGCCGGTCTGGTTCAGTGCGGAAACCATCAAGACCTCGCGATGGTGGTTGGCTGGGGTGCGGTGCAGGAGTAATCCATCCCCCCCGGGCAGCCATATTTCGGAGAGAACGCGACCGCCCTCGGTTTTGTCAAATATGAGCGAGCCATCGCGGAGAAATTCGGCCGGCCCGCTAAGGCGAGTGATGATGTTCGTGTGAACTGTCCCACTGGTGGCTGACTTCACTGCGAGCCCAAAGTTATCTACTGAGAAGGTGTATTTTCCCGCCGGCATCACCTTCGAACCGACCGTAAACTCATGTGGGATTTCGAAACGCATGGCCTGGACTGTCTGCGCCAATGCCGCGCTTGCTGCGAAGAATACGACGAGAAGGAAAGCCATGAGACTTCTCGCCATCACGCCCCGAGTTTTCATCTGCTGCATACTTGATGACCTCCTGATGTTTGTACGGATTGGGTTACGGTTTGAATTCGCCAGTGCCGCTCGAATTCAGCGATGGTTGGAATCACCATCAGATCGTTCGGAGATCGTTTGGCAGAGCCGCAATCAGGCAGTGAACCGTTTAAAGGAATTAGCCGTGAGTGAAGCGGATAACCATGGCCAATGAACAACACGGCGTTTCTCCAAAAAGCTTGAAATGCCACTGATGAAGAGCGGATAAGGGCGTTACGACAAGCCGCAGCGTGCGAGAGATGTTCCCGTAATGTCTTTCCAACATCGTGAAAGCAGATGAAAGCAGCCTTCGTCACGAGAGTAGATTCTTCTCAGGCGTGAATAGATGTATTTAATTTTCCACCGTACGCGCTGGACAACGATCTTACGTTGAAGGCAGCCGCGCTGAAGCTCAGCACCTGGTCGCAGCAACTCGGTAACGGCCTCGCCCCGACCACCCTCTCCACCATCCTCGCAGCCTGTTTTTGGTACTGCTTTTCCCGCGCGCCTGCCTGGTCCCCTGGCGAAACGCCGGCACCGAGTCCGGTCTTCGACTACGTGGGGCCGCTTCGTCATCGCGGTGGGTGCGGTCGCTCTCGTCAAAGCACATCGACCCAATGTCGCGTCCCGGACAGGTGGCGCGCCAAATTCAAGAAACGGGTTTCGGGTGTTCCCCGTCTGCCTATTTTGCGGGTTGAGGTGTGGATTGCGGGGCCGCGCCAGGATTCGAAAAGTTCACTTTGGGGACCTGTCGAGATTCTTCGGTTGCGGCAAAGTAGGCGCGGTTCGGTTGGAATCCTGCCCATCCGGCAAAAACATTGTTCGGGAACATCTGGACATATGTGTTGTAGTCCTGCAGCGTGTCGTTATAGCGCTTGCGCTCAACCGCGATGCGATTCTCGGTGCCTGCGAGTTCATCCTGCAGTCGCAGGAAGTTCTCGTTGGACTTCAACTGCGGATAGTTCTCCACGACGACCAGCAGCCGGCCGAGCGCTCCGTCGAGTTGCCCGTTAGCGGCGATCTTTTGCTCCGGGGTGCCAGCTGAAAGCAGTGCCGAGCGGGCCTTGGCGATGTCGCCGAAGACCGTCTGTTCCTGCAGCGCAAAGCCTTTCACCGTTTCGACCAAGTTGGGGATGAGGTCAGCCCGGCGCTGTAAAACGATGTCCACCTGTGACCAGGCGGCCTTTACCGCTTCATTCTTGGCCACCAGCGTGTTGCGCACCCCAACGTACTGTCCAAAGAAAACAAGCGCGATCAAAACCACAATGATAATTGCGATCCACAGTTTCTTCATAAGCTCTCCGTGCAACTTAGTGTAATGCGGTTATCGACTGGCTGGCGCACCTGTGCCTGGTGCCTCATCCACCGCCGCCGTGACCTGCTCCACTATTGTCAGGTAACGAGCGAAGAGATCGTTAACATCAAAACTCTTGGGATCGACTTTGCGTTCCCGAACGTCCAGTACATGGAAAATAGCGGAAACGTCGACTTTTAGGTGCTCAGCCAGAGCCTGGACAGATTCGCGCTTTCCCACTGGAGTGGCATGTCCGAGCACAATCAGAGCGTGGCGAAAGAGCGTGGAAAAGGATGATACGGAACGTACAAGCAACTCCCACAATCGCCGATTCTTGCCGGCGGATAGCAATAGTTGCTGGCGAAGCAGAATCAGTTTCTCGCGAAGTTCGTACTCCACCTGGACGCGATGGAGATCCTCCGGGATCTTTAATCCAAGCAGGACATCTTCGCCAAAAAGGATTTGATGGTGTTGCTGCATGTCCATCAGCTCGATAGTAAAGACGTCGTTCGATCGTTCAAGTTCGTGACGCGTCATGATAAGTGGCGGAGGCTGCTTCTGGCCCTCCCACCAGCGCACCACCGGCGCCAGAGCCTGCAAGTCCGCGAACGAACCGTCGCGCAACACACAGAACAGATTCATGTTTGAGAATTCGGGATGAAAATCACCGGCCACGGCCGATCCATAGAGGATAACGCTCTCCAGGTTTCGCCCGCCCGCCTCGCACATGCGTCTCACAAATTCCTCAAGCTTTTTATCAGGAATCATCGCGTCCTCGCCGACTACCAACTGCCGCTTGCCCCGCCGCCGCCGGAACTACCGCCGCCAAAACCTCCAAAGCCGCCCCCGCCACCACCAAAGCCACCACCGCCCGAGCGTCCGCCGGAAAACTGAGAAAGCAGAATCCAGAACAACACACCGCGCAGAGGAGTAGCCAGGACGATCAGCAGAATTACGAGAAATACAATGATGTCGCCGAGCGAAATATGCTGGCCGTCTGCATGATCCGGTGTCCGGGTGGCGTTGGGAGACGGTGCACTGGGTATCTGAATTCCGACGTCTTGCGCAATCACGCCCGCTACCCGGTTGGTGACCAGTGGCAGCGCCGCGCTGTAATTTCCTTCGCGCATCAGCGGGATCGCTTCCCGCTGAAAACTGCCAACCTTCCCGTCAGGCAGAATCGGTTCAAGGCCGTAGCCTACTTCGATGCGGGAGCGGTGATCCTTAATGGCATAGAGGATCAAAACGCCACGATTGCTTGACTTGTCTCCGATACCCCAGCTCTTGAAGAGATCGACCGCGTAACTATCGACATCTGCGCCGTCCAGGGAATTGATGGTGACGACTGCGATCTGAGCGTGAGCCTTTTGATCGACCTGCAGGCACTCGCCCTCCATCTGCGCAACCGTGTTCTGATCGAGAACATGTGCGAAGTCATTGACATAACCGGAAGCATGTAACTGCGTAACCGGTTCGGCATGCGCCACCACAGTTATGACCCAAACCAGCAGTGACACGATTGTCAGTTTCGACCGCAATTTCATGGTTGCCCGATTGTACAGGAGAGGTGCCACTAGCTTCCGCTCACTATCCACAGTCCATTCCGCACTCCTCCTGTAGCCTACAAAGCATTATCCAGAGCTGGACAACTCAGAGCTGGCTAGCCCCCATCTTAGCTGCCGTAGGAAGTGCCAGCTAAAACTCTCGCTTTGAACTTACACCACTGCATCGTGGGCAAGGGAGCTTTCGTCGAACTCCGTTGCAAACCTAGCCGACAAGCTGACTACGCGCGTTTTGCGCCGCGTGAGATGGAGAAGTTCCCTATGTTCAGCAATTCCAGAATACTGCCTTGTTTTAACGTCAAAGCGAGAGTGCTTTCCAATACTTCGGGGTGGCTTGCTGTTGCCTGCATGATTGTCGGTGCATCGAGCGCAATGACCGCTGACGTAATTTCCTCGCCATCCAGCGAGCGTGTAGCTGTCTCGTACGGAAAGGTTCCACTCAGTTTCGAAGCTAATCAGGGTCAGACCGATGCTCGGGTGAAGTTTCTTTCCCACGGGTCAGGCTACTCGCTCGCGCTTATGGAAGGCGAGGTGGTTCTTAACCTGCAAGCGGGAATTCCGGGCGGCAGGCCCAAGCCCTCCGTCGATACGTTGCGGATGAAGCTCGTGGGAGCGAATAGGTCGACCGCCGCCACCGGAGCCGAACCGCTACCCGGCGTGGTGAGCTATTTCATCGGGAATGACCCTCAGAAGTGGCAGTCTGGCATACCGACCTACGGCAAGGTCAACTATGCACAGGTTTATCCAGGTGTGGATCTGGTCTTCTACGGCAACCAGCGCCAACTCGAGTACGACTTTGTGGTCGCTGCGGGCGCGGACGCCAGCCGTATTCGTTGGCAGATTGACGGCGCGCGCCCTGCACTCGACACAGACAACATCCTCGAACTCCGCGCACCCGGGGGAACAGTTCGATTCCTCGCGCCTGTGGCCTATCAGGTTATCGACGGAAAGCGCTGCCCTGTGGCAGCAACCTACACCGTCACGGATAAGGCCGTCGGCTTCCGGCTTGGCCACTATGACCGCGGCCAGCCCCTGGTCATTGACCCTGTTTTGAGCTATTTCAGTTACCTGGGCGGCACCGGAAACGACTATATCGGCAACTCTTTCCCCGAAGGCAACGGTTCACCGAGCCCCGAACCCACGCAGGCCGTGGGAATTGATTCCCAAGGGAACCTGTATGTTGCGGGCAGTACCTCGTCCACAGACTTTCCTGTCGCAGGTACAGTCTTTTCCCATACCACCAAGTTAGCCGGCCAGAACTGGGCGTTTGTCTCGAAGTTCAGCCCGGACGGCTCCAAGCTGCTTTACTCGGCTTACTTTGGCGGCTCGGCAGGCGGAAATGACGCAGCCTACGCGCTGGCGGTCGATAGTACAGGAAACGCCTACGTCACCGGATCCGCGGGAAGCAACGAATTCCCCGTAACCTCCGGAGCGTTCCAGACAAACTGCGCGCCCAACTATAACGCCAATACCGGCAGCCCAGTAGCAAGTTGCAGCATCAACGGGAATGGCGCTTACTCACAGAGCGCATTTGTTCTGAAGCTGAACCCGACCGGCTCCACGCTCATCTATTCCAGCTTCCTCGGTGGGTATGGCGCAGCATGGGGTACAGGCATTGCCGTTGACAGTGTCGGCCAGGCTTATGTAACCGGCGTAGCCACCAATTCACTTTGCGGCGGCGTCGTGCACACCTACGGCGCTCAATATGAGTGCTTCCCCACCACCGCGACTGCGGCGATCTCAGATATCGGCGGCGGGAATTCCGACGATATGGCGTTCATGAGCGTCTTCAACAGCACGGGATCGGCACTCGTCTATTCGACCCTGTTCGGAGACACCGAAGGTACCGTATCCGTCAATGGCGCGGGATGCACCATAGACTGCGGCGCGGGAACCTACGGAACAGCAATTGCTCTGGATCCTTCAGCCAACGTCTACATCACGGGCTACACTATTTCAGCCCATCTGCTCTTAACCCAGGGAGCGTTCAACACCACGGGCGGCGGCCCGAATCCTTCCGCGCCCCAACTGCTCAACCTGCCAAACGGTTACGGCTACGTTGCCAAGTTCAACCCGGTAAAGAGTGGAACGACTTCGCTCGTCTACAGCACCTACTTTGGTGGAAGTTCGACTGGCGGCGGCAATGTGGGTGGCGTCGCCGCGGATAGCGGTGGCAATGCCTACCTCGCCGGCGAAACTCTCGCCGCGGACTTTCCTGTGACCCCCGGAGCCTATCAGGCACAATGCGATCCGAATGAGCCACCCACGTTTTGTAACCAGGGTTTCTACGTCGCCAAGCTGAACCCGACTGGGACGGATTTGGTGTGGGCCACCTACCTGGGTGCAGAATCGAACGCTCCGCTCCACTTTCTGGGCCCGGTTGTGGTCGACAGCCTACAGAATGTCTATGTTCTCGGCCAGGGAACCGGCCAATTGCCGCTGGGAGGCGGCTCGGTGAGTACGCTCAATGGCCCCGATACGGTGTATGTGGCCAAGTTCAATTCGACCGGCTCGCAGGTTCTCCTCGGGGTTACGGTTGGCGGCGGACCGGGCGGCGGAGGTGAAAGGGCCGGTGGTTCTGCCGTCGACGCATCGGGGGCTATCTACGTTGGGGGTTCAACCTTGCCTGGCGGCGCGTTTGCTACTCCGGGCGCCTTCCAACAAACCCAAGCCGGCGGAGCTGACAGTTTTGTCGCCAAAGTTCCGGGCGCGTTGCTTTTCGTTCCCATGACTCCCTGCCGCCTCGTGGACACCAGGAATCCGACAGCTCCGTTTGGCGGCCCATCTATCGCAGGCGATACGTCACGAAGCTTTGCGATTCCGGACGGTGCCTGCGCGGTTCCTCCCACGGCGACAGCTTATTCTCTCAACGTCACGGTTGTCCCGCGAGCGGGATTAGCATATTTGACGGTGTGGCCAACCGGAGTGGAGCAGCCTGTGGTCTCGACCCTGAACTCGGATGGCCGGGTGAAGGCTAATGCGGCCATTGTTCCGGCGGGTACCGGCGGCGGAATCAGCGTGTATGCCACCGATTTCACAGACGTCGTGCTGGACATTAACGGCTATTTCGAGCCATCCACGGATACTGCCGCGCTGGCATTTTATCCTCTGACGCCCTGCCGCGTGGCAGACACTCGTAATGCAATCGGCTCCTTTGGTGGACCATCCCTGGTTGGTTCGCAAACTCGTGCCTTCCCCATCCTGTCGAGTGCGTGCAATATACCTTCAAGTGCGCAAGCGTATTCCCTGAACTTTACGGCGGTGCCGCGGGCTGGACTAGGATACCTGAGCGCCTGGCCGACAGGACAACCATGGCCAGGGGTTTCGACACTAAACGCCCCGCCGAACAACCCGGTGGTGGCGAACGCGGCCATCGTTCCGGCGGGCACCAACGGAGCGATCAACGTATTGGGCTCCAACAACACCGACGTGATTATCGATATCAACGGGTACTTCGCCCTGGCCAGTTCGGCCCCAGGTGGCCAGGCGCTGTACACCGTCTCCCCATGTCGCGTGCTGGATACGCGGACCTCTGGCGGTTTGATGAATGGAACGCTGCCGGTCAATATAACCGGTAGTTCCTGTGGAATAGCATCGAGCGCACAGGCCTTTGTCCTGAACGCGACGGTTGTACCCACTGGGGGCTTAGGGTACCTGACGTTGTGGCCGGAGAACGAGGCGCAGCCGTTAGTGTCAACGTTGAACGCGGATGATGGGGCGATTACCTCCAATATGGCGATTGTGCCGACCGCGAACGGTTCGATCGATGCGTTTTCGACCAGCTCTACACAACTGATACTCGACATCAGCGGATATTTTGCACCTGACTCTGGCGTCGCGCCTTGATTGAGGGTCACTGCAAAATCAGCAGCTACTGGCAGAGGCACCCGGGGGGGTGCGGACGAGATGGCGAGCAGGTGGATCGGTGCTTCACTGATAAGTGTTCTGGCAAGGATACACAGAGGTCACGCTTGAGGCTCTGGTGGAGTTCGTGGTCAAGGTGACACGGTCGTGGTTCATAGCATGGATCGGCTTGCCAGGAACCTCGACGACCCTCGCTTTCAACGCTCACCAAGCGCGGCGTCAAGGTTGAGTTCATAAAGGAATCGCTCACGTTTGGTGGCGAAGATTCGCAAAGATGCGGTCCTAAATGCTATGTCTCGCATGAGTGGGCACATTACGAAAAAGGCGGAAAAACCGCCTGTCCAAGAAGTGTTCCAAATTACTGAAGGGAAAGAGAATAAATGGTGCGCCCGGCGAGATTCGAACTCACGACCTAACGCTTCGGAGGCGTTCGCTCTATCCAGCTGAGCTACGGGCGCGCAGAAGCCATTATACCTGAGCAGATGCCACTAGCATTCTTAGTTTTGATGAGTCGAACGTTTTGGTCGATCAACGTTTTGACGAATCAGCCAGAGGGTTCACTAGCGCAACAACAGATAGAGAGCAAGCCAGAACGGAACTGAGAGCGCCACGGCAATCACAAATCCGCGAAGGACGCCCCCGCGATGCCCCTCTGGAGCCAGTTCCGAGGCAAGCGACTCCCGGGTTTGGCGTGAGGAGTCCGCCGGCGGCGAGTGGCGCAAAGGATTGGTGAACAAATGCGCACGCATTGCCATGGCCACCTTTCTTCGGATAGGCGCAAACACTCGCCTCCCCGTGTACACAGATGAGACAGAGCGGCAGTTGGTTGCTTTGTCTCTCAAATGATCATCCGCGGCTGACGCCGCAGGCGAACCAAGGACGTCAACTCCATCACACCCCGGAACCAGTCATACTCTAGCCGTGACCTCCACTGCTGCAGATCGCGCTCTGGCCAACTTTGCCGTCTACCTGCGGGTGGAGAAAGGTCTGGCCCCGCTTACCGTGAGCGCCTACGGGGGCGACCTGAAGCTATGGACGGAGTTTCTCGCGAGCCGGGATAAGACGGTACTGAACGCACGACGCGAGGATATGAAAGAGCTGTTGCAACACCTCCTCGGACATGGGATGGATTCGCGTTCCATCGCCCGCAAACTTTCCGCCCTGCGCCAGTTTTACCGCTATCTATTGTTGGACAAACTTATCGACCACGATCCAACACTGGACATCGATAGCCCCAAACAGTGGAAGGTGCTTCCGAAGGCGCTCTCTGAAGAAGAGACGTCTGCCCTGGTCGAAAGTCCAAGCGGACGCGATCCCGCTTCCGCTCAGTCGCGAATCTCGCAGGCGCTTGCCCTGCGCGATCGCGCCATGCTGGAAGTGCTCTACGCCGCCGCCATGCGCGTCAGTGAACTGGTGGATGCGCGGGTTGAAGACACCAAGCTTGAACTCGGTTACATGCTGGTGCGCGGCAAGGGCGATAAGGAGCGCATTGTGCCTCTGGGCGCTCCGGCGCAAAGCGCGCTACGCTCGTACCTGGGCGAGGCTCGCCCTATCCTCAGCGGCCGCAAAACTGCGCCCGAGCTTTTCCTCGCGCGCGGTGGACACAAACTTACCCGCCAGCGCATTTTCATGATTGTGGAAGATGCTTCCAAAGCTGCGGGCCGCCACGCTTCACCGCATATGCTGCGCCACTCGGCCGCCAGTCACATGGTCTCCCATGGAGCCGACCTGCGCACGGTGCAAACTGTGCTCGGTCACGCCGACATCTCAACCACGCAGGTCTATACCCACGTAGCCCTGGACCGCCTGCAGAAGGTGTACGCGGATCATCATCCCCGCGCCCGCGCGCGCGTCACCAGGGAAGAAAAATAATGAGCGCAGAAATCGCATCTGATTTTGGGCAAACTCCGGCCGGGGTTGCGCTCGCGGGCTTTTTGCGCACTCTGACCCAGCGCAACGCATCCGCTCACACCATCAAGGCGTATCGCACCGATCTCGCGGAATTCGTAATCTTCGTTGGTCCTGAAGAACTCAAGACCGTTGATCACCTTTTGATCCGTGCCTTTCTCGGGCAACTCTACGAGCGTGGGTTGAGCAAGGCTTCGGTGGCGCGCGCACTCTCGTCCTTGCGTTCCTTCTTCAAGTGGATGGGGCGAGAGCGCATGATTGAGTCGAACCCAGCGCTGCTGGTTGCGGCTCCAAAGCTGCCGAAGCGGTTGCCCCGCGTACCCACTATGGAAGAGATGAACTCCGTGCTCGATGCGAAGATGCCGGAAGAAATGGCGTTCCCCGAGCGCGACCGCCTGATCCTCGAACTGCTGTATGGTTGCGGCATCCGCAACAGCGAACTGACCGGTGTCAACCTTGACGACATACACCAGCGCCAGAGTTTGATTTTAGTGCGCGGCAAAGGCAAGAAGCAGCGTCTCGTTCCGTTTGGCGACTCGGCGCAGATTGCGCTGCGCGACTACCTGCCGCATCGCGTTCAGGTGCTCGAGCGACACCAGCGCGCAGGCGAATCCTCATTGCTGATCAATCTGCGCGGAAGCCGCCTGACCACTCGCAGCGTAGGGCGCATCGTCAAGTCCATCGCGGTGGCGGGCGGTCTGCCGCGGGAGGTGCATCCCCACACCTTGCGCCACGCCTTCGGAACTCACATGCTGGAGGAGGGTGCGGACCTGCGCGCCATTCAGGAACTGCTTGGCCACGAGCGTCTTTCCACCACGCAGCGCTACACCCAGCTCACCACGAAGCAGGTCCTGGAGGTTTACGACAAGACGCATCCCCGGGCGAAGTGAGGGATCGGAATCTAGCGCTCGATGGGAAATTGTTCGCGAGCCAGTGGACGCACCAGCAGCACCAGGCAGGGCGCATGATCCAGCACAAAACGCGCAACGTCCCCGACCGATCGGGGACCAATATGCGGCGGCTCGCCATATTCCGTGCGCGCGCAGATCAGGATCACGTCCGCTCTCCATTCTGCCGCGGCGTTTACAATTTCCAGTTCCGGTCGCCCCTGCCGCAACATTGTCTCCGCGTCTTTTACGTAGAGGAGTCCCGCATTCAAGGTCTCTTGCGCAGCCGCGTCTTCCGCCGCCATCATCTCTTCCGTGAGCGGTTGATGATGCATCGGGGGCCTCCCGAAGCGCTCGCGCATACGGTCGATATCCCTACGCGGGCCAACGTCGATCACCGTAAGCAGAGCAATCGCAAGCGGCTCAATGGCGGAGAACATCTGCACCGCTCTACTGATCTGCTCGGCATTCGTGCCATCCAGACAGCCGAGAATGCGCATCGTTGCCTCCTTGCCTAGAGCAACAACCAGATCGTCAATGCGCCGGCAAATAACATGATCGGTGTCACCAACACACCTACTTTGAAATAGTCCAACCCGGAAACATCCACATCCCGCTGCCGCAGGATCAGCAACCAGAGAATCGTGGCCAGCGAGCCGACAGTGGTGAGGTTCGGCCCCAGGTCGCAGCCGAAGATCGTGGCCGCGACAAATCCGTTTCTGATCGCTGGAGCAGCGCTTTGGATGCTTCCCAGCGATGAATTCAGCACCACCGCCATGGGCACGTTATTGATTAAGTTCGTCCCCAGCGCCGCCCCGAACGTGCCCACCATCACGGCGCCGAATTTTGTACCGCCGGAGAGATGCAGAAGCAGTTTGCCCAGCTTCATCGTGAGTCCGGTATCTTCGATGGCGCGAACCACAATGAACATTCCGGCGATGAATCCGAAAATAGGCCAGGATATTCCTTTGGCCGCCTCCGCCAGCGTCGTCCGCTTCCAGAAGAGCGCACCCGCCAGAAGCAACAGCGCGCCCGCCACGGCCACCGTCGAAAGCGGAAACAGAAAAGCCGAGGCGATCACGTAGGAAGGCGCAACAATCGCAAGCACCCACAGGGTATACCGGAAATAAGCCTTATGCTTAACCGCCCTCTCGACCGTGGGCAGACGGTCGGGGTGAAAGGTGACTCCTTTTAGCTGCGAGCGGTAGAGCAGGTAAAAGATCGCAAAGTTAATTGCGATCACGACCAGGCTCGGAAGCAAAAGCAGACGAAGGAATGAAAAGAGATCGAGCGGGAAGCGTGACAGGACGATGATGTTGATGGGATTGCTGATCGGCAACAGGAAGGACGCGGTGTCCGCGATGAAAGTGCAGGCAAACATGTATGGAAGAACCGGAAGCCGCAGCCTTGTAACCAGGACATAGACGACCGGAGTCAAGATGAGCGCAGTCGCGTCATTGGAGAAAATCATCGTGATGACGGTTCCCAATAAAAATACATTCAGGAACAATCGTGCGGCGCTGCGGCGGGCGAATCGGGCAGCCTGCACGGCGAGCCAGTCAAAGAGCCCTGCGGCTTCCGCCATAGCAGAGAGTCCCATCATTCCCAGAAAGAACAGGAATGTATTCCAGTCTCTAAGTAGGGTGCGGGCCGCGTCCGCAGGCCTTATCAGTCCCAGCAAAAGCAGAACAGCCGCCCCGGTCAGTGCAATGCGCGATTCATTCCAGCGCCATGGACGAGTCATGATGCCCACGAGCGTCAGCAATCCAATGAGCGAGGTTAAGAGCGTTCGCCAGAATTCCGGCAATTGGAAGAACAGAAACACAGTCCGATCCTTTCAGGAACGACCGGCATTGTGCAGATGATTTCCTACGGCATTAATGCTGTTGGACGGCCGCAATGATTTCGCGGGTTGCAAATGCGTAGCGCCTATGCCCAGAGCACGCGGGAATTGCGATCCTCCGGGCGGTGACACCACCGTCCGGGGAAGCGCGTCAGGCATGCGTTAGTTCGGCAGGGTTCTTCGTCTTGGGCTTGGAATCATTGTCCAAGTCGTTCCACATGGCAACAACCCGGCTACGAAGTTCTTCGGTGAGGCGCTCGTACGCCTGCTCCGGCGCTTCATTCAGGTCGGGATAAATTGGTTTGCCGACACGAATGCGCAACGGATGAAATCCCTGGAAACCTTTTCCACGCGGCCAACAGGCATGGAATCCGTACTCTGCCACGGGAACGATGGGGACGTTCAGATGCATGGAAAGTATCGCCGCACCCTTCTTGAATTTTTTCGGCGGGCCTTCAATGGAGCGTTCGCCCTCGGGATACATGACCAGGACTTTTCCAGCGCGCAAGCCGTAGGCTCCGGCGCGCATGGCCGGGACCAAATTTGAATCCGGATCGACCGGGATGAGGTGCAGAAACTGCGCGAATCTCCGCATCGTACCCGCGCCAAAAATTTCGCTGGTCCCCACGTAGAAGACATTACGAAATGCCTTCCACGGAAGCGCCGCGGTCAAAATCGGTGCGTCCAGATAGCTGGAGTGATTGGGGCAGACGATGGATGGTCCGTCAGGCAGGTTTTCCATGCCCTCCACACGCAACTTGAAGAGAACGTGCGACGCCCACTTCACGCCTTTTCCGCAGAGCCACCAGACGAAGCTCACAACCGGACGCTCGTTGGTGATTGCGAGCACTTCCGGATCAGAGGTTTCGACATCGAAAACCGTGTGCCACCCCGAAGCCAGGCGCGCGTTCTTGCCCATGCTCTGGCGAACGATGTCCACCAGTTCCCGAACCGTATAGACCTCGCTTGCAGCCGAGTCTTCGACCTCTGCGCCGAGGCGATGGGCCATATCGGTGAGTAACTCGACGCGCTCCATGGAATCGAGTCCAAGGTCGAGTTCGAGATTATCGTCAGGATGAATGTCTTTTTGATGATCCTTGCCGGCGGCTTCTGCGATCACGATCATGGCACTCTGCACGTCTGGAGATGCGAGCCAGATGCGGTCCTCATCGGAAAACGTACGCTGTTTCGGCGTGATCTCTTCGGCCTTTCCGCTGGCGTACAGGGCATGCAACTTCTTCTCGATCTCGTTGCGGCGCAGCTTGCGCGTGGTAGTGCGCGGCAGATCGTCCTGCCAGATGTCGTATGAGAGAATTCGTTTGGTGGCCGGAAGGGTTGCGGAGATCCCCTCCACGTCGTAGCGAATGACCTCGCGAATGTTGACGATCTTATGTTCGCGGAGCACTTCGAAGTTCGGCACGATCACACCGTGCAGACGCTCGCTGAGGGGTTCGCCGGGTTTGCGGCTCTCCAGGCCAAGCACACACAGTTCCTTGATCCATGGCGAGCGCAGGTAATAGCTTTCGATCTCTTCCGGATAAATATTTTTGCCGGAACTGAGAACGATGACGTCTTTGGCGCGTCCGGTGATGAAGTAGTTGCCCTTGGCATCGACATAGCCAAGATCGCCGGTATAAAGCCAGCCGTCTTTAAGGACTTCCGCAGTGGCCTCCGGGCGGTTGTAGTAGCCCTTCATGACGGTGGGACCGGCAAACGCGATTTCACCGACGAGATGCCCGTTCTCGTCCAGCTTGGGGTTCACCACCTTGGCCTTCAACCCCGGCAGCGGAGGACCGATGGAGCCGATGACGTTGGCGTCCGGAGGGGTGCAGAAGCAACCGCTGGTGGTCTCCGTCATGCCGAAGGCCTGCAGCATCTGGAAGCCGAGAGCTTGAATATCGCGACCGATCTGGGCATCAAAGCGCGAGCCGCCGGTGACAAAGTAGCGAATGTCAGGCCCGAGCTGAAGGTGCACTTTCTTGAAGAACACTTTGCCCAGATTGAAGCCTAGCTTCTGCGATGCCGTGCTGAGGGTACGCATGAGAGCAAAAATCTTTTCCGCCAGACGGCCCTTTTTGGAAACCTCTCCAAAGATGCGCTCATGAATGAGATAGAAGAACTGCGGAACGCAGCAGAAGACGGTAATGTGGCGCTCACGCAGGCCCACCATCAGTTCCTGGGTGTTGAGCGAATCGAGGAAGACAACCTTGCCGCCATTGCCTAAAGGCAAAAAGAGATTAGCCATCTGCGCCAGCACATGGAAGAGCGGCAGCACGCCGAGAAAACCGTCTCCCGGACCGACATGGACGAATTTGCGGATGCACTCCAGTTCGGCGGTAAGGTTGCCGTCGGTGAGCATTACGCCTTTGGGGTCGCTGGTGGTTCCGGAGGTGTAGATGATGGCCGAAACATCATCCGGCTTCACGGCAACTGGAACAAACCCGGGCTGCGACGCCAGCACCATCTCCTGCACGTATGGCAGAGCCTCGTGGGGCGCATCCAGCATAGCGAGTTGCACCGCGCGTCCTGCAACGGCTTCCTTGGCCACGGCAAGGCTGCGCTCGTCGACGAAGAGCAAGGTTGCGCCGCAGTCATCGAGCAGTTTTCCTACCTGGTGAGGAGTAAATGCTGTGTCCAAGGGGACCGCGGTATTGCCGCTGGCGATCACGCCGAGATAAGTTGCCACCCAGATCGGACTGTTGAAGGCGAGGATGGCACAGCGGGTGCCTCCTGCGACGCCGACACCGATGCCGGAGCGCACCAACCACTCGCCTACCCCGTCGGCGACGTGGCGAAGCTGCTGATAGGTAAAACTTTCGACGGTGTGGCCGTCTGCGGCGGTGGTAACGCTGGACAGCGGCGATGATGGCGTGGACGCCCCGGGCTGCCGTTGAATCTCCACTGCGGGTGCCGTCGGCCAGCGCTCCACGGACTCCAAGAAGCAACTGTAGAACATAAGGTCTCTCCGCTACAGGATACAGGGCAAAACACGCCTCGGACAGAGTTTACTGCACAAGCGGTTACCGCACGAGAGCAAAGACCGCAGTTCTCACGCGAGTTGGTTCGTGGGTGGTTTTCGCAACTCTCGATTTCGGCTCCCATATCGGCAGAAAGCCGCATCCCAAAAGAAAAAGGAGATGCCAATGCAAACCGCACAGGAACTATTCCTGCACGAGCTGCGCGACATGTTGGATGCTGAACACAGGATTCTGGAGATCCTGTCCGAACAGCGTGAGGAGAGCTCAAACACCTCTTTGCAAAACGCGTTCCAGGCACACCATAAGCAGACGGAGAGCCAGATTGAGAGACTGGAGCAGTGCTTCGAACTGATCGGCGCGGAAGCCGAGCAGACGGAGTGTGCCGGGGTCAAGGGACTCACCGAAGAGCGCGAGAGCGTGATTCGAGAAGATCCGTCAGCGGACATTCTGGACGTCTTTAATATTGCCGCTGCGATCAAAGTGGAACGCTATGAGATTTCCGCTTACGAAACGATGATCCGGCTCGCCGAACAGATCAAACAGAGCAAAGTCGTGCGTCTTTTGAAGCGCAGTTTGACGGAAGAGGAACAGACGCTCGGTAAGATGACAACCTTGGCCGCCAAGATAAAACCAGAAAAACTCGATGCGCTTGAGTCAAAGCAGAGAGACGATAGCGAGGAATCCAGCGGAGGCAAAGAAGCGCCGGGGCAGAAACATCAGGGAATGCGAATCGTCAAAAAACGCGGAACGCGCAGGGTGGCATAGAAGCAATATCGCTAACAACGGAAGCGCGTACAACCTAATCTGCAGGGGACGCTCAAGATAAGTGGCGTCTGCATCCAGATGCCAACCAAAACTTCTCTACACGATGCGCTTTTTATGAAACATCTGCTCACCTGCAATTAGAATGTTTTCACGGGTGGGTTCGTAAGGACGCATCCCACGCATGGTGCCTCGGCTTGGTAAATATCTCAAGGGGTGGCATTATGTTGGTGCAACAATCACTCACAGGAGATCCTGTTCATGAAGCGTATCACGATTGTTTTGGCTGCTCTGGCAATGATGATGTCCACAGCTGCGTTCGCAGAAGACGGCGCGGTTCTGTACAAGGCGAAGTGCGCGATGTGCCACGGCGCAGCGGGCGAAGGCAAGATGGCTCCGGCCATCAAGGGAAAGACCGACGTCGTCGACGTGGTCACCAAGGGCGGTTTGGCGAAGGCTCCGCACACCAAGCCAGTTGCCGGCGTAACCGAAGACCAGGCGAAGGCGATCGCCACGTTCCTGAAGTAGTTTTCAGTTCAGCGAAGACTGGCCGATGCCTGCGGGCATCGGCTTTTTGTTTCTGTAGCGGCGAGATTAGAGTCTCGTGGGAGAACTTTCCGCAAGTTCACGAAGACTGTCAAAAATCGCTAGTTCGCCACTCGGATGTTGCAGCGTCTCGGCCAAAGAAAATGTCACCGAAAAGTGAGGTGGACGGGGGCGGAACGACACCGCCAGAAACTCCAACTCGCGAGCCGAGACCACGGCGGTCATGCGGTTGGAAATCTCGGGTTCCCATTCCGGTTGCGTGGAGATAAACAGGGATGCGAACGTGTGCGTCGGCCAATCACCGGTATTTCGCATCCATCGCCGGGTCAATCCGGTCCAGCGGGTGCGGCCGATTTCTACACTGAGGCGCGGTTGGCAAGTGAGATTGGCTTCAAAGGTGAGGGTTTCCTGCCGGCGATGCCAGAGCCACACGGCCCACTTGAAAGGCATCTGGCGAGGCGCAAGGCGGGCCACCAAGGAGGACTGCCGGAAGCCGCATCCGGATAACCGTAGCCGCGCGCGAAATTGCGACGGGCTACTCCACTCGATTGCACTGATCTGGCCATGCTCGGCGACGGCACCCTCGAGCCAGCGCACGACGCGCAACGCGCAACGCCGATTGAAGCGCAGAAACCACCAGTGCCAAACAGCAACAATGAGGATTGCCAGACTGATGCTGATGAGGGTGGACTGTAGCATGACAGCCATATGGGATGCCGGAAACCATGCAGAGAGATGCTATAAGCCGGAGCTCAGGTCTGGAATGCGACCCGAATCCGAACTGCCGTGACCAGCCCACTTCGGCGGAAGGCAGATTGCTGGCCGGGGCTGCTCTTCACCCGCGGCAGCCGCGTCGAATTCACGATGACGGGCAAAAATCGCCTAGATGCCGACGGAAGACATTCTATAATTTGGATGCCTATTGATTTTGTCGGGGGGGATGCGATGCCTTGCTCTCGGTTACTTACGATCGTCGCGCTTCTGCTTTGGTTTTCACTCTCGCCTGCGTGGGCCCAGCGCGTCCCGTCCCAGGTTCCGAGCAATTCCAGCGCAGTTCCGGAGTTGGACCCTGAGATACAACGGACGATGCAGAAAGAGCGTCTGAAAAAGCGATGTGAGGAGATGAAGCGCGACTCGCAAAGGCTGCTGGAACTGGCGACCGAACTGAAGCAATACGTGGATAAATCTGGGGAAAATGTTCTCTCTCTGGAAGTTTTGCGGAAGGCTGAAGAGATGGAGAGGCTGGCCCGGCAGGTGAAGAATAATATGCGAGCGGAATAGGAGAGATGCGCGCGCGGTCATAAATTTGGCCTAGCTATGTGCGCAAGGTCATTGAATCTGAAGTTGCCCGCATGGTATATATTTTGCCTCCCTGGAAGATAGCTGGATTTGATAGCTTGCCGGGAAATGGAGCGCCTCGCAAGCGGCTCCTTGCGACACCCAACGCGGCCAAGCCTCAACATTCCTTGAAGTGGAAGCGCGTTTCGGGTTCAGCTGTTGCCCGAAAACGTTACGAGTGTGGCTCCGCCGCACCGGATCTTTTTGTGCACAGCTATTTAACATGGGTATTCAACCCGTAACGAGTTTGACTCGGAGGAATCGTATGAATGTGTGGCTCTTGCAGAGCCTCAAAACCCTGGGCCGGATGGGCAATGTCTCTCTGCTCCGTCGTGGAATTTCACTTATGGCCCTCACCCTTTTCACCTCTATCGCGGCCCTGGCCGAGCCGGCTGGCGGCGAGGCAGCACTGAAGCTTCCCGATCTGAGCAGCGTCAGCTTCTTCAATGGCGCCATCAACGGCCATAACCTATTGCTGATCGGCATTTTGTTCTGCATGTTCGGACTGCTGTTTGGCCTGGCGATCTACACCCACCTGAAAAATCTGCCCGTCCATCGTTGCATGCTCGAGATCTCGGAGCTGATTTACGAGACCTGCAAAACTTACCTGATCACCCAGGGCAAGTTCATCCTGATCCTGTGGGCGTTCATTGCCGTGGTCATAGCGGCATACTTTGGCTGGTTGGCCCCGGTACCGGGCAAATCGATTGCCGTCACGCTGCCGATCATCCTGGGCTTCAGCCTAGTGGGTATCGCGGGTAGCTACGGTGTGGCTTGGTTCGGCATTCGCGTCAACACCTTCGCCAATTCCCGCACGGCGTTTGCCGGTCTTCGCGGCAAGCCCTTCCCGGTCCACGACATTCCGCTGAAGGCGGGTATGAGCATCGGCATGATGCTGATCAGCGTCGAGTTACTGATCATGCTTTGCATTCTGCTCTTCATTCCAGGCGATTACGCCGGTCCCTGCTTTATCGGCTTTGCCATCGGTGAATCGTTAGGCGCGGCGGCGCTGCGTATCGCCGGCGGCATCTTCACGAAGATCGCCGACATCGGCGCCGACCTGATGAAGATCGTCTTCAAGATCAAGGAAGACGATGCGCGTAATCCGGGCGTGATTGCTGATTGCACGGGCGACAACGCAGGCGACTCGGTCGGACCTTCGGCAGACGGATTTGAGACCTACGGCGTCACCGGCGTCGCGCTCATCACGTTTATTCTGCTCGGCGTGCACGATCCGGTCGTACAGGTACAGTTGCTGGTTTGGATCTTCGTGATGCGCGTCATGATGCTGGTGGCCAGCGCAGGCTCCTACTTCCTGAACCATGCCATGGCCAAGGCGAAGTATGCCAACAGCGACAACATGGACTTCGAGGCACCGCTGACTTCCCTGGTTTGGCTGACTTCCATTGTTTCCATCGCCTTGACCTACATTGTCAGCTACGCAATGATCCCGACCCTTGGCGGCGATTCGTCACTATGGTGGAAACTGGCTTCGATCATCAGTTGCGGGACCTTGGCGGGCGCGGTAATTCCGGAATTGGTAAAGGTCTTCACCTCGACCTCCAGCGCGCACGTGCAGGAAGTTGTCACCGCATCGCGTGAGGGCGGAGCTTCGCTGAACATCCTCTCCGGCTTTGTGGCGGGCAATTTCTCCGCCTACTGGCTGGGTCTGGCCATGGTCTCCCTGATGTCGGTCGCCTACTTCGTGAGCCAGGGAATCCCAGGGGCGCTAATGCTGGTGCCGGCGGTCTTTGCCTTCGGTCTGGTGGCCTTCGGCTTCCTCGGCATGGGACCGGTAACGATCGCGGTGGATTCCTACGGTCCGGTCACCGACAACGCACAGTCGGTCTATGAGCTTTCGTTGATCGAACAGGTGCCGAACGTGGAAGCACAGGTCAAGCGAGACTTCGGCATCGACGTGAACTTTGAACGCGCCAAGGACTTGCTGGAAGAAAACGACGGCGCGGGCAATACCT
Organism: uncultured Acidobacteriaceae bacterium; assembly: GCA_964563875.1. Classification (GTDB taxonomy): domain Bacteria; phylum Acidobacteriota; class Terriglobia; order Terriglobales; family Acidobacteriaceae; genus TOLSYN. The sequence continues at coordinate 64,252 of CAZLZA010000004.1, forward strand.
TTAAGGCGACGGCCAAGCCGGTGCTGATCGGTACCGCGGTGGTGGGCGCAACCACCATGATCTTCTCGATCATCATGGGCCTTACCGGCGGACTTACCCATGATGTTTACAAATTGTCCCTGCTGTACGCGCCTTTCGTGCTCGGCCTGATTACCGGCGGCGCGATGATCTACTGGTTCACCGGCGCGGCGACCCAGGCGGTTTCCACCGGTGCCTATCGCGCGGTGGAGTTCATTAAGGACAACATCAAGCTGGAAGGCGCCGAAAAGGCCAGCGTGGAAGACTCCAAGAAGGTGGTTGAAATCTGCACGCTGTATGCGCAGAAGGGCATGTTCAACATCTTCATTGCCGTCTTTTTCGCTACCCTTGCCTTCTCCTTCATCGAGCCGTTCTTCTTCATCGGCTACCTGTTCTCGATTGCAATCTTCGGCTTGTACCAGGCCATCTTCATGGCCGATGCCGGTGGGGCATGGGACAACGCGAAGAAGATCGTGGAAACCGAACTCAAGGCCAAAGGCACTCCGCTGCACGACGCCTGCGTAGTAGGCGACACGGTGGGCGACCCATTCAAGGACACCTCTTCGGTGGCCATGAACCCGGTCATCAAGTTCACTACATTGTTCGGATTGCTGGCTGTGCCGCTGGCGGTAACGCTGACTGCGAGGAGTGCGATCTTGACCCATATCCTGGCACTTTGTTTCTTCCTGGTGTCAGCTACCTTCGTATGGCGCAGCTTCTACAAGATGCGCATTGTCAAGTCTTTCGGCGCGGCTGAAACGGCGAAAGCTACGGCGGTCGATTAACGGCAGGAAAAGCAACTGGGAGCGCCACCCTTCGGGGTGGCGTTTCTGTTTGCTGCGGGGCTGCGCCTGCTATGCTGTTGCCATGGACCCCGTTGCACTGACTCGGCAGCTCATCGACATTGAATCCGTAACCGGCAAGGAAGGTGCCGCAGCTACTTTTCTCGCCAGCTACCTGGAGGAGCTTGGCTACGTGGTCGAACGAATGCCGGTGGAGGGTGAGCGCTTCAATGTGTTTGCCAAGCCCGCGGATGTCGATCATCCGGCGCTGGTCTTCTCTACCCACATCGACACGGTTCCTCCGTTCCTGCCCTCACGCGAGGACGAAGCGAACATTTACGGACGCGGCGCTTGCGATGCCAAGGGGATCATCGCGGCTCAGATTGCGGCCTGCGAACGGCTCCGCAAAAGCGGTAAATCCGCCGGACTACTTTTCGTTGTCGGTGAAGAACGCGATTCGCTGGGCGCGGCGGTAGCGAACCAGAACCCGCGCGGCTCGCAGTTTCTGGTTAACGGAGAACCCACCGACAACCACATTGCACTGGCCTCCAAAGGTGCGTTGCGGGTGGAGGTAACGGCCCACGGACGCATGGCACATTCGGCCTATCCGGAGCTGGGCGAGTCGGCCATTGACAAGCTTCTGGATGCGCTTCAGGCACTGCGCGCGATGCCGCTCCCGCACAATCCGGAGATCGGATCGAGCACGGTCAACATCGGCATCATCGAGGGCGGACGAGCCACTAACGTTATCCCGGATTTTGCCAAGGCACAGTTGCTCTATCGCCTGGTCGCCCCATCCCAGAAACTCCGTGACGCGATCGTTTCAGCCGTCGGTGCGCTTGCCGAGGTGCAGTTTGTTCTGGACATTCCTTATATGCGATTTCTTACCGTTCCGGGCATTCCTACGATGACCGCATCGTTCACTTCAGACATTCCACAACTCGCGGCGTGGGGACGTCCCGTGCTGCTTGGGCCGGGCTCGATTCTGGTGGCGCATACGGATCGGGAATTCCTCGCCAAAGCGGAGCTGATGCAGGCCATCGAACGATATGTGCAGACGGGAACATTTCTGCTGAACTAAACCGATTGTGGTGAACCGATTCTGTGCCCGTATCTGCGCCGGGGCGATTTCTTTTCCGCAGCGTGCGGGAACGGATTGCCTGCACGGGGTTACACTTATCGGCATGAGCACGAGCCAACCCAACGCCCTTGTCCACGCCTCCTCCGCTTACCTCCGTTCCGCCATGAACCAGCCCACGCAGTGGCAGGTGTGGGGTCCGGAGGCATTCGCACGCGCCAAGGCCGAAGACAAACCAATTCTGCTCGATATCGGCGCGGTATGGTGCCACTGGTGCCACGTCATGGACCGCGAATCGTATGAATCCCCTGAGATCGCTGCGATTCTGAATACCCAGTACATTGCCGTGAAGGTGGATCGCGATGAGCGGCCCGATGTGGACGCGCGCTACCAGACCGCAGTAGCGGCAATAAGCGGACAAGGCGGCTGGCCGCTTACGGTGTTCCTGACCCCGGATGGCAAACCGTTTTTCGGTGGAACCTACTTCCCTCCTCAGGATGGCTTCGGGCGTCCTAGCTTCCAGCAAATTCTGCTGGCGATTGCGCACGCCTTCCATGAGCGGCGCGAGGAGGTAGAGACGCAAGGCGAAGGATTGATGAACGCGCTCTCGCAATATGAGGGAATGGGCGGACATAGCGGCACGTTCTCTCCCAAGATTGTGGAGCAGATAGCACAGGCGGCGCTGGGTGCGTTTGACCGCGAAAACGGAGGCTTCAGTCGGGCTCCAAAGTTTGCTCATCCGCCCGCGGTCGATCTGCTGATCGACTGGTACGCGCGCACCGGCGAAGAACAGGTGGGAAGAGTCGTAACCACCACTCTGGAAAAGATGGCGCGGGGCGGAGTCTATGACCAGCTTGCCGGAGGCTTCCATCGTTACTCGGTCGATGAGCGCTGGTGCGTGCCGCACTTTGAGAAGATGGCCTATGACAACTCCGAACTGCTGAAGAACTACGTGCACGCCTGGCAGGCCACCGGGAATCCGCTCTTTGCAGATGTGGCGCGCGATATTCTGCGCTGGCTGCGCGAATGGCTGAGCGACCGCGAGCGTGGCGGCTACTACGGCTCGCAGGATGCAGACATCAGTCTCGACGACGACGGCGACTATTTTACGTGGACGCTGGACGAGGCTCGCGCCGTGTTGAGCCCGGACGAACTCACGGTGGCCGCCGCGCATTACGACATCGGCGAGCGCGGCGAGATGCCTCATAACCCGGCCAGGAATGTGCTCTGGGTGAGCCAGCCTGTGGAGCAGATTGCGGCCAGCCAGAATCGCACTCCGGTAGCAGTTCTGGAGCTGCTGACTTCGGCGAAGAAGAAGCTGTATGCGGCACGCCTTATGAGGCCGATGCCATTTATTGACCGGACGCTTTACACCAACTGGAACGCGCTCTGCATCTCCGCCGTGCTGCAGGCCGCGCGCGTGCTGGGTGAAGAGGATGAGGTGAGATTTGCGCTGCGTTCCCTCGACCGTCTGCTCTCCGAAGCCTATGACCCCGCGCGCGGACTGCTCCATGTGATTGCCTACGCGGAGGGTGGAGCGAGTCAACGACCAGCCGCTGTGCTCGACGACTATGCCTTCACGGTGCTGGCATGCCTGGACGCCTACGAGGCGAGCAGCGATCTGCGTTACTTCGTAAGCGCTGGGGAAGTAGCCGAGCGTATGATCTCGGGCTTCCACGATACCCAGGGCGGCGGCTTCTTCGATCTCGAAAGCGCATCCGCCGAGCAATCCATTGGGGCATTAGCCACGCGGCGAAAGCCGTTCCAGGATGCGCCAACTCCGGCGGCGGATTCCGCTGCGGCGTTGGCATTGCTGCGCCTCCATGCGCTCAGCGGAGACGAGCGGCTACACGAATTGGCGCAGGACACGCTCGAAGTCTTTGCCGCGGTTGCCGACCAGTTCGTCATCTCGGTTGGCACCTACGGAATTGCTGCCGTGTGGATGGCCCGCGCCCACACCCAAGTGGTGGTGATCGGCGAGGGCGCTGAGGCAGACGCCCTGTATGCAGAGGCGCTCATTCCTTTCGCGCTAAATAAGATTGTGCTCCGGGTGAAAGATCCAGCCAGCCTGAAGACGACGCTACCACCGGCGTTGGCGGAAACCATCTCCACCGTTCCTGGGTTGCGGGAGGGGCGCGCGGTTGCCATGCTCTGCAGCGGTTTCGCCTGCCAGCCTCCCATCTACACGCCAAGCGAACTGAGGAACGCTCTAAGGAGTGCAATTACGCAGAGCCGCTGACAGTAATGGCCGGTAGCGAAAGGTGCAACCGGCAAGATATAGTAAAGGCAATACACGTTCTCATGGAAGTAATCGCATCGATTGCTAACTGGAACGCATCTCTCCATTCGACCGGCAGCGCAGCTTCGCGCTAGAGTGAGAACATGCCCACAACTGCGAAAAACAAGAAGAAGACCGCGCCCTCAAAAAAAGCGGCGAAGAAGACCTCAACCAAAACATCAACCCAAGCATCTGCTAAAACCACAACTTCCATCACCACCAAGAACGGCTTTCATCCCGGAACCTACATTGTGCCGCGGGGACATGTGAGCATCGCGGTGCCAACGTTCTGGAGTTTGCGCCAGACCAATGACGATATACAGGTGGAGTCGGAAGCCAGCGAGACGACGGTGATCGTGACCGCTTACCAGCGGAATGCAGACGTAAAGTCTCTCGACGCGCGCGACTACCTGAAGCACTTTCTCGATACCGCTCCCGTTGCCGGACGTCTGCAAACCGGAGACAGCAGCAAGCAGAGAGCCAGCGCGCGTTTCCGCGACGAGGAAGGCGACAACTGGTTCGTCCGCTTCATCTCCAACGGACAAACGCTGTTGCTGGCGACTTGCCACTCCAATCGTCCCTTGACCTCGCGGGACGGTAAGACCGGAGTCGCGGTGCTGGACTCGATTAAATTGAAGGCGCGGGGGTAGGATTGCGCCACGGCAGCATTGAATCGTTTTTCCTGGAGGGCAAAGCCGGAAGACTCGAAGCACTGCTGAATCTTGGCCTTCCCGATGCGCCTTATGCCTGCCTGGTCTGCCACCCCCATCCGCTCTTCGGCGGCACCATGCACAACAAGGTCGTATTTCACGCGATGAAGGCACTGAACGCATTTGGATTTCCGGTGCTGCGCTTCAATTTTCGGGGAGCGGGGAGCAGCACAGGAGAGCATGATTACGGACGCGGAGAAATCGCCGACACCAGAGTCGCACTGGATTATCTGGCGGAGCAATTCTCCGCGCCTATCATTTTCGCCGGCTTCTCCTTTGGCGCAGCCATCGGGTTGCGTGCGGCGGCTTCCCATCCCCGGGTGAAAGCACTGATCTCACTGGGTACTCCGGTGAATGCCGATGGACGTGAATACAGCTACGCGCACTTGGAAGAGAGCGAAAAACCTAAGCTCCTGCTTAGCGGCGGCAAGGATGAATTCGCGACTCCGGCGCAACTGGAGCAGATATTTGCGAACGCCGCCGAGCCTAAGCGTCTGGTCATCATCCCCGAAGCCGACCACTTTTTTTCCGGTCACCTGGAGGAAATGCGCCACGCGCTCGGCGACTGGGTGCGCGAAGTTGTAGGACCTACTCCGGTTCCTGCCGTATAATCTGTGCGCATGTCCGCGCCCGACCAAGCCGATTCTTGTGAATGCACTACACGTGAGATGCGCGCCATCGCGCGGGAGATTTTTCAGCACGCGCTGGAGGAGAGCAGTATCGAGCGCGGCTTCAGCCGTAACCTCCACTACGAGCGCGGCATTCTGCAGGTGGGCGAAGACCTTTACGATCTGGGCACGTTTTCGCGAGTGTTTGTGGTTTCCTTCGGCAAGGCGGCACATAGCAGCCTGGAGGCGTTGACCACGCGCCTAGGCGCAGGAGTGGGAGCGAACGGCATTGTTTGCGCGCCCACGCGGCCAGGCGCACAGGTTTTTGGGTTCCGGTATTTCGAGGGTGGGCATCCACTTCCAAACTACGAATCGCTGCGCGCCGCCGAGGCGATTCTGCGCGCACTCGATGCGATGAACGCGCGCTCGCTGGTGATCTATCTGATCAGCGGCGGCGGCTCGGCCATTGTCGAAAAGCCAATCCGCGATGAAATCTCTTTCGATGACCTGGTGCAGACCTACCGGGCGCTGGTGCACTCGGGCGCGCCGATCACGCAGATCAATGCTGTGCGCAAACACTTATCCGCGGTGAAAGGCGGGCGCATGGCCGTGGCCGCCTCACCGGCTCACCAGGTTTCCATTCTGATCTCCGACGTGCCGGACAATGCGTTGGATTCGCTGGCGAGCGGGCCGACCATGCCGGATACCAGCACGTGTGAACAATGTTACGAGATCGTGCAGCAATACAACCTGCTACCGCAATTGCCCGAGAGCGTGCGCAATCTCTTCCGGACACGCGGCTTGGAGGAGACGCCAAAGGCGGACGATCCAGTGTTCGAACGAGCTCGCTGGTGGCCTGTGCTCTCCAATGTCTCGGCGCAAAGGGCTGCCGTAGAGCGAGCGGCAATCAAGGGATTCGCCATCCAGATCGACAACACATGTGATGACTGGGATTACCGCAAAGCCGCCGATTACCTGCTCGAGCGAGTGCGCGAATTACGCAAGGGAGTTTCGCGCGTGTGCCTGATCTCAGGCGGTGAAGTCACCGTAACCGTGGACAAGAATCCAGGAGCCGGCGGACGCAATCAGCAATTCGCCTTGTACTGCGCCGAACGCATTCAGGGCGAAAACATCAGCGTGCTGAGCGCTGGAACCGACGGCATTGACGGCAACAGCCCGGCCGCCGGAGCGGTGGTGGATGGAACGACGATCAAGCGCGCAATCGAAAAGGGATTCAGCGCTGAGGCTGCCCTTGCGGGCTTCGACGCCTATCCGTTCTTCGACGCGCTGGGCGATACCATCATGACCGGACAGACCGGAACCAACGTGCGCGATGTGCGCGTGATGCTGGCGTGGTAGCCTGCCTCAGAAAAACTCCGCAACCCCTTCTTCGAGTACGTGAACCCGGTCTTCGATGCCCAAACGGCGGGCCCCGGAGATAAGTCGCTTTACAGGCTCGTCGATGGGTTCCTGTGAGAGTTTGAAGGTTCCAAAGTGCATCGGGATCATGTACCGGGCTTTCATGTCAACAAAGCCGCGCAGGGCGTCTTCCGGGCTGGTGTGCACGTTACGGAAGCTCTCTGGATGGTAGGCTCCGATGGGAAGCAAAGCGACCTCGGGATGGAGTCGCTGGCCGATCTCGGCAAAGCCGTTGAAGTACGCGGTGTCGCCAGAGTGATAAATTGAATGGCCGCCGCCGCTGAGCACGTAGCCGCCATAGCCACGATGCATATCGCGAATGACGCGCGCGCCCCAGTGCTTGGCCGGGGTCGCGGTGACGAAAGTCCCGTCGAGTTGAAAGCTTTCCCACCATCCCAACTCCACGATGCGCTCAAAGCCGAGATCGAAGACTAGATCCGTACAGTTGGTGGGCACAATGAGCAACGGCGTGCGGCCACTCTTGAGCAGGGTGGCGCGGGCAATCGCGCGCAGCGAGGGGCGATGCAGATGATCGAAGTGCGCGTGGGTTACCAGAACGGCATCAAGCGGCGGGAGATCCTTGATGCGAAGGCCAGGACGCCGGAGTCGTTTGAGAACGAAGAGCCAGGGAGCGAAGATGGGATCGACGACGACATTAGATCCGGCAATTTGCAGAAAAAACGAGGAGTGACCGATGAAGGTGACTCCCAACTGACCTTGCGAGGCGAGCACGGGACGATGGGTTCGACCGGTGCGCTTGGCCATAGCTGAGTGTCTCACCAGTCTGCCAAGTTGACCGGCCTTCTTGCTGATACTGATGTTAAGCATCCTACTCCATTGGACGCAGAATACGCCGCCCACGATTCCATATCGTACTCTCCGGATGAGCTTGCAACATTGGCGTGGCTGGCATTTAATCAACTTTTCGCTTTTGTAAGGAGGAAGTCGAGTGAAAATCGCGTACTTAGGATTAGGAATTATGGGACGCCCGATGGCCGCAAATCTGGTAAAGGCCGGGCACGATGTGACCGTGTGGAACCGGACGCCGAAAAACGTGGAAGGAGCACGCACGGCGGCGACACCGGCAGAGGCGGCGAAAGACGCAGAGGTAGTCTGGATGTGCGTCGCCGACACCAAGGCGGTGGAGACCATATTGTTCGGTTCCGGCGGCGTAGAGGCAATGCTGAGGCCGGGAGTTACGGTGATTGATTCCAGCACGATTTCACCGCTGGCGACGCGCGACTTTGCAGCCAGAGTGCGGGCCAAGGGTGCGGAGTTCGTAGACGCTCCGGTAACGGGATCAAAGGTCGGAGCGGAGAATGCACAACTGCTGTTCATTGTAGGCGGGCCGGAAAAGACGGTCGCAGCGCTCAATCCACTATTCATGGCGCTGGGTAAACAAGTGATTCGGGTGGGTGAAACCGGCGCGGGGGAGAGCGCGAAGATCGGAATGAATCTAATGATTGCATCCATCTTTGAGGGCTTTGCCGAAGCGCTTGCGCTGACCGGTAAGCTGGGTGTGCCTCCGGAGAAACTCGTCGAGTTGATTCAAGCCTCGATGATTCGCAGCGGGGTTACCGATTACAAGGCCAGTTTCGTGCTGAACCAGGATTGGTCGCCAAATTTTCCGTTGCGGTTGATGCTCAAAGATATTCACCTGATGCTCGACGCGGCCAGGCAGCAAAAGGTCGAATTGCCTGCGCTGAAGGAGATCGAGAAGGTCTATCAGAAGGCAGTCGATGCAGGTCACGCAAACGAGGACTATGCGGTGACGGTGGAGACGGTAAAAAACCTATAGATATTTCCGTCATCCAATTTCGTCAGCAAAGATAAGCCCCGGAGTGAGCTTCCGTGGCTTATCTTTGTCGCACCGGGATAAACCGCTAACCAAGATACTGCACGTGCACGTAGGTCCCCAGGCGAACGTTGTAGGCAAGGTACCAGCCAACGTGATCCGGATCGTCGTAGAGTACGATCTCGTCGGTGTTCCAATCCCAATCGGAGCAGTAGCCGAGGTCGTAGGGCGCTACGCTGAAGAAGAATCCGCCGAACCCGAAGCGGCTGGGACCGCCTCCGCCGAGATGCCAGATGTGTCCGCGGCCAATCTCACCCGGAAAATGTCCGTGCTCCCAGGGATGGTCAAGACGGTAGTGCGGGTCGTTTCGGCCTGTATCGTGACCGACCCATTGATCATTCGCGTGCACGTGCGGTGCCTCGGGATGGCTTGGCTGGTCTCTAAACGTCGGATGGCTCTCTCCCGCTTGACCTCCGCGATTTTCGGCGTGCGGAGCCGGAGCGGGAGCAGGACGCTTTACCGGAGCGGGACGTTTTACCGGAGCGGGGCCGTGCGCGGGGATGTGGCCGCCTCCAACTTCATGACCACCGGCTGGCGCTGCTTGATGGGCTCCGCCCTGCCCGCCTTCGTGGCCACGCTCCTGGGCAAAAGCCAGAACGGAGCAGATCAGTAAAGCTGCAAACAATCCAGCAAACTTTTTCATTCTCTTTCCTCTTTCTCACAACGCTTGCGATGTGACTCAAGACGCTTTTGCTACTCCATCAGATGCTGCTACAAACCTCGGAGGAGTCTACGCTCCATCTTGAAATCCATCAGTTGTGGGAACACCGGTCGCGCGGGATAAGTTGCGGATGAGGCAGGTGGCTGGACGCCAAGTCGTGAGGAGCAGAAAGAGTGGCGGAGATGGACGATCGACGCCGAGGCCAACGCACCTGGCCTTCGTGTTGATGTTCCCATTAAATGCTGATATTGGAGCGGCGATTGAGCTCGCGAGTCTCGCGCTTCATGCGCTTACCACGGATCACCAGGGTGCTTGCGTAAAAGAGGTGGACGACCCAGACGACGATGTAGGCCGCGTAGAGATATGCGTTGTTATTGACTGCGCCGTTCATTGTGCGCCCTCCGTTTCGTAATTGAGCGAAGCCTGCGCATGAGCCTCTTCCAGCGCGTGCTCGGCCAGCGCCTGCTTGTAGCGTATCCAAACGAACAGCAGCGCGAGCATGGCGAAGGCCGCAAGATTCCACAGGACTGCGACCCACATAGCCGGATGGAGTCCGGAACCTTCACCGCCGCCGATCACCGGTTGCGGGTGCTGAGTACGGAACCAGCGGATGGCCATGTACACGATGGGAACATCGGCAAATCCGAATATACCCAGAGCGGCCGCCAGGACCGGCACTTGTCCGCCGGTGGCATAATGGCGCAGCACGAGATAGCTGACATAGATGAGCCAGAGTACCAGCGTGCTGGTAAGCCGCGCATCCCAGGTCCACCAGATGCCCCAGATGGGACGAGCCCAGATGGGTCCGGTGAGGAGCACGATGGTGCAGAAGGAAACGCCGACTTCAGCTGAGGCCAGGGCAAGTGCATCTGCGCGGTTAGTGCGGCGGATCAGATACCAGGCGGAGGCCAGGAAGTTGACAAAAAACAACAGGAAGGCCACCCATGCCGAGGGCAGATGGTAGTAGAAGATGCGCTGCACGTCGCCCATCGTGGCTTCAGTAGGCGCGATGTACATGGCTTGGCAAAAGCCGTAGCCAAGCAGCAGGAGCGTGAGCACTGCGAGAACTTTGAATAGAGTATTCATTCCGCGTTCAGCACCGGTTCAAACAAGATGAGACCGACAGTGGTGAAGACGAGATCATACACCGCTAGCAGGCGTATCCAGAAAATTGGGGAGTTGTCGCCGGTAAGAATCGAGGTGGTGGCGTCTACCATGGCGAGCAGCGCCGGAATCGAAATCGGAAAAAGGATGAGGGGTAACATGATTTCGCGGCTGCGGGTACGGATGGAGAGCGCCGCGAAAAACGTGCCGTTGACCACCAGAGCCCAGGTAGCGAGCAGAGCCACCACCAGCAACTGCCACCAGGGACCGACCGAACGCAGATTGTAAAAGACGACGAAGAGCGGGACCATCAGGACTTCCAGGATCGAAACGAAGATGAAGTTGCCCACGGTCTTGGAGAGGAAAAGCGCCTGCGGCGGCGCGGGCGAGAGGCGATAGGCGTCCAGCACCTGGTTGCGCAGTTCGCGCGTCCAAGTCTGGTTGAGAGCCACGACGGTGGCAAACAGAATCGCAACCCAGAGCAGGCCGCCGGCGATTTTGCGCGACTCCTCGGCGGTGGGATCGAAACCGAAGCTGAAGATGACAACCACCAATAGGGCGAAGAACAGCATGCTGTTGATGGCGTCCTTGGAGCGCCACTCCAGGCGCAGATCTTTTACCAGCGAGCGCCGTGTAATGGCCCAAAGGCTGGGAGCAGAGGTCACGGTTTGACCTCAATGTTCCCGCGCAGGGTTTGCAATGCGGCACGCTCCTCGGCTAGATAAGGCGTGAGCAGGCGAGCGGGAATTCCCTTTTCGCGGGCAACCAGGCGCCCCGCATCGAGCACGATGCACTCATCGGCCACTGGTTCCATCAACGCGGCTTGGTGGGTGACGACGAAGATGGTGGTTCCAGCATCACGCATTTTTGCCAGCAGAGTTGTCATTTGCTTGGCGGAGCGCACGTCTACGTTGGAAAAGGGCTCGTCCAGAAATAGCAGCTCGGGACCATGCACAATGGCCCTGGCCAGCGAGATGCGCTGGCGCATGCCCTGCGAGTATTGTCCGACGCGGCGCTCCAGGACGGGGTCCAGACCGACGGTTCGGATGGCCTCCTCGCAGCGGGCGCGGTCGTTGATTCCGTAGAGGGCAGAGAAATATTCGAGGTTCTCAACTGCTGACATTTCGTCGTATAGCAGCGGAGCGTGACCCATATAGCCGAAGCGCGTGGCTACCGCACGGATATTCTCCGAGCCAAGAACCCGGACGCTGCCTCGCGAGGGCGCAAGCAATCCTGCGATGACGCGCAGCAGAGTGCTTTTGCCCGCGCCGTTTTCACCGAGCAAAGCATAGAGTCGGCCGGGAGCAAAGTCCGCGGTAATGCCACGCAGGGCGGCGAAACGCCCAAAGTAACGCACCACTTCGTGCACGGAAACAGCCGGCTGTTGTTGAGTCGTATCAATCACACGTAGTGAGAGTTTAACGCGTCCTCTCTGGATTGGCGCAGCGGATGAAACCCGCCGGGCGGAAAACTGAAGGTGCTACTTTGACGTCCTACATGGAAGACGTGGAGACTTGGGCCTTCTCCGCTGGAGGCTGCGGAGTGCCGGTTTGGCCAGGCTGCGCAGGAGCGTATTTGGAAGCGCACTTGGCTTGAAGCTGCTTAGCGCGGAATACACCATCGCGCCCGTAGCTGCCTTCGGCAAGAGCCTGCGCATTGTCTTTGAAGGTGTCCGGGGGAGCCTCCGTGCCGGAATAGACGACATTGAGGGTGCGTCCCTGCTCGGCGAGAGTGAACTCAACGTGAGTACCCTGCCGATGAATGGAACCTGGTTGCACGTTCCCTGCAACCCGAAGACGCTTGCTGTAAATTCCGTCGCCCATTTCGCCCATTTCTTTGATGGTGACGTAGTAGCTCTTACTCTCCTGCACGCCACTGACCGCCAGATAGGCAAGGCCGGAGACGATAAGCAGAATTGGCACCCCAAACTTCAGATACTTATTCATTTTCCATCCAATACGAAACACATCATAGAACGCGGGTGCAGAGCTGCCTACCCTTGCCGTCGCAATCCAGGGTACTACGGCAAGCTGCTGGGTCCGGACACACCGACTGTTTGGTTGGATGCGAAGAACAGCTGAAAGACTCATAGAGAAGAGTCTTCTTTGTAGCAGCCGCTTGCATCGTATAATGGGCGCTTGCGGTGAAAAAAGGGGTTTGCAGGAATGAGCGGAAGCAACGAATCAAATAACAGCGATGGCATGAGCATCTCACCACACGAAATTCCGGCTGCGGGGATTCCTAAACTGCGCCAGGAGTGGATCGCGCGGCGCCGGGACGATTCGGGTGGCAGGGGCGACAACAACGTAACCCAGATGCACTATGCACGCCAGGGGCAGGTCACCGAAGAGATGCTGTTTGTGGCCGAGCGCGAAAAGATTTCGCCAGAACTCGTGCGCTTGAAGTTAGCCGAAGGAAAGTTGATCATTCCCGCGAATGTTAACCATCCCGAGTTGCAGCCAATGTGCATCGGCGTAGATTCGCTGTGCAAGATTAACGCCAACATTGGCAATTCGGCAGTGAGTTCGAACGTGCAGGAGGAATTGAAGAAGCTGCACACCTCAGTGCATTACGGCGCGGACACGATGATGGACCTGTCGACCGGCGGCGACATTCACGGCATCCGTGAAACTCTGCTGCGGCACTGCCCGGTGCCGATGGGCACCGTGCCAATCTATGAAGCGGTGGCGAGGGTGAAGCGCATCGAGGACCTGTCGGCGGCACTGATGCTGGAGGTAATTGAAGAGCAGGCGGCGCAGGGCGTGGATTACATGACCATCCACGCGGGCGTACTGGTACAGTACCTGCCCCTGGTGGCCAGCCGCATCACCGGTATTGTGAGCCGCGGAGGAGCGATTCTGGCGCAGTGGATGGCGCATCATCACAAGCAGAACTTCCTCTACGACTGCTTTGAAGACATCTGCAAAATCATGGCGAAGTACGATGTAACCTTCTCGCTGGGCGACGGATTGCGGCCCGGCTGCATTGCCGATGCCAGCGACGAGGCTCAGTTCGCGGAACTGAAGACCTTGGGCGAACTGACGCGCATTGCCTGGAAGCACGACGTGCAGGTGATGATCGAAGGGCCGGGACACGTTCCGATCGACAAGATCAAGGAACAGGTGGACAAGGAAGTGGAGTGGTGCGACGGGGCACCGTTCTACACCCTGGGGCCGCTGGTCACGGATATCGCTCCGGGTTACGACCACATCACCTCGGCAATTGGCGCGGCAATGATCGGCTGGTATGGCGCGGCAATGCTCTGCTATGTGACTCCCAAGGAGCACTTGGGCCTGCCGAACGAAAAGGACGTGAAGGACGGAATCATCGCATACAAGATTGCGGCCCACGCCGCCGATCTGGCGCGGCATCGTCCCGGAGTGCAGGACCGCGACGACGCGCTGAGCCATGCACGTTACACCTTCGACTGGGAAAAGCAGTTCGAGTTGTCGCTTGACCCCGAGACGGCGCGCTCCATGCACGATGAGACTCTGCCAGACAAGTTCTACAAAGAGGCTTCGTTCTGCTCGATGTGCGGACCGAAGTTTTGCTCGATGAACTACTCGTCCAAGGTGGATGAGTACAACAAGCAGGTGCACGGGCTGGAGAAGAAGGATTACTCGGAGCTAGTGAAACTGGTTTCGCAGAAGTAGAAGTCTAGCCGCAGGCCCGCTGCATCAGAAGTGGCGGGGGAGAATACGGGGGCCACGCTACGGCGTGGCCTCTTAGTTTTGCTCCACGTAGCAGTTCCCGTCAGCAAACTGGAGACCGACGATATGACGTGCTCGATGCTGAACCTCAAGATAGGCTTCGAGGATTTGAATGTGCATGAATTCGCGCTGCGCGGGCGTGGAACAGTCGGCACGGGCGAGGTCGAGAGCAAGATAGCGGTCGTGGGCTAGAACAAAGCGCTCCATCTCGATCAGCATGTTGGAAATCCCTCCCCAATAGTGTCGAGCAGGAGCGGGAAAACGGAAATCAGCACAAGGCCTTAGAACCTGGCATGAGTCGCCGCAGATTGCCCCTCCGCAGGTTTTTACCAGCGCTCTCTATGACCCCAGCGCTTGGGATCAATGCCAGTCTTCTCCATTTGCGCCTCCGCGATGCTCTTGCCCGTCGCGGAACCGCCCTCCGACCCAATGATGTGAATCAGAAAGATGTGATCTCCGGCAAGACCGGAGACGCACCATACATTCTGACAGCCCTCGATCGGTACGGCACCCTCTTCGCCCAGTGCGCGCAGCAGTTGCACCCGATGGCTTGCCCATTCAAAAATCTCCTCGCTGGCAAGGTACAGCCACGTACGCAATGCCAGCTCAGGGGATTCGCCATAAGCCTGACGAACATAGGTGCCACCGAGGAGTTCCATCACCAACGTGTAACGGGTTTTCTTGCCTCTCATGCGTTCGCTTTCGACGAAGAAGGTCAAGGTCTGGGGGGCCGCGTTCAAGGCACCATTTCTGTTATGCCCAGCCTAGCGTGCGTAGAAGATGCGATAACAACGAGCAAATTCACGTGATTATGCCGTTAATATCGGAACCGCAAAGCGTCTTTATCGTGCTTTTGACGTCTGCCTTGCAGCGTAGGCTGCAGCTTCTATTTCTCCCACCTTGTCCAGATCGAGATCCTTGGTCTCCGGAGAGAAGAACATGCTCAGGAAGGTCATGACCGCACCAATCGTCAAAACCACGGCTGGAGACAACCACAGATCCTGTTTTTCGATGGCGTGAATAAACGGAATCTTGTGTGCCCAGAGCACGTATATGTTGAACCACGCGCCAAGAAGAGCGCCTGCCGAATAACCGAAACCTACGCCGGAAGCTCTCGTCTTGGTTGGGAAGCGTTCGCAGAGATAAGCCGGTAGCATTCCCCATGCCAGTTTCAGCATGCCCGCCATGCAGCAACCTACAATCGCCATTCCCAAGTTGCGGGCAACTGCAGCATGGTAAAGGACGTAATACACGGGCACAGCGAATATGACGAGAAACACGCAATACCACTGTGTCAGGATCTTTCGTCCAGTCTTATCGGAGAGCCAACCGTAGAAGTTATAGCCCAGGAAGGATAGGAAGAGGGCGAAGCCGTAGATCAGACTGAAGGTTGTGGTGTTGAATCCCCGCCCGCCCAAGGTAAGGATGCTGGGAAGGTATCCGTAAACGGAATAATCGGTCAGGAATAAACCGGTCATGAAGAAAAAAACTTGCAGGAACGCCCAAAGTTGGGGCGGCTTGAAAAGAGTGAAGAATGGAGCCTTTGCCACCTTGCCGCTTGCTTTGGCTTTCTCAAACTCGGGTGATTCATGGAGTGAGGACCGTATCCAGAGAGCCAGGAAGACCGGGACTACGCCAGTCATAAAGGCGATGCGCCAGCCGTATCTAAGCATTCCGGCACTACCCAAAGCTGCAGACAATCCAGCCACGACCAGCGCGGCAAAGACATAGCCCAGAGGAAAACCGGACTGCACGAATCCGGCAATTGCCCCGCGCCGATGCGGCGGCGCGAACTCAATCGCAAAGGTGTGCCCTACTGCGTATTCCCCACCGAAGAAACAACCCATCAGGAACCGGAGCACACTGAAGCTGAGATAAGCCCACCCGCCCACCTGCGCGTAAGTGGGCAGGAAGCCTGCGAGCAAAGACATCAATCCAACGCCGGCAATGGTAAATACCAACAACCAGCGCCTCCCAATCTTGTCAGCATAATGACCGAAAAACGCTGAGCCAACGGGTCTCGCCGCCATGGTGATTGAATACAGCAAAAGCACCTTGGTGTACTGCCACGCCAGACTCCCACCTGGGGCAATGAACAACTTGGTTAGGATGGGAGCCAGAACTACCACCATTGCCATGTCGTAGGCGTCTAAGCCGAAACCGAGAAACTGGGAAAGCATCGCTTTCTTTGTGTCAATTGATAGCGGTTGTGCCATGTTTTCGCCCCTTGGGGACTTGACCCTCAACTGAATTTGAAGAAGACTCGTCGCTGGATTGCCATCTGGTGCGCCTCACCGAAACTAGCGAGTTTGCAGCGAAAGTGTCATGACCGAGTAGCATAAGTACCATGCTTTACACGTCTAATGCACGCAAATTTTTATCACTGCAGGTTGTGATTCCGCCCATGACGCACTAGTGAGCGGATTCCAGCACGGTCGCGGCCCTTTGCAGTGCAGAGGTCACTTCTTCGAGGGCTTCCGAGGCGGCGGCAGGATCGTTGCGGTCCATGGATTCGTTAACTCCGGGAATGACCACCGCCGCGTAGCCGGTGTATTCGCCCGGAGCATAGATGGTATGGCGGAACCATGGGCGATGGGGCAATCCCTTGCCTAACATGGCGCGCTCGGCCCCGAGCTTGGCCGAGTCGATCCGCCACAGTTGCTCGCCGCTGGCGCTCCCGGCGGCCTGATGCAGGGCTCGTCCAGCGGCAGCCAGATGGTCAGCCGCCTCGAAGGAAGCGGCAAAATCCAACTGCGCATTCCAGCCCAACTCCTGCGCGCGACGTTGCGCGTCCTCCAGGTACTTGTGCGCCTCCGTTCCGTAAGTCTCATAGTCGAAGGGGAGCGAGTCAGCCTGGGCCATCCGCAGTACCTCCAGGCCAAAGACGCGAGCCATCTGCTGTTCATAGGCAAAGGAGGGATCGACAAACTTGGTGAACCAGGCGTAGTTGTCAAAAACGGAGTGATAGACGCCATAGGGGCCGTAAGAGCTGATATCCGTGGAGGGCACGCCAAGATGCTGGAGGAAGGCTGAGTAATCCGAGCCGCTGCCGAGGTCGCCAACGTGCACATCGCTACGATCGACGCCGCTGCTACGCTCGGCAAACGAACCCGCGTCGGCATTCTCGCGATGGAGGCGAGCGGTCTCGCTCTGAGCCTTCCATGCATCGTAAACGGTACCTCCCTTCGGACTGGGCACCGCCTGGGCTATGTCGCGCAGAAATTGCTTGAGGCTGGGAACGCTGGAGGCTCCAAATTCCGGACCAGCGACACCCACATCCATATTGAAATACGCGGCAGCGTTCCTGAGCGATTTGGCATACTGTTCGGCGTACTCAGTGGAGCCAATCAGTCCTTGCTCCTCGGCGTCCCAACTGCCGAAGACGATGGTGCGCCGCGGACGCCAGCCGGACTTGAGCAGTTCCCCAAGACCATGCACGGTCTCCAGCATTGCCGCCGTGCCGCTGTTCGGATCAGCCGCACCGTAAACCCAGGCATCGCGATGATTGCCGGCGACTACCAGCACCTCGGGCTGCGTACTCCCCCGGATAGTTCCGATCACATTCCAGATGGTGGTGTAGCTGTAGTCCTGCAGCAATTTGAGATGGACGCGAACGGGGCCGGGACCTACGTGGTAGGTGAAGGGCAATGCGCCCTGCCACTCGCGCGGGCTGTCCGGGCCTCCCAGTTTCTCCAGCAGTGGAGAAGCGTCCGCGTAGGAGAGCGGAGTAACCGGAATTTTCGGAAGATTCGCGGCTCTTTCGGGCGTCAGGCGCTGCGATTGTGGAAGGTCGAGCGTGGACGCCAAGCCAGGGGTCGTGGCGTCTCCGGGATAGATGAAGGTGAACTGCACGCTACCACGCTGGACGCTAGTCGCGGGACGATACGGCCCCGCAGGATAGGCATCGCCCCGGAAGTACCCATCATCGATGGGGTCCGAGTAGATAATGAGACCTGCGGCCCCGGCCTCCTGCGCAGTGAGCGCCTTTACGCCACGGAAGTTCTGCCCGTAGCGAGCGATCACAATTTTGCCTCGGACCTCGATTCCCATCTGCTTAAGCTTGCGGAAGTCCTCCGGGCGAGCATAGTTGGCGTAGACTACCTCGGCTTCGACTTCGCCCGAAGGCGAACCTCCGTTGAATGGAGTCACAACCCGGGGATCGTCCTGGTACGGGTCACCCTCGACGTGCTCACGAGTTGGGCCGCGCATCTTGAGCCCTGCAGGAGCGGTGGCCTCCACCAGAACTTCCCGGGGCAGGTTGAGCCACACTTTGTAGGCGTCAATCCGGGTTTCGAGGCCCGCTTCGCGGAATTTCCTCGCCACGTACTCAGCAGTCCTGCGGTCTTCAGGAGAGCCCGCGATATGAGGCGCAGCAGTTAGAATCCTCAGATGCTCCCGGGCAAGCTCCGGTTCAGGGACGGCCAGGAACTTCTCCTCCAACTTCTGCTCGGCAGCCGCATCGCGGAATCCAGCAACGATGGCCGTGGTTTTGGAGTTCGCTGGCTGAGCAAACGAGGAGGCCGCCAGCGTGAGAAGCAGGATCGATACCCGAATTGCCTTGATCATCGTCGGAGACTCTTTCCTTTGCGCTCGCGCGGCGAGATGAGTGAACGTTGCAGAATATCACCACTCGAAGTTCACCGCGCGGGGCTCCTCTTCCGAGGAGGCAGACAGGGGAGTTTGGCTTCGCGCTACTGCAAAGACTTAGAGGCTTCGGCCACCATGGCGACATCCAGCCAGCCGGCAAGGTCGATGTGTCCAGCGAGGGTGTCCCGGGATTTTCCGTCCACAAGAAAGCGTACGCGAGTGAGCTGCGGAAGTTGGGCCTTCAAGGTGAGCACCATCGAAAAAATCGTCAACTGTTCGACTTCAATGCCGCTGCGATGGGTATTCGCAAACGCCGCATTGAGGTTTACCACGGCCGAAGCCGGATCGAGCAGATACACGTCATGCACGTCAGCTCCGGTGCCGAGTGGGTGCGGAGAACCGGTCTGCAGGTAGCGAGCGACCAGCGTATGCAGCGCGAGGCGGCCACGTTCGCCTGGGTCGCTGGGAAGAGCCGAGGAGATCGTATTGGGACGCAGAGAATTGTCCTCATCGCTGGCAAGGTAAAGGGTCATTTGCGCTGCGGGCCCAATGACTGGGGCAGTCAACGCCTGGGTCACCGGTCCAGCGCTGATAGTTTCCGCCTTGCGTTTGAGGTGAACGAGATAGAAGCCCATGGCGAGGATCGCCAGCACCAGGGCAGCAACCGCATACTGGAGTTTGCGGGAGATCACTGGGCGACCTCAAGCTTTCCCCTGAGAGAAGCGATACCGGAAGCCAACGCCGCAGCGATCTTCTGCTGGTACTCCGCGCTGCCTAGCTCGTCCGGAGAGTTCCCTTGCGGCGCAACCTCCACGGCAATCGCCGCTACCGTGATGCTGTTCAACGGACGCAATGGGGCGGCCGAGCTCCGTACAGGCAAGCCGCTGGCAGTACACTCTACCACCAGCGCCGCTGCCGCCATGCCGGATTGCTCGAGGTAGGGCCACTGCGCCAGCTCCCACGGCATGAAACTGCGCTTGCTCTGGCCAGCCTGCGGCGCACCAACCATTGAGGTATACACACGCACGCCGTGGCCGCTGCCCGAAGCGTGAATGGCAACGTAGAGCGAAGCATGCGAGGTGTTCGCTGAAACCGCACGCTGGTCCCATGTGAGCAGATTGTCGGCCACACGGGTGAGCACCACGGGAATCCCGCGCGCATCCAGCTCTTTTTGCAGGCGTCGCGCCAGTGCCAAATTGACGTTCTTTTCCAGCAGTGTCGGAGAGAGAACCGCGCCGGTCTCGTAGCCTCCATGGGCCGCATCCAGAATGACAAAGGGTCGCGAACGTGGCGCAGGGACGGTGGGACGGGCCTGATTAGCCGCCTGGCCTGCCGTTGGCGCCGCCGGAGCAATTGGGACCGGGGTTGGGGACGGCACCGCAGCAATGGTCACAGTATGCCCGCCATCGCTGATGGAAACCGTGGCGGGCTGAAGAATGTTGGCGATGAACTCTGCGCCGCCGGGAATCTCCGTGAAGCTGGTACTGGCGAGAAATGGATCGCCATAGGAGACGTTATCGGCCCCGTTGCTCACCACGGCTTCGCGGTGGAAGAGCAGGCGCACGCGGTTCCTCTCGATCAGGGACGAGGGATTGACGGGAGTTGGAAAGCTGAGCACGAGCCGGGATGGAGCGCGGCGCAGTTCGGCTGAATAGTGAAACTGTGTGGAACCTATGAACAAGCGGCGGGGACCGGCGTGGAACTCCGCACTTTGACCGGCGATGCTCGACAGCAATTGGGTGATCGACGCGGCCGGAATGTAGCCCCGGCCATCAACCAGAAGAAAATTTGAGACCAGTTCAAGTTTGTTATTGGAGCGCGTGCGATATTGCCGCTTGCCTTCCTGGAACTCGGCGGCACCACCGTTGAATACCAGGATGAGCTTCTTGCCTTCGAGGTGCGACTCAAGCCGGCCAAGCGGCTCCAGCAGATCGGTAATGCCAACGTAATCCACACCGTCGCGGACAAGAATGTCCACTTGGTAGTTCGTCTGCGGTGCGTAGACGGATACCCGTCGCGGCTCGGCAGCAAAGCCAATCGCCAGCAACAGCAGCAGCAGCAGCAGCGTGACTCGAACGGAGATGGGGTGCTCTTTCGGCATGAGAGATCGCGGAAGGGCCTGTGTACTTTATCCTACGACAAAATACAGGCATCGGGAGAGAAGCCGGATCACCATCTGAATTTCGGATCGATCCGGCAGTCGCAGATCTCGGCTTCTGAATGGCCCTGTCCTGAATTCCGTATTTGCGATTCTTCCGGGTGACGATACCGATTGCTCTTTGCCGGTCCCCCGTTTTACGCTGGGAGTGGAGTCTCTGCATTCCTATGAACCGTCGCCTGTGCCCTTTGCTTTTTCTGATGGTATGGACCACCGCCGCGCTGGCGCAGTTTGGTTCCAGTTCCTCTACGCAGCCGGGAGTGAAGCTACGAGGCCGAAGCTTCGCCGAACTGTATGCCGCGCAGAAGGTACTTCTCTCGAACTATTGCCGCCTGGATTTTGAAGGTGCGCGACTGGAATCAGCGGGCTGGAATCGGTTCAAACCGTATACCTCTCTACGCAACAACCCGGAATTTACCCGCGTGATCGTAGTAACCCGTTTCAATATTGAAAATCCGGAACAACCCAGCGAAGAGTTGAGTGCCAGCTATCAAGCAGTAGGCTATTACCAGGAGGGCGAAGGCTACATGCCTGTCTCGTCCACTGACCAGGTTACATTCCGGGTGCAGGAGCAGAATGATACTTTGCTGGTAACGGAAGTCCATCCGGAAACACCTCATGTCTCGGCACGCGCTGCCTTGGCCTGGATGACATTGCGTTTGGCGGACCCGAAGACCAGTGAACTGGAGCGGACTCTTCTGAATGACGCAATACGCCAGTTGAATAAGCCATTGCCACGGCCTCGCCCGGCAACAAACCCGCCGGGAGCGTAATTAGATCAATTCATATATCTCTGCCGAGCGCGGAAGATATGATATGCGCCATCGGTATTCTCAAACACCGGTGGCGCTGCTTGTCGTACTTCTCGTCACTCTGTCCGGCTGTATCCACCAGTGGCCGACAGTCATCCAAGTTATTCAGACTTAAGACTGAGGTTGTAACATGATTGGTTTGGCGGTCGGCGCCGTGTGCGTCGTTGCTGTGGTGTGTTCCATGCCGGAGGACAAGCACTCATGGCGTGCGCTTGGCGCGTTTGCGCTGGAACAGTTAGAACGCGTGTTCGACATGATAGAGCGTGTGCTCCGTTTGGATTAACGTGTGGTGCAGTGAAACATCGCGCGTCAAACGTACGAGCTTCCCGGGTCAAAAAAGGGCGAGGCCGGAGCCTCACCCCGTGTAGCGTTTCATCTATAAAGCGTACTTGCCAGCCTCCAATACGTGAGCCGCAACTTTATCCCGCGCCGCGATCACGTTGATCGGATCAGCCTTCGCCAGACGGCGTAAGATCGACATTTGCGTGCGCAGCATGTCGCCTTCAGCGACGTCCGCCAATGCCTTCTTGGCTGCGGCCTCCACTCGGGCAAAAGCTCCCTGCAGATATACATCGCACATTGCCAGGGCTACAGCCGAAGCAGCTTCGCCCTGGTTTTCCATCAGCTTCAACGTGCGCGCCAGCACCGAATCCATCGCGTACACTTCGATGACGATGTCGGCAATTGCCCCCATCACTTCCTGATGATCGGTGATCTGCTGCATGTATTTCTGCGAAGCCGCACCGGCGACCATCAGGCCAATCTTCTTCGCGTTCTCAAGCAGCTTGCGCTGGGCAACCAACTTGCGATCATCCTCCTCGGCGAAGCCAGGACCGGCCATGACCTCGTCCATCAGCTTCTTGATCGCCGGCAGCAATGGAAGCTGACCGCTCACGGCTCGCTTCAAAAGCCATCCGGTGATGATGAGGCGATTGATTTCGTTGGTGCCTTCAAAGATCCGATTGACCCTTGAATCGCGATAGGCGCGCTCGGCTGGATACTCCTCGACAAATCCGTAGCCGCCAAAAATCTGCACCTGGTTGTCCACTACCATGTCGAACATCTCCGAGGCCCAGACCTTAATGATGGAGCACTCGACCGCGTACTCTTCTATGGCCTTGCGAATGAGCTTGGACTCATCAGGTGAGCCTTTTTCGATATCGGCAGTCGCCGCGTCCATCATGCCAACGGTGCGATACACCAGCGCCTCGCCCGCGTAAACGCCGATGGCAATGTCAGCCAGCATCTCTCGCACCATGCCGAACTCGCTGATGGTTTTGCCGAAGGCCTTGCGCTCTTTCGCCCATTTGATGGAATTTGCCAGCGCGGTACGCGCCCCGCCAACGCAAGCCGCGCCGAGTTTGAAGCGGCCCACGTTCAGGATGTTGAAGGCAATCGTCGCACCCTTGCCAACCTCACCCAAAACATTTTCCACCGGGACCTGACAGTCGTTGAGAATCAACGGACAGGTGGACGACCCACGAATCCCAAGCTTGTGCTCCTCAGGACCGATGCTGAGACCGGGGAAGGTGCGCTCAACGATGAAGGCCGTGAATTTTTCGCCATCCACCTTGGCAAAGATCACAAATACGTCCGCGAAGGAGGAGTTACTAATCCACATCTTCTCGCCGTTGAGCAGGTAGTACTTGCCGTCGGCCGAGAGCACGGCCTTGGTGCGGGCATTCATTGCGTCTGAACCCGAGCTGCTCTCCGAGAGCGCATAAGCGCCAACCCATTCGCCGCTGGCCAGCAGCGGAAGGTATTTCTTCTTTTGCGCGTCGGTACCAAACCAGACAAACGGCAGAGTGCCGATGCCGACATGGGCGCTAAAGGTGACAGCGAAGGAGCCGGATTTGGCGATACGGTCGGCGATAATCGAAGACGATACTTTATCCATCTCCGCCCCGCCGTACTCCTCGGGAATGTCAACACTCGTCAGCCCAAGCTCTGCGGCCTTCTTCAGGAGTTCGCGGCTGAAAGCGAAATCTTTCTGCTCAATGCGGTCGGCGTTGGGCACAATCTCCTGAACCGCAAAGCCCTCGGCGGTCTGCTCGATAAGCTTGTGCTGGTCGCTAAAATCCTCAGGCGTGAAAACATCCTGGGGATTGGTCTCCTCGATTAGAAAATTTCCGCCTCTGATCTTCTTCTGTGCCGGTGTAACGGTGGTTGCCATTCTTGCTCCTCCACAATTCTGTTGCCGCGCGCGGGTCGTCCCCGGCGGATTGACGTTATTAATTGATGTTTTCGAAAATCCCCGCAGCGCCCATGCCGCCACCGACACACATGCTGACAATTCCGTAGCGCTCATTGCGGCGCTTGAGTTCGCGCAGCAGAGTCGCGGTAAGTTTGGCTCCGGTGCATCCCAGGGGATGGCCAAGCGCGACGGCTCCGCCATTCGGGTTTATCTTTGCGGGATCGAGCCCAGCCTCCTTAATGACCGCCAGAGCCTGCGCGGCGAAGGCTTCGTTCAGTTCGATCACTCCGATCTGGTCCAGGGTCAGGCCAGCCAGCTTCAACGCCTTGGGAATCGCGAACACCGGGCCGAGGCCCATCTCTTCCGGCTTGTAGCCCGCCGTGGCAAAAGCCACAAAGCGTGCCAGAGGCTTCAGTCCGAGCGCTTTCGCGCGCTCGGCACTCATCACCACCGCGGCGGCCGCGCCATCGCTCATCTGCGAGGAGTTGCCAGCCGTGACCGTTCCCTTCATGTGGAAAGCAGGCTTGAGCGCGGCGAGTGCTTCCACCGTGGTATCGGCACGCGGGCCTTCGTCCACCTTGAATTCGATGGTCTGCACCGCGAGTTGCACCGCAGCCGAACCCCGCGTGGCCTGCGGTGCCGGAGCACGGAAGGTGACATGGACCGGCACGATCTCATCCGCGAAGGCTCCCGTCTCGATGGCCCGGAGCGCCTTCTGATGGCTCTGATAGCTGAACTCATCGGTCTGCTGGCGGGTAATACCGAAGCGCTGCGCGAGCCGCTCCGCGGTGAGCCCCATCGAGAGATACGCATCCGGATAGTTCTGCACCAGCGATGGATTGCATGAGACCTTGTGGCCGCCCATCGGAATCATCGTCATCGATTCGGTGCCTCCGGCGACGATCACCTCCGCGCCGCCCGCGGCAATCCGATCGGCTGCAATCGCGATGGATTGCAGGCCGGACGAGCAAAAACGGTTAATCGTCATCGCCGAAGTTTCCACCGGCAATCCCGCACGCAGCGAGGCGATGCGCGCCACGTTCATTCCCTGCTCGGCCTCGGGCATGGCACAGCCAAGGATGACGTCCTCAATTTCATGCACATCCAATTCCGGAACGCGTGCCAGCGCGCCCCGGATGGCGATCGCGCCAAGGTCATCGGGACGAGTGGCGCGCAGGGTTCCTTTATTTGCTTTGCCGACCGCGGTCCGGACGGCGCTTACGATGACAACTTCTCGCATGGTTCGCTATCTCCTCGGTCGAATCTAGTTGCGAAGTGGTTTGCCGGTTTTGAGCGTGAACTGAATTCGCTCCTGCGTCTTGCGCTCACCGCAGAGGCTCTTGAAAGCCTCGCGCTCCAAGTCAAGCAAATATTGCTCGCTGACCGGAGTTCCGGGGGTTAACGCTCCGGCGCAGAGCACTTCGGCAATCTTGGTCGCAATCTTCACTTCATGGTCGCTGATGAATTCGCCCTGCCGCATCAGATGTACGCCGAGTTTGAGAGTTGCCAAAATATTTTCGCCGGGCGCGGGAATGTCCGTACGCGGCACTGGTGCGCGATAGCCGGCACGGGCAAGTTCCAGCGCGTGCGCCTTGGCATCGCTCAACACGCGTTCGCGGTTCATCGTGATTTCGTCGCCACGACTGAGGAAGCCAAAACCGCGAGCCTCAAAAGCTGATGTTGAAACCTTGGCCATGGCTACGGTTTCAAATGCCTTCTTCATCGCCTCCATCATCTCAACCGATTCGCCGCGACCTTCCGGACGAATGGATTGCGCGGCATCGACGGCGCGCAGAGTCATCTCCTTGCAACCACCGCCGCCGGGAAGCAAGCCGACGCCGGCTTCGACCAGACCCATGTAAAGCTCCGCATGAGGCCGGCGCGCCGTGGCATGGAGCGACACTTCGCAGCCCCCGCCAAGGGTCATGCCAAAGGGTGCGACGACCACTGGCTTGGGCGAGAATTTGATGAGCTGCGTCATGTTCTGGAACTGGCGCACCATCATGTCCAGTTCATCCCACTCCTCATCCTGCACGGCCATTAGCAATAGCATGATGTTGGCGCCGACCGAAAAATTCGCCGCGTCGTTGGTGATAACGAAGGCGTCAAATTCATCGCCCGGGCCACCCGGCCTCAGTACCTGCGAGGTGAGCTGAATAATGTCTGCCCCCAGCGAGTTCATCTTGGAATGGAACTCGATGCCACCAACACCATCGCCAAGATCGATCAGCGAGGCTCCGGAATTCGCCTTCACCACGTGGTTGGATTTCTTTGCGACCGTGATGCTCCAGACACCGGGCGCAACCTTCTCTTCCCTCATCGAGGTGCTGGCGAAATCGAAGTACGCCCGTCCGCTCACATGATGAGGAGCGTCTGTGTACCAGCTCGTAAAGCCAGCGGCGAGAAGCTTCTCCACGTTGGCAGCGACGGGCTTGCCCTCCTGCTTCATGCGCTCGACCGAGGCCGGGACTCCAATCGCATCCCAGAGTTCGAACGGTCCCATCTCCCAGTTGAAGCCCATCCGCATGGCACGGTCGATTTCGACTACGTTGTCGCTGATCTCCGGAATCCGATTGGCCGAGTAGGTAAAGACCTCTGATAGCGCCGTCCATAGGAACTGCCCGGCTTTATCAAGTTTCTCGCCGTTGAAGCCGGTCAACATGCGCACCCGCTCGCCGAGCGATTCCACGTTTTTCGCCATCTCCAAAGCAGGAAATTTAGGACGCTGCGTGGGGTGGTATTCGAGGGTCTTCCAATCGAGCGCCAGACGTTTTTCGCCCTCAGGGCCGCGCTCTTTCTTGTAGAAGCCAGCCCCGGTTTTGTCGCCCAGTAGCTTGCGCTCAATCATTTGATCGTAGAAGGGCGGGAGTTCGAGATCGCCACGCTCATCGAGCAACTCGACATCACCGCCTCCCGCTCCGGCGAGTGCGGGCGCGAGCCGCTTGGCATTCTTCACCACATGGCCCAGAACATCGAGGCCGACCATGTCGATGGTGCGGAAGGTTGCCGACTTCGGGAAGCCGATCGCAGATCCGGTCAGCGCGTCCACGTCCTCAATGGAGAAGTCGAACTCCTGCATCAGGCGGACGATGTTGACCACGCTAAAAGTACCAATGCGGTTGGCGATGAAATTCGGCGTGTCTTTGGCGTAAACGATGCCCTTGCCGAGACGAATGCTCGCGAACTGCGCGATCGCCTCAACCGACTCCGGATCGCTCTCCGGAGTCGGAATGATCTCCAGCAGGCGCATATAGCGCGGAGGATTGAAAAAATGAGTACCGAACCAGTGGCGGCGGAAATCGTCACTGAATCCCTCGGCAATGGAGTGCACGGGAAGGCCGCTGGTATTGCTGGTAATGATGGTTCCAGGCTTGCGGACGGCCTCGACCCTGCGCAGCAGAGCTCGCTTGAGGTCAAGATTCTCCACCACGGCTTCGATGATCCAGTCGCAGTCGGCGAGCAGTTTGAGGTGGTCTTCAAAGTTTCCGGTGGTGACCAGGCGCGCAAATCCAGGCTCCATGAAGGCAGCAGGCTTGGCTTTGCGCGCAGCCTCCAATCCCCCTTCGGCAATACGGTTACGGACGGCCGCTGGGGCGTCAGCTTGAGTGTCTGGTGGAACGATATCCAGCAGGTAAGAACGCACCCCGGCGTTGGCCAGGTGCGCGGCGATGCGGGAACCCATCGTTCCCGCGCCGAGGACGGCGACTTGCTCGATTCTTTTCAGCATCGGTGAGGCTTCTCCGAACTATCGACAGCAATCAATGCGGCCTAGAAGCGGCAATACCCACCAGAGGATGTGTCGCGAACTACGGTGCGAGACACCTATGGCTACAAGAGCTCGGATGCGAGAAAACGGTGAAGTAAGAAAAATGAAACAAGGAAGGTTCTGACACTCGACTCAATTTGGAACTTAGCGCTTCCGAAATCAGCTTGCCCATAAAACAATCGACAAAAGACCCGAAAAATAGAGGCGGCGCGCGTCGAGAATGTGGGGTGAGGATGGCAACGACGCGCGCCCTTTTTAAATTGGATCAACCTTACTGAATGAATTGCCATTCAGTCAAGAGGTAAAGTTATAAACCATTAAAAATATTAGAGATATATTTTTCCTGGCGAGGAAGGGCCGGAGGCAATTTTCGCGCAAGGGCCTTATGAAGGGCCCTTATCATGATTACTTTTGATAGCTACGGGCGGGGCGGTTGACGACCCCACTCTCCGGGATCGCGGGACGGTCTTGCTCCTTGCGCGCTTCACCCCCGCCTGGCGGTGCAGGGCGCGGTTGCGAGGAACCATGCGGCTTTAGAGGGTTGCGTCCTGCCTGAATCAGGTTGCGCGGTTGTCCTGGGTTGCGCGGCTGCCAGTTCCCGCGCTGCGATGGACCGCGCTGCTGCGCCGTTGGACGCGTTGCCCCTGGTCCGGGCGACGGCGGCAGCGGAGCTGGGGGGGTCAACCGCTCGGGATGTTCACGCACAATCTTCTGCGCCATCTTCAAGACTTCGCGCTCGCCCCGATAGGTAAGCTTGCGGTGAGCCTTTTCCAAGGGGAACCAGAAAGCTTTGCGGACTTCGTCGCGCATGTCCGGTCGAATCTGCCCAAGGCGTCCGGATGCGTAGAGGAAGAGGTAGAAGCTCACGGCCTTGGATACATGCTCGCGGCCTCCCCAGGAACGGACGTACAGATAACGGATGGTGGTGAGACGGAACAAGCGCAAACCGCGCACTCCGGTTTCTTCGAACACCTCACGATCAGCACTCTGCTCAGGCGTTTCGCCCTCGTCCACGCCACCCTTGGGTAGCGCAAAAACGGTACCTTCGGGCCGCGCCTTGGCGCGCCTGGTAATGGTATCCGCGTTGATAATATTGGGTTCGATGATCGCTACCTGCCATTCTCCACGAATATGTCTGAGCACGACTCCGCCAGCCGATGTTTCGTACACCACCTTTTTGGTGGACGGCGGGTTGGCCGCGTCTGTGGCGCCGGGACGTTCATGCACTGTTTTCTTCTGAGCCGGCAAATTAGACACGCTTGGCAGACCTGACCGTAAGCTTCAATTTCACCATGTTCGCAAACTATGTGCCTTGGGGGCAAGCGTTTGCTCGAATCCTTTACACGAATTGCGCATGGCGAAAGTAATCCGTGACCCGCTTGCCAGTCGACGCCGCACGCGACACACTGGAAGGGCAATGCGGCGACAGCTCTTCTACTGCGATCACCACGAAATCCGCCTACCGGCGGGGCACAAGTTTCCCATGGCAAAGTACCGTCTGCTGCGCCAGATGCTGGAGCAGGATGGCTCGTACTCGATGACACCATCTCCGGCGGCCCTTCCGGAGATGATCGAGCACGTGCACGATCCGGCCTACGTTGCCGCTTTTCTGCGTGGCACTCTGTCCCCGCAAGCGATCCTGCGAATCGGCTTTCCCTGGTCGGAATCGCTTGTGCGACGTACCTTGTGCAGCGTCGGGGGAACGCTCGCCGCGACCGCCGACGCGATGGAGTGTGGCTACGGAGGGGTGCTGGCCGGAGGCACGCATCACGCGTTTCGTGGCGAAGGTTCAGGATTCTGCGTCTTCAACGACATTGCGGTGGCTGCCGCCTGGCTGCTCCGCGAGCGCGGCCTGGGGCGTTTGGCGGTCGTCGATTGCGACGTGCATCAGGGCGACGGTACGGCGCAGATCTTTGAAGATGATGGCCGGGTGTTTACTCTTTCACTTCACGGACGAAAGAACTTCCCCTTTCGCAAGCAGCGCTCCCGCCTGGACGTCGAGCTAGAGGATGCGACCGGCGACGAAGAGTACCTGGCGGCGCTCAATGGCGCGATGGACAGGGTGCTGCGGTTCAATCCGCAGGCCGTATTCTTCCAATCTGGAGTGGACGCACTCGCCTGCGACCGCCTTGGCAGACTGGCCCTGACTCACGAAGGATTGCGGCGGCGCGATCATCTCGTGCTCTCGCTCTGTCACAGGAATGGTATCCCCGTGGTGGTCACGCTGGGGGGTGGATACGGCAATCCGCTCGAAGCCAGCGTCGAAGCGCACGCCAATACATACCGCATTGCGCTGGACATCTTCGGCGAAGAGAGGTAGATTGCAGCCGGTAAGCTACAACTCGCAATACAACATTTCGTATCAAATAGGTAACGGTTGGTGCGCGCAACTTCGACTCCAACCGCGGGTTTGCACAATGAGGCGATCCGCATGAAGCAGTTTTCCCAGATTTCGCGCTCCATCCAGGTGTTCTTTCGCGAACTAAGCGGAGTTCCAGAAACTAAGGCCGTATCCCAGCGCACGCTTGGGATAGCGCTCGGCGGAGGCTTCGCACGCGGCATGGTTCACATCGGCGTGCTCAAGGTTCTGGAGGAGGCGCAGATCCCGATCGCCGCCATCTCCGGCACCAGCTCGGGTTCCATCATTGCTGCTGGCTTCTGCAGCGGCCTTTCAGCCGCGGAATTGGCGGAGGTAGGCTGCCACCTGCGCTTCAAGGATATCGCCCGCTTGACGCTGGATCGGGGCGGCTTCTGCTCCAATGACCGCCTCGGCGCATTCCTCACCCGTATGTGTCCGTGCAAAGACTTTTCCGAGCTGCGCACTCCTCTGGTGGTGGTTGCCACCGAGCTTATCAGCGGCCAGCCCGCAATCTTCCGCAAGGGATCGATCTGCGAGGCGGTGCGCGCCAGTTGCGCCTATCCTGGAATGTTTACCCCAGTGGAGATCAACGGCGTGCTGCACGTGGACGGCATGCTCAGTTACGAGGTACCCACCACTCCGCTCAAACTTAAGCAGATGGGGATCGATTGCGTAATGGGAGTTCACCTGCAGTCGCACTGGAACCAGAGCGGAGCGCCACGGCATTTCTTCGATGTCATCGGCCAGTGCTTTGCCATCGCGCAGACCCGCATGAGCCTGCAATGGGAGAAAGATGCTGACCTGCTCCTCCGGCCCAACGTGGATGGCTTCGCATTCGATGACTTCGCGCGTGCCCCGGAGTTGATTGCCCTGGGCGAGGAGTCTATGCGTGCCATGCTTCCGGCGCTCAAGCATAAGCTCGGGATTGTGGAGTTGAAGGAGACTCCGGCGAAGATTGCGGCGGCGAAAGTCGCCAAACCAGCCGCGGTCCAAACTCCTGCGTGAAGGCAGTAGGCACGAGGTATGTTGGCCAACCCGGAGTTTTCCCTACTTTAGGGCTGCCAATTCCGGCCTTAGTCTGTAGATCACGCCATTGATGACGACGGCCGCGAGGGCCATGGCGGCGACCGAAACCGGGGCGGTGAAGGTTCCGGCCAGCGTGCCGGCCATCAGGCTGCCAAAGGGAGCAAAGCCCAGAAACGCCGTGGCGTAGATGCTCATGACCCGGCCTCGCATCTTGTCCTCCGACAAGTGTTGCAGCATCACATTCACGTTGGCGATCATCAGGACCATGAAGTATCCGGTACCCACCAGCATCAGCGCGCTCAGCCACTCATTTCGAGAAACCGCGAACAACGCCACAAACCCGCAGAACGCCAGGGAGGCGCGGAAAACGATCCGTCCGCGGTACTTCACCTGATGAATGAAAGCCATGGTGACGGCGGCCAGGAATGCGCCTCCACCATTGGCGGCCATCAGCAGACCGAAGCCGCGCTCGTTCAGGTGAAGTATCTGCTTGGCGAAGAGCGGCACGAAAGTGATATAGGGGATCACCAGGACGCTGGCGACCGCCGTCATCGCAAGCAGGGTAAACAGATCCCTGCGCTCAAAGACGTAGCATAGTCCTTCCTGAAGGTCCTCCCACATCGTGTTCTTCTCGGCGGGATACGGCGGTGGATAACTGATGCGGGTGAGCGCTACCAGCACCGCGACAAAACTCAGCGCGTTCAGCAGAAAGTTTCCCTGGATTCCGAACCATGCCATCGCAAAGCCGCCGAGCGTGGGGCCAACCACGCGTGACATGTTGAACTGCGCGGCGTTGAGGGCGATGGCGTTGGCCAGGTCCTCACGCGGGACGAGTTGCGGCACCAGCGCCTGGTAGCTTGGATTGTTCAGCGCCATGGCAATTCCGGTACAGAAGGAGATAAGCACCAGTAGCGGCAAAGTCATCCGATGCAGCGCTGTCAGGCCCCACAGGATGAAGGCAAAAATCATCATTGCCGATTGTGTTACCAGCATGAGCTTCCGACGGTTAATGCGGTCGGCGATGACTCCACCTAGCAGTGAAAACGCCAGCATGGGAGCGCTGGAGGCAAAGCCCACCACACCCAGCCAGAAGGCGGGATTATCCGTCGCAAGTTGCAGAACCAGCCAACCCATGGCGACGTTCTGCATCCATGTGCCGATGTTGGAGAGAAAATTGCCGCCCCAGAACCATCGGAAATCGCGATTGCGGAGAGCGCGAATCATGTGCGGCATGTCGCCGCTTGTGCTGCCAACTTGTGGTGCAAGCGGCTCGCTGGCAGCAACCGATTCGAGCGGCTCTGCCGCGCGTTCCTCGGCTTCG
Source organism: uncultured Acidobacteriaceae bacterium (assembly GCA_964563875.1). Lineage (GTDB taxonomy): Bacteria > Acidobacteriota > Terriglobia > Terriglobales > Acidobacteriaceae > TOLSYN. Next base: position 96,698 of record CAZLZA010000004.1, read on the forward strand.
CGCTCGCTCGTCCATTTCTCTTTCTGATCCATCACCTCTCCCGCGGGCAAGAAAAGAGCAGGAGGCGTTCTCCTGCTCCGGTACCGCTCAGTTCATGTCTGCTACTTCACACGCTGCAATCCCGCCGGCACCTCGGCCTCGCGCAGAAACTTTGCACTTTCCTCCGGCGGAGTCGGATTGATATAGAAACCCGTACCCCATTCGAAGCCGGCCGTATTGGTCAGCTTGGGAATGAACTCAATGTGCCAGTGGTAGTACTCAAGCGAATTCTCCTGCACGGGCGCGGTGTGCAGAGCAAGGTTGTAGGCGGGATTGTCGAGCGCAACACCGCACTTCAAGAGTAACTGTTTCAGCGCAGCCGCCAGATTGATCATCTGGTGCGATGAGAGATTCTCGAATGCCGACTCATGGCGCTTGGGCATGATCCAGGTTTCAAAGGGGAAGCGCGGCGCAAACGGGGCAAAAGTAAGAAAATCCTCGTTCTCGCTGACAATGCGTACTGGATTCTCCATCTCCTGCCGCAAAATGTCGCAGAAGATACACCGCTCCTTGATGGTGAAGTATTGCTTGGCGCCCTCGAGTTCCTCGCTGACATGCTTGGGCACAATCGGCAGTGCGATGAGTTGTGCATGCGGATGTTCCAGAGTGGCTCCGGCAGCCTCGCCGTGGTTCTTGAAGATCATGATGTACTTGAAGCGGCGATCCTGCTTCAGATCGACAATTCGGTCGCGCCAAGCCCAAAGAACGCTTTCAATATTCTTCTGCGGCAGCAGTCCGAGATGGGCTGTGTGGTCCGGCGTTTCGACGATTACTTCGTGTGCGCCAAGGCCGTTCATTTTGTCAAACATGCCCTCCGCCTGACGATTCAAAGTGCCTTCGATTCCGAGCGCCGGAAATTTATTGGGCACCACCCGCACCGTCCAACCGGAGCCATTCTTCTGCCCGCTGCCGTTGGAGTCCGGACGATAGGCCAGCACCTCGGAAGGTGTTTTCATCTCGTTTCCTGGACAGAATGGGCAAAACCCGCCCTTCTGCACCACCTTACTGCGGAGAAAATCGCTGGGCCGCTTGGCGCGGTCCGTGGAAATGATGACCCAACGTCCGACTACAGGATCTTTTCTCAGTTCAGGCACAAACATTCCCCTTGCGCCGTTAGAGCAAATGGCGGCGCTTGCCACTCATAGTACGCCACGAAAAGGCTTCTTTGAAAAGATCAATCTCCGGAGGCATTCCCGATACCAGATAGATGCTGACGACATCAAAACGGGATTGCGGACGCGGCCTTGGGCCAAGGGTACGACCATTCCGAACAAAGCTGCGAAGAAACTCCGACGCCATGCCCCGCAACTCAACCTGCTTGGGGCGATCGACGGCAGCTTCGGCGGGCTTCACGGCATGACTGCTGCGGGTCTTGACCTCGATGAAGCAAAGCACATTGCCATCCCAGCCGATCAGATCAACTTCCCCCTTGCGCCCCTTGACGCGCCAGTTGCGAGCGATGATGGTGTACCCTTGGCGGCGCAGAAAGTAGAAAGCCATGTCCTCGCCTTTGCGCCCGGTACGCATGTGGGCGGCAGCGCTTGGCGCACGCCGGAAGAGCCGCGCCATGCGCTCCAGTGCCGCCGTAATCAGTTCGGGAATCCGTCCGCTGGACATGCCGCAGAAGTGTACCGCAGAAGCGCTTCCCTGCCGAGTAAATCACGATGCAAAGAGCAGAAACTTTGATTTAAGATTGAAGACTCGAGGATGGAGAGAATTTTGAAGAAGCTGATTGTGTTTGATCTGGATGGAACCCTTGCCGAAAGCAAATCGTCTCTTGATGCCGAGATGTCAGTATTGCTCGGCAGCCTGCTCAGCGTGACCAAGGTGGCCGTGATTTCCGGCGGCGACTGGCCACAGTTTGAAAAACAACTGGTGGCGAACCTTCCGCCGGGCCAGCCAATGGAAAATCTCCTGCTGCTCCCCACCTGCGGAACCAAATTCTTCCAATACAGTGGGGGGTGGAAAAAGCTCTACTCGGAAGATCTTGCCAAGGACGAGAAGGCGAAGATCCTCGCCTCGATGAATCGGGCGCTCGAAGTAACCGGCTTCAAACCGGAACAGACTTGGGGGCAGATTGTTGAGGACCGCGGCAGCCAGATCACCTTCTCCGCGCTCGGTCAGCAGGCGCCGCTGGCCGCAAAGGAAAAGTGGGACCCAGATTTCGCCAAGCGGACGAAGATCAAAGCTATCCTCGACACCTACATTCCAGAATTCTCCGTACGCATGGGCGGCACCACTTCGATCGACGTAACCAAGCCCGGCATCGACAAGGCCTACGGAATCCGAAAGCTGCGCGATATCCTCGGCATCGCCATTGAGGAGATGATCTTTATCGGCGACGCGATCTTTCCCGGCGGCAATGACTATCCACCAAAAGAAATTGGCGTTCCCTCCATCCACATCCGCGACACCCATGAGACCAAACGCGTGGTGGAGGCGATTGTCGACTGCCTAGGGAGCGCATAGCCTCACATTTAGCCGCTCACCCCAGCAGCGCCGTTACCTTCGGCATCCACTCGCTGATCGCAATCTTCTGCGGGCACAGCTCTTCGCACGTGCCGCACGCGATGCAGGCGCCGGATCGTTGCTGCTCGGTAAGAAAGACTTGGTACTTGAAGCGTGCCCCCGCCGTGTCGTCGAACAGGTGGGCGTAGTTAAAGAAGTTGAAGTTGCCGGGTATGTTCACCCCGTTCGGACACGGCATGCAGTAGTTGCACTGGTTACAGGGGATCACGGTTCGGGCTCGGTACAGTTCCTTCACACGCGCAATCAAATCGTGTTCCGCCTCGCCGAAGGCTTGGATGCGCGAGGCCTCGGCAAAGCGTAAATTCTCCTCCACCTGCGCCATCGTGCTCATGCCGCTCAGAACGACCGAAACCTCAGGCTGATCCCAGAGCCATTGCAGTGCCCACTCCGCGGGAGAGCGGCGCACGGGAAAACGCTCCATCGCCTCGCGAATATCTTTTGGCGAATCCGCCAGTCTGCCGCCCAGCAGCGGTTCCATGATCACGACGGCCAGCCCCTTGCTTGCCGCAAGTTTCAGCCCGCGAGTTCCGGCCTGATTCTCCGTGTCCATGTAGTTGTATTGAATCTGGCAGAAACTCCACAGTTCGCTGCCGCCGACGATCTCCTCGAAGCCCGCATAGTCGTCGTGAAATGAGAAGCCGAGATGCCGGATGCGTCCATCGGCGAGCGCCTCGGCAGCTTTGTCGAGAAGTCCGTGCTTCAGAACGATATCGTGCCAGCGGCTCTTGCTTAACGCATGGAGGAGATAGAAATCAATGTGCTCAGTCTGCAGCTTTTGTAATTGCTCGCCGAGAATTCTATCGAAGTCCGCTGGCCCCTCCACCATCCAGACCGGAAGCTTGGTCGCCAACTTCACCTTCTCGCGATAACCGCCCGGGAGCGCCTTGCCGACTACAATCTCACTCTGTCCACCGTGATATGGGTAGGCAGTGTCGAGATAATTCACGCCGTTGTCGATTGCATGATGAATCATGCGCACGGCTTCGTCCTCGATAATGTTGGGGCTGAGCCGCTCGCCATCCGTGGTCGGAAAACGCATGCAGCCAAAACCCAGCGCCGAAACCTTCCAGTCGAGCTTTCCAAAATTACGAAATTGCATAATTACTCCTCGCCTGCACCCTCCGGGCTAACTCTTGCCCTCAAGCACTTCTTCCGCCGTGCATACATCGACCATGCCGCCACAGCCGTAGATCACCGGCAGCACCTGCTCAGCCGGATACTTCCGGCGCCATTCAGCCACCTTCTCGGTGCCCACGCGATATGCCGGAAGATACATGCGTCCGAGCAGCGGATGGCGTCCCCATGCTCCGCTCAATTTATCAGCGCGCTCTTCACTGACCAGAAAGTCATGGCGCAACACCCTGGCAACCTGCGCCTGCGGCTGGCCTTTGCCCCAGGTCAAATAGCTGGACTGATTCTTCGCGTCATCCTGCAGCAGTGCCAGCAAGGCTCCAATCTGCATGTCTTCGTCGGGAAGCTGATCCAGTTCGGTGACCCCGTGCGCAATCAGAATCGCATTGTTCGCGATGCCTTCAAACAGCGCGGCAGCGCGGGTATTCATGGTCAGCACGGTCGCTTCAAAACCGGCCAGTCCGCGCGCATAGAGGTTTTGCAGATAAGCAAATGTGGTGACGTGCCCGGGCACAACCTCATGGCTGATCAACTGGTAGAACTCGGGCACGGAGATCTGGAGCGCGGCGTTGATCTCATAGGACGCCTCGTACTGCGGCGAACCGTCGGGATTGCGGGCTCGCCCCACGTAGTTCATCGAGCCTGAAAACCACGCGTCCTTGATCGGCAGAAAGTCGATATTCGCTCGCGGAACCGTTGCCAACTCCCTGGGCAGATAGGGCGAGAGGTGGGTTTCGCTCAGGCGATCGAAGTAGGCAATCACCGCCGAGCCGAGCGTACGAACGCTCGCCATGGGCGTAACCCGGTCTTTGCGCCAGGCGTCCACGGCGGCGATCAGTGAGGGATCGTCGTGCGAGTTGTGTCCCACGCGCCCCAACAATTCTGTTACACGCTCGCGCTTGGACTGCGGCTGCGAGGGCTCGGGAGCGCGGCCTGTCGAAGCCCGCACGCAACGCTCGTAGGAAACCGCCACCCCCCGGCCGAGCATCTCCATCGCAAGGTCCCACATAACTTCAAGCGATACTCCCAGACCAGTAAGATACTTCCCGCGAAGGCCTCCGAGTTTGACAGCCTCGCCCTTCAACTCTGCAATCGCTGCAGGAAGATCGATTTCTTTGAGGTAGGCATCCACCGCCGCGTGGTCAATCGGGTTGCCGCCGACGCCGCCCGTCTCGCGCACGCGCGCCGCCGACGCCGTGGTGTATGCCAGCGGTAATGGTTCATCACTGAACCACGAGTCGGCGATGAAACGCCCTGTGCCGGTGGGACACATCACGTCGCCGCCCCACAGCGTGTCGATCCCAAGCACCGCATCCGCACAACAACGTTCTGCTGCGTCCATTGCTAGCTCCCTACTCCTGAACTTTCTTTAGCGAACTCAGCCACACGTAACCGCACAATGCCACGAACATCAGCGCTGAGACCGACTCCGAGACCGGAAGGTTGTCAAACCACGGCGTCTTAACTAGCTCCTCCCGATACCACGGGAAGAGCCGCAGCGCCGCGCCAAAGACTCCGCCCAGTGCGCCTCCCGCCATCAAACCTGACGCGATAATCACACCGCGTTCGCGAATGGTGCGTCCGGTCTCGCCGCCCTTGGCCTCCGCTTTCTTGTTCAGCAGATGCGAGAGGAACCCGCCGGCCAGCGCAGGAGTATTTAACTCCAGCGGCAGATACATGCCAAGCGCAAAAATCAGCGATGGCTGGCCCAGCATCTCCATCATGATCGTAATCATTGCGCCTACGCCGAACAGCACGTACGCCACTGGCTGCCGGCTCATGAAGCCTTCAACCAACGCCTTCATGATGGAGGCCTGCGGAGAGGCCAGTACCGGTCTCAAGTCGCCAATCGCGGCTTCGCCAAACTGAAAGGTCCGCGCCAACATCACGATCGTCAACCCGGCAGCAATGGCTGCGGCGATCACGCCAAGGAACTTGACCTTTTCCTGCGCGGCCGGAGTCGAGCCGATCCAGTAGCCCGCCTTCAGGTCAGTGATGGTCTGGCCGCTCACCGAGAGTGCGGTGCAGACCATCCCCGCGATGGCCATCACAAAGAACATGCCGGTCGTGCCTGAGAGTCCAAAGCGCAACAGCACAACAGAAGAGATGATGATCGTCAGCATTGTCATGCCGCTGACCGGATTGCGTGCCGTCGTCGCAATCGCATTGGCCGCCACCGAGGCGAAGAAAAACGAGAAGACCAGGGTGAGCAGCAATCCCAGGCCCAATACCGCCCAGGAAACCTTCAGGCTCCCCAGCAGCAGCGCTACGCCAATCGCGCTTACCACCACGCCCACTAGAATCGATATCATCGGCAGATCGCGGTCGGTGCGCTCCACATCCTTATCCTCGCCACGGGTAAAGCTCTTGAACGCAATCGTGAATGAGCTGGCGACAATTTTGAGGCTTTTGACGATTCCAAAGATTCCTGCCGTCGCAATCGCACCCACGCCCATGAACCGCACATAGCTGCGATAAATCTGCACGGCTGACATGTCGCCAATCGGCAATGTCCCCGGATACACCGTGCCTGCAACGTGCTGCCCCACAAAGAAGATCAGCGGCACCAGCACCAGATTTGCCAGCACGCCGCCCGCACACAGAATCATCGAACTGCGCAGACCCATGACGTAGCCGAGCCCAAGGATGAAGCTGATTGCGTCAAAGCTGACGGCGATGCGCGCCTTCGCTCCCAGTGCCTTCACCAGCGGAATCCATTGGAAGCTCACGCTCTCCCTCCAAACCTGGAAGGTGGTGACGAAGAAGTCGTAGATGCCGGAGATAACGGTCGCCTGCAACAACAGCTTGGCCTGCGAGCCACCCTTCTCACCCGTCACCAAGACCTCTGTAATTGCCGTAGCTTCAGGATAGGGAAGCACACCGTGCATCTGCCGCACGAAGTATCGCCGCAGTGGAATCAGGAAGAGCACGCCAAGGCATCCACCGGCAACGCAGATGAAGATGGTTTGCACCGGCTTGGGATCGAGCTTGAGGATGTAGAGCGCCGGCAGCGTGAAGATCGCACCGGCTACCACCGAGCCGGCTCCTCCGCCGATGCCTGTGATGATCACGTTTTCCAGCACCGTGGAGCGCCGCGCATAGACCCGCGCCAAGCCAATCGCCAGGATCGAGATCGGGATCGCGGCCTCCATCACCTGCCCCACCTTCAGGCCTGAGTAGGCCGAGGCAACGGTGAAGATGACGCACAGGAAAGTACCCCACAACACGGAGCGCCAAGTCAGCTCACGTTCACGCGCCGAAGCCGGAACGATGGGACAGTACGTCTCGTTCTCGCCCAGCGGCTTGTAGGCATTGGCTGGAAGTGATTTTGCTTCGACTTCGGTGGCCATCGAGAAACCTTTCATCGCGAGACTACTCCACGAAGCCAGCGAAGCGGGTTCCGGATCCGTACCTCCCGCAACCGCCCTCGCCAGCTACCGTGGGTCATATCAGAGCCCATCGCGACTAGATTTCGAATACCGCTCCGGTATCAGCGCTGGTCACGTGCAGCAGGTAACGCGCCAGCCAACCACGCTTCACCTTCGGCTCGAACTTGGGCAGTTCCTTGAGTCTCTGCTCGATCTCGGCATCGCTCACCTTCAGTTCCAACCTGCAGGTCTTGGCGTTGATGTAAATCCGGTCGCCTTCGCGCACCGCCGCAATTGGTCCACCCGCAGCGGCTTCCGGTGAAACGTGCCCAATGCAGAGTCCGCGTGTACCACCCGAGAAGCGGCCATCGGTGATCAGGGCGGCGCGGATCCCAGCCCCAACGATTGCCGCCGTCGGCGAGAGCATCTCCTGCATACCGGGACCGCCGCGCGGCCCTTCGTAGCGGATCACCACGACATCGCCATCTTTCACTTCGCCCGCCAGAATACCCTCCAGAGCGGCTTCCTGCGATTCGTAGATGCGAGCTGTTCCCTCGTACTCCATCATCTCCGGCGCAACTCCGGCAACCTTCACCACCGCACCCTTCGGCGCCAGGTTTCCAAACAGCACAACCAGCCCGCCGGTTTGCGAGAATGCCTTCTCCGCCGTCCGGATCACATCGCCATCGGCATCCGGCGCGCGACGCACGACATCGGCCAGTCTTCCGGTCACGGTCGGTTGGTCGAGATTCAGTTCGGTAGTGCCTTGGCGGTCCAGTTCTTTCAGAATCGCCGGAATTCCCCCCACGCGATGCACGTCCTCTATATGTACTTCGGGACGGCTTGGCGATACCTTACAAATATTTGGCGTCCGGGCGGAGATCTCATTCAGCCGCGCCAGGTTGAACGGAATGCCAGCCGAGTAGGCAAGCGCCAGGGTGTGGAGAATGGTGTTGGTTGAGCCGCCCATCGCCATGTCGAGCACGAAAGCATTGGTAAGAGACTGCTCGGTGATGATGTCCAACGGCCGGATATTTTCGACCACGCAGCGCTTCAGCGCGTGCGCCGCCAGCTTGGAAAGTGCAATGCGGTCTGGGTTGGGCTCGGTATGGGTACAGGTATCATCCACCCAGCGCTCGGCGGGAATCGTCCCGGTACCCGGCACCGACAGACCGATGGCCTCGCCGAGGCAGTTCATCGAATTCGCGGTGAACATTCCGGCGCAGCTTCCACATCCAGGACAGGCTTTTTCGGCCAGCGACCGCAGTTCCACGTCACTCATCTTGCCCACGCTGTGTTTGCCCACGCCCTCAAAAACCGTGATCAGGTCGCTCCCACCCGGCCCGGCCAGCATGGGACCACCACTCAGGTAAACCGCCGGAATATTGATGCGCGCCATTGCGTTATACATCGCCGGTACAATCTTGTCGCAGTTTGCGATCCCGATCCAGGCGTCGCAAGGATGAGCGCCGATAATGGTCTCAATCTCGTCGGCAATCAGCTCCCGTGAGGCCAGAGAATATTTCATCCCATAATGCCCCATTGCGATGCCATCGCACACCGCACCGCCCACGTTGGCGTACCAGACGTTGAAGCCCAGCGCCTTCAGCTCCTCGCGTACAATCGCGCCGATCGTGTCCAGATGCGCATGCCCCGGAATCTGGGTTGTGTAGGAGTTGATGACCGTAACGAACGGTTTCTGCAAGTCGTCGAGCGAATTGATTACGCCCTCGGCCATCATCAGCGAAGCCGCCGGCAGCATGTGTGCACCTTCGGCAAGAATTCGGCTGCCGCGTTTGCGAATGTTTTCTATTCCTGGGTTCATTGCAATCCAGTTTACTTGACATGGTGCTCTGGTTGCACCACCTCACTCCCAAAAACCGCCCCCATTGAATCTTATTCGCGCAGCATTGGTGCCGCGAGCGGGTGGTTCGCATCACTTGTATTGGCCCTAGCTTGGGCACCTCAAACCACGATCGAAGAAAAGGGGGAAAAATGGATGTGTCGCCGGTCTCGAAGAATGACTCTCCCGTGCAGGAGGACTCCGGACTGCTTGCTCCGGGAACGCAGGCTCCTGACTTCACCTTGCCCTTCGCGCCGCATCAAGCACTTTCGCTAAGTGAACTACGCGGCAAACCCGTAATCCTCGCCTTCTATCCAGCCGACTGGAGTCCTACCTGCGGTGACCAAATCGGCTTGTATAACGAGGTTCTTCCCGAATTTCAGAAGTTCGGAGCCGAATTGCTGGGAATTTCCGTCGATAGTCCCTGGAGCCACAAGGCCTATACCGAAGCGCGCGATCTGCATTTCCGCCTGCTCTCGGACTTCGAGCCCAAGGGCGCGGTCGCGAAGCAATATGGCGCCTACCGCAGCGCCAATGGATTCACTGAACGGGCGCTGTTCGTAATCGGAAAAGACGGCATCATCACCTGGAATTACCTCTCGCCGATCTCCGTGAATCCTGGCGCGGATGGAATCCTGGAAGCGCTTGAAAATCTGCCCAAGTAGGAGAAGCTCATGACCAAGCTCAAAGTGCCAGTCTCATCCGAAGATCACGTCCAAGGCCCGGAGACGGCCGAGGTAACCCTGGTGGAATATGGGGATTACGAGTGTTCTCACTGCGCCCTCGCGTATCCCATTATGAAACGTATCCAGCAGCATTTTGGAAAGCGGATTCGCTTTGTCTTCCGCAACTTTCCCTTGACCGAGTCGCACCCGAACGCCGAAGCTGCCGCCGAGACTGCGGAGTTCGCTGGAGCCCATGGAAAATTCTGGGAGATGCACGACCTGCTCTACGAAAACCAGCCGCGCCTAAGTGGAGCGCTCCTCCTGGAACTTGCCCGGAAGTTGCAGCTCACTCCCGCCGCGCTGAGTCAGGCCCTGGAAGACGGACAATTTACAGCTCACGTCCGCGCTGACTTCAGTGGTGGCGTCCGCAGCGGTGTCAACGGCACACCAACCTTTTTCATAAACGGCTATCGCCATGATGGCGCCTTCGATTTCGCTGACCTGCTGCAGGCAATTGATGAGGCCATCGGCACAACAAGCAGCTCAGCCCGCGGATAATCCACCTCGGGCAGGAGCCGCGCTAAACAACCCGGATTCCTCGTCCGGCTTCGAACAGGAGGCGTCAGCTTCGTGTGAACTAACTTAGCGTTCCAAGTCCTAGAATCCAAGTCCCGGAAAAGGAGCTCCTCAATGTTTACAAGAGTGGTCGAAATCCAATGCAAACCAGGAAAGTCGAAAGAAGTTTGCGGTATCGCAAGCGAAAAGATCCTACCCGTATTGAAGAAACTGCAAGGCTTTCAGGACGAGATGGTACTCGTCTCCACCACCAATCCGGACCATCTGCTGACGCTAAGTTTCTGGAGCAGGCGCGAGGACGCCGAGCGCTACCATCGCGAGCAGTTTACTCAGGTAACACAGATGGTTCGCGACCTGTGTGAGCGCGATCCTCAAGTTCAAACCTACGACCTGAATACATCCACGGTTTACCACATTAACCTGGGAAAAGCGGCATAGAAGAGAGCCGGTACACGTTGAAGGCAAGTCTGCTGGCTTGCCTTTGTGTGCAGGGCGGCCCAAGTGTCCTGCGTCTTCGCGTCTGCGGACTTACACGATTTCCTCTCTCTTTCTCGCCCAGTACGCGTATCCTTCGGGGCAACCGTCAAGCCACAACCAGACGGCTCGCAGGAGGGCGCACGTAATGACGGATGCGACGCAACGAAGCCATAAGCGGGTGGAAATTATCGTCCCAATATTGTTCATTGGAGGCGGCATCGCGATACTGCTGGGCATAGCCGGACTGGCGATCGGCGGCTTTGAAGTCGCTGGACTGTCGTTGCTCTTCGGTGGACTCGGGGCAATTGCCTTTGCTCAATTGCTCGAACTACTCTCCGAGATTGCCAGCCACTTGGCGGCGATCAGGGCACAAATGAACAAGGGAGTTTTTGGACTCCTCGGTTAGCGCTGGAGGCTCTGCCTATCAGCTAAATTCATTCCGCTTGTGACCATCATCACAGACTGATGTGATGCGTTTTTGCGATAGTCTTGCTCAGGAGAAGGACCTTATGCCACACGTCATCGTGGATGCCTGTACCAAAGATTTTGCGTGCCTGGAAGTATGCCCGACCGGTTGCATCCTTCCCACGGCCGACGACCCGAAAATCGCCGAAGTAACCCAGTTGTACATCAACCCGGGGGAGTGCCTCGATTGCGGTGCTTGCGTAACCGCCTGCCCATCCGATGCGATCTTCCCGGCTGACGGACTGCCGGAAGATAAGAAGGACTTTGCTGATAAGAACGCTGCATTTTTTAATAAATAATTTTGGAACGGTTTACGCTAACGATTCCAACTGTGACACGTCCAACAGTTAACCTCCTGATTCCACCCCTGGCGATCGCCGGGGGTTTTCTTTTGTTGAAAATCAATTTGGCGCAGGCGTACATCCGGTGCTCGAATCGCGATAGAATGCATCCCGCAATTCATCTGGAGGCGGAAACAATATGCCCACTTACGAGTACCAGTGCAAGGATTGCCGCACCTTGTTCGAAAAGACTTTGACATTGGCTGCGCACGAGCGGGAGCCCATAACCTGCCCGAAGTGCGGCAGTCTGAAGGTGGAACAGGGATTCACAACCTTCTATCCCGTCACCTCAAAGAAGAGCGCGTGAAAGCAGTGCGCCAGAGGCTGCCTGAGTACACAACGCAAGGAGAAGTTTGTGGCGATCACAACCGAAAAGCCCCGCACTGAAAAGCGCGGGGCGGAGTCACTCCGGGCGATGTGAATATCATCCGGACACGGAGTCTCAGGCAGCTTTTTCGTAAATACCCGAGATATTCCCTACCTTCTCTCGCTGACGAAATTCCTGCGGACCAGGTTGCGTCATCAGAGGCCAACTAAGGTCTGGCCCAAAGGTGATCTGCTGATCTTCCTTAGGCTGTTTCAAAAAGAACGACGGATCGCGGTTCCAATCGAAGTCGTGATTGATCTTTTTTTCGTCTGCCATATTTACCTCTGCTTCTGGGTTGTCTATCTTGTGGGTTGTCGTTCTTGCGGATTTAGGACTTTGATGCGCAGCCACGCGTCTTGAGCACGCGAAATTTATGCGTTGCCAAAGCTGCCTTGTCCGTGCCAGCACAGGAACCTCTGCCCGACTCCCCTTTGGTCGCATTCTCGAATCTTCTCTCCCGAAACGGCACGGTCAGCCTACTTTTTATCGCAAGAACCTCCATCTGAGTATCTGATGTGGTACTTTAAACGCCCTTCTTCTGGCAAATGCTCTGAGCGGTGTCCGCACCTCTCCTGATTGAGAAGAAGCGTCGTTGCCATGCGCAGTGAGGGTCATCCCACACAGGAGGACTGCCATGCACAAGCTTAGAATTTTGGTGGTTGATGATCAGCGAGCTATAGCCTCTACTCTCGCCATGATCTTCGAATCGCAAAGCTACGAGACCGCCACCGCCTACAGTGGAGAAGAGGCGATTCAAGTGGCTGGTTCATTCCATCCCGATTGCATTGTGAGCGATGTGATGATGGGGGCGATGAACGGCATCGAGGCGGTGATCAAAATATTGAGTGTGCTACCCCGGTGCAAGGTGCTGTTCGTTTCTGGCAGCGCCGCATACTGCGACCTTCTGAGAGACGCGCGGGCAAAGGGCTTCAACTTTGAAGTTTTGCAGAAACCAGTTCCTCCGCCTGAGTTGTTGGCGAGAATTTCCCAGGTTCTATTGCATCCAGCAAACCAGGCTGCGGCATAAAAAAAGCCGGTCCGCTGTTTCCACGCATCCAACATAGGAACGCTCGACAGAAAGACGCGCCACAGGGGGCTGAAATGTTCCGGTTCGTCACTTCGCTGTTCGGCTGTGCTCACCACCACTGCACTTTCCCGATTACTGCCAAGAAGCAGGGCACGACTGCGTCCGAAAGTAAGCCGCCTGCAACCACCTATATCGTCTGTCTGGACTGCGGCAAGGAGTTCCCATACGACTGGCAGCAAATGAAGGTGGTCGCGCCGACAAAGCGCGCGGCTTGACCCGAATCCTTATGCGGCAGCAAAGGATCACCCGAGTACTCGCACTTCTCTTCCCATTCTTACCAAACATAGCCACCGCCAGAAGATGCGCACACTGCCCATCGACAGTGTGGCTTTCGCCTCTCTGCATCAGTTCATAGTTGTTACCGATTCCGGGCATCCGTGTATGTTGGATGTGGAACACTCCAGAGCGCTTGCAGAATGCCATGTCAACTTGAATGTTTATGCCAGATTAAATGTTTATAAGACAGGTGTTTGTATGATTGACTTGGAGACTCTGGATATTTATATTACCTTCATCTTTCAGCGAGGAAGCATTCACTCCTTGGGGACGGAACAGCACCGCTCAGGGAGTGCCGAGCCGCCCCGGTAGCGTTGCTTGCAAGTCGGACGCTGTTCGTCCCATAGCCGTAATCAGTTTAACGAGAGCTGTGAAAAACGACACTGCTAAGTGTCGCTGGAGGTCTGTGTCTACGCGAGTTAAACGGGAGTAATCCTAAGCATCTGGGGGAAATTTTGTCTACTGGCTATATCGGCACCGAGATCGCAACACATTGGCCGATTGTCAACGCGCCGCAATTAAATTGGTACGCGATATACACGCGACCAAGCCATGAAAAGCGGGCCGTCGAGCATTTGGCATTGCGCGAGATCGAGTGCTATTTGCCATCCTTCCGGACGACCCGCCGCTGGAAAAACCGCTGTACGGTGGAGTTGGAACTGCCTTTGTTCCCCAGCTATGTGTTTGCTCGGTTTCCATGGTGCGAGCACGTGCGCGTGCTGGAAATCCCCAGCGTGGTTTCGATTATAGGTAACGGCCGCGAACCTCTGCCACTGCGGCACTCTGAGATCGTATCGCTCCGCGAAGGCCTGGATATTCGCCACGCCGAACCTCACCCATATTTGAATATTGGCGAACGGGCACGGATTCGATCCGGACCACTCGCGGGCTTCCAAGGCATCGTGATGCGCAAAAACAATGGGTTGCGAGTGATCCTCACCTTGCAGGAGATCATGAAGAGCGTTGCGGTAGAAGTCGAAGAGTGTGACTTGGAACTGATCGGAGATTCTTCTGGTTATCTAAAGACCGATCCGGGCAGAGCATAGTTCAGGCGGTAATTTTCCTCGTTGCCCGGCAGGCAGCGTCTCACACTCCTGTGACGCCGCGCACAGTGCCGGTATCCACCAAGGCACTAGAATCGTGCGGGTTCAGCCCGCTCATTGAATCCGTGCTTAGGAACCTCCGAAATCGGTCGAGTGGTTCGCGCCAGTCACCTTAGAGTCGCAAGGCCTCCTCCCCCAAGGCCGCGCATTTTATTTGTTTGCAGTTGCATTCGATGCGATGTCCAGAATCCCGGGCAGCCGTGTTGTGCAAATCCGCGTACTCGCGCGAAAACCTGGAGTGTTCCCCGTGGAGCAACTTCTCCCTTGCCGTCCTGATATTCGTCATCGTCGTCCTTTGGCAGTGAATCTTCTTCTTACTTTGGAAATAGCCGTCTCGAACTGTCGATCCCATTTCTAAGGTGGAGAAAGCTATGCCTCGTCCTTCGTGGAACATTCTTTTCCGGAGCTTTTCCGCTCTGGGAGTCTTCGGGATGGCGATCGGCGCCGCCGCCCTCCCGCCCACGGTTGCTACTGCGACCGCCCCGGAAACCCATTCGCGTAAAGTTACGGCGGCGCATCTGGCAGGGAACTACGGCCGGTTACCCATGAGCTTTGAAGCCAATCGAGGACAGGCATCAAAGAGCGTGCGCTTTTTGGCCCGGGGGCAGGGCTATGGACTTTATTTGACTAGCGAGGAAGCCGTGCTGATGCTGCACAAAACCGGCACCCGCGGGGTGCCGCGCTCACGGCGCATGGCCCGCTTCGGCCACTCCCCTGAACTCCTGGGTTCGTCGATTCCAGAAAAGAATAAACCGAACGGTCGAACCGGCGCGGAGTCAGCTACGGCGGTGACCGATGTGGTGCGGATGCGGTTGGCCGGAGCCAATCCTGAGTTCAACCCGGTTGGCACCGAACCATTGCCAGGAACCGCCAATTACATTGTGGGCAACAATCCTGCCAAGTGGCACACCAGTGTCCCAACCTATGCGCGGGTCCGCTATGCGGATGTATACCCAGGCGTGGATTTGGTTTACTACGGCAATCAGCGCCAGTTGGAGTACGACTTTGTGGTGGCGCCGGGAGCTGACCCCAAGCCCATACAACTGCACTTTGATGGCGCAAAAGCCCTGAAGTTGGACGGCGCAGGCAAGCTGATCATCGCAGCCGACAACGGCGAGGTGGCCTTTCCGAAACCAGTGGTATACCAGATGGTGGGTGCTGTCCGCCACTCCGTCGAAGGGCATTTTCAACTGCTCGGCGATAACACTGCTGGATTCGCGCTGGGCAGCTATGATCGAACAAAGCCGCTGGTGATCGATCCGGTGCTAACTTATGCCACCTACTTGGGCGGCAGCACCGAGGATTTCGCCGTGTCCCTCGCAGTGGATGCTGCTGGCGAAGCCTATGTGACCGGGTTGACTTGGTCGGTCGACTTTCCGGTGGCACAGAGTGCCTTGGAAACGGTGAATCTAGCTACTTCCGACAACGATGTAAGTATCGCGTTCGTTAGCAAGCTAAATGCCTCGGGTACAGCACTTCTCTACTCGACTTATCTGGGCGGGCTAGACGTCCCCGACACCGAGAACGGACAAGGTGAATACGGCCATAGCATCGCTATCGATCCAAGCGGCAATGCCTACGTGACAGGGTGGACTCATTCGTCTGATTTTCCGGTAACCCCCGGTGCATATCAGACCATCAACTACGCGTTTCCGACCTCGCAGGCCACTGGTTTTGTCACCAAGCTGAATGCGAATGGGACCGGGCTGGTCTACTCCACCTACCTGGGCGGCAGCACCTTGGATGAACCAACTTCGCTGGCCTTGGACTCCGCAGGAAATGTCTACACTACCGGATATACATTTTCGACTGATTACCCCACGACCCCCGGCGCTTACCAGATCGTCAACAATTCCTCTAACTCCGGCGCGTGGAATGCTTTTGTTTCCAAGTTGAACTCCACCGGAACCGATCTGGTTTACTCTACTTACCTCGGCGGCAGCGGCGAAGACGGTTCAGCCATCGACGGCAACTACGCCCTGTTTCAAGTGGCAGTAGACACGGCAGGCGATGCTTACGTGGCGGGTTTTGCCGAGTCGACAGACTTTCCAGTGACGTCCGGTGTCCTGCAGTCCGCAAACAACGCAGCCGCGGCGGCCGGAACGAACATCACCTTGTCCAAACTGAATCCCACCGGGACCGAATTGCTTTACTCCACCTTCCTCGGCGGAGGTATCGGAGAATTCAGCGAGGGCCTGGCGGTGGATAGCTCGGGTAATGCCTATGTAACCGGCTACACCTATTCCAGCGACTTTCCCGTGACCCCGGGGGCGTTCCAGGGCACCAACAACGGTGCGATCAATGGCACGAACACTGCCTTTGTCGCTGAGATCAATTCCACTGCCACCGCTCTGGTCTATTCAACCTTTCTCGGCGGCAGCGGCGGTGATGATGCTTATGGTCTTGCTCTTGATAGCTCCGGCAACTTGTATCTGACAGGCGTGACGATGTCGAGCAACTTTCCGATCTCACAAAATGCCTTTCAGTCGGCCAATCATTCGACTCCAGGGCCCGGCGGTTGCGGCAGTGCTTTTCTGACGGAGTTGAATCCGGCTGGCAACATGGTGTACTCCACTTACTTAGGCGGAAGTGGTGAAGATTGCGGCTACCAGGTGGCAACGCTGAGCAACGGCGCCGTGTATCTGGCAGGATCCACGAGTTCCTCCGATTTTCCAGTCACCACCAATTCCTTCGACACTACTTATAATTCGGCGTACAACACTGCTTTTGTCGCCCAGTTCAGTTTTGGAACAGCTCCGGTCCCGACGGCCTCTGTAACGGCTCTGACTGCCAGCGCCAATCCGCAGTTTTGGGGGAACGCGGTGAGTTTCACGGCCGTTGTAGCACCGGTCTCCGGTACGGGCACTCCGACGGGCAACCTGGTGTTCAGCATAGACGCGATCCCAGTCGCCACAGTTCCGCTCGACAGCACCGGAAAGGCAACCTACTCCACCTCCGGACTGGCGGAAGGCGACCACTACATTCTGGCCAGCTATGCCGGAGACACCACCTATGGATCCAGCAGCAATGGAATGACCCAGACCATTGCGCCCTCTCAACTTCCGGCGCCAGTCTTTTCCCCAGCAGCTGGGACCTATGGTTCGGCGCAATCGGTGACGTTAATGGATACGATCACAGGCGCGGTAATCTACTACACTACCGACGGCAGCACCCCGACCGTCACTTCGGCCAAGTACACCGCTCCGATCACGGTAAGCAGCACGGAGATCCTTCAATCCATCGCTCAAGCTGCCAACTACCTGCCGTCTTCAGTGGCAACAGCAGCCTACACCATTACATACTCTGGATCGCCAATCTCGCTGATACCAAGCAGCATCACGGCAGGTAGCGCCGGGTTTACGCTGACGGTGAATGGCGCGAACTTCGTCTCCGGCGCTACGGCAGACTGGGGAAGCACGGCGTTGGCGACAACGTACGTGAGCCCGAGCCAGCTTACCGCCTCAGTTCCGGCAAGTCTGATTGCGACTGCGGGCGCAGTGAGCGTAACGGTGACCACTGGCGGCGGCACATCCAATTCGCTAACCTTTACAGTGGTTCCGACCGGCGCTTTGCTCTTCGTTCCCATGCCTCCGTGCCGTGTGGCTGACACTCG
>CAZLZA010000005.1:0-102826 GCA_964563875.1 uncultured Acidobacteriaceae bacterium
TAGCTTACCCCAGAACCATTACTTAGCATAGTTATTTATGGGACACTACACTAGGAGCCGAATAACAAATGAGCGCGACTGTACAACCCGAGCCGATGATGACGCACAATATACTACGGCTCCCGGCCGTCAAAGCCAGTACGGGCTTGTCCCGATCCACCATCTACCAGCGCATTTCTCAAGGCCTATTTCCCAAGCCGGTTAGCCTGGGTGCTCGGGCCGTTGGCTGGCCTGCCAGTGAGATAGCGGCTTTGAACGCCGCGCGGATCGCAGGAAAATCTAACTCGGAGATTCGCGACCTGGTGGGGAAGCTCGAGGCATCTCGCAACATAGGCAGATGAGCGGCGGCGGATAGTGGTGGAGTGAATCATGCTACGACTCATGCCTGAGGTGCAGGAGCTACTGGAAAGATCTGTTCTGCGGATGTCACTTTCTGCACGGGCGGAAGGAAATTTACCTAAGGAGGACGAAATGAGATCGACGAGAGACCTCATCAAAGAGCTAGAACAAGAAGCAAGAGAACACAGCAGTGCCAAACTCGTCGCACTGGTAGTAGGCTTCGAGCACACCAGCAGTTTTGTGCTCGCGACCGACGTCAATAAACTGGAGATGCTCAACGAGTTTATCAAGCAGGGCGGCGAACCGTTCGGGTTTATTCGCATCACTCCGGAAGGAAATGGCACAGGCAAGGCGCACGTTCGCACCGCGGCAGAATACAACAAAGACGAGGCAATACACCGGTAACTCACGACGCTGGCCATGGCCTTCGGCGCTCAGATTGAGGCGACGGGGACAGGCAAGATTGTAGGGAAAAAGAACTAAATCGCCTGTCCCTGCGCGCGTTACGCCCAACGAATATGCCATCGTCGGGCGCAGCCGTACGGTGACGACTTACAGCACGTGGTGGAGAGAGGCGCGCATGGAGCCGGAGACGGCTCTTCGATGTGAAATATCGGGTCTGGAGCGGCACCACTGGATGCTGCGCGATCTTCACGATAAGCCTTCGCCAGAGGCTCGCCTACCGTATTTCACGCGCACAGCGAGAGAAATACACATGTGCAACTCGGCCTGGGTGCCTGTCGGGAATTAGCTACATTTAGCCCGCATGGTTTTCACACCCCAGCCGGCGAAATCTGGCGCGTTCGCAAGGCGTTCGCCAGTAACGCGATTATCTCCGCCTTTCCGGGCACGGCCGTGGACATTCGATTGTCCGGCCTGGGATGTGTACACAACAGCTAGGCCCTTTCGCGTATCGAAATGACTTCCGCCTCGGACTTCAGCTTGTCCAGATAATCCGCCCACTGCTGCATCATCTTCCTGCGTTCGGGCAGGTGCGCAGTCCTGTCGTAAGCACGCCCGTTTGGGTCTCGCACTGCGTGGGCGAGTTGGTGTTCGATGTAGTCAGGCCGCACGCCGAGCACTTCGTCTAAAATTGTCCGGGCCACCGCCCGGAAACCATGCCCGCTCATTTCATCCTTATCGATTCCCATGCGTCGCATGGCTGCAAGAATTGCATTGTCGCTCATGGGCCGAGTGTTGCTGCGAGCCCCAGGAAAGGCAAATCGTCCATGTCCAGTCAGCGGATGTAGTTCGCGCAGGATTTCGACGGCTTGCCGGGAGAGGGGCACGATATGCGGGGTGTCGGTCTTGGTGACGGTGTAACGCCATTCAGCCGCTTCCAGATCAAACTGTGACCATGCTGCGCTGCGAAGCTCACCCGGACGCACGAACAGCATGGGGGCAAGGCGCAGGGCACAGCGCACCGTTAGCGTGCCTTCATAACCATCCATCGCCCGTAAAATCTCTGCGAGGCGTTTTGGGTCCGTGGTTGCCGCGAAGTGAGATTTCTCCGCCGGAGAAAGCGCGCCGCGAAGATTGCCAGACGGATTGCGCAGGGCGCGTCCAGTAGCGACAGCGTAGCGGAACACCTGCCCGCAGTTACCCATTGCGCGATGTGCTGTTTCAAGCGCGCCCCGCGGTTCGATTCGGCGCAGTACTGTCAGTATCTCGGGCGCAGTGACATCGGCAACCGGCCTCGCGCCAATCCAGGGGAAGATGTCACGCTCAAAGAGCCTGACTACGCGCTCGCGATGGCTTGCAGCCCAGGTATTGGCGTACTTGGCAAACCACTCCCGCGCCACCACCTCAAAACTGTTTGCCGCCCGGTCAGTATGTGCCGATTTCTGTATCTTGCGGTTCTCGCCGGGGTCGATGCCGTTAGCCAGTAACTTGCGCGCTTCGTCCCGGCGGTCACGGGCATCTTTCAGTCTTACGTCGGGATAAACGCCCAGGGACAGTCGTTTTTCCTTGTTATTAAAGCGGTATTTCAGCCGCCACCATTTCCCACCTCTTGGAGAGAGTTCCAGATACAGGCCGCGCTCACCGAACACTTGACGGCCTTCCCATCCGATTTCGCATTCTTGAAAGCAGTGTCGGTCAGAGCCATGTTGGGGGCAACTGCTTGTGACGAAAGTGCAGTTGCCCCAAATGTTGCCCCCGATTGCCCCCGGATGTCAAGAGATAGCCCCAGCCCCTATCAGACGATAAACATAGAAATAGCCAGCATTTACGCTGGCTATAGGATGCTCTCGGAACTCTCTGGAAGATGTTTTGGTGGAGCTAGTCGGGATCGAACCGACGACCTCATCATTGCGAACGATGCGCTCTCCCAGCTGAGCTATAGCCCCACAATCCTGGGTGGTATACGTTTCCCTACTTGGCAATCATAACAGCGACTTGCGGATTCGCCAAGAGCGCTTCTCGACTTGCTGCGCAAAAGTGAATTTCAATTGGAGGATCATTAGTTGAAGTGCACCTCCTCGCCCGTCATCACGGAATGTTTGCGGAAATTCGCATCGTCTCTGGCCGGATAGTCGCTACGATAATGGCCGCCACGGCTTTCCAGTCGCGCCAGCGCCGAGCACGCGATTGCCAGACCACTCTCTGCAATGTTGCGTGCCTCGACCCGCGGCCGATTGTTCGGCGCCGGTAGCGCTGCTAGGATGTTACGCAATCTCCTTACGGCCTCACTCAGGCGTTCGGCGTCGCGCACAATTCCTACGTTGCTCCACATTAGCTGCTGCGTTTCAATGCGCAGCGCTTCGACATCACCTTCGCCGGATGCGTAGTTGCTGGCGTTCGCTCTCGCTCCGTCTAGCTTTCCTGGCGCACTTTCTTGGGCCATGGCGCGGCCTGCGCGGGCTCCAAAAACCAAACCCTCGAGCAGGGAATTGCTCGCCAGGCGATTGCCTCCGTGCACTCCTGTGCAGGCAGCCTCGCCCGCGGCGTAGAGGCCGGGTAGCGAAGCTCGCGCATTCAGGTCGGTTCGCACGCCGCCCATCGCATAATGGGCTGCCGGACGAGTTGGAATCAGATCGTGCGTCATGTCCAGCCCGTATTCCCGGCAGGTCTGGTAAATCCGGGGGAAGCGCAGTTTTAGCTTCTCTCCGTCGAAGTGGGTAACGTCAAGATAGACCATCGGGTCAGCGCATTTAGACGTCTCCAACTCGTGATGGATAGCTCTGGCCACCACGTCTCTGGGTGCCAACTCGGCCAGCTCGTGGTAGCGCGGCATAAACCGCTCACCGGCTTGGTTGCGCAAATAAGCACCCTCGCCGCGCAATGCCTCCGAGAGCAGGAACCGTGGCGCACCGGTGATGTAGAGAGCCGTGGGATGAAACTGCAAGAACTCCATGTCGCTCAGTTCCGCCCCTGCGCGCAAGGCCATCGCTGCACCGTCCCCGGTGGCCACGTTGGGATTCGTCGTATTGGCGAAGATCATCCCCGCGCCGCCGGTTGCCAGCAGCACTGCACGCGCTGTCACCGCTTCGCTGAGTCCGTCCTCGCTAAGAATCTCGACGCCCACCACGCGGCCATCGTGCAGCAAGAGGTCGCGGGCGAAGCCAAACTCGCCAAAATGAAGATTGCGAAGTGTTCTGGCGTGTTGATACAGGGTACGTCCGATCTCGCGTCCGGTCGAATCGCCATCGGCATGGAGCACGCGGTTACGCGAGTGCGCGCCCTCTCGCGTGAAAGCCAGCTCTCCCGCGCCGTTGCGATCGAAGCGTACACCCCAATCGAGCAATTCCAGAACCCGCGTAGGGCCTTCTGTCACCAGAGTGCGCGCGGC
This sequence comes from uncultured Acidobacteriaceae bacterium, assembly GCA_964563875.1. Lineage (GTDB taxonomy): Bacteria > Acidobacteriota > Terriglobia > Terriglobales > Acidobacteriaceae > TOLSYN. The sequence continues at coordinate 4,130 of CAZLZA010000005.1, forward strand.
GGTTTCGTCCACCAGACCCGCGCCCGCGGCCAGCGTATCGCGCAGGTGGATCTCGGGTGAGTCATCTGATCCCAGCGCAACCGCGATGCCGCCCTGGGCATATTGTGTATTGGATTCGGTAAGTTCACGTTTGGCCAGACAGAGTACTGTTCCGTACTGATTTAGCTCGATCGCGGCCCGTAATCCGGCAATGCCGGCTCCTACAACAATGAAATCAAAAGAAGAGTTCATGACGTATATTCATGCTACACCTGAGAACACGACACTCGGAAACTTTCACGGTTCGATGGGTCCAGTGCTTCGCAACTGTTAAGATAAGAATGACTTGATTCGCATTCAGATACAGACCCGGACGAAGTCCTACGACGTGCTCATCGAGCAGGCGTTGTTGCGCTCTGCCGCCAACTATATCCGTGACACTCTGCCCGATGCCCAGCACTTCGTCGTGGTCACCTCGGCGCCCATTCGCAAACACTGGGGCAAACTCCTGCTGGATTCCTTCGCCGCCGATGGCGCGAGGTTAGACATCATTGAAATGCTCGATGGTGAGCGCCGCAAAACTCTCTCGACGATCGAGAGTCTTTCCAGCCATCTCGTCAAACTCAAGGCCGATCGCAATACCGTGCTGATCGCGCTCGGCGGTGGTGTGGTGGGAGACGTGACCGGATTTCTCGCCAGCGTCTACATGCGCGGCATCCGTTTTGTGCAGATTCCTACCACGTTCCTCTCGCAGGTGGACTCCTCGGTTGGCGGCAAGACCGGGGTCAACCTGGCGACTGGAAAGAATCTTGTCGGCACATTTTATCAGCCCGAACTCGTCCTGGTGGACCCGCAAGTGCTCTCAACCCTTCCTGAGCGCGAATATCGCTCCGGACTCTACGAGTCACTGAAGGCTGGCATCATCCTCAGCCCGCGCATCTTCGAGTTCATGGAACTGAATCGCGAACAGGTTCTGGCCAAGCATCCAGGATCGCTGGAGTGGTTGATCGCCGAATCGGTGCGCATCAAGGCCGAAGTAATCGGGCAGGACGAACAAGAGCATGGCCTGCGCAAAATTCTCAATTTGGGGCACACCATCGGCCACGCTCTCGAAGCCGAAACCAGCTACAAAGTATTTCTCCATGGAGAGGCCGTAGCTTGGGGAATGGTGGCTGCAGCAATGCTCTCCGTCGGAATGCAAAAGGCCTCGCCTGCGACCGCGCAACGCATCATAAGCCTGGTGCTGGCCTACGCTGCACTGCCGAAGGTCGATGCGCGCCCCAAGTCTATCTTCCGCCGTCTCGCCAATGACAAGAAAACTTTAGATGGTCAGGTACACTTCATTCTTCCGCGTGATATCGGCCAAGTGGATATCGTGACCGATGTTCCCGAACGCGCCGTGCTTCAGGTGGTAGAGGAACTGCGCAATCTATCTCAGGCTTGACCGCGTGCAATTTTCAGAACGGAATGAACAAGATGGATGAAGTAAATCAGGTGCCGGTAAGCGCAGCCACTCCAGCCACCCCCGGTGCCCGTGTCGAGCCCGCTCAGGATCAGCAAGCCGCGGCCAACGCCGTGCGTCAGATGTTTTCCAGCATCGCGCCGCGTTATGATCTGCTCAATCACGTGCTTTCGCTCAATGTCGACCGGTATTGGTGGTGGCGTACCGCCCGCCGGTTCCGCCACATCCTGCGCCGTGGCGATGCCTCTGTATTAGACCTTTGCTGCGGAACCGGTGACATGACCTTTGCGCTCTATCGTCAGGCGGGCGCCGGCGGAGCCTCCATCGTAGGCGCTGATTTTGCCCACCCCATGCTCTGCCGTGCTACCCAGAAGGCTGCTGGTCTCCCTCTGCAATGGGTCGAGGCCGACGCTCTGCAAATGCCCTTTGCCGATGCCCGTTTCAACCTCGTCACGTCGGCCTTTGGCTTTCGGAATCTCGCCAACTACGATGCCGGCCTGCGTGAAATTCATCGCGTCCTCAACCGCGATGGCGAAGTGGCGATTCTCGATTTTGGCGAGCCCAGAGGCCTTCTCGGCAGGCTTTATCGTTTCTATTTCCGCCACGTTCTACCCGCTGTCGGTACAGTACTCTCGGGAACCAAGGGCCCTTACGCCTATCTGCCCGCCAGCGTTGCCCGTTTTCCGCAGCCGCAGGAGATGCTCTCCCGCATAAAAGCCGCGGGCTTCCGCGAGGTCAATTACACGCCGTACACTTTCGGCGTCGCTGGCGTGTATTGGGGTAAGAAGTAAGCTGGATGATCTGGGTCGCCTGCACTATTTGTGGGTGCCTTCTGTTTCAGACAAACTGATCTCGTCCGAAGTTTCTTGCGCACTCTGCAGTCCCCCAAAGCTCTCCCGCAGTGCCGCTTCGGTCGAGTATTGGATGACCTTCGGGTAATCGCCTCCCAGCAAGTCTCGGAGGCGCTTTGTGCTCATCGTGTATGACCCAGCCACATAGGGAAAGGTATCCGGAGGCACCGTTGAGATGCCGCGATTCCACAGCAGCCCAAGGACCTTGGAGCACAGCCATCCCGACGGTAGCCGCAGCACGCGCGTCTTGGCAATTTCCGCGCACTTGGTTATGTCTATGGGCGAGCCCGATCCCGCAACATTCAACGTCAACACTTCACGCTCATCGGGCGCGGGCTTGCGCAGTAACCAAGCAATCAGCCGTGCAACATCGTCCACATGCACTAACTGGAATAGCTTCTGGCGATAGCGGCTTCCCATCGGCAGCAGTAGAGGCAAGCGCATCTGCTTGCGCCGTAATCGGTTCGCCAAACTGCTGTTTCCGCAGACCTGCCCGCGAAGCGCGTTCACCAGGTAGTTCTCCGCCGATGCCCCGGCAAAGATCTGTGGCCGCAATAAATAGGTGCTGCACTGGCCCATGCTGCCGGTTCGAAAACGCACCACACTGTCGGCCTCGGCCGCAAAATTTAACGTGTGTGCAGCCAACGGAGCCTCTTCATCCACCATCGGCGCAGTCTCCGGTCCGTACACTGCAACGCTGCTCGGATAAATGAACTTGCGGATGTTTCCGCCGTGGCGGTTGACCTCGGAGATTGCCTCCATCACCCGGGCCGTGCCTGCCACGTTGATCTGCCACATGTACTCCTGATCCGTCACCCCACTGCGTAGCGGGTCCAATACAAACGCCAGGTGCACTATGGCCTCAGCTCTGCTCTCGCGCAGCAACCGTACGAGTTGGATGCATGAATGTTCCCGTCCCAGGTCCATCGGACACACCACGATGTTGGGGTGTCCCGCAGCTGCCGGCCTGTCAACCCCGGCGACCTGAAAATCAGGCAACAATGGCAGCAGACGACTCGCCAGATGTCCGGCAACTCCGGTCATAAGAATGGTGGGGCGTGGGTGGTTCAATGCAGAGCCTCGTCTGAGCTGGTTGCCGGGTGCGCGCAAGAGGTAGGGCCGATCTACGCGCCTTCCTGCTAGGGCAGAGGTATTTTGCTGATCGTAGCACAACTGCCATCGTCAGAACGAAAAGCGGCTCTCGCCCTTGGCATCGTTGTTGGCAAACTATAAGCTCATTACATGGCTAGTATCACGATCAATCCTGCACTGATGCGCGCGGAAAAGCAGCGGGTCGCGCGCAACAGTGTTTTGGCTGCCGTCGTCATCACTGTTTTGAAGTTCATCGTCGGTCTTCTAAGCGGTAGCCTGGGCATCATTTCGGAGGCATTGCACTCCTCGTTCGATCTCGTGGCTGCGGTGGTGACACTGTTTTCCGTGCGCGTCAGTGACAAGCCTGCCGATGCCGATCATCAGTTTGGACACGGCAAGATTGAAAATGTCTCTGCCTTCATTGAGACCGGTCTCCTTCTCATTACCTGCGGCTGGATCGTATGGGAGGCCATTCACCGCCTCTTTTTTCGCAGCGTGGAGATCGAGCCGAACTTCTGGGCCGTGTTTGTCATGAGCCTTTCTATTATCCTCGATTACTGGCGCTCAGGTTCGCTGAAGCGTGTCGCCGATAAGTATGACAGCCAGGCATTGCAAGCGGATGCGCTGCACTTCCGCACTGATATCTGGTCCAGCGCGGTGGTAATCATCGGTTTGGGGTTCGTCTGGGCTGGCCGCTTCTACCGTGTGCCGTGGCTTGCCAAGGCCGATCCCATTTCTGCTCTCTGCGTCGCCGGCGTTGTTGTTTGGGTCAGTTGGCGACTCGCGCGTGAAACCATCGATTCGTTGCTCGATGCCGCGCCGGCGGGGATACGCAATAAAATTATTGCCCAGGTGGGCAGTGTTCCCCGCGTGCTCGGCGTCGAGCGGGTCCGCATTCGCAAGGCTGGCAGCCGCTACTTTGTTGATGTCGCCGTGGGCCTGGGCCGCAACGTAACGTTTCAGACCTCCAACGTCGTGGTTTCCAAGGTCCGCCAACGCATCAACAACCTGCTCGGCGACGCTGACGTGCTGGTCAGCGCCGTTCCGCGCGAGTTGAAAACCGAGAGCATCTTCGACCGTATCCGCGCCGCCGCTTTGCGCAATAACCTCGCAGTGCATGACATCAGCGTGCAGGATCTCGAGGGCGATATTCACGTCGAGTTGGACATTGAACTTCCTGAGAACATGACGCTGTTCGCCGCCCATGACCGGGTCACCACCCTCGAAGCCGATATCCGCGCGCACGTCCCTGAGATCGACTCCATCCTGACCCAGATTGAGTGTGAGCTTGCCACCATCGAAACCAGTGACGCAATTGTTGAGGACCCCGCACTGGAGGCGAAGCTCAAGGCCATCGGGGAAACCTTTCCCGATGTGGTGGACGTTCACGAGATCATCTGCAAGCGCATGGGGGACCATGTTTTTCTCTCCTGCCACGTCACCATGCAAGACAATCTCCCGCTCTCGCAAGTGCACGACGTCACCACTGCGCTTGAGGTTCAGTTCAAGCTGGAGGCGCCGCAACTGTTTCGCGTTATGATTCATCCTGAGCCGCAAACTGACAACCAGCGCTAGCTCCAAGGGTTGAGCACGTCAATTGAGTAACAGCACCGGCATCTTTAGGCCTTCGCCCGTCATCGGTTACCTCTGCATCGGCGGAGCCGCGCTCTTCTGGGCGATCTCCGCCACGCTGGGTCGGGCGGTCTTTCTCGGGCGTCTCCATCTGCTCGGAATTGCGATCGCTCCGGTACAGCCTCTCATGCTGGCGCAGAGCCGCACCACGCTCGCGGCCTGCATCTTATTTCCCGCGCTATGGGCTGTCCGAGGTTCCGCCGCCGTCCGCATGAAGCCACGTGAAATTCGCGATTGCGTAGTCGTGGGCACGCTCGGAATCGCCGCCTCGAACTACTTTTACTATCTTGCCATCCAGCGCACCACGGTCGCCACTGCAATCATCCTGCAGTACCTTGCGCCGGTCTTCGTCCTGCTCTGGATGCTTTTCCGCAAGCTTCAGCTTCCAACCTTCCCCCGCATCACTGGAGTTCTGGTCGCGGTGCTGGGCTCCGTGCTCGCCATTGGCATCGTAAGCCGCGCGCAGGTTTTTCCTTGGCTCGCCATTGTCCCCGGCCAATTCCGTTTCGACCTCGTCGGCGTGAGCGCCGCGTTGGTCGCCGCCGTAGCCTTTGCCTTCTACAACATCTTTGGCCGTCACCTTGTCGAGTCCAATGACCGCTGGACCGTGCTTGCCTGGGCGCTTGCCGGTGCCGCGCTCGGCTGGGCCTTGGTCAATCCGCCATGGCGAGTTCTTGCCGCCCACTATTCCCGTCCGCAGTGGGCGTTTATGGCCCTCTTTTCAGTTACTTCAATCCTCGTGCCGTTCTCGCTGTACTTCTCCGGATTGCATCATCTCGATGCCAGCCGCGCCATCGTCACCAGTTGCCTGGAGCCGGTTTTTTCCATTCTGATCGCAGCGCTTGCCTTGGGAGAATTGCTCGGAGGAATTCAGATCGCAGGAATTCTATTAGTGCTGGCCTCAACCGTTCTGGTGCAGTTTGAAACCGGATCAGACGGTAATGCGCCGACCTGTGAACCCATGGAATAGTCTGTGTTCGCGTTTACACTTTCTGCGTTCGTCGCATCCCGTCGCGCAGCCGGAAATATCTTTGTGCACGCACCACGTCCCTGCCAATCTGCTCTTTGAGTGCCTCCGGGCTAGGAAACTTCTTCTCCGCGCGCAGCCGATGCAGAAAGCTCAGCCGGATCGGCGTATCGCTGGACAAATCGATGGGATGAAAATTCAGAATGTAGCTTTCAATGGCAAATGATTCAGCTCCGAACGTGGGACGGTTGCCTACGTTCGTGACCGACTGAAAGAGTTCGCCATTAATCTGCAGCTCGGTCACGTATACGCCAATGGAGGGGGTCAGTTCATCGTAGCGCGCCAGGTTCACCGTCGGAACCGTGTACTTCGTTCCATACCCCCGGCCGCGTCCCGGCGTGGAATCGATGCTGAACGCTCGTCCCAGCAAATGCCGCGCCAGCGCGACCTTGCCTCCCAGGACCACCGCTCGCACGTTGCTGCTTGAGATCACCAACTCGCCGCTCAGGATCGGCGTATGCGTTACCACGGTAAAGCCAAGCCGGTGTCCGAACTCGCACAGCCTCTCCATGTTGCCTTCCGCCTTATGCCCAAAGCGGAAGTTAAATCCCTCGTGTACTTCAATCGCGTGCAGCCGGTTGTATAGCACCTCTTCTGCGAATTCGAAGGGCGGCATCAGCGAGAGGTCGCGGGTGAAGGGAATTACAACTACTGCGTCCAATCCCGTTTCGCTCAGCAACTCCATCTTGCGACCCATGGGAGTAATCAGCGGAGGCCCACCGTGCGGCCGCAAAACCCGCGACGGATGCGGATCGAAGGTCGCCACCACAGAGCGCGCATTCAACTCCTTCGCGCTCGCGCATACCGACTGAATCAGCCTCTGGTGCGCGCAGTGAATGCCATCGTAGTTGCCCACGCTGACCACGGTTGGCCCAAAGTCCCGGGGTATGTCTTCCAACGAATCGAATACCTGCAAGCTCAGCTCTCCAGGTCGATCTCGACGCGCAAGCCGTCGTAGGCCATCCGCACTCCCGGCGGAAGCGTCTGGTTCGTCGCCTCATGCGCCAGTTCGTGGCAGATATGGGTGAAGTATGTCTGTGCAGCTCCAATGCGGGCCGCCAGTTTCAGCGAATTCGCCACCGTCGAGTGCGTCGGATGCGGATCATGGCGCAGCGCATCCAGGAACACCAAATCGATGCCCCCGAGCATTTCGATCGAGCTCTCTGGCAGCGCACTGAAGTCCGTCAGATACGCGAACCGTCCAATCCGGTAGCCAATAATCTGGTTATCATCGCCGTGCATCACCGGCACCGGAATCACCTTTAAACCCAGCAGCTCAAACGGTCCGTTGATTTCGCGCAGTTCCACCTTTGCCATGTTTCCGTACTTGTAATTGTCGTCAAAAACATACTTGAATACCGTCTGCAGCGTGCGCGCGGTTTCAGGCGTCGCGTAAAGCGGAACCTTACTTCCACCGGTAATTCGCGGAAAGCTCAGCGGGCGCAAATCGTCAAGACCGAGAATGTGATCGGCGTGTCCGTGCGTGTACAGCACCGCGTCCAGCCGATTGATTCCTTCCCTCACCGCCTGCGTGCGGAAATCCGGCCCGGTGTCGATGACAATGCGGTGTCCCTCCCACTCGATCATCGCCGAGGGCCGGGTGCGCTGATCTCGCGGGTCGTTCGAGCGGCAGACTTGGCAATCACATCCAAGCGTGGGCACGCCCATCGAAGTAGCGCTGCCCAGCACTGTCACTGTCCCTTTCTTCACTTGCGCGGTGCTCCTGGTGCGCCGGGGGCTTTCTGCATCGCCTCGCGATCGATCATGTTCACGATTTCCATATACGTCATCCGAAGCTGAAACATCGTGTTCGTCAGGATCGCCTGTTCCTGCTCTGTCAGGTTGCCCTTGGTCTTTGTTTCCAGCACGGCAATCAAGTCGATCATCTGACGCAGTCCCACAATATCGACCCGTCGTTCCGTCCCGGTCTCCATCGCTCCGGCGTACATCATCGCGGTTTGCACCAGCATGTCCAACAGATGGACGAACTCCATCTTCTGTCCGCCGAATGATGTGCGTTCCTTCTCGCCGTTGTACCCGGTCTCGGTGACCGGTTCCGGAACGTACCTCTCAGTGCTGTCTTTGACTGCTGGTTCCGTCTTCGGAGTCACCGGCGTTGCCGGAGGAGTCGCGCTCTTGTTGGCGGTGGGGTTTCCTACAGGTGCCGCTGCTGGTGTGTGGCTGTCTACCGGCGCATCGGGCCTTGGTTCTCCATCCACGTTGAACTTCCGGCGATCGGTCACTACGAAATCTGGCTTCTTTTCTTTTTCCATTTTTCTCTTCTCACCGCAGCAGGAATAAACTTCTGAATAAATCTCTCAAGCTGAATCTTCCTAAAACTGAATCGGGAGTGCCGCAATTGTGGCTACGCTTCCACCCACATACAGCTTTTCGCTCTCCTGATTGTCGCCTTGGCTTGCGTTTTTCGCCACGGCCTTACGCCGGATATACGCCAGCGCCACGGTTCGTGCCACTCCATCCACCACCATCTCCGCGCTGCTGGTGATCTCGCCGATTTCGACGTTCCCAGCCAGCACCTTGCTTCCCCGCGCCGGAGCACCGCCTTCGACGATTAGTCCCGTCAAGCGCCTGGGTACCTGTACTCCCCGCGCATGGATGCGCTCCACAATTTCCTGCCCGATATAGCAGCCCTTGGTGTGATGCAGCGCATACTCCTGTCCCGTCTCCTGCGGCAGTTCACGGGCGCCGGTATCCGCTCCCATACGTGGCAATCCCAGCAGAATTCGCTGCCACTCCAGTGCTTCCGCGCCAACAGGATTTGCACCCGCGGCCACCAGCGCGCTCCAGAACGCCTCGACGTTCTCCGCCGCCAGCCACAGTTCGTACCAGTCCCTCACCTCAATGGGATCGCGCACCACCGAAAAGCTGATGCCTTTCCAGCTTCCGTCCAGCACTTGTCCCGGCTTGGCTTCTCCGGGCAGCAGTCCTGCTCGGCTGAGCACTTCCACGGCCCCTGGTCCGGCTAAGCCTAGCGACGTAAGTCCCGAACTGATGTCGCCAATCTCCACGTCATCCATGATGATGAATCGCTCGAAGAACTCGCGGATCGTCGCAATCTGCCCAACCTCGGTCTCCAGTACGAAGAACTCTCCGCGCTGGAAGGCCAGCAGATCGCCCTGAATATGCCCCTGCGCGTTCAACACAAAGCTGTAGTTGCCAAAATCCTGCCGCAGATCGCGGGTGTTGTTGGTGACCATTCCATTGAGCCACCGCACCCGGTCCTCACCGCTCACCACCAGCTTCCCGCGCCAGCCCAGGTCGAAGACTCCGCACCCATGCCGCAGCGCGTTTAGTTCCTCTGCCGCTGATTGAAAGTGCAACACTGTCTCAGCCCCGGCATATTCCCCGGAAACCGCCTGCAATCCGAACTTCTGTACAAGAGGAGTAGTAGCCATAGTAGGATCGCTCATCGAACACCCGATTATATCGGACCCAACCCACTTTGCGCTTCCCGTGCTGAATCCGGGTAGCTGATTAGGGGACTTGGGCGGAATAAGCTTTCGGCGAAACTTCAACTCTGATCTGATCCTTAGCTTTTGAAGGTGTTATCTTTTCACCATAGCTTCCGCCGCAAAGGACGTGGATGAGACACTTCCGCAAACTGCTCTGGCTGGTTCCGCTCACACTCTCGCTCGTCATCCTGACTCCCGCACAAGAAGCGCCCGCCCCGGAGCACCACGTCTCCAAGGCTGAGGCCAAGGAGCTTTTCCGCTCCGTCGATGACATTCTGCAGTTTGCCAGCGATCGCACTGGCCTTCCCATCCTTCATTCAGTAAAGAAGAAACTCGCCACTCGCGAGGAGGTCGCCAAATATATCGAGGCGCGCTTAAAGGAACAGGGCAACGGCGAGCGCTTCGAGCGCTCCGCCCTCTCGCTCAAAAAACTCGGATTGCTTCCTCGCGACTTCAATCTCCGCGAGTACATGCTCGGTCTCTACAAAGAGCAGGTCGAGGGATGGTATGACGCGCACAAAAAAACCGTCTATCTGCTCGACTGGGTTGACCCCGACGTTCAGAAGCCGGTTATGGCGCACGAACTCGTTCACGCCTTGCAGGACCAGAGCTACGATCTTGATAAGTGGCTCAATGTCCACAAGGATTCCAAGGACGATACCGCGCAGATGCTTCTCGATGAGCAGCGCACCGCCCGGCAGTCCATCGTCGAAGGGCAAGCCATGATCGTGCTGTTTGACTACCAGCTTGCACCCGCCACCCAGAGCGTAGAGAGCGCCCCTGCCCTCGTCGAATCCATGAAATCCTCCATGCTTGACGAGCCAGCCACGCCCATGTATAGCAAAGCGCCTATCTATCTTCGCGAGGCCATGCTTTTCCCTTACACCTACGGCATGGAGTTCGTCCGCGACATTCTGGTCAAGCGCGGCAAGCAGGCCGCCTTTGCCGGAGTCCTCGACAACCCTCCGCTCGATACTCACCAGATCATGCAGCCAGCCGCCTATCTAGCCGCGCAACCGGAGACCCAGATCAAAGTTGTGCCTCTCGAAAAAGTTCTTGGTTCCGATTGGCAACGCGAGGATTTCTCGGGCCTTGGCGAAATCGACCTTCGCGTCATCCTCCGCCAGTGGGGTGGAGAAGAGATTGCCGGGAAGCTCGCACCAGCTTGGGCGGGCGGCTACTATATGACTCTCACCAACAAAAAGTCGCTCACGGACGCGCCACTCCCGCTGGCACTGGTCCTCAACTTTACTACCTCCACGGCGGCCGATCAGTTTGCTGCCGTGTACCAGAGTGGGCTCGCCCAGCGTTATAAGTTAGTCCAGCCCGCGCCAGCCCCGCATCAGTGGACGACCGAAGAAGGCGAAGTGCGCCTCTACGTCGATGGCTCAACCATCATCGCGCTCGAATCCTTCACCTCGGGCGATGCGGCCAGAATCCACGACGCTCTCGTCCCGGCAGTAAAGAAACCTTTCGAGATTTCACCCGCGACATCAGCTCCAGCACCTCCGGTATAATCAGCTTTTCCGCTCACTTCTTATTCGCACCCGCAGGAGATTGCATTGGCACAGGCAGAGATCGGCATTATCGGTGGCAGCGGCCTTTATTCCATGAAGGGCCTCACTGACGTTCACGAAGTTCAACTCGAAACTCCGTTCGGAGCGCCCTCCGGCCCTTACGTCCTTGGCACCCTCGCCGGACGCAAAGTGGCTTTCCTCGCCCGGCATGGACGCGGCCATCGCATCCTGCCCACCGAGTTGAATTTCCGCGCCAACATTCACGGCTTTAAGCAGCTTGGCGTCGAGCGCATTCTCTCCGTCTCTGCCGTCGGCTCGCTGAAGGTAGAGCACAAGCCCACCGATTTCGTCATCCCCGATCAGTTTTATGATCGCACCAAGCAGCGTGTCTCTACCTTCTTCGGCGAGGGCATTGTCGCCCACATCGCCTTTGCCGACCCTATCTGCCCGGAACTGGCCGCCATTGCCGCCAAGGCCGGAGCATCCGCCGGTGTCGTCACCAAGAGCGGCGGCACCTATGTCTGCATGGAAGGCCCACAGTTCTCCACCAAGGCTGAGAGCAACGCTTATCGCGGCATGGGCTTTGATCTTGTCGGCATGACCAATCTTCAGGAAGCCAAGCTCGCGCGCGAGGCTGAGATATGCTACGTCACCATCGCCATGGTGACCGATTACGATTGCTGGCATCCCAATCACGACAGCGTGACCGTCGATCAGATTGTCGACGTGCTCACCCGCAACGCGGAGAACGCCGCCAACGTGGTTCGTGAGGCGATCGCCGCGCTTCCTGCCCAGCGTGGCTGCAAGTGTGGACAGGCGCTCGCCATGGCCATCATGACCGCCCCCGAGGCGATTCCTCCCGCCACCCGCGCAAAGTTGGAACTGCTCGTCGGCAAATACCTCAACGCAAAGGCAGGTGCATAACGTGTCCATCCTCGTAGTTGGCTCCGTTGCCTTCGATACTCTGAAAACCCCTTTCGGCGAGCGCGAAAAGATTCTCGGCGGCGCCGCGACTTACTTCTCGCTCTCCGCCAGCTTCTTCACCCAGGTCCGGGTGGTCGGCATCGTCGGTGACGATTTCACCCCCGAGCATGAGACCGTCCTCACCCAGCGCGGCATTGACACGCGTGGCATTGAGCACGCCTCAGGCAAGACCTTTCATTGGGGCGGCGAATACGGTGAAAACGTCAACGAGGCAAAGACGAACTTCACTGACCTCAACGTCTTTGAAAACTTTGCGCCGAAGATTCCCGCTGCCTACGATGACTCGGAGATTCTCTTCCTGGCCAATATCCAACCGGAACTGCAACTCGACGTGCGTCGCAAGATGCCGCGCGTAGCGCTGGTCGGCGGCGACACCATGAATCTCTGGATCAACATCAAGCGCGCCGAACTCCTCGAAACCTTGAAAGAGGTGGATATTCTTCTCATCAACGACGGAGAAGCCAAACTCCTCAGCGGCGAGAACAGCCTAGTTCTCGCCTCCCAAAAGATCCTTAGCCTCGGCCCCAGGTCATTGGTTATCAAGCACGGCGAGTACGGTGCGACCATCTTTTTCGCCAACGGCTCACACCCGTTCCGTGCCCCGGCTCTTCCCATCGCGGAGGTTCTGGACCCCACTGGTGCGGGCGACACGTTTGCCGGAGGCTTCATGGGCTACATCGCATCGCAGCCCAAACTTACTCCGACCGTCCTCAAGCATGCCATGTTCTACGGCGGTGTGATGGGATCGTTTACCGTCGAACGTTTCGGCCCCGAGCGACTTCTCTCGCTGACGCGCAACGAAATTGAAGAACGCTTCCAGCTCTTCCGCAGCCTCACCCATCTTGACTAACGGGCGGCAGTGAAGATGGTTCGTGATGACAAGAGCGGCGAACAGCTTGGAGACCATGGCGAAATCGTCTTGGTCTCCGCGCTCGCGCTACTGCTCTCGGTAGTGGCCTTCGCCTGGTTCTACTATCACGGAGACATCCTCCTCTATGGGGATGCCGTTGCTCACCTCAACATTGCCCGCCGCCTTACGGACGCGCGCAACCCGGGGTGGGATCAGATCGGAACCGTATGGCTCCCGCTGCCGCATCTGCTGGTGGCGCCTTTTGTTGCCAATGACTGGCTCTGGCGTAGCGGCGTCGGCGGCTCCATTCCATCCATGATCGCCTACGTTCTCGGGGTGGCTGGAATTTACCGCCTGGTCCGGGCCCGCACTTCACTGGCTGCTGCCTCGCTGGCCGCCGCCATTTACGCCTTCAATCCGTCGATGCTCTATATGCAGTCGACGGCGATGACCGAGTCCATCTTCCTCGCTGCCGTAATCTGGGCGCTGGTCTACTTCGGCGATTTCCTGCGCGGGCTTTCCCCGGCCGGCTCGGGTGAAGGCTCGACAGTACCAGTGTGGACGTCTATCGAGCGATGCGGCATCTGCCTGGCAGCAGCAATCTTCACCCGCTACGACGGCTGGATCATCGCCTTCATCCTTGGGAGCTGCGCGGTGGTTGTGGGGTTGCGCTGGTTCGTCCGCAAACCACCGGCGGTACTGGCGAGGCGAGTTGCGCGCTCTATGATCTGCTTCCTCCTGCTGCTGGCGTTGTGCCCCACGCTGTGGCTTGCGCACAACTACAAAATCACCGGTCATCCGCTCGATTGGCTGAATGGTCCCTACTCCGCCAAAGCCATCGAGAAGCGGTCGAGTCGTGCCACAGATCCTCCTTATCCCGGCAAGGACCACATGATCGTTGCCGCGCAATACTTCCTGAAGGCCGCACGCATGAACACCGGCGAAGGCTCGCGCCAGAACTGGCTCATCCTGCTGGCCGTTGCCGGAGTGCTGATCTCAGCTTTCCATCTGCGGCGGTTTGCCGCATTGTTCCTGCTCTGGATACCGCTTCCGTTCTACGCCTATTCCATCGCCTACGGCAGTGTTCCGATCTTCGTTCCCGAGTGGTGGCCGTTCTCCTATTACAACGTGCGCTACGGACTCGAATTGCTGCCCGCCATCGCGGTGTTCGCCGGACTGATTCCGTGGGCGATTGCGCGTCTGCATCGCCGCTGGCTGACCATCGCCGCGACCAGCGCTCTCTGGGTCGTCACGTTGCTTGCCTATAGCTCGTCCGCCTGGTGCTTGTCACCGCATTCGCCGGGCGAGTGGGGACGCAAGTGGATGATTCCCATCTGCTATCGCGAAGCCTGGGTCAACAGCCGAGGGCGCCTGCTGCTTGAGTCGCAGGTCGCCGAAGCCCTCTCGTCCTTTCCAGACAACTCAACCGTGATGATGTACACGAGCGACTACGTGGGAGCGATTCAGAAGGCTGGGATTCACTTCGATCACATCATCTCCGAATCGACGTTCATTGCCTGGGATTCGGCCCGCAGCGCGCCTTTCTCCGGAGCCGATTACATCGTCGCCATTGACTCCGATCCGGTGGCCGAAGCGGTTCGCGCGAATCCACGAGGTCTCACCAAGATTGAAATTATCCGCACGCTCGGCAAGCCCGATGTCACGATTTATCGCGGCTCGCGTCCGTAATTCGCATCCGTAATTCGCATCCCAGATTCCAAGCTGAAACTTGCGCCGCTGCCGCTCGCACTCGCCGAATCCCATTGGAGTTGGTAAGCATCTACACAGGTGAACCCAACTTTTAGAACGTGAGGACGATGATGGAAGCAAAAGAAGCGGTGGTGCGGACAAACAGGATCTCTGAACAAACACTCGATCAGCTATTCCGCGGGGCGCGAACGCATACGGCTTGGCTTCCGCGCGCGGTGCCGCTTGCACTCCTGAAGGAAATCTACGATCTGGCGAGAATGGGGCCGACCAGCGCGAATTGCTCGCCAGCACGATTCGTCTTTCTGACCACCGTTGAAGGAAAGAACCGTTTGCTGCCAGCACTGGCTCCGCTAAACGTGGAGAAGACGCGATCGGCTCCGGTTACCGCAATTGTCGCTTGGGACACGGAATTTTACGAGAACTTGCCGAGGCTGTTTCCGCAGAATAATATGCGCTCCTACTTTGCGGGAAATCCAGCGCTCATTGAGGAGACTGGCGTCCGCAACGGTTCGCTCGAAGGAGGCTATTTTATTCTGGCGGCGCGAGGCTTGGGGCTCGATTGCGGTCCGATGTCGGGCTTCGATGCAGCGAAGGTGAATGCGGAATTCTTCCCGGACGGGAAATGGAAGGTGAATTTTCTCTGCAATCTCGGCTACGGAGACGATAGCAAGTTGTATCCGCGCAATCCGCGTCTGGATTTTGATGAGGCGTGCGTGGTGCTCTGAAGGAAGCGTGGAAGGCAGGAAAAAACGCATCCGGCCTACCCCCCTATATTTCCCGCTATAAATTTGAAAACAGGAGACATACGTACCAATCATCCGGCGATTCCAAAGCCGAATGATTGGTCTCCTTTGTTCAGAATAGCAACTTTGGAGGGTGATTCCATCACTTTGGCGGAATCTCTATGTGGCCTGGAATCAGATAGTTGGAAGGAATATTCAGGAAAGGTTGCTTGACAAGTTGCAGAATGGGGCGCTTTCGCTGCGCGAAGGTGCGGTTTGGAAGCTGAAACGTCGCGTTTTGAGCGCGTTTGGGGAGAGGCGAATTGGGCGCGATTGGCGTGTTTGCACTGATTACGGTGCGGCAGGATTAACTCGTTGAATAGTGGTTGGAGTGCCCGAATTACTTTTTGGGTAATGGTGCGGGGATGTCCGCTGTCATTTCTGCAATCCCACATTCGCCAACTGAGGGCGGATGTGGGGTACCTGTCCTAGACTCCTACACGGCGTGGCAGGATTTCGCCGATCCGTTTCATTTGCGCGCCGACGCCGCGCAGTTTCTCCTCGATACGCTCGTAGCCTCGGTCGATGTGATAGACGCGGTCGATGATGGTCTCGTCTTGCGCCACCAGGGCCGCCAGCACAAGAGAGGCCGATGCGCGCAGGTCGCTGGCCAGCACCGCGGCACCGCTCAGGGTACTCTTGCCGCGGACAATCGCGCGGCGGCCTTCGATCTTGATGTTCGCACCCATGCGGCAAAGTTCCTGGGCGTGCATGAAGCGGTTCTCGAAGATGTTTTCGGTGATGATGGAGGTGCCTGCCGCCTGGGTGACCAGCGCCATGTACTGCGCCTGCACGTCGGTGGGAAAGCCTGGATACTCCTCGGTAGTGATGTCAGCGGCGGTTAGAGGGGCGGCGTCGCCCATGACCCGCACGCACTCTTCGCCGATTTTCACCTTCACGCCAACTTCTTCCAACTTATTGAGCAGGGAGGTGAGATGGGTGGGATCGCAGTCGGTCAGCATGAGGTCGCCGCCGGTCAAGGCTCCGGCGAGGATGTAGGTTGCCGCCTCGATGCGGTCGGGTATGATGCGGTGGCGAGCGCCATGGAGTTGCTCGACGCCCTTGATGCGGATGGTGGAGGTGCCCGCGCCCTCAATTTGCGCGCCCATCTTCGTCAGCAGGGCTGCCAGATCGACCACCTCGGGCTCGCGGGCGCAATTTTCCAGCAGGGTCTCGCCCTCGGCCAGCACGGCCGCCATCAGAATGTCTTCGGTACCGGTGACCGTAATTTTGTCGAACGAGTAGCGCGCGCCTTTCAGCTTCTTGGCGCGGGCCTCGATGTAGCCGTGTTCGGTGACGATCTTGGCACCGAGTTTTTCCAAGCCCTTGATATGCAGGTCGATGGGGCGGGCTCCGATGGCACAGCCGCCGGGAATCGAAACGCGGGCGAATCCCACGCGCGCCACCAGCGGCCCCAGCACCAGCGATGAGGCGCGCATGGTCTTTACCAGCTCGTAGCTGGCCTCGGGATTGGTGCTGAGATGGGCCGCGCAGATGGTGGTGCGGTGCTGGGCGCGTCCATAGCCTAGCTCAACCTCGGCGCCCATCGCGGCCAAGAGCCGCCGCTCGGTTTCAATATCACGCACCTGCGGAATGTTTTCGAGAATCACCGGCTCATCGGTGAGTAATGCCGCCGCCATGGCGGGGAGCGCGGCATTCTTAGCCCCGCTAATTCGAACCGTACCGAGCAGCGGGGTACCGCCGCGAATTACAAATTTGTCCATGAGATAAGTCCCGGAAGAAAGCTATGTAGTATGAACGTGACCGTATGAAAACGGTTCCTACTAAGATTTTACACACTCGATGGGATTCGCAGGTGCGCGCCGGTCATTCAGTCAGTCAGGGCATTCACAATCGCGTCATGGAGCAGGGGACGCAGCTCTTTGATCGCCTGATTGCGGGCGTCCGGCCACGTCCGGTTGGTCAGCAAGGTTATGGAAAGGCCGCGCTCGGGATCGCACCAGAGCGAAGTTCCGGTGTAGCCCAGGTGTCCGAATGATCGGGCCGAAAACCTGGTTCCCGATTGCGACGGAGCCGAGGGTGTGTCCCATCCCAAGGCTCGCGAAGTCCCCGGAGGCTCACTCTGGCGGCTGGTGAACAGCTCTACGGTCTCTGGCTTGAAAAGGGGCAGGCCGCGGCGTAACAGGCACTGCGCAAAGCGCGCTACCGAAAGCGCATCGCCAAAGAGCCCGGCGTGACCGGCGATGCCGCCCATGGCGCTGGCATTCTCATCGTTTACCTCGCCCTGGATCACTCGGCGGCGGTACGCGGCGTCATACATAGTAGGAGGAACGTCAAACAGTAGAGGTGGTTGCGGAGTAAAGCTAAAGAGACACTTTAGAGGAGTGAAGATTTCGCGCTGACAAAAGATGTCGAGCGGCTCGGCGGCAATCCGTTGCAGTATTTCGCCGAGCAGGATGAAACCGATATCGCTGTACTCGGCATGCTGCATGGGAGCGGTCTCCAGGGGGACACGCATGGCCAATGCGGTCACAGCTTCCCGTCCGAAAGCCTCCAGATAGAGCTTGCGATGGGCGGGCAGGCCAGAGGAATGGGCCAGCAACATGCGGACGGTCACAGCCTCGCGCCACTCACGCTGCGCTTCGTCGGCGAACTGGGGCAGGGCGAACTCCGGAAGCAACTCGGCAACCTTGGCGTCGAGGGGAAGGCGACCGCGCTCGTGGAGCAGCATGGCCATTGAGGTGGTCGCGATGGGCTTGGTAAGCGACGCGAGATCCCAGATGGTCTCCCGCGTGACTTCGGGATTAAGGGCGGGATTGGAGGGCGAGTCCGATTCGTAGGTGAAGCGTCCGCAGGCGCGCCACGCCAGCAGCTCGCCGCGCAGGGCGACGGCCAGCGCGGCTCCGGGAAACACCTGGCGCTGAATCGCGTTGTCGAGCAACCGGAAGGGCTGGGCAAAGCGTTGCTCCTGGGCGGCGGTTGCGTCCACCAGCCCTGCTTCTCCGCTCATTTTCTCTCCGCTCACTTGATGTATGGCAGGATCTCCTTAAACTGCGCGGTTCCGCTGCGGCGCAGCAGCTCATACATCATCATCTCGGTGGAGGAGATGACGCAGCCGGCGGACTCCATGCGCTCCAAGCCGAGCCGCCAGTTGAGATCGGAGCGCGAACTGACCGCGTCGGAGGCGACGTGCACCATGTAGCCGTTCTCCAAGGCTCCCAGGGCGGTCTGCATGACGCAAACGTGGCTCTCCATGCCGCAGAGCAACACCGTGGTTCTTGGACCGGGCAACTCGCGCAGGGCGTTACGAAACTCCTCGCGGCCAAAGCAGCCGAACTCCAACTTGTCGATGGGCCGCACGGTGGGCAGCAGCTCCGCAATCTCGGGAACCGTGGCTCCGAGGCCGCGGGCGTACTGGGTGGTCAGGAGGATTGGAATTTCAAGGATGGTGGCCAGCCGGATCAACAGGCGCGAATTTCGCACCAGGAGTTCGGGGTTCAGCACCGCTGGCAGCAGTTTCTCCTGAATATCGATGACCACCAGGGTACAAAGGGCGACATCCAGACTGCGCCGCGCGGCGGGTTCGCCGGCGAGCCCAGCCAGTCCGGGAAGGGAAGATGGATTCATGGCAAACTCCTTGGCGTTGGCGGTATGAATTCCTGTGCTAACTTCCTGCGCGTAATTCCCTGAAGCAGCCTACAGCCTACGCCACAGCTCGCCCGTCTTCCAGCTCCGATCGATGTTTTTCCCGGGGCGGCGGTTCTCATCGGGGCTGCATCCCATACGATGTGAGTCTGTCTGGTTTCGCCTCCCGAGTTCGTCGATTCCTGGGTCGTAGGTTCGTAGGTCGTGGGTTCATGCATCGAACTGCTCTGCTGTTGGCTGCGCCGCTGCTGATGGCCGCCGCCACGGCCCCGGTGCTGAAGCAGATCGCGGTTCTCGACCTCCCGGGACGCCCGGGGTTCGACGAAATTGCGTTTGCGCACGGCATGATCCTGGTTTCCCATCCGGGCGCTGGTTCGGTCGACCTGTTCGATCCGCAGAAGCGGCGGATTGTGGGGCATATTCTCGACATGTCCTCGCCGCGCGGGGTCGCCGTCGATGAGGCGGCGCATCTGGTGTACATTGCCAACTCCGGAGCGCGCAACATTATTGTGGTCTCCACGACGGACTGGCAGGTGCAGCGCACGATTCCGGTGGATGGTGCTCCGGACGCGCTCTACCTGCTGCCCACGGAACACCTTCTCTGCGTGACGTTTCCGCACTCTCAATCGGTCGCCACGCTCGATCTCTCCGCCGATGGTCAACCGGTTTCCCGACTGAGCCTGGACGGACACCCATACGCTTTTGCCTACGACCCCTCAAGGCGGCAGCTCTACCTCACATTGCAGGACCGGCGCAGCGTGCTGGTTCTGAGTCCAGCGCTAAAAATCCTGGCAAGCTTCCAACTCAACGCTTCCGAACCAACCGGCATTGCCTTTAGTCCACGTCATGACCGGCTATACGTCGCGGTTCGCTATGCGGTGCTGGCAGTGGACCCGGCGAGCGGTCAGGAGCTTTCGCGCTCGGCGGTCGCCGGAGGCATCGACCAACTGGATCTTGATGAGCCTACCAGTTCACTTCTTGGAGTCTCCAGCGGCTCGGTCTTCGTGCTCTCGGCCAATGCCAGCCTGGGGCTGGCCAGCGAGTTGCCAGTCGAGGTGAAAGGGCACACCTTCGCCTACGACTCCGCCACCGGATATCTGTATCTTCCGGGAGGACACGAAGGACGCTCGAAGCTTCTCATTCTGAAACGCCTGCTGCCAAAATAGCGCGACGAAAACCGGGCGGGTCTAAGGCCCGGGCATGATACAACTGTCATCATGTCTGGAAACTCATTTAAGCAGGTCAGCGGCGTGGTGGCATGTGCGGCCTGCCGGGTGGACCTGGCGGGCGGCACGATGGACATGTGGCCGCTGTATCTGTTCCATCCCGGGGCGGTCGTAGTCAATATTGCGGTCCGCGTAATGACCACTTGCCGGATCATCCCTGCCGCCGGCGGTGGCGTCGAACTGGTCTCGCTCGACACTGGGTTGGCCGACAATTTCCCGAGCATGCAGGCGCTGCGGGAGTCGGCAAAGTACCGGCACAAGCTCGCGGTTCATCTGCTGAAATTCTTCTATGCCGACGGCGAGCCCGGGTGCGGATTCCGTATGGAGACGCATTCCGAATCGCCCGCAGGGGCGGGAATCTCGGGCTCCTCGGCGCTGATGATCGCCTCGGCCTCGGCGTTGGCCCAGTTTACCAAGCGTAAGCTTTCGCCGGAGCAGATTCGCGAAATTGCGCAGAACGTGGAAGCCCAACTGATCGGCGTGCCCACCGGATGCCAGGACTATTATCCTGCGCTCTACGGCGGCGTCAGCGCGGTGCATCTGGATGCCGATGGGATTCATCGCGAGGCGATTGCTTGCGATGCCGATGAACTCGACCGGCGCTTTGTGCTCGCCTACACGGGGGCACCACGAAAGAGCGGGATCAATAACTGGGAGGTCTTCAAGCGTCATATCGACGGCGACCGCAAGGTCTTCCGCAACTTTGAGCACATCGGCGAAATTGCCCGCGCGATGCGCACGGCAATCGCCGAGGCCGACTGGGCGGAAAGCGCACGGTTGCTGCGCGCGGAGTGGAAGCTTCGGCGGAGCAATGCACCCGCCATCGCTACGCCTCTGATCGATCACCTCATCACCATCTCGCGCAAGAACGGAGCCATGGGAGCCAAGGTTTGCGGGGCTGGAGGGGGAGGCTGCGTGTTGTTCATGATCGAAGCGGATGCGCGGCAGCGCGTGGAACAAAAGTTGGCCGCCGCCGGAGCACAGATTCTGCCCTTCGCGGTCGCCCGACAAGGCGTTTCGGTGGGCGCGATCAGGTCTGGTGCGGCGGGGAAAAGCGGCGCGCAGGCCAGCACGACAACTTTGAGCGTATGAGCGCAGGCCACAAGTTCATGAGCGAAGTTTGATGAGCGAAGTCCATCCAATTGAGCCCTTCCGGGCGGGGAAGCCGTACGAGATGCCCACGCTGCTGCCGCCGTTCGTGCGCTTCCTGATCGCCGCCATCTGGACGGCTGGGGTTTTCTGGGGCAGCGGCTTCGTTTACGCAATTTTTCCGGATCGAAATCTGGTCCCGGGGCTGCTCTTCCGGTTGATCGCCTGCGTCCTCACCGCGGCGGGCTTCGCGTTTTTCCTGCGCGTCCTCGACTACAATCATTGGCCGCTGCCGGCGGCTCTCGGCTTGCCATTCGACTCCGTTGCAAGCCGCCAGTTCAGCGTCGGCCTGGCGCTCGGCGGTCTGCTCATCGCCGCCGATGTGGCATTCATCGCCGGGTTCGGGTCGCTGCGCTTCCATCTCCACCTCGGCCGTCATATGCTGCTACGCGCCGCAGCCGTAGGTGTGCTCCTGTTTTTCGGAGCCTTGCTCGAAGAGCTATCCTTCCGCGGTTATCCGTTCCAGAAACTCACGGAAGCCTTCGGAGCGTTTTGGGCCGTAGTTTTTCTCTCCGCTCTCTTCGGAGCGGTCCACCTGGGGAATCCCGATGCGCAGGGCTTCCTGAGCTGGGGATTCTTCAATACTCTGGGGGTTGGGCTGCTGTTCGCGCTGGCCCGCATTCGCACCGGGTCGCTATGGTTTTCGGTGGGGCTTCATTTCGGGTGGAACCTGTTTCAGGGCGCGGTGTTTGGCCTACCAGTCAGCGGGCTGCGCGACTTCTCGACCGTGGTCACGGCGACCGTTCATGGCTCCGAGGCGCTTACCGGCGGGGCCTACGGACCAGAGGCCAGCGCTACCTGCGCCATCGTCCTGGTGATTGCGCTGCCGCTGCTCGTGATGCTCACTTCGTCGCCAAATATACAGCACCGTCCACTTGGTCTTTCGGCGACATCCGGCATCTAAGTTTGCGGACGGAGGGTGACCGGAATCGGCGCTATACCGCCGGGTAGATCGCTCCGACGCGCGGCGGACTTCATGAGTTATCAGGCGGCAAATCTCTCTCAATCGATCCGACCAGCTAACTGTCACCTCGGCTGGGCTCTGCGGATACTTCTTGTGCTGCTGGCTATTTCCGGACTCGCCACCGCCGAAGACAAGCTCTCCGGGGCGCAGCGGCAGGAGATCATTCGGGCATTTCTGGCGGAACATCCCTTTGTGCACCGCGCCTTGCCGCGTGGCAAAGCAGGAGTACGCATCGAGGAGGATGGCAAGATCTCTCCGTCGGATGCCGAGCTGAACCAACTGATCGCCCAGCTTGGCCCTGCGGCCAAGGTCGGCGAGCGTGCCCTGATCACCAGCGTCCACTTCGTGCATCGTGGGATTGTGTTCGATATCAACGGCGGGCCGGTGAAGCGCAAGAAGTGGTCGGATCGGGTCAACGTAGGAGTCAGCGGTATTGATCCTCGCGGCGGACAGCCGCAGGCGACCGATGATAACGTTTACAACAATTCCAGCGGCTCGTTCATCTTCCTTGCGCTGAAGGAGGATGTGGGCTCGCTGACGGCGGAGCAGATCAAGGACCGGCTCTCACCCATACTCGACTTCAAATCCATGAATGTGGCTGAGGCACAGCAGAAGAACCTGCCGCCGGTGCTGGCGGCCGCGATCAAGAATCACCACGCGCTCGTCGGTATGGACAAGGATATGGTGACTTACGCGATGGGGCGGCCGCCGCGCCGGTTGCGCGAAAGTCAGGAGGGGCAGGATTACGAGGAGTGGATCTACGGTGCTCCGCCGCAGGATGTCGAGTTCATCCGCTTCGTCGGCGATAAGGTCATCCGCATTGAAGAGATGAAGGTGACCGGAGAAAAAGTGGTGCGCACCCAGAATGAAGTGGGTGACCTGAACGGCACTCTCGAAGCGTCCTCAGGTGACGCCTCAGGGCAGAAACACACGCGGCCGGATTCGATTGCCGCGCCGGGGGACGAACGCCGTAGCGCTCCTACTTTGCTTCGGCCGGGAGAAAAATCAAGCAGCACGGGCGATGGCACGCGCGACCCGAATCCGAATCCTGCACCCGACACCTCGACTCCGGCGACGAGCGGTCCGAACTAAAATGCGAGCGGGGATTGGTCTCCACTGCGGATCATTCTGACCACTTCGCGATCCGCCTCCAGAAAGCTCTCCGCGTCCAGGGCCTCGCGCTCTTCCCATCGCACCTCGCGGAAAATCTTGTTCTCGATGTTTCCGGTAAAATTCCGCACGAGGAAGAAGTGCAACTCCACGGCCAGCCCTTCGGCATAGCGATGGCCGACGGTGGCGATTTCTTGCTCTATGGCTGGAGTAATCCCCAGCTCTTCGCGCAGCTCGCGCACCAGGGCGGCGGGCAACTCTTCTCCGGCCTCCACCTTGCCTCCCGGAAACTCCCATTGCAGGGCGAAGGCTTGCTCCTCGGTGCGCTGGCAGATCAGCACCCGCTGCTCTCGCACGATCACGGCCGCGACCACTTGCTTCGGGTGCGAGTCAGGCAATGCTTCCCCTCGATGCTCCGCGTCGTCAAGGCCGCGAACTCCCTTGGGCTGCCAGAACAGAGTGGGATGCAATGCCCAGCGGATCGCCCGCAGTCCGCCCGCCAGGGTATGCGCGGGAGTGTTGAATAGTTCGTCGGCCACACAGTAGACACGGCGTTCGCGCACGGCTGAGGTCGCGGCCCATCCCACGCGCAGGATGAGCTTATGGAGAGGCACGCGATCTCCCGCGCCACACCATGCCGCGAGGATCACTTCGGGGTTCAGGGCTGCGACCTCGGCGGCGGTGGTTTGCTGGCCCGGTATGCCCACGGTAACTCCGCCGGCGGCTTCCACCAGCTCAGCCACCCACGGTTGCGAGGCGATCACCGGCTTGCCCCACGCTTCGCAGAAGACCCGCTGTACCGGACGGCCCTGGGTCGCTTCGCGCGTCTGGGCGATTTCATCCTGCAGCTCGCGCACCAGTTTTTCTCCGGCCGCGTAATGATCGACCAGCGCCGCCAGGGTGCGAATGTCGCCATAAATGTCGGCTAGGGATTTGGGAGCCAAGGCCAGCACTCGGATGCCAGCGCGCAGAATTGCTGCCAGCGACTCCATCCGGTAAGGGACGGAGGCGATCACCAGGTCCGGACGCGCCGCTAGAATCTGGTCGCTATCAGCCGACCAGGAATCCTCGATGATGAGCTGCGGTCCGGAGGAGAGCTCCGGACAAAGGTCCTTGCAGTAACGGGTGCAGGCCACTACCCGGTCCAGGGCTCCGAGGGCCGCCAGAGTTACGGTGATGCTTGGTTGCAATGAAACAATGCGCATAGGGAAAGGCCGCCCCCAAAGCGGCCCTGAAACATTGTCTGAATTTCCTGCCACTAGAGAAGAGTATCTGCGAATGCGGCTGCTATCTTCCTTCCGGCCAATACACCTTCCATCCCAGGGACTTCGCCCTGGCTTCCAGCTCCGGATTGGGATTGACTGCATAGGCGACAGCGGCCTTCTCCAGCATGGCAAAGTCGTGCAATGAGTTTCCGAAGACGGCATCCGCCGGGCGTTGTATCACCTCTTCGATGGCCGATTGTTTCAACTCATCGGTAGGCACGCGCAACAGGCGGTCGGTGACCAGGCCATCTTCCACCGCCAGCGTGGCGGCGAGCACGCGCTCGCTAGGAATTCCGAAGACGGCGGCGCCTTCCTCGACTACCCAGTTGTTGGTGCTGGAAACCGCCCATAGCTCGCAGCCTTGCGCCGCGAGTTGATGCGTGAGCTCCTGCAACTCCGGAAAAATCCGGGGCGTCACCACCTCGCGAAAAAATTCGCGAGCGCCGGTGCGGAGCCGCTCCAGCGGCACACCTTTGTTGATCTGAATCATCTCGCCGCAGATTGCCAGTTCGTCCACCCGCCCCGCTAGGTACTCGTTGTAGCGCTGGGTGATGGCAGGGACAATCTCCGGGGCGATAAATCCATTGGCAATTTCCCAGTAGAAGAAATCGGCGCCCGCATCGCCCGACCACAATGTGCCATCGCAATCAAAGACGGCAATCGCCGGACGAGTGGCTAGAACCTGTTGCACAAACTGAACCGCGGCAAGGCTGGGAGAGGAATAGCTCAAAACAATTGCTCCTGTATGGGAATATTAGGATCACCGCATCACGGCGGCAAATTCAACCGCAGCCTCAGCTAGTCCCAGGGCGCTTTCCAGGCCGGGCCGGAGGTGGCTTGGCTGGCGGCGGAATCGGCGGCTTTCACGGTGCGCACGTGTTCCAGGTTGCCGGAGACGATCTCATCGGCCGAACTCCACTTCTGTCCGCGAAGAAATAACTCGATCATGCGGCGACCCATCAGTACGGGATGGCCCAGAAGCGTCTCGGTCTCCGGAACTACGGCCCAAATCTCGTCGCCTGCCGCACAGAAGGCGGCTACCATGCGGTGCACGGTCTCTGCCGTCAGCGACAGGACTTCCAACGAGGTTACCAATGCTGCATCGCGCCCGCGATTCAACACCTCTTGCAGCATCACGCGCAAGGCTTCCGCATCGCTTGCACCGGCAGGGAGTTGCACGATATAGGCGCCCTTCGCCCAGACCACGGGGGTCAGCGCTTCGGCATCGGCGCCGACGCCGACCAGCACCATGTCGGTATCGGTATTCAGGGCGTCGACCAAGCGGCTGACGGTTTCGATATTGGACTTCAGTTGCGCTTCGTTATCTGCAACCCCATCTGCAACCCCATCGGCAACCCGGTCTCCAACCCGGTCTCCAGGCTGGGCTCCGATCGCCAAGATTACTCCGCAAACGCCGGGACTGTGCATACGCTAAAGGTAGCAGGAGCCGCGCTTCCTAGCCAGAGAGTTCCTTGCGATCGGGAGTGGAAACCTAGACCACGCGGCGGTACAATAGTCGGTTACCGGGGAGACTATGGAAAAAGACTTGACTGGAACCGAGCGATTCGAGGCCCTTGCCGGCGATCCGCAAAGCCCGGCCCGCATTGCCCAGGTTACCTACGGCGGCAGCCATGAGCGGGAAGGCGTGCTCCTGACCTCGCTGGACTCCGCCGTAAACTGGGTGCGCAAGAATTCCATTTGGCCCATGACCTTTGGGCTGGCATGCTGCGCCATTGAGATGATGGCGATGGGAGCATCGCGCTTTGACATTGCGCGCTTCGGCGCAGAGGTATTCCGCCCCTCGCCTCGGCAGTCCGACCTGATGATCATTGCGGGGCGCGTGTCGCAGAAAATGGCCCCGGTAATTCGTCAGCTCTATATGCAAATGCCCGAGCCCAAGTGGGTGATCTCCATGGGCGCCTGCGCCACCTCCGGCGGAGTCTTCAACAACTATGCCATCGTGCAGGGGGTCAATCAGTGGATACCGGTCGATGTCTATGTGCCGGGATGCCCACCTCGACCTGAGCAACTCATCTACGCCATCACTCTGCTGCAGGAGAAGATCAAGAACGAACGGGGATCATTCAAACGGGCGTTGAATATCGGGGATTAAGTTGGCTTGCGGGTGAGTCTGTTTGGTCAGGACGGAAGTGTGGGATGGATTTGGCTGCCCCCCAGGGATTCGAACCCCGATACCCTGCTCCAGAGGCAGGTGTCCTACCGTTGAACGAGGGGGCAGTGCAGCGCTGCTAGTATGCTAAGTGCAACGGTTTGATCATAAGTGCTTGATGTAGTTTCGTCAACTTGGGTTATCCACAGTTGGGCGCCCATCTCCGGCTGGGAGCAGGGGAGATTGTCGGCAGGCTGCCGAGCCGTTGGAATCTGCGATAATGACGGAAAGAGCGAGCGCGGGCTCCGGATTTCTCTCCGGCGAGCCTGCGGCTCGGGCGGGTTGACGAAGCCGGCCTGCAAGGATTTTGGGGAGTGAGTTCCGAGCAGCAAAAAACATTCTTTATCGAGACCTTTGGTTGCCAGATGAACTTCCACGACTCGGAGAAAGTCGCTGGTTCACTGATCGCGCAGGGCTATCGGCAGGTGGAGTCGGAAGAGGAAGCTGACCTGATTTTCTACAATACCTGCTCGATCCGGGACAAGGCCGAGCAGAAGGTTTTCCATCGTCTGGCGGAGTTCAAGCGACTGCAGAAGCAGGGAAAGAAGTTCGCGGTCATCGGCTGCGTGGCGCAGCAGGAGGGGGAACGGATCTTCGAGCGCGCGCCCCACGTTTCGCTGGTGGCCGGTTCGGCGAGCTATCGGAATCTGCCGGAGATGCTGGTGCAGATCGAGCGCGGAGAGCGCGCCACCGGGCTGGACGACCGCAACACGGAAGAGACTTTCGAGACCGAGTTCACGGCGCGCACCAACCCCCATCGCGGATATATCACGATCATCGAAGGCTGCGATAAATTCTGCGCCTACTGCGTTGTGCCCTACACGCGGGGACGCGAGCGCAGCCGTACTTCGGAGTCAGTGCTGGAAGAGGCGCGCCGCATTGTGGATGGCGGTCTGACGGAAATTCAACTGCTTGGGCAGAATGTGAATTCCTATTGCGACCCGCTCGGGAGGCGGACGTTTGCTGAGTTGCTGGCCGAGGTTGGGCAGGTTCCGGGAGTTCGGCGGGTACGATTCATGACCTCGCATCCGCGGCACTTTACGCGGGAAATCGTTCAGGCGATCGATTCGGTGCCAACTCTTTGCGACCACGTGCATCTTCCCGTGCAGAGCGGTTCGTCGCGCGTGCTCTCGGCGATGGCTCGCGAATACACGCGCGAGCAGTACCTGGAACGGGTAGGATGGATTCGCTCGGCAAAGAATCGATCGATCTCGATGACCACCGATGTTATTGTGGGATTTCCGGGCGAAAGCAGTACGGAGTTTGACGAGACTATGACGCTGCTGGAGGAAGTGCAGTTCGACAGCGTGTTCAGCTTTAAGTACTCGCCGCGCCCCAACACACCGGCCATTGCCATGGAGAATGCGATCTCCGAAGAAGAGAAGACAGATCGTCTGGCGATGCTGAACGGGCGGCAGCGCGAGATTCAACGGGTTAACTACGCGCGGCACGTGGGGCAGGTGCTGGAAGTGATGGTCGAAGGCTATCAACCGGCTCGCGACCAGGTGACCGGGCGTACATCTCAGAACAAGACGTTGAACTTTACGGTTCCCGCGGGCATGACGGCGCCGAAGGTTGGAGGCTACGCGCAGGTTCGGGTGGTATTGGCGCATCCAAACAGCCTGGTGGGAGAAATGGTGTCGGTCAGCGAAGTGGTGGGGAAGCCAGCAGTCTTCTGTATTCTGTGACTGCCGGTAGAGGGAGGATAGCGTGGAAGTCGAAATGCGAATTCGCGGACTGATGTTAGACCCGACTACCAACATGCCGATCATCGTTCTGAAGGAAGTCGACAGCGATTCGGTACTGCCGATCTGGGTTGGTGTCTTCGAGGCCAACGCGATTGCGCTGGAGATCGAAAAAGTCTCGCCGCCACGCCCCATGACGCATGACCTGCTGAAGAATGCAATCGTTGGACTGGGCGCCACGGTGGAGCGCGTGGTGGTCACCGAGTTGCGCAATGACACGTTCTACGCGGCGATCTGGGCGACGCGCAATGGTGAGCCCATCGTGATTGACTCACGTCCCTCGGATGCAATTGCATTGGCGATGCGCACGGACTGCCCGATCTTTGTGGATGAGGACGTGCTGAAAAGCTCACGCATTGCAACCGGCACCACGGGACGGATAACGGGAGACGATCTGCGGCGTTGGCTGGAAGGACTGAGCGACGACGATCTGGGACGGTACCGGACTTAGCCTCCCACATTCGCCAACTGCGGGCGGATATGGGCCACCCGCTTATAGAGTTTTCAAAAACAGCCTTGCCTCTTCGATTTGAGGGAAGGCATTTTCGTCTTCGTGGAATTCCTTGCCGTGGACACAGCGGCGACTGCCACGCATTTTTACCGGGTGCTTCAGGTGGAGCATCTCGTGATAGACGATGTACTCCATGGCGAGGCGGGGCACACGTGCCTGGTCAAACACCTTGCTGATGATGATGGCGTTGTGCGCGGGATCGTAGTGGCCCAGCAGATGGCGGGCACGCTCGGCGCTCCAACTCATCTGCGGACGCCCAAGGAGTCCGTAAAAGAAGCGGACATTCAGGGTGTCA
Source organism: uncultured Acidobacteriaceae bacterium (assembly GCA_964563875.1). Lineage (GTDB taxonomy): Bacteria > Acidobacteriota > Terriglobia > Terriglobales > Acidobacteriaceae > TOLSYN. Next base: position 33,530 of record CAZLZA010000005.1, read on the forward strand.
AACACTTCGTCGAGGTCGTAGTAGATGCCCTGCGCGGATTCCAGGCGCTTGCGTCCGCGAATCTGGCGGACTTGCTGCGCCTTTTCCATCATGTCGCGGGAGGCAACATAGCGGCGGTAACGCGAGGTGTGACGGGCATCGATGGGCTTGCGGTAAATCTTGGCCAGCAGAATGTGCACGATGGCCTTCAAGACCGGTTCGGGCGCGCCCTCCAGAAGGTCTGAGAGGCGCACTTTCATCCGGCCTTCGTTGAGGCGAATGGTGTTATTGATGTTGGCGAAAGGATAGAACTGCAAATCGAACTCGGGAATCGGCGCGCGTGGCCGAAGTTCCCGGTACATTTCCTGCAGCATTAGCAGCAACGAATCCTTCAAAGTAATTCCAGATTATCAGAAGCATGGGCCGGTGGGACGAGTTTGGCGCTGGGTTCGGAACTCAGGGTTGGGCCGGAGTCCGTTGCGTACCGGTCTCGCCCGGGGGTGGGTTAGGAGTACGCAGGGGCGGGACGCGCATGGGCTCGGCGTCCTCGCGGGCTTGTTTTCCCTTGCTCTTCTCCTCGCCTTTCTTTTCAATCTGATCGGCAAGCATGGCGCGCGCGGTTTCGGTGCTGCTTCGCAGGGAATCCGAGGCATCCTCCAGGGCTGCGGAAAAACGCCGCTTCTGGAGCGGGGTTGCCGCATCGTTGAGCGCGTCGATTTTCTTCTGGAACTCCTCCTCAGCGTCCAGCACATGATGCAGGGGACGGCGCAGGTCCTCGCTATGTCCGTTATACATTGCGAGGTTATCGTCGAGTTCGTCAATCAGGACCGCCAAATCGCTAAGTAAATCGGCGATTTTGTCGGCGTCGCTGAGAGCGGGGTTGGTGGCGCTATGCAGGCGTTCGATGGCCAGCACACGCTCGCGGGCAAAGGCGATGATTAGATCGATGCGCTTTTTGGGGTCCTGGGCGTTGTCGCGCATTTGCTCGATTTCGCGTTCGTTGAGCGGGTCGTGATGGGTTTGGGCCTGGGATGCGGTACAAAAGACGGCGAGAAGGATGGTTACAAAAGTCTTCATGGCTTCTTCTCCGGAGAGTCGCCGACGGCGGGGCCGAAAATTCCGCGCAGGATCCGGTCGCGCTGCTTTTCCAACTCGGTCACAGACTGCTTCAGATGCGCGCGATCTTCTGAATCAAGCGTTTGCATGACATCCCTCATCCGGCGGATGAGGGTACGAAGATTGATCTCGGTGGGTTTTTCGCCTTTGTGAAACTGCAACGAGCAATCCACCGAACGCCGGGCATAGTGCAGAGAGAGGTCGACTGCTGCATGGGCTGCCTTCACGTCGCCGGTTCCGAAGTAGTGGTCTGCATCCTCGAGATCCTGCCGCGCCGCCTGCATACTGAGGCGGACACAATCCATTCCGCTCGCCGTATCGGCCCGCTGTTGCAAGGCCGCCGCAGGACTCTGCTGGGCTACGGCAAAGGAAGTTGCCAGCAACCAACCGGTCAGCAAACCGTGGAGCACTTTCATTTCTTTCTATTGGCCTCGGGTTCGATGGCAATCAAGCGGTGTCGCGCCTTCCACTCGTCGTCGGGAAACTGTCCGTTGGACGCCGCCAGAAAAGCCTTGTAGTTCTCTACGGCTGGAGCGAACTGGCGGAGGTGATCGTAGCAAGTGGCACGTAGAAAGTAGCTGCTCGGGAGTTCGGGCAAAAACTTTTTTCGCGCATCCAAAGCACTGATGGCAAGCTGGTAATCTTTGTTGCCCGAGGCAGCCAGCGCCAACTGACCGTAGGCTTCTCCCCAATCCGGCTTGAGACGAAGGCAGATGGTGAACTCATTCTGGGCTTCCGGGTACTTGAACTGCGCGAGCAGCACCGACGCAAGTCCGTTGTGCAACTCCGCATCGGCGGGGAAGTGGGTCAGCAGATTGCGATAGCTACTCTCGGCGGCAGCATACTGTTTGTCGCGCTCCTGGAGGAATGCAAGCTCCCGCAAGGCATCCCAGTCGTCGGGTCTCAAGGCCAGAGCCTGCCGCAACTCCGCCGAAGCTTCGGGGTCTTTCTTCTCCACGCTCAACACGCGCCCAAGCTGCAGATGGGCGCTCTCATCCTGCGGGGCTTCGGAGACCAGTCGCCGCAAAGTCTCTTCGGCTTCAGGCAGGCGCTGGGTGCGCATGAAAAGGTTGGACAGGGCGGCCAGCGCATCCGGCGAGTGGGGAAGAAGTTCGTTTGCCTTGCGAAATTCTCTCTCCGCTGCGGTCATATCGCCCGCTTGCTCCAGTGCGGTGCCGAAGGCGAGCCGGTCCTCGGCGTTGCCGGGCGCAAGTTCGACCGCGTGCGACCAGGACTCGAGCGCGTGCTGTGGAGCGCGGGACTGCTGCACGCGGGCCAGCGCGGTCCAAGCGCGAGCCAGTGATTCCGGCGGATGGTCGCCGGTCGGCTTCAGGTGGGTAGCCATCTCCAGGAACTTAGATGCGTCCGGTTGATTTTCGTGCGCGAGCATCAGGCCAAGATTCAAATTACATTCAAAACTGTCGGGCTGGGCTGCGACCGCTCCGCGATAGGCGAGAATTGCCTCGGGATAATTTTGTTCGGCGTGCATCACGTAACCGAGGTCGAACCAGGCGCGCGCATCTTTTGGGCTGGCGACGACCAGTTTACGGAGAATTGGCTCCGCCTCGGACCAGTGCTGTTGATCCATGGCACTCTCGGCGCGAAGGATGGCTGCCGGTTCCTTGGCGGGCGTGCTGGGGGCGGGACTTCTCTGCGCGAAGGGAGTGGCAGGGAGCAAAAGAGCAAGGCCGCAAGCTGCGGTGAGCCTCACCAGGGCCAACCTCATAGACCCTGGCCTCACAAGACCACCGCTTGCAGCGGCAGCACTTTGCGCAGCCATTGCCCGGTGTAAGAGCCCTCATGGGCTGCGATTTCTTCCGGCGTGCCGGTGGCAACAACTTCTCCGCCGCGTTCGCCGCCTTCGGGGCCAAGGTCGATGACCCAGTCCGCAACCTTGATCACGTCAAGATTGTGCTCGATGACCACGACGGAGCCGCCTGCGTCGATCAGTTTCTTGAAGGCCGCCAGGAGTTTGCTCACATCATCAAAGTGGAGACCCGTGGTGGGCTCGTCGAAGATATAGAGCATGTGGGACTTGCGCTTGACGGACGTGCCATCGGGATTCTTGCGCAGGCTGTCGCGTCCAGGCGGTTGCAGGTGGGCGGCTAACTTCATTCGCTGCGCTTCGCCGCCGCTGAGGGTGGTGGCAGACTGACCGAGCCGCAGATATCCGAGGCCGACCTCCTCCAGAACCCGTAGCTTGTCGATGAGCTTGGGAACGCCGGTGAAGAATCCGAGCGCTTCTTTCACCGTCATGTTCAGGACATCATGGATGTTCTTGCCGTGATAGCGCACGGCGAGAATCTCCGGCTTGTAACGCGTGCCTTTGCAATCCTCGCAGATCAGTTCGACATCGGCGAGAAACTGCATTTCGACGGTGACCGTGCCATCGCCAGAACAGGTATCGCAACGTCCGCCGGGGATATTGAAGGAAAAATGTCCGGCGGTGTAACCGTGCTTTTTGGACTCGGGAAGGGAAGCGAAGAGCTCGCGAATCGGATCGAATGCCTTGATGTAGGTCACCGGATTGGAGCGCGGGGTGCGACCGATGGGCGACTGGTCCACCAGTTGCACCTCATCGAGCCATTGCTCGCCTTCGAGTTCGCAGAGATCGCCATCGCTGATGGTTGCGGTGGGTTGGCGCTTGATGGCCGCGAGGCGCTGGTAGAGAACGTCATGCACCAGGGTGCTTTTGCCCGAACCGGAGACGCCGGTGACGGCAACCAGCATACCGAGAGGGATGGTGACATCGACGTTCTTTAGATTGTGACCGCGAGCCTCACGCAGCCTGAGGAATTGCTTCCCCCAGGCGCGCCGCTGCGAAGGAATCTGGATCTGGAGATCACCGTTCAGGTAGCGACCAGTTAGGGACTTGGGATTGGCGCGGATCTCCTCGTAGGTGCCGCTGGCCACCAGTTTGCCACCGTGCTCGCCGGCACCGGGGCCAAGGTCGAGGATTTCATCGGCGGTGGCCATCACCTCGGGATCGTGCTCGACCACCAGAATGGTATTGCCGAGATCGCGCAGGCTCTTGAGGATGTTAATGAGGCGGGCGGTATCGCGGCTGTGCAGTCCGATCGACGGTTCGTCGAGCACATACAAGGTGCCGACCAGACGGGAACCGAGCGAGGTCGCCAGTTGAATGCGCTGCGCCTCGCCGCCGCTCAAGGTTGAGGAGAGCCGGTCGAGGGTCAGGTATTCCAATCCAACTTCGTTGAGAAAGCGCAGGCGGTCGCGAATCTCCTCCAGCAACTTGCCGCCAATGCCCGCCTCTTCGCCGGTGAGCCTGAGCTCTTGAAAGAAGCGCACGGCCTGCTCGACGGTTTTGCTGCAGACCTGGCAGATATCCAGGCCCGCGACCTTGACCTGGCGGGCCTCGTTGCGCAGCCTGGCTCCGCCACAGGCTCCGCAGAGCGAATAACCACGGTAGCGGCTGAGGAAAACTCGCACGTGCAGCTTATACTTCTTGCGCTCCAGATGCTCAAAGAAGCCGCGCACACCAAACCATTTCCCGTCGCCTTCAAGAATGAGCTTCTGCTGCTCCTTCTTGAGGTTAGCCCAAGGCACATCCAAGGGAATTCCGGCGAGGCGCGCCACGCGGCGCATCTCCGTGCCCAGCGGCCTGTACTTGGGTTTCGTCCAAGGCTCCACTGCGCCTTCGGCCAGACTCTTCAACTTGTCCGGAATCACCAGGTCCATGTCGAAGTCGATGGTGTTACCGAAGCCCTGGCAGCGGGGGCAGGCGCCATAAGGATTATTGAAAGAGAAGAGCCTTGGCTCGGGCTGCTCAAATTTCAGATTGCACCGCTTGCACTCAAAGCGCTGGGAAAAGCGCAGACGTACCGGTTCGCCTTCCCGCGGCGCGGTCTCAAAGACCACCTCACCAGCCTCGCGATAGCCGCTCTCAATGGCATCGACGATGCGCGAGCGCGACTCAGGGTCCACCACGATGCGATCGAGCAGGATGAAGACGGGTTTGGCGAAGTCGATTCCCAACAAGGACTCCGGGGTGGAGAATTCGAACAGTTCGCCATCCTGGAACAAACGGTTGAATCCCCGCTTGCGCAGCTCGAAGAGGCGTTCTTTCAGGACCGCGCCGGGATCGACTTCGGGCTGCTTCTTCTTGCGTCCGCGAGGCTTCTTTTCGACCTCGCTGGAGGGGATAGCTTCGGCATGCAGCAAGGGAAACAGGGCCTGCACCCGCGTGCCGTCTTCCAAGGCGAGGATGCGCCCGGCAACCTCGTCCACGGTGTCGTTCTTCACCTGCTCACCGCACTGCGGGCAATAGGTACGTCCGATGCGCGCGTAGAGCAGACGAAGGTAGTCGTAGACCTCGGTAGCCGTGGCCACGGTGGAACGGGGATTGCGGGTCTGATTCTTCTGGCGGATGGCGACGGCGGGAGCAATACCGTCGATTAGGTCAACATCGGGCTTTTCGATGCGCTCCAGAAATTGGCGCGCATAGGCTGAGAGCGACTCGACGTAGCGGCGCTGACCCTCGGCATAGATGGTGTCAAAGGCCAGCGAAGACTTTCCGCTACCGGATACTCCGGTGACTACCGTGAGACGGTTGTGCGGAATTTCGAAATCGATGTTCTTCAAATTATGAACGCGCGCGCCGCGAACTACGATTGCTTCCTTGGACATAGTTAGACCGGTCAGCCAACCCGATTGCGGCGCTCGACCCTACGGCCGGAATCCGGCGGTTACCGAACCTACTATTATAGTTCGTTCCTGAAGAAGAATCGATCAGACGGGTGGGAAAGCTTGGGGCTGCACCGAAGAACTGGGCCGGGTAGGGGTCCTTCGCTGCGCTCAGGATGGCACTTTCAAGCAACAGCAAGAACAACTACAAGCCACTACACTGGCAGCAACGGCACTACAGCAAGGGCTGCAATAGAGAGTAGTGGAATCAATCCATCAGCTTCAACACCAGCATGACATACACCCACATCACGCCCATGAAGTGCCAATACCAAGCGGTAATTTCAAGAGTAATGCAACGCCGGTCAATGGAGAGCCTGGGCCCCGCCGCCAGGCAGGCATAGAGCAATACCATCAGACCGGCGGTCAGATGCAGGGCGTGAGTCCCGGTGAGCAGAAAGAAGAATGTACTGGCCGGACTGCTGTTCAGGAACGCACCTTGGAGATGTAACTGCTGCCATAGGTGGTACTGTCCGAAGAGGAATCCGAATCCTGAAAGAGCAGTCGCCCACATCCACAGCATCGAGGTCTGGCGAATGGCGCGCACGCCTGGAATTCTGCTCATCGGAACCAGGATGGCTTCGAGTCTCGCGGCACGCCTTGCAATCTCGATCAGGATGCAGCTTACGAGCAGCACCGCGGTGTTGATGAGGAGGATCTTCATTGGCAGCGACACCGGAGTCCAGTCGCTCTGGAAGGCGCCGGTCAGGGGATCGAACTTGCCGGCTCCACGGCGCGCCACGAACAGGGTGGTGAACGAGATGAACAGCATTACGATGGAGGCGATGGTGAACAGCAGGCCCAACCGGTAGCGCTGTAGCTGCTGCCGGAAACCATGCACGCCGTCGCCGTCGCCGCGGCCTCCGCCCCCACCGCCACCACCGAATGCTTCGGGTGGGGCAGGACCTCGGTTGCCGCCGCCAGGAACGGGTCGATTAGAGGAGTGGGAAAGCATGCCTGCCATCTCCTCCTAGATGCTGAAAGCAATCCTTCCGGCACTGGAATTAATCTCAGATGGAAAATGAATCGCAATCTGATTTTGCGGGCTGAATCGAAAGCGTTCTATGCTGAATCGAAGAATGCATGGAAGCCACCGATGCAATTGGAACGGCGGAACCGCAATTGATGAACCAGAAGCACACGCATGATCACGATGTACCGTCGCAGAGCTGGCAGCGGGATGCCTGTTTTGGTTGTGGTCCGGCAAATCCCAGCGGACTGCACCTGAACTTTGCGCTCAGTCCCGACGGCAAGAGCTACATCTGCGAATTTGAGCTTGGCATACACTTCTCCGGACCGCCGGGCCATGCTCACGGAGGCATCATCGCCACGATCCTTGACGAGGCAATGGGCAAGGCCAACAAACTGAAGAGTAAAGTTGCCCTCACGCGGCGCATGGAGGTGGAGTATCTGCGGCCCGTGCCTCTGGGGCGACCGCTGGTGGTGGAGGGCCGGGTGAGCAGAGTGCGGGGCCGGGCGCTCTACAACAGCGCTGAGCTACGCGGGGCCAAGGGCGAGGTCCTCGCCCGCAGCCGGGGAAAGTTCCTGGCAATTGACGCGAAAAAGATGTTTGCCCGCGAGTTTGAAGTGGAGAGGCGCACGCTCGGTGTTGACTAGACCCGTTGCTGGGATTGTAGGTCACGGCCCGGCTGCCGCGCCCACTCCAGGAACTTTCGCAAAGCCTCGCCGCGATGGCTCACGTGGGCCTTTTCCTCCGGCGTGAGTTCGGCGAAGGTCTTGGCAAGGGGAGGGAAGTAGAACAGCGGGTCGTAGCCGAAACCTATCGCTCCGCGAGCCTCGCTGAGGATGAACCCTTCGGCCTCGCCGCGAAAGTTTGCCACCTCGTGCCCGTTCCGGGCGGCGGAAATTACGCAGATGAAGCGCGCCCTGCGCTGAGCCCCCGCGAATGGTTCCAACTCGCTCAGCAGCTTGGAGTTGTTGGCTGCATCGCTACTGTTGCCGCGCGCCCCATCGAGCACCGCGTAACGTGCGGAGTGCACCCCGGGCGCGTTGCGGAGGACGTCGACGGAAAGGCCGGAATCGTCGGCCAGCACAATTTCACCGGGAGCAAAACGACTGTAGTGCTCCGCCTTCTTCCGGGCATTGTCCTCGAAGGTTGCACCGTCTTCGACTGGCTCCGGCAGGCTGATGAAATCCAGCAGCCCCTCTACAAGGACTCCATGCCCTGCGGCGCCAGCGAAGTCGCGCAGCTTCCCTTTGTTTGAGGTCGCAATCAATACGCGCAAATACCACTCCATAGAGGGCCAGTCTAAGCGGAATTTTCCACCCTGAAACCGTGAGTCACTGTTTTATGCGTGACGCTCGCAACCGTAAGGCAGCAACTCTGCATCAGAGTTATTGGTTCGTCCCGTTCTCTGGCGGCCCGCCGTCCAGGGCAAGAATTGTGATGTTCCCGACCGCTATGATCGATACCGGCCAAGGTGATAGTCGATCATAAACTGCGGAGGTCGTTTTGTTGTTTACACACAACTATTTGAGGAGAGCTCCGAATGAAAGCTAATATTCTGCGTACCCTTCGCAATCTGCACAACGATGAGTCTGGTCAGGATTTAATTGAATATGCTCTGGCAGCGGCTTTGATCGCGCTCGCCGCGACCGCGACGATGGGAACCTTGGGCAATGCTGTCAATTCTGCGTTCACCGCGATTGGCACGGTGCTTAATAGCGCTGTCTAGGAAAACCCGAGTTCTCTGCTTCGGCAGGTCCTTGGGTATAGGGTCGAGAGACTCTGAAGAACGCAACGGCGGAGACGGGCGTGACGACAGAGTGCCTGCGTCGACGAACGGGGAGATATGTGCGCCACCAGCAATTGCTGTTTGGCGGGGAAGAGTTCGAAGAGCTCTGAGCAAGACCAAGACATGGTGCTCTGCTGTGATTCTGGGAGCTGATGAGGCTCCCTTTTTCGGTTGCGCTCACGTATCATTTAACTTCTTACAATGACTTGCCCTGGATTATTCAACTGGCGCAACCTGCGCAGGGCGCTGGTGCTGCTGGCGATCGCTTATGCATTGCTGGGCGGCTTACATACCATTGGGGATTTCGATAGTGGGTGGCTGATGGCTACCGGGAGGTGGGTGCTCGCGCATGGAGCCATCCCCAGCACCGACGTTCTCTCCTACACATCTCCGGAAGCACCTTGGCACTATCCTCCGCTTGCGGGAGTTCTGCTATACACGATCTTCTCTGCTTGGGGCTATGCCGGGCTGAGCTGGTTCTGCGCACTGGCTTGCGCGGCGGTGGTGGCGTATCTTGCTCTGCGGGCTCCATCGAAGGGAGTCGCTGCGCCGCTGTTGGCAATCTTGGCTGTCCCGTCGCTGGTTTATCGAACGACTCCGCGAGCCGACTTGTTCACCACATTATTGTTCGCCGCGCTGCTAACGGAGCTTTGGCGTTTCCATTGCTCGGGGACACAGGAGGCGAAGATTCAGCACGGGCTGTCGAGGCAGCTATGGGCGCTGCCTGTGATCATGTTGCTTTGGGTGAATCTGCATCCTGGAGTTATCGCCGGGATTGGCCTGTTGGTGGGGTACGCGGCCCTTGAATTGAGCGAGATGCTATTTGCCGAGAGGCGGGCGGCGGCGATTGTGCGGTTGCGTCGCGCGGGGCCATGGCTTGTGGCTGCGGTGCTGACGGTACTGGTGAATCCATGGGGCTTGGGGTTACTTCGAACTTCGCTGGCGCTTTCTCAGGGCATGAGGCGCGGTTCGGCTGTCGGGGCTCTGCAAGGAGAGTGGTCAGGAGTCCGGCTCACCTGGCGCTCGATGATGCAGGCGTTTGCGGTGCACAGTCCAGACAGCAGTTACTGGTGGCTACTGGTGGTAGCCGGCGCGGTTGTGTTGCTGGCGGGGTGGAGGCGTCAATTCGGCGTTGCGCTTTTCATTGCAGCGGCGATGGCGGCTTCGGTTCAGGGAATACGCTTCCAAGGACTGTTTGCGATCATCGTGGTAGTGCTGGGCAGCACGATTCTGGAAGAGAACTGGAGCCGTATCGGTGGTGGCGAGCGGGTGCTGCGGTGGAAGAGATATTTGCCCGCGATCGCCGCAGGCGCAATTTGTGTGTTGGCAGTGGTTAGGATTGGCGATCTAGTTTCAGATCGGTCCTACATTGCGGCGAACGATGTAGTGGATTTTGGCGCGGGTGAGTCGTGGTGGTTCCCAGAGCGAGCGGCCGCTTTCATCGAGCGGGAGCAGCTACCAGGGAACATTTTTCAGCCGTACAATCTTGGTGGTTTCACCGCCTTGCGCCTGGGGCCGAAATACCCGGATTACACCGATGGCCGGTCGGTGAGTGCGGAGATATTTTCCGAAGAGCAGAAACTGCTTGGGACGCAGATCGATTCGCCATTCTGGCGCGAGATTGCCGACCGACGGAAGATCAATCTGCTGATGTTCTCGCTGGCTCGCGTGGGTGGGCTGGAGAATGCGGATCTTGGGGGCATTTGCAATAGCTCGGAGTGGCATCCGGTGTACATGGATGAAGTGTCGGTGGTGCTGCTTCGCCAACGCCCCGAGAATCAGGGATGGATCGACCGCTTCCAGATCGATTGCAAAAGTGTGGAGTTCCAGCCGCCGTTGTCATCGAGCCGGAAAAAACTCTTCCAGTACTATTCGAACACGGGCGCGGTGATGTATGCGCTGTCGCGCGATAGCGAAGCGGAACAGAGCTGGAGTAGGGCGGTCTCGATGGAGCCAAAGGATCCCAACATTCATCTCTTCCTGGCACAGCTTTACCAACAGCAAAAACGGATGCCAGAAGCCGAGCGGGAGTATAAGGCAGCCCTCGCACTGAAGGAGAGTGCAGTTGCCTGGTACGCGTTGGGAAGAATGTACGCCGCCGAGCATCGCTATTCAGAGGCTGAGCCCGCGATTGCGAACTCGGCCGAGTTCTCCGCGTCACCGGCGAACAATTACAAGGCTCTTGCGCAGGTGAGACTGAAACTGAAGCAACCGGAACTTGCGCTGAAGAGCGTCCAAAAAGCAGAGGATGCCAGCCCATTCCGCGGCGGCTCAGAAAAGCTGAATCCGGAATTCTTCTCGCAATTGGACGAAGCACGGGCAGATGCCTGCCGTCAATTGGGACGCAGTCAGGAGGCGCTGAACTGGCAGCAGCAGGCGGTTCAGCTTACTCCCGGAGTTGCAATCCGCTGGAGCCGATTATCTGAACTCGCCCAAGCCGACGGACAGACGCAGCTTGCCGAAGAGGCGCAGCGGAGGGTTCGCGAGCTACAGCAGAGTCAGTCCGGAGCAGCAAATTATTAGGTATGGGCCAGCCGCTATAGGTGAGCTAAAGCGGCTCCGCAGTAGGGTAACCAAAGAAGAGAGCTGGGCAGTAATGGGAGCCTTCGCGCGGCTCCAGGTGGCCCATTCAAAATACAGGGGAGAAGAGATGGTGCGCCCTGAGAGATTCGAACTCCCGGCCTTCTGATTCGTAGTCAGACGCTCTATCCAGCTGAGCTAAGGGCGCACTTCGAAGCGTTGCGCTTCAAGTTGTGGCGGCCGCCAGTAACCAACGACCAAACCCAATATAACACATACCTTTATGTGCTCTGCAACCCTCAGAGCTGTGGATGTTTTGCAGGCGGGACGGTCCCCGGTAAGTTGGCGGCTATGTCGTTCTTACGCAGCCGAGCAAAGTTTTCCTGCGGTGGTCCGGAACGATTTCTGCTAACTCATTGACTCTCCAGGGCGAGGGTTTGGCATGGCACCTGCGTATAGAAAGGGCAAGACGAAGTGGCGCATGAAAGGGCTCCAGCCTATGAAACTATTGGCGGAGCCCTTTCTAATTGCGGTTCATTATGAGAAAGAGACAGCGGCGCTCGGCGGCGCGTTCCGCGTCAGTATATTGGCTTTGCCTGAAAATCCATTGGCTTTGCCTGGAGATCCAATCCGGCTCGGCGCAACAGGCTCTCAATGGTTGCCGGATTCAGTCGCGTGGCATCGTACTCGACGGCAAGGCTGCGCAACGATTCATTGAACTTCAGGCGGCGAATTCCATACACATCACGAATGTTGTCGATACCCCGCATCACGGCTTCGTCCGGCGACGTGCCATAGTTGTAGCTGATTTCGACAGTGGTCATGGAAGTACCTCGGCCATGCTTGCTGAAAATGCAAGTGCATTCGGCGTACTTGGGTTTTACTATATCAGTCACTGATATGCATCGTGTTCTGATTCAATGACGGATTTCACACGCGTGCTGAAAGGGAATTCATCCTTGCCGGAAACGAAAGCAAAGGACCCCGTCTGCGGAATGACGGTCGATCCGGCCACCGCCCGCGGTGGTAGTTACGAATACAAGGGCGTCGGATATTTTTTCTGCAATCCAAAGTGCAATGAGCGTTTTCGCTCTGATCCTGAAAAATATCTTTCGCCGGCTTACAAACCGGGCGGAATGATGCCCGGGTCGTCGCCCATCATTCAACTTGCGAGCCTTGGCTCGGGGACTCCGGGGATGGCTGCGAACTCGGCGGCGCGAAGTAAGGTCAGCAGCATGACGGGCAGCCCAGCATCGCCAACAAGCTCGGCCTACGTTTGCCCGATGTGCCCGGAGGTTCGCTCGGCAAAGCCTGGCGCGTGTCCCTCGTGCGGCATGGCGTTGGAGGCAGAGATCCCGCAGCTCGCTTCGCGCACGGAATACGTCTGCCCCATGCATCCGGAGATCTCACAGGAGCACCCCGGTGCCTGCCCGAAGTGCGGCATGAATCTTGAACCGCGCACAGTATCCTCCGCTGAAGCGGTCAATCCCGAGCTGCTTGACATGAAGCGCAGGCTACGGGTGAGCGTTGCCTTTGGCGTGCCGCTGCTGGTGCTCGGGATGCTGCACATGGCCACGCCGCTGCTGCATACCAGCATGAACGACGCGTGGGTCCAGCTTCTACTGGCCTCACCGGTTGTGCTCTGGGGAGGCTACCCGTTCTTCGAGCGTGCGGTTGCCTCCATCAAGTTCCGCAGCCCTAATATGTTCACGCTCATTGGGATGGGGGTTGGCGTCAGCTACCTGTACAGTGCGCTTGCAACCTTCTTTCCATCGCTTTTTCCGGAATCTGCCGGTATGCACGGGCAGCCTGCTTTGTATTTTGAATCCGCCGCGGTGATCGTCATTCTGGTGCTGGCCGGTCAGGTGATGGAGCTTCGCGCCCGTGGGCAGACCTCTAGCGCGATTCGCGCGCTGCTGGATCTGTCGCCAAAGATGGCGCGATTGGTGGAAGCCGATGGTCGCGAGCGCGATATTCCGCTCGATCAAGTTAGTGTGGGAGAGTCGCTGCGCGTCCGGCCCGGGGAGAAGGTTCCGGTGGACGGGTTGGTACTCGAAGGGCGCACCGTGGTGGATGAATCGCTGATTACCGGCGAATCCATACCGATCGAAAAGAAACCGGGCGATCGTGTGATTGGCGCGAGCGTCAACGGCAACGGCTCGCTATTGATGCGCGCCGACCGGGTCGGCAGCGAGACGGTGCTTGCCCAGATCGTCAAACTGGTGGGCGAAGCACAGCGCAGCCGGGCTCCGATTCAACGCCTTGCCGATAAGGTTTCCGCAATCTTTGTTCCCGCTGTCGTGGGGGCTTCGTTGGTAACCTTCCTCGCCTGGCTTGCCTTCGGACCTGCGCCAGCGCTGCCGCACGCGCTAGTGAATGCCGTGGCTGTGCTGATTATCGCTTGCCCTTGCGCGCTGGGACTGGCCACGCCGATGGCAATTATGGTGGGCACCGGACGCGGCGCTCGCGCCGGGGTGCTGATCAAGAATGCCGAGGCCCTGGAAGCGATGGAGCGGGTTGACACCGTGGTGATCGACAAGACGGGGACGCTCACGGAAGGCCGCCCCACGCTGGAGTCCGTCGATTCGCTGGCGAACCACAGCGAGGAGGATCTGGTGCAGTGGGCCTCCAGCATCGAGGGTTTGAGCGAGCATCCGCTGGGTGCGGCAATCGTGCGTGCCGCCGAGTCGGCACAACTTCGTCCGCATCGCGTCGAGCGCTTTGAGTCGCGTCCGGGACGCGGCGTTCTGGGCGATGTCGATGCGCGCTACATCGCGGTTGGCAACACGGCACTGATGGAGGAACTGGGGGTTGTCGTCTCGGCCGATGCTTCATCGCGCGCGGAAGCCTTGCGGCGGGAGGGACAGACCGTTCTCTATCTTGCCGCGGACCGGGTGCTGATTGGACTGTTTGGGGTGGCCGATCCGGTGAAGCCCACCTCGGCCATGGCTCTCGAAGACCTTAGCCGCGAGGGACTTCACGTCATCATGCTGACGGGCGACAGTAGGACCACCGCCGAGGCGATTGCGCGCAAGCTCGGCATTCGCGACTTTGAGGCGGAGGTACTTCCAGAACGCAAGTCCGAGGTGATTAAGCGCCTTCAGCAGCAGGGAAGAGTCGTCGCCATGGCCGGAGATGGGGTCAATGATGCACCCGCGCTGGCGCAGGCGCAGGTCGGAATTGCCATGAGTACGGGAACCGACATCGCGATGCACAGCTCGGGAATCACCCTGTTGCGCGGGGATCTTCGCGGCATACTGCGCGCTCGCCGCCTCAGTCAGGCGACGATGCGCAACATCCGGCAGAATCTCTTCTTTGCATTTATTTACAATGCGCTCGGGGTTCCACTCGCCGCCGGAATCCTCTATCCCTTCACGGGGTGGACGCTGCATCCGGTTTTTGCCGCCGCCGCCATGAGCCTCAGCTCGGTCTCGGTGATCAGCAACGCGCTGCGGCTGAGGAATGTAAAGCTATAGGCGGAAAGATCACAAACACCACGAGGCACGGATCATCTCCATGCCTCGCTTGGTAAGAACGCAACTCTCTACAGTTTGTTGAAATATTCGATCATCTCCGGCGAGGTCCACTCGACGGCGCCGATAAATTTGCGCTGAATCTTGCCATCGCGGCCGATCAGGAAGGTCTCGGGATAGGCAAAGGTGCCGTACAGAGAGCTTGATTTGTGATCGGGATCGCGAACCGTGAGCACGCCGCGCATTCTCTTCGAGGTGAAGGCATTGTAGGCGTCCGCGTCCACGTCCATGCTGACCGCGAGAACGGTTACTTTGTCGCCCATCTGCTGCTGCAATGCTACCAGCGCAGGCACTTCCTGCACGCAAGGCGGGCACCAGGTCGCCCAGAAGTTGAGCAGCACCGGCTTGCCGCGGAGCTGGCTCAGTTGCACGGTTTTCTGGCCATCGCTCACCGTAAAGTCAGGAGCGACCTTGCCGATCTCCGCCGGTTCCGAGTTACGGCAGGAACCGAGCGCAAGCACCAGGGCTGCCAATGCCAGAAGGATCACGAATCGTTTACGGATGTTCACGTCCCTTATAATACCGGAAGCAATCAATTATGGATTCCACTATTACGTCTAGTTCCGTTCCCAAGGTATCTGTCATTATCCCGGCCCGCAATGAAGAGGCGAACCTGGAGCGCTGTCTGCGCTCTCTGGTGGTGCAAAAGGGAGTTACTTTTGAGATTTTGGTGGTCGACGACGGCTCCGCCGACCGCACACGCGACATTGCGGAGAGCTTTACCCGGGTTCGGAGCTGTCCGTTTATTGCCCTCAATCAGGACCTCGTCGACGTTCATGTGCTGGACGCTCCGCTACCGCTGCCGGAGGGGTGGACCGGCAAGGCAAACGCCCTGGCCGCCGGTGAGGCTGCCGCACGCGGCCAGTGGTTGCTGTTCACCGACGCCGATACCGAGCATCTGGAAGGCTCGCTTGCGGGCGCAGTTGCCGAGGCCGAGGAGCATGGCGCCGATCTGCTTTCGTATTCGCCCGAGCAGATTCTTACGGGAGTTCGCCAGCAATTGCTGATGCCGGTGATCTTCGGCGAGCTGGCGCTCAGGTACAGTCCTCGGCGGGTCAACGATCCCGCTCTGCCGGACGCCGCCGCCAACGGCAAGTACCTGCTCGTCCGGGCCACGGCGCAGCGGGAAATCGGTGGCTTCGCTTCGGTTGCCGCTGATTTGCTCGACGACGTAGCCCTGGCTCGGCGATACAAGCAGCAAGGGCACAAGATACGTTTCCGCCTGGGACGCGGGCTGGTGCGCACACGCATGTACGGCAACTGGGAGGATCTTCGCGTGGGGTGGACCAAGAATCTCCCGCTGCTCTTTCCGAAGCCCCGCGAACTTGCCCGGAAACGCATGCAGGAGTTTCGCCGCCTGGTGTTTTCACTTCTGGTCGCACCGTTATGGACGGTGTTTTATGTTTCGCACGCGGGGCTTGCAGGGGACTGGTTCTGGCCGGTCATGATCGGCTTCTTCTGGTTCTTCACGCTGCTGAATCTGGCATCTTTCTACACCCGCGTCGCGCGGGCTCACTTTCCGGCTGGGATCACGCTGTTGTCGATCGCCGGCTTGCCATTGTTTGCCGGTCTGTTGCGCGAGTCAGCCAAGGTTCACGAGCAGGGAACTGTGACTTGGCGAGGACGTGCCTACAACACCACTGGAGCCGAAGTGCGCGCCATTGGATCCAATTCCAGCGCATCCAATTCAAAGTAGCCGTACAATAACATTGTCCCGATCGTCAGGGAGCCTCACTAAATGATTTATCTCACCCGTAAGGCCGAGTTTTCCGCCTCGCACTACTACCACAACCCGGAGTGGAGTGCGGAAGAGAACCAGCGTGTCTTCGGCAAGTGCGCTAATCTCAACGGTCACGGACACAACTACACCTTGGAAGTCACGGTGAGCGGAGACGTCGACGCGGTTACCGGCTTTGTCATCGATCTGAAACAACTGAAGGACATTCTGAACCGCGAGGTCCTCGACGACTTCGACCATCGCCATCTCAATAAGGAGGTCCCGGAGTTCTCCGGGCAGATTCCCACCACGGAGAATATCGCGGTCGCAATCTGGAAGCGGCTGGAGTCTAAACTCCGCCCGGCAAGGCTGCATCGGGTTCGGTTGTACGAGATGCCGGATCTGTTTGTGGACTATTACGGAGAGTAGCGATGAAGGTTTATCTGACGCGCCGCTATCTCTTTGCCGCCTCGCACCGGCTGCACAATCCGTTGCTGAGCGAAGCGGCCAACCGTGAGACCTATGGCAAGTGCAACAATCCCTACGGACATGGCCACAATTATTTTCTTGAGGTCACGGTCAGCGGCCCCATCGCACCCGAAACCGGAATGGTGTGCGATCTGGAAGCACTGGACGCGGTAGTCACCCGCGAAGTGCTCAACCAATTCGATCATCAGAATTTGAATCAGCTTCAGGATTTCAGCACCATGATTCCAACCACGGAAAATCTCACGATCCGGGTTCAGCAGATATTGAGCCGGTTGCCATTGCCCGCTCATCTGGAAAGTGTCCGTATCGAAGAGACCGCGAACAACTCCTTCGAATACGCGGGGGCACAAGAACCAAGACGGTGAGCCGGAAGAGAGCGATAATGAAGGCAGTTGCCAGCAAACGAATGAGCCAGCCACAACAACACGCAATTGACAGTCTCCAGCAGGCCAGCTTTGAGGATCTGGTCCGCGAAATGCTTTCCCGCATCGGCGAAGATCCCTCGCGCGAAGGGTTGCTCGAAACGCCCCGGCGAGTCGTAAAGTCGATGGAGTACCTGACCCACGGCTACTCGCAGCAACCTGCGGACGTGCTCAACGGCGCGCTGTTCACCGTCGATTACGATGAGATGGTGATTGTGAAAGACATTGAAATGTTCAGTATGTGCGAACACCACATGCTGCCGTTTTTCGGCAAAGTGCACATCGCCTACATCCCCGATGGCAGGGTCATAGGCCTGAGTAAGCTGCCGCGCCTGGTCGAGGTTTTTGCACGACGCCTCCAAGTGCAGGAGCGCCTCACGACACAGTTGGCGGAGGCAATTCAGGAGATCATTCGGCCGCAGGGAGTCGGGGTGGTGATTGAAGCGCGCCACCTCTGCATGATGATGCGCGGGGTGGAGAAACAGCACTCGGCAGCCGTTACCTCAGCCATGCTGGGCGCCTTCCGTCAGCAGGAAACGCGCAATGAATTCCTCTCATTGCTGCGGCAGAAAGACGTCAGCGGCTTCTAACCGACGGCTTCGGGCTCGCGCCAGCAATTTATTCTGCTACTCTCTACACCATGCCACGCGCTAAGCTCGCTCTCGTTACGGGAGCCTCTCGCGGACTCGGTCTGGCCATCGCAGAGGCGCTCTCCGAACGCGGATTTCACCTGATCCTGGCCGCACGCAGCCAGGCAGCGCTCGACCGTCTCGCGGCTCATCTGCCGAACTCTATCGCCATCGCCTGCGACATTCGCGATCCGCAGGCGGTCGCCGAACTCGCGGCACAAGTAAAGAAACGCAAGCGCCTCGACGTGCTCATCAACAACGCCGGCATTGCCGGTCCTGCACAACCTATCGCATCGCTCGACTACGCCACGTGGCGCGAGGTGATTGACACCAATCTCCACGGGACATTTCTGGTGACGCAGTCCGTGCTCCCATTCCTCGGAAAGGGAAGTGTGATCGTGAACAATCTCAGCATCGCGGCGCGGATGGCGTTTCCGGGAATGGCCGCCTACAACACTTCCAAGCGCGGGTTGCTGGCCTTTACCGAAACCCTGCGTGAGGAGCTTCGTCCGCGGAGCATTCGAGTGGTTGCGTTACTGCCCGGGGCTGTGGACACCGGGATATGGAAGCAGTTCTGGCCCGACGCGCCGCGCCGCCGCATGATGTCGCCACGAAGTATTGGGCAAGCTGTGGCCAATGCCGTTTCGCAGCCCGCCAATGTGAACTTCGACGAGCTGGTCATCAACCCATCGGCAGGGACGCTTTAGATTCGCACACGAATATAAAAGCTCCACGCCCCGGAGTTGATTCCGTGGGTCGCGGAGCTTCGATTTGAACTTGCAGTTTGCGGAACCGAGGCGAGGTCTAGATCTCGTCTTCGTCCAGCTCATCCTCGTCTTCTATATCGTCATCATCACGATCATGCAGGTATGGATCCAACGGCTCTGGCCTCCGATCGTACTCGTCATCCGGTTCGGCACGGGCGTACACGTTGCGGACATCTCTGGGTTCAAACATTGTGGGCACCTCGGGGGAATTGCTTATTCTATTGGAATCCGGATACCTGCCATAACGATGCCTGACCACCGGATTTAGTTCCAGACTAGTAGCCGTAGCGGTAACGCCTGGTCTGCAAAGGGAAGATCCGCACGAGCAAGACTCCGGCCAAAAAGCCTCCCACATGAGCCCAGAAGGCAACTCCGCCTGAGCTCCTGTCGGCTACAACCAGCGCGGTTCCAACCCCACTCAGAAATTGCAGTAGAAACCAGTAGCCGAGAACCACCCATGCGGGCAGCCAAAGAAAAAATATAAAGAGGAAGGGAACGAGCATCAGTACTCGCGCCCGCGGATAGAGAACGAAGTAACCGCCCATCACCCCGGCGATCGCGCCACTGGCCCCTACCATAGGAATCAGAGAGTTCGGGTCCGCCAGCGTCTGTGCCAGGGCTGCGGCGAGGCCACACGTCAGGTAAAAGACAAGATAGGGGAAATGTCCCAGCGCATCTTCAACATTTCGTCCGAAGATCCACAAAAACCACATGTTAAAGACTATGTGCAACACACCGCCATGCAGGAACATGCTGGTCAAAACCGGCAGAAGCGCAAATATAGGCGAGACCGCTGCATATCCATGGGCGTGGGCGTGCGGCGCAGTTGTGTGCAGAACAGCCGCCAGCCGCGCCGGCACCAGGCCGAACGCCTGGATGAACACAATTTGCGATCTCCGGTTCAGTGAAGCCTCGAAAAAAAATACCAGCACATTGGCTAAGATCAGAAAGTAGTTGACCAGTGGTGTGGAAAACCGCGGGGTGTCGTCTTTCAGTGGAATCATGGTTTATCTATTTGCCCGTCTGCCGTGACCATGCTGGAGTTCACATCATACGGCATTTCCCGATGGCGCTACCCTAACTTCCACAGGGCGGCGGTTGACCTGCGGCAGCGTTTGCTTGACGATAGAGAGGAATGATCAACGCCGTCCTCGTTCTGGATAAGCCCGCTGCTTTCACCTCGCACGACATTGTCAATCGCGTCCGCCGAATTACCGGCGAGCGCAGCGTCGGTCACCTCGGCACCCTGGATCCTATGGCAACCGGGGTGCTCCCCCTTGTGCTTGGGCGTTTTACAAGGCTCGCCCAATTCTTCAATGATTCTTCTAAAGTCTATGAAGGAGAAATACGTTTCGGATTCTCAACCGACACCTACGACGCCGAGGGCGAGGCCGTTGGGCCGGTATCCAGCGCACAGCCAACCCTGGGAGAAATCCACCGTCATCTGACGGCTCTCACCGGACGAATTTTGCAACTACCGCCCGTGTACTCAGCCAAGAAGATCAACGGGGTAGCTGCCTACAAACTTGCCCGCAAAGACAAACCCGTCGAGATGAAAGCGGTCGAGGTGATTGTCCACCGCTTTGAGATCCAGAGGGTCTGGGCAGACCGCGCCCGCTTCGTGGCCGAGGTGTCAGCCGGAACCTACATCCGTTCTCTGGCTCACGACCTTGGCCAAGCACTCGGTTGCGGAGCACACCTTTCTCAACTGCGCCGCACCCAAGCCGGGGAATTCAGACTTTCCCAGGCGGTAACGCTTGAGGAACTAGGAAGCTATCATTCCAGCTTGGCGCACACCCTTGGTTCCGACTTGTCAGAATACCCATTATCGGACATTGCTTCTAATTGTAAACAGCCCGAAATCGAAGCTATTACGGCGGTAGCTCCGGTGTCACCCTACTTACATCCGCGACAAATTCTCGCGAGTTACCCATCAGTTACAGCATCTCCCGAGGCCGTCGCCGCCATCCGGAATGGGCGCTCCATCAATCTTCCGGAGTTCTCGGACGCTCCTTTGGTCAAGGTGTTCGCGAATCAGCGGTTACTCATCGCGGTGGTGCAGCGAATCGCCGGGACGCTGTTCCAGCCGCGCGTGGTGCTGTTTGGCAGTAACGAGTCGCTGCCGCTCTGAACCCTGCCGGACTACGCTCGTGGCGACATCAGCGCATCCAGCTCGCGGCGAAAACTCTCCAACTCAGCCACACGCTCCGGCGTCGCCTCAACTACGGAGTCTTTGGCTTGGAAGACGGGTCGGCCAGCACGCTCGACCAATACGCCCAGAACCTCGCCCATGCGCCACCCAGGCTGACCGATCACTTCCAGACCGGTTGCGGTGGCCTGTACCAAGGCGATGCAGTTTCCCTTTATTACTCCAACGGCATTCGGGAAACGGTCGAAGGTTTCGATCTCAAGGCCAGCAAGATAAATGGCTTGTAACTGTTGTGCGGGATCTGGCACTGAGTTCTCCGTTCACGCTGCCGGCATGACCATCCCAGGCGCTGCATTCGTCCAGGACGCCATCCACCCGGGGCTGGCCGCGACGCGGAACAGCGGAACCATGGCGGTTGCCAGGCGATTTTTGTAAGGATACTCGCCGGTCATGAAATCGACGTCGAGCCCCTCGGCCAACGACTCGCGGGTCACGTCGAAGATAAGAACCTGCCCCGGCGAGAATCTTTCCCAGCGCGGATCATGATGGATGGTGTAGAAATGACGGCACGATCCATGTTGAAAGGTCACTAGAGCGGCCGCAATGTCCCCTTCCGAATTACAATAACGCCATACTGTGCAGTCACATATGTCAGCACGTAGCATGTGTAACATGAAGTCTTGTCTAGGCTTGTCCAGAAACAGGTTTTCGCTCTCTCCACTCCACTCAGCCTTGCGGCGGTAGACCCACTCGGCGATCCGCTCACGTCCGTCTTGCTGACGCGTCAGCCGAAAACCTGTACGAGCCAGGCGACGACTTGCCTTGGCGGATTTCCAGTGAGCTGCGGCAAATTCCTCAGCCGTGATATCGCCGCGGCGGGTAGTTGGAGCATTGCAGAACTCCGTGGGGCGCAGGCTCTGCCAACGCGCCCGGATCTGCTGACCGCGCAGCGCAGTGACCTCCAGGGGAAGTCCTAGGCGCGCCAATTCGTGCCAGGCCGCCTCCAGCACCTTCGGCTCGCCAGCGCTCAATACGTCGCGATAATCAAAAAGGGTTTCGCCGATCAGTCCTAGTTCCCTTTTGCGCCGCACCGTCGGGAGAATGACCATGCCCGAGCCGGACTCAGCCACAATCAGATGTGGCGTCTCGCGAGCCGCGAACCATTCGGCGGCTCGGCGATTCAGCTCATAGGATTGGAAGAGGGTGCCGTCGCTCTGCTTCTCCAGCCAGTTCCAGCGCGACCTCAGACGGTCGAGTTCATGCGCACTCCGCAAGGTTTCCAACTTCACCACATTGCTTCCCCGCAATAGGATTGTGCAACTCTGATCTGTTGGAAGCGCTCCCGAGGGTTGGGGTTCGCCGGGTTTAGGAAACTTCTGCCGTTTCCGGTTCCGCCAGACCCGCTTTGCGGTAGGCGCGAAGGATGTCTTCGACGCTTACCACGCCCATCAGCAGATCCATGTTGCCGCGATGCACCACCGGTAGCATCGGGCGATCCTTAATGAAACGCAGGGCCACGTCCAGCGATTGATCCAGGTGAAGACGCGGCACCCGGGCGCGAACCAGGACACGCACTGGCATATTCTCATCGTTTGCCGGATCAAGCAGGGACTCGCGGCTCAGGACGCTCCAGCGCCCTTCACCGAGCGATACCAGGAAATACTCCTCCGGCGTGCTGCCGGAGATGCTGCGCGCTGACGCGATCGATTCATCCCCCAGCAGAGCCCGGCCCATGGTGGGATGCATGGCATCCTCCACGCGCAGGATGGACTGCTCGCGTTCTTCTTCCAGCGACGGCAGGTCAAGGCCATCCTGGCGGGAAAGCAGGTCAAAGAGCGGCACTTCCTGGAAGCCACGGGAGATCACGTAAGAGATGGTGTTGCAGATGATAACCGGCAGGATGATCGAGTAGTTACCGCTCACCTCGAGCACCATGAAGACCGAGGTCATGGGCGCGCGCAGAATTCCGGCAAACAGCGCCCCCATTCCCACCAGCGCATAAGCCCCCACCGGAACCCCGAACGACGGAAACAACTGTTGCTCCAGCATCGCCACCGAGCCGCCCAGCATTGCGCCCATGAACAGTACCGGCGCGAAGAGTCCGCCCGGCGTTCCCGTGGTGAAGCTCAAGACGGTGGAGAGCAACTTCAGCCCGGCGATGATTCCCAGAACTTCCCAAGGAAACCGGTTGTGCATCGCGAGGTCTATCCATTCGTATCCGGCGCCCATCACCTGCGGATACCAGATCGCGATGACTCCAATCAGCAGGCCTGCGACTCCAGGTTGCAGGTATTGCGACCATTGCGGCAGACGGCGCAGCCTTGGCCGCAGGTGCTTGATGGCATTCACAAATACCAGCGATGCCACGCCACCGACTACGCCAAGCACCGCGTAAGCAATGAGTTCTCCGGCATGGGCCAGATGATACTGCGGAACGCGGAACAACGACTCATCGCCCATAAACCAGCGTTCCACCACCACACTGGAGATTGCAGACAGCACGACCGCGCCGAGGATTCCGGCACTCCAGCGCCCGATCACCTCTTCGATTACGAACAGCACGGCGGTGATGGGAGCGTTGAATGCTGCCGCTAAACCTGCCGCCGCACCGACCGGCGCGACCAGACGCAGGCGTTCTTTGGAGAGCTTGAGCCAGCGGCCAAGCGCCGAGGCCACGCCCGCGCCGATCTGCAGAGCCGGGTCTTCCGGTCCCAACGACTGTCCGCTGCCAATGGCCAGCGCGCTTAAAACGAACTTTCCCACCACAGTCTCGGTGGAAATATAGCCATCGTAGATATACAGAGCGCCCTTGGTCTGGTTCACTCCGCTGCCTCGGACCCGGGGAAAGAAGCGCACGGCCAAAACGGCAATCACCAGCCCTGCCAGAGTCGGGACCAGTACCACCCTTGGCACGCTGGGACGCATAGAGCTACCGAGCAGCCAGATCCTAGCCGTGGCGATTGCAACCCGAAAAAGCACGACGCAGAAGCCCGCAAGGACGCCAATCGCGATGGCCAGAACTAGAAAGAATTGTTCTTCGCGAATCGAGATGAGCCCAGCGGGTCCGAGCATCCGGCGCAAGGTTTCAAAGTACTTCCGGCGCACCGGAGTAGCCATCAGTTTCAGCAGCGCCTCACGGCTGCGCACACTGCGCGGCTTCATTGGCTTGCCCCCATGCGTTCGCGAGCCAGCAGCAGCAGGGCTTCATCGTTCAGCGTCAGTTTTCCGCAATTCTTTTGGGCGGCTCTCTCGGCCTGAAATGCGAATCGCATCGTGCTCTCAATCACATCGTCCCGGCCGCGCAGCTTGCGTTCGTTCATCATGGGAGAAAGTTGTTCGGCCCATTTTGCAAATCCGCTCCACTGTTCCGGATCCTTGGCATTGGCAGTCTTCGCAGAGTTGGCCAGGGCTTGAGCGAATGGCACCTCGCAACCGGCTAGGCGCTGGATGGCGATGCGGAATACCGCCAGCGTCCGCTCGGTGCGGATTTTTCCGGTAGCGCTCGGGGCGAAGGGATCGAGTGCTTCCATGCGCTCCAGTTGCAGGCGCAGGGCTTGTGATTCCGCGGTCTCCGGCTTCAGCTCTTCAAGATAACGCAGCGCGGTCGCATAGCTGCCGGCAGCAAAGCTGGCCTGCGCTGCACCGAAGATTGCAGCGTTATCTTTTTTATTCACGCCGAGTTGCGTCAGATAGATACTCAAAGCACGAGCCGGATCGCCGTTGCGCAGATACAAATCCGCGAGCTTTCTCTGCTCGGGGGAATAAAGAGGGAGAACTCCTGCCAGCGCCAGCAGCGATGCCTCGGCCTGCTCCTGACGGCCTTGCCCTACCAGGTATTCCGCGGCTTCAAAGCGGGCTGCGATGCGTTGCTGAACCGGATCGCCGCTCTCCGGCCACACCCCGTCAACGGCGTTCTGGTAATAGCGCAAGGCCTGATCTACCTGCTGGCGTTGAGCTTCCAGCCGCGCGATTTTCAGATTCACTTCGGCATCTTGGGGGCGCTGCTCCCGGAAGGCTTGCAACTGCGCCATGGCTTCGCCGGTTGCACCCGAGGCCACGAGCGCATCCGTAAGCTTTAGCCGGTACTGGGCGTTATCGTGGGAGTAGACCAGTGCGGTCTCAAAGGCGTCCACAGCCTGCGCGGGACGCTTCTCTTCCATCGTCTGCAGTCCTGCCGCGTAGTATTGCGCACCCAGCGCATTCTGTTTTTCGTGGAAGATGCCGACGACCAGACGGGTGAACGAAAATCCGAGCACGATGATCAGCGAGAGATTCAGCAGCGGACGCCAATCCTGAATTGTCCAGATATGGGCGTCTTCATCGCAATGCTGGCAACGGCCGTTCTCGCCCAGAGGCTGTCGGCAGATCGTGCAATTGGCCGATTCTTCGCTCATTCGCATACCATGCGGGTCACGAGCGTTGATCTCCCGCTCCCGTTTCGTCTATCTACTTGATATCACGCGAGTGGCATGCGGGAACATACGCGCAAAGAAAAAGAGAGAGGATGTTTCCTCTCTCGATTCGGGATTCCATTGAACCAGCCTGCGGACTGCCTTGAAAACTTTATCAATACAGGTGGAAATTGACTTCCACGTTGATCTGCACCGCTACCGGCGAGCCATCTTTCATCGCCGGCTGGAATTTCCAAAGGCGCACGGCTTCGATTGCCTTTTGGTCGAGTCCCATGCCCAGGCTGCGGGCCACTTTCACATCGCGCGGCTTGCCGTTGGCATCGACAATCAGCCACAGCACTACGGTTCCCTGGTATTTTGCCTTCCGGGCTTCTTCGCTGTAATCGGGGCTTGGATTTTCCAGAACTCGCGGCGCGCTCACGCCTCCGCCCACGCGGAAGACTCCGCCGCCAATTCCGCCGCCACGGCCTGGGCCTACACCCGGCCCGGTTCCGCTGCCGATTCCGCCCCCGCTCCCAGAGCCGATTCCTCCGCCCAATCCGGTGCCGTTCGATGCCGGTCCGGCCGGTAGCGCCGACTTAGGATCGCCGAAGTTCAACGACGCCGTGGTGGGCAGTTTGACCTGTGGGGGAACCACGACAGTAGGCATTACCGCCAGCTTAGGATTGTCGTTTCGAATCACCATCGCCGGAGGGGTGATCTGCTGCATGGAAAGCTTGGGGAGTTTGCCTTTGGGAGCCACCATTTTGTCATGGTCGCCGCCTCCTCCTCCGCCGCCGATCTGATCATGTGGTTTTTGTGAGAGCGGCATGTATTCACTGACGTCGGGCGCCACCAGAGTGATCTGCTGCGATGGCTTGGTAACCACCCTGGCACCGGCAATCGAGAGCATGATCAGTCCCGCGACAGCGGCGGCGTGAACCACCAGCGAGACGCCGGCGCTCTTCTTTTTGTAGTTGTACTCGCCCCAGATGTCCGCGACCTTGATGGGGCGGGATGTGAGCTGCAGGGGAGGAAGCGTTTTCGGAAACAACTTGTCCCGAACACTCGTGAACAGCGATTGCCAGAGCGGGGGATTGAGATCCTCCCGCAGTAACAAATTGAGTTCCGGCTCATCTTTCTTCACTTCTGGTAGCACTGCATCTTGATTCGGCATGATTGACCCAGCCCTCACCCGGGGCTTGTGGTTGTGTGTACTGCAGCTCTAATCCCTACGCCGCCGCTATGCTTGGGACTCCCCCACGGAATCCATTTGCACCGGTCTGCGCCCATCTGCGGCTCTGCCATCCCTGAACCGCTTTCGCTCACTTCATTGAGATAAGCCCTTCGTCAGCCAAGTTGCATGCGGCAGCCCATTAACTTCGCTTCCAATCTTCCGGGCGTTTTGCAGGCAGCTCAGCCCCAAGCTAAGCTCACAGGTGCTCATAAGATGTGTTTAGGCTTTGTAAGGATGACTTGTTTCTTTTCTTCGCGAATTTTGGTTTCCGCGAACCTTAACCATAGTATAAGCCGCGGTACGCCGGAGAATAGAAGTCCCACACTCTCTGGCCCTATACATCTCTCGGCTTATAATAAGAGATTCCAGCACTTTGTAGATGCGGATTACACCGTAGCTGACCTAATTATTGATCGGAGACATAGACCCGAGTGGACCTTAAGGCAACCGTCAATCTGCCCACAACCGATTTTCCCATGAAGGCGAACCTGCCGCAGAACGAGCCCAAGATGCTTGAATTCTGGCAGAAGATCCGCGTCTACGACCTGGTTAGAAAATCGCGTCAGGGCGCGCCCTCCTACGTCTTGCATGATGGACCACCCTACGCCAATGGCGCTCTTCATCTCGGTCACGCCCTCAACAAGTGCCTCAAGGATTTCATCGTCAAGTCTCGCACTATGGCCGGATTCGATTCACCCTACGTCCCGGGCTGGGATTGCCACGGCCTGCCGATCGAAATCAAAGTAGATGAGGCTCTCGGCCGCAAAAAGCTGGAGATGGACCCGCTTGAGGTCCGCCACGCCTGCCGTAAGTACGCTGAGAAGTACCTGCAGATCCAGAGTGATCAGTTTCAGCGCATTGGAGTCTTCGGCGACTTTGAGCACCCGTACTCCACCATGACCAAGGGGTACGAGGCGAAAGTCATTGAGAATTTCTACGCCTTCTTCGAGAAAGGTCTCGTCTACAAGGGGCTCAAGCCGGTCTACTGGTGCATCCATTGCCGCACCGCCCTGGCGGAAGCCGAGGTCGAGTACGCCGACCATACCAGTCCCAGCGTGTATGTGAAGTACGCGCTGAAGGGCGCCCCTGCGGCGATTGCGCCGGAACTTGCAGCCTACGCAGGTAAGGTTAGCACCATCATCTGGACCACCACGCCGTGGACCTTGCCGGCATCGATGGCCGTGGCCTTCCACCCGCGAGCGGAGTACCAGGCCATCCTCGACAATGCGACCGGGCAGGTTTACATCATGGCCGCCGAGCTCGCCCCCGCAGTCATGGTCAAACTTGGAATCGGCAAGGAAGCCGCGCATACCGTTCTGGCAACCTTCCCTGGCGCGCAACTGGAGCGGGCAAACTTCGCCCATCCATTCCTCGAGCGCGACATTCTCGGCGTGCTCGCTGACTACGTCACCATGGATCAGGGAACTGGCGCGGTTCACACCGCTCCCGCCCACGGCGCCGATGACTTCTACACCGGGGTCAAGTACGGCCTCGATCCCACCACCCGGGTCGACGCTGGCGGTCACATCTGCGAAGGGCTCCCTGAGTATGACGGCAAGAAGGTGTTCGCCGCCAACGAACCGATTGTGGAGTTGCTCAAGGCTCGCGGCGTTCTGCTGGGACGCGACGACATTGAGCACTCCTATCCGCATTGCTGGCGCTGTCACAAGCCGGTCATCTTCCGCGCCACCGAGCAGTGGTTCATCTCGATGGAAGGCGTGATCAACGAAGGTACCCTGCGCACCGAAGCTCTCAAGGCGATTGCCGGCGTCCGCTGG
This sequence comes from uncultured Acidobacteriaceae bacterium, assembly GCA_964563875.1. Lineage (GTDB taxonomy): Bacteria > Acidobacteriota > Terriglobia > Terriglobales > Acidobacteriaceae > TOLSYN. Next base: position 61,717 of record CAZLZA010000005.1, read on the forward strand.
GACCCGGCCTGGGGCGAAGAACGCATCTCGAACATGGTTGCCACACGTCCGGATTGGTGCATTTCCCGCCAGCGCATCTGGGGTGTTCCGATCGCGGTCTTCTTCTGCGAAGGTTGCGGCAAACTGCTGGAAGATAAGGCCACTAACCGGGCGGTCATCCACCTCTTTGAGCGTGAGGGCTCCGACGCCTGGTATGCGCGTCCCGCCTCTGAAATCGTCCCTTCCGGAACCCGGTGCGCGCACTGCGGCGAAACCGCATTCCGTAAGGAGATGGACATCATCGACGTGTGGTTTGAGTCGGGCTCCTCGCAGGCGTCCGTCCTGCCCCGGATCTTTGGTAAATGGAGGCCCGCCGATTTGTACCTGGAGGGCGGCGATCAGTATCGCGGCTGGTTCCACTCTTCCCTGCTCTGCTCCATTGGACTCAACGGCGAGGCTCCTTACAAGGCCGTCGCCACCAATGGCTGGACTCTCGACGAGAATGGTCGCGCAATGTCTAAGTCCTTGGGCAACACGGTCGATCCAGTCGATATTGCCAAACGCATGGGCGGCGAAATCGTGCGCTTCTGGGTCGCCTCGGTGGATTTCCGCGAGGATGTGCGCGCCAGCGAGAATCTCATGGCTCGGGTGGCGGAGAACTATCGCAAGATCCGCAACACCTTCCGCTACATCCTAGGAAATTTGCACGGCTTTTTGCCCTCGCAGGACCTGGTTGCATTTGAGCAGATGGAACCCATCGACCAGTACATGCTCATGCGTACGGCCGATCTTGTTTCCGAGATTTGCGCCTGGTATGACCAGATGCTCTTTCATCGCATCTACCAGCGCCTGAATGAATTCTTCGCCGTCGATCTGAGCGCGCAGTACTTTGACGTTTTGAAGGATCGCCTCTATACGTTTCCGCGCTCCTCGCGCGAACGCCAGTCCGCGCAGACCGCACTCTGGCGTATCGGTGAGGCTCTTCTCCGCCTGATCGCTCCTATCCTCAGCTTCACCGCCGACGAGGCCTGGCAGTTTATGCCGAAAATGCTCTCGCGTCCGGAGAGCGTGCACCTGGCGCTGCTTCCCAACTCCAACGACGTGACCGGCGAGATTCGTGACCGCGAGCAGGCGGCGCAAGTACGCTCCGATTGGGACTATCTGTTCACTATTCGCGAACTGGCGCTGAGAAAGCTGGAGGAGCTGCGCAACGACAAGATCATCAAAGCCAATCTTGAAGCCCGCGTCACGATCACGGCCTCTGGCGAGGACTACAAGCGGCTCGCGCTGTATGCCGACAAGCTTCCGGGATTATTCGTGGTCTCGCAGGTGGAGTTGAAGCAGGGCGCGCCCAAGTCCGAAATCGCTTTCGAGGTAGGCAAAGCCGAGGGCGTAAAGTGCGAGCGTTGCTGGAACTTCTCCACTCATGTCGGCGAAGACGCGACCTTCCCCACAGTCTGCGAGCGTTGCAGTGCGAATCTCGCGATCATCACCGGCGAACAGGCCGGGGGCACCATCGCATAATGTCGCGGACAGCCCTGCGCTTTTTCTACCTGACGGTGTCGGCGGTCGTGATTGTTCTCGACCGCCTCACCAAGCTCTACGTCGACCATCATGTCGCGTTGAACTTCGGTAATGTGCCGGTGATTCCGAATTTCTTCTCCATCTCCCACGTGGAGAATACCGGTGCGGCGTTCAGCCTCTTTGCCGAGTGGCCGCAACGGGTGCGCGTTCCTTTGCTGGTCGGCTTCTCCACGGCGGCGATGATCGTGGTCTGCTACCTGCTCTGGAAATCCGCTACAAAGTTCACCTGGACCGGGCTGGCTCTCGCGTTCATCCTCGGCGGAGCCGTCGGCAATCTCTACGACCGACTTCTCTTTGGCCGGGTCACCGACTTCCTCCATTTCTACATCGGCACCCACATGTGGCCGGACTTTAACCTCGCCGATAGTGCTATCGTCTGCGGAGCCATGTTGCTATGCGTTGAGCTGATCTTCGGTAAAAAGCCCCAGGAGTGAAGCAGGGTTGGGTATGCTGGAGATTGGCTTGCGTTCCTTATTGCCTCAGAGCGCGGCCACTCGCCGTTGTACCAGCAGAAAATACAGAGCCACCAGAATCAAGAGAAATCCGTTCGCCGCCAGGACTACGGGCGCACTGAAAATGGGAACAAACCACCCTGTCAGCAAGTTTCCCATGGGCATGCCGCCGCGGAATGCGCAGTTGTACACACTCATCACACGTCCGCGCATTTCGTTGGTGGTAATCAACTGCACCAGTGAACTCACGGTCGCAAAGACACCCATCATCGAAGCCCCCACGAGCGCCAGCATGGCATAGCTCAGGGGCAATGACCGCGACAGGGAAAACCCTGCGATTCCGGCTCCCAGGAGAATGAGCACATTGAGCGCAAAACGCCCCTTGTTCTGAATGTTGCCCCTTCCGGCGATGGTCAGCGAACCGCAGATCGAACCGAGTCCCATCAGCGACAGCAAACTTCCGTAAACTTCCGGACCACGATGGAAGATGTCTTTGACGAACACTGGAAGATAAGTTCGCATGGGCATACTCAACGCGGTCATGCAGAACGCCAAGACGATCAGTGCCTCCATGGAGTTCTGCTTGCGAACGAAGCGGATGCCCTGCTTCAGGCTGCCGAACATCGATTCGGTAGTCGTCTCCGGCAGAAATCGCGCGGAGATGATGGAGAGCGAGATGACCGGCGCGAGGAAAGAAAGCGCATTCAGCCCGAAGCACCACTTCTCGCCAAATTTTGCCAGCGCCACGCCCGCGAGCGCCGGACCAACGGTTACCGCCAAGTTGAACTGAATTGAATTCAGCGCGATGGCGTTGGGCATGTCCTCGCGCTTGACCAGCGTAGGGATCAGCGCCTGGTAGGCCGGTCCGCCAAAGGCCTGGGCTAAGCCGGAGACAAACGAGAGACAGAGAATTGGCCACACATGGGTCAGTCCGGACGCCACCAGCACAGTGAGCAGCGCGGCGTCGACCATCTGCACGTACTGGGAGACGAGGAGAATCTTGCGCCGCTCCATGCGGTCGGCGACCACCCCGCCGATCAGGGAGAAGAGAAAGATGGGAATGCCGCCGAGAAACTGATCGAGCGCCAGCAGGAACGCCGAATGGCTCAGCCGGTAGATGAGCCAGCCTTGCGCCACAATCTGCATCCAGGTGCCAATGCTGGAGGTGCAGGCACCGAACCACATCAGGCGGAAATCGCGATATTGAAACGCCTTAAATACCCGGCGTAATGTTCTCTCCATGGGCTTCGCGGAACTCCGTCATCCAGAGTCTATCTTCGCACGGGCACACGTTTCTCAGGAGAGCCAGTTCATCCCGGCGATTGCTTGGCCGTCTGGTTTACGGCTGCGGATACAGTCGCTGATATACCTTCGCGTTGCGCACGATCGCCTGCACGTATTCCCTGGTTTCGGTGAACGGAATCGATTCCACAAACTCCGGAACGTCGCGATAGTGGCCGCTGTGTAGCCAGTCGTCAACGCGGTTCGAGCCTGCATTGTAGGCGGCCAATGCGTACTCCACCTGCCCGTTGTATTGCGTCACCATCTCCCGGAAGTAGTGCGTGCCTAGCTGGATGTTGACGGTTGGCTCCAGCAGCGACGCGATGGAAAAATGCCTGATGTGCGCAGCCCTGGCTTCACCTTTGCCCACCTGGGGAAGCAGTTGCATCAAGCCGTAGGCGTTGGCGTGCGAGACTGCGCCGGGATTAAACTCACTCTCCTGCCGGATGAGCGAAGCCACCAGGTATGGGTTCAGCGAGTTCGCCATCGCCTCCCGCTGCAGATCCGTCCAGTAGGGACGAGGAAATAATATCTCCCAGTAGGGACGCGGCAGCGCTCCCAGATCCACCGAGTAATATCCCGGTAGCGCCTTCTTTAGAAACTGAATCGCGCGCTGATTCTGTCCGCTCTCCTCGTAGATGCGCGCAATCTGCAGCGTGGCCCACCGCGCACCCTGTCCGCCCTGCTCGGCCTGGAGTTCGCGAATCGCAAACTCATTCAGTCCGGCATTGAGCAGCAACCGGCTCTTCTCGGCACGCAACTGATCCGGCGGGGGTTCCAGCTCCAGGGCTTCCGGTCCCGGCGTCTTCAGCTCCGGAATCTGCGCCAGAATCGCATCCTGGGTGAGTGCAACATTGACGGCCCACGCCGGTAACTGTGCCAACCGCTCGCGTCCCAAGTATCCGTAGTAGTAGTTGTGGAAGCGGTCACCCAGCTTCGTATACCAAGCCCGGGCCATGGCGTAATCGTGCTCGTCTTCCGCGATGCGCGCCCGCCAGTACAGAGCGGCTGGAACCTCGGAGCGATCCGGATACCACATCACCTGATTTTCGAAATCTTTCTTAGCGTTCTCCGTCCGTCCTTGCCGGTAGGTCAGCCAGGCAGCCTTCCAATTCGCGTAGCTGGCGCGAGGACTTGTCTGAAAGCGCTGCTGGATCTCGCGAAACATGTCGATCGCGCGGTCGTAATTCTTCTCCAGCAGGTACATGTTTGCTGCCGAGAGCAGTGCCTGCTCGAACCACGGGCTCGCGGGCGACTCTTGCCGGATGCGCTCCAGATTCTGCACCACTGCGCTCTCGTTGTTTTCGTTGCGCGCGATTTCTCCCAGAAGGTACAGCCGCTGCGCATTGGCCTCGCCCGAGGCTTGCACCTGGTCTAGCAGCGCGCGCCCTTCCGCAGCGTCACTGGTATGCCGCAACGCCGCCGCCAGCGCCACCTCGATCTCACTCAATTCGCTTGCCGGGGCCGTGCTCTGGAGCTGACGGTATTCCCGCGCCGCTTCGGCCCAACGTCCTGCCTTTGCCAGCAAATCGGCCCTGGTTTTTTCGTCTTTATAGCTGCCTTCGAGAGCCGAGCCGTTTGCCGTCAACTGGGTAGCCGCTTCCACCGCCTCCGCGCTGGCCGGCATGGTGAAGTACAGGTGCCGCAGGATCTCCATTCCCTTCTCGGGATGGTCCGTATGCAGATAACATTTGCCGAGCGCCAACTCCACCGAGGCCTTCACCGGCTGCCGGTGCGCCTCCAGGTACGCAATCGCCTCATGTTTGTCGCTCTGGGCGATTAAAGCCGTACCGTAGATGTCCACTACATCTTTCTGGAAAATCGATTCCGGCGTCTCGACATCGAAGTTGCGCAGCAGTTCCACAACCTTGGAGCTATTTCCCTCAGCTCCGTAGGAGATCGCCTCCAGATAACGAACGTAGTCATACAACTCGCCGATATGGGGTTTCGCCTTTTCCAGGGCGGCAATTGCCTGCGGATATTGCTGATCCAGAACGCGGGAGTAGCCCACGGCCAGCCACGCCAGCGCGCCCGCATCGCCCGCCGCATGACGGCGGGCGTAATCCTCCACTCCGGCATAGGCGGCGGGAGTGCGGTTCTCTACCAGTTGCCGCGCCATCACCTTCAGGTCGACCGAGCTCACGAAGGCGCGAGCCATGCGACGCACCTTTGCCGGAGCAGCTCTCTTGGCGGCAGCGGTGCGAGCGGCAACCTTCTTGTTTCTTCGCCTTTGAGGGGAACTCTTCTGCGCGGCGCTGGACTTATGGGCACGCGTCTTATGGGCTGGCGATTGAGTCTTGTCCGGGTCCGGATGAGCAGTGGCCAAGGTTGTAAACGTCAGAAGGAGGAGCGCGATGGTTCGAAACTTTGTGAGCATGACAACCACTTACAGTTTAACCCGGAAAACCCGTTCCCATCACCACGGGGTTGTTATCTGCAAGGATTCTGATTAACTCCTGAGTAAAGTAATCGACGTCCCTGACGCTATCGCCGTAGCGCTTCTGGTACGCTCCGCGGCTCTTCTCTATGTCCTCACGCAAGCGGTTATAGAGATTGCCTCGCGCGCGTCCTTCCGTCACCTTGGTGTGGTTATAGAGCTTGATCTCTTCCACCAGCAGCTTGGCAAAACGCCGGGCCTTCTCGTGCATCTCGTCCAGCGCTGGGAGTGTGGGTTGCGATGGCGCGGACTGTGTACTCGCCGTCGGCGTCGGCGTACTGGATGCCGGCGTAGCCTCCTCCTGAACCGGCTGATAGCAGGGCGGGAGATGAACGGGCTTTGGTGCTTCTGCTGCCGGATGCTGTACCACCGCTTGGGCTTGGCGCGGCGGCTCGGACGCGGACTGCGGCGATGCTTTGCGATATGCCTGCAAATCTAAAACCAGTTGCGCAACCTGCACCAGCACTTCCAGTCCAGCCAGATCGTCACTTTGCTGGGAGACAGCGATCAGCAGGGCAGCCACACGTTGCTTCAACAGCACCGGAACCAGCAGAATCCGCGCCGCGCTCTCCAGCCCCAGCTTGGAGGTGAAGACCGGATCGAGTTCGGAAACCTGGGCAGCCGCCGCCAAACCAGAACTGATCACCTTCGCCGTCACTCCCCTCGCGCAGTCCAAACTGGCCCGCTTGAAGTTGTCCAGAGTAGTGAGGCCATGACAACTCCAACCGGTTGCCTGCGCTCCGTGCACCACTAACAGTCCGCAACCGGGAGCGAGCGCCGAAGTTGCCGCCAACAATGCTTCCAGGGTTTCGGTCTGCGTCCTGGAGCCGGCGATTAGCGTGGCTCCGTCGCGCAACTCCTTGGTGCGCTCGCGCTGCGGAGTTTGCAATCCGAGCGCGGCTCCCATCTTGCGGGCGATATTGCCGGCGAGCTCCTGCGAGTTCTCCTGCAGTGCTTCACAAAAGGCTTTGGTGGCAATCTCGCGAATTAAGTCTTCGTTTTGCATGGCTCTGTCCGGCGCCGCTCCCCGTGGGATTGCCGCATGAGTGGGCTGCTCGGATTATGGTTGCCACTAAGCACCGTGTCAATGTCCGCGAACCCAAATTGAGCATAGTCTCCGATATGTCATCCATTCTTATCATTCAGTTTTTGTCATCTGCGCCTTCACCCGATACAATGTGGCACGGGATATTCATCGCGTAATTTTAGTCACGCAAATTCTGAATCGACGGACTAATGGAAGCCATCGAAAACAAAGTAGGAGAGCCACCGAGCGAAGAAAGCATCCTGGTCGAGGCGGCACGCTCCGGCGATATCGGCGCTTTCGAATCGCTGGTGCGGCGTTACGATCGGAACGTCTTCCGCATCGCGCAGCACATTACGCAGAATCGCGAGGATGCCGAGGACGTGGTTCAGGATGCGTTTCTCAAAGCGTATCAGAACCTCGGGCAATTCCAGGGGCAATCCAAGTTTTATACCTGGCTGGTTCGGATCGCTGTAAATGAAGCACTGATGCGGCTGCGGCGAAGGCGTCCGGAGCGCACAGTCTCGATCGACGAAGATGTGAAAACGGAAGAGGATTCCATGCCCCGCGAGATCGCGGACTGGACTCCCAATCCGGAACAGTTGTATACGCAGTCGGAGTTGAAGGATATCCTTGGGAAAACCATTCAGGGGTTGCCTCCAAGTTTCCGAACGGTGTTTGTGTTGCGCGATGTCGAGGGGCTTTCGACCGAAGAGACCGCAGCGGCATTGGAGTTGAGTGTTCCGGCAGTGAAATCAAGGTTGCTGCGGGCACGTTTGCAGTTACGCGAGCGTCTTAATAAGTACTTCAAGCGACGCGATGGAGACACACGACCGTGAAATGCTCTGATTTCTTAAAAGAGCTCACCGATTACCTGGACGACACCATGGACTCGCAGACCAAGGCCGAGCTAGAAGAGCATTTGCAGTGGTGTCATAACTGCTACGTCGTTTGCAATACCACCAAGAGCACGATTGAAATTTACCGAGGCTCTAAACTCTACGAACTGCCCGATGAACTTCGCAGCCGCATCCATTCTGCCATCATTGCAAAATGCCAATGCCACAAGAACGGCAAGGAAAGCGCTGCCCCCGAGCAAGTTCCATTGGGTCAGGAAAAACCTTCCAAATAGCTGGAGCGCCAGGCTCGAACCTTATATTTGATCGGCAATGATGCAACCAGAAAAGGCCCAGCGACTGGGCCTTTTTACAGGTTTGGTTCAGTGCCTCTTCGAGTGCTTTTTTTCCGGCTTGGCAGGGTGTTGCCCATGCATCTTTTTGGGCGGCGCTGGCTTTGCCTGTTTCTTGCTTGCGGCAGCCTTCACACCGGGCTTAGAAGGTTTAGGTTTGGGAGACAGAGATTTTGAGGACGCAGGTGCTTTGGCCGCCGGCGCTCGTTTGGAAGTGGTCTTCACGACGGTTTTAGGCTTTGAGATCGCCTTCACCGCCGTCTTCGCTGTCCCCGTCACAGGTTGATGCGGGCTGGGCTTTTTCGCGTCCACCGAGACGGATACTTTAGCGGACGCCTTATGGGAGGCAAGCTTCTTTTGCGGCACAGCCTTGTCTTTCACCGCCACTTCGGCGGGGCTGCTTGCGGTCACCTCTGCGGCGACTTCAAGAGCTACGGCGGCTGAACTCCGGACTGCAGCTTTAGTGGCTGGCGCGTTAGCCTTCTTGGAGGCCGCCCGTCCACGGCGTACCGGGGTGGGCGGAGGTGGTGGCGGAGGCGGCTCAAACGGGGCAAGAAATTTCATAATCTCGGCTTCCGTATGCAGCTTTCCGTCCAATAGCAGCAGAAAAGCTTCCTGGCAAATCCTGGAATATTCCGGAAGCTGAGGTGTGATACGCAGCTCGGCCATTTGAGTAAGCGGCAGCTTTTCCTGGAGTTGTCGCCATTCTCCAAAGAACTTCTTTATCTTTTCATCGACTGTCTTATTGTGTCCAGTAACGTTCAGATAGAGTAACGCCTCTGGTTTCGCGGAGGACAAAATCTTCCATGCTCCAGAGTCCAGTGCACCCTCTTTGGACAGAAGTTTCTTGGAAAGTTCCTTGGCGTCGCTGTCGAGGCGCGACCACGCCGCTACAAACTCGCGATGCGGGATCAGTCGTTGAATCGCCGCGACCTCGGACTCACCCAGTTTCATGGTCAGAAAGTGCATGACCGCTGGTGCGGCATCGACACTGATATTGAACTCTGCCATCGTGGCGCGGGTTTTCAGCAGCACGGTCAATTCAGGAATATCGGCTTTGGCTACCGTCCATTTCAGACAGAGGACTTTCAGCCAGCCTTCACTCTCCAGGGCCTGCATCACCGCAATCGGATTTTCTTCGTGGGCGATCTGCTCAATTTCATATCCGATCGCGGGTTTGGAGACGAAGCTAATGTAATCCCCCTCCCGAGCGGAGTCATAGCGGGAGCGGGTACGCTCCTCCAGAATCCAACCGAAACGCGCCGCGAAACGGGTAGCGCGAATCAATCGCGAAGGATCTTCCAGAAACGCGTAGCTGTGCAGAATCCGAATCAACTTGGCTTCGATGTCAGCCGCGCCATTGAAAGGGTCGAGCAGCAGACCGCGAGAGCCCTCGTTCAACGAGAGTGCCATCGCATTGAAAGTAAAGTCGCGGCGGCGGAGATCCTCGGTAATAGTTCCGGGCGTCACCAGAGGCGGTTTGCCGGGTTGGCCGAAAACTTCGGTACGAGCCATGCTAATCTCGGCTCGCGTGCCGTGCACAATGGCATGGATTACGTAGAAGGCCGGATCGACCATGTCTACGATTCCGCCTGCTTCTTCAATGTCGCGCTGCAACTCTAAGGGGTTACCCTGAACGGTAAAATCCAAGTCACGGATAGGAAATCCGGTCAGAATGTCGCGGATTGCCCCCCCGGTCAAGTAGATGTTCATGCCGTGGGACCGGGCAATTTGCTGGACCAGATTTATCGCCCGTATCTGCTCGGGCAATAACCGGCTCTCCATCGTATAAATGTAATCGGCCATTGGGTTTAGGCAATACAATCAATCAGTTAAGCGCTAATTGCTAGACCATACTTGAAGTAATATCCATCCTAGCGCTCAGACCATCCGGCAATAACTCTTTTGCGGATAGCTACTTACAGCGAAGTGTCGCATTTCCGCTACAAACTCCAGACAATATCACAGACTAGATGCACTTGGCTACTCTGAAGCCGGAAAGCTATTAGTGTGATGGAGAATACCGGAGCTGGCGGAAGCACCGGTAACAGATCAACTACTCCGGCTATATTTTGTATAGGTCCCAGGCCGGGAGGGTGCGACAATCAGTAAACGCTCCAGGTTGTGGCCGTCGGAGCAAACCACGAGTAATTGGATGGTATGGCGTCTACACACAAAAAAGTGATCGTCCGCAAGATGGATCGCGACAGTGTACAAGGCTACGTTGCGGCGGATTTCCTTGCGGGCAACAAAGTGGAGCTGCTGAATACCTCCGGGAACGTCGTCCTGATCGACCTCGGAGAGATCAAGGGCGTGTACTTTGTAAGAGATTTTGCGGACTCTAATTCCTTGCAGCGAAAGACGTTTACGACGCGGCCGCGAGTGGAGGGGCTGTGGGTCCGACTGCGCTTTCGCGACGGTGAGATGCTGGAAGGACTCATGCCCAATGACCTCACCCATGTGGGTATCGAAGGCTTCTTTCTGAACCCTCCCGACACCCGGGGCAATGTCCAGCGAATCTTTGTGCCGCGTTCGGCCCTATCGGAGTTGACGGTGCTTGCGGTGATCGGCTCAGCGGCCAAGCGCCGTAAGCAGGCCGACGCGCAACATCAAACCCCTCTGTTATTTACGGAGATTCCCAGCGAGTAGCTGTATTTTCTACTTTCCTGGCGCAACATCCTTGGCACAAATTCTTCTACAGCTTCCTCTGGCGTCTAAGGTATTGCTCCTGTAGGCTAATCCCCAGCATGAAACTTTCTGAAATTGCCCAGCTTCTGGGTGCATCCCTGCAGAATGCTTCGCCGGAGACCGAAGTCACCGGCGTGGCGGGTATTGAAGAAGCCGGTCCGCAGCAGATCACATTCATTTCCAATCCTAAATATGCCGGCAAGGCAAAATCCACCCGCGCCGCGGCGATTCTGGTAACTCCGGACTTCCCTGCCGAAGACCGTCCGGTGCTACGCCACGCCAATCCCTATCTGGCATTTGCGCGCACCTTGGAGCTTTTCTACCAGCCTCCAAAATATGAGACCGGTATTCATCCAACCGCGGTGATTGATTCAACGGCTAAGATCGGGACTGGCGCGCACATCGGACCTTACGTTGTGATCGACGCTGGCGCGACGCTTGGTGACGACGTCGTGCTGCTGGCCCATGTCGTGATCTATCGGGGAGCGAAGATTGGGCACAGGTTTTTCGCTCACTCGCACGCCCAAGTCCGTGAGTATTGCGAGCTGGGAGATGACGTGACGCTCCAGAACGGGGTTGTGATCGGAGCAGACGGTTTTGGTTTTGCCCGGGATGGCGCGAAGGGATGGCATAAGATCGTGCAGTCCGGGGTCACCCGGTTGGCAGACCGGGTGGAAGTGCAGGCAAACGCCTGCGTAGACCGCGCCAGCATCGGCGAAACCGTGATTGGAGCAGATACCAAGATCGACAATCTGGTGCAGGTAGGCCACGGCTGCCAGGTGGGGGAGCACACGATGTTGTGCTCGCAAGTGGGCCTAGGCGGATCGTCGCACGTGGGCAACAACGTAATTCTCGCAGGACAGGTCGGGGTGGCCGGACATCTGACCATCGGCGACGGTGCTATCGCCACGGCCCAGACCGGCATTCCTGGGGATGTTGCGGCTGGCGCTACGGTTAGCGGCTATCCGGCGATTGAAAACCGGCAGTGGTTGCGCGCTGTGGCCGTCTTCAACAAGCTGCCGGAGCTGGCCAAAGCGATCCGGAGACTGCATCGTGGTTCGGAATAGCAGATTTACTTGGTCAGGCTTTCATTTTTCTTGCATCCCATAAAAGAAGCGGAGATAGCGGATGGACGAGGGTAAGCCGTTCGAGGTGGTGGAAGGCGGCAAGTTCGACGAGCAGAGGCCAATCTCTGTGTTGCTGCTGGATGACCGCGAAGAGAACTTGCTGGTACGCTCGACCATTTTGCGCCAGAAGGGCTACCACATCGTAACCGCCGCCTCTATTGAAGAGGCAGAGACCAAGCTGAACGACATTGATATTGCGGTGCTGGATTACCACCTGGGCGCGGGAAAGTTTGGCACCGAGGTAGCGCAAACCTTGCGAGTGAAGCGCCCCGAGGTGCCGATCATCATTCTGTCGGCGACCCTGGAACGTAAGTTCGGCGGTATCGCGGATATGCATCTGCTAAAAGGCAGCAGCTCCGTCGATGATCTGGTGCAGGCATTACGCAGCTTTGAGGCGAAGCGGCGTGGAAAGCCCATCGTGGTCGATTCGCGCGACTTCTACTACTCGCGAATTACCATGGCAATGGGCGATGACATGGTGATCGAAATCCTGGATCGCGATGGCAACTGGCAGCATGTGAATGACTATTTCGCAGCTCTCAGCCACCAGCGCCGGGCATGGTATGCAGGCCGCAACCTCTTCGATCACTATCCCGAAATGCGCGATGAATGGCATGAGATTATCCGCACCGTCGCCGATACCCGGGAGACCTACATCGACCGTCGCAACCACCGCGCCATGCCTCATCTGCCGGCGGAGTCGCAGTACTGGCAGTGGAATGTGCTGGTTTTCCCCATCAAACTGCACGACGGCCGGGACGGCGTTGTTCTGAGCGCCCGGCTCATCGAAAGAAAATAACGCTGGAAGTAACCTCCCGCGAGCCGCGCCGCGCTGCTGGTTCCAGAGTAGAATGGCAGGATGAAAACTGCTGGTCATGTGGTTCTCGCGGGCCTCTCTGCCGTAGTGCTGGCCGCCTCGGGATGCAACTACACCAAACCCATGATGTACATCGACATCACGAACCACTCCGGACACCCGATGGAGAATCTTGAGGTGAAGTATCCCACCGGAACCTTCGGCCTGCCCGAGCTTCGTAATGAGCAGACGCATCGGCGGATGGCGCCGGCCGGAACTCCCTGTGCATTCCGCATTACGTTCGAGGACCAGACCGGAAGGAAGTACGAGCAGGATTATGACCTCGGCGCAAAGTGCCCCACGGAAGCTGCCTTCGAGGTCGGCGACGGGATGAGCATCATCGTGAAGCGGGTTCGGCCGTAGGCGAATCGCGGTATGGCTCAGGCAATGCGCTGTGGATGGCAGCGCGAACCGCAGCCAGAAGATCCTGCTTGTGCGCGAACTGGTGGGGATCGATGGGCGCATGGAAGTGCACCACAACCTCTCCTGGATGAAGCGACATTGATCCCTTCGGCCACGCCTCGTAGCTGCCCACCACGGTGACGGGAACCACTGGAACCCCAGCTTCCAAGGCGAGATGGAAAGAGCCGTTTTTGAACGGCAGCAGCTTTCCGTCAGGCGAGCGGGTTCCCTCAGGAAATACCAGCATTGCCATTCCCGATTGCAGCACCCGAGCCGCCTCGCGCACACTCTTGAGCGCGGCTCTGCTGTCTGCGCGATTGATTGGCACAAAGTTGGCGGCGCGCATCGCCCGGCCAAAAAGCGGAATCTTAAACAGTTCCTGCTTGGTGATGATGGAAATGCGCCCGCCGAGAAGATAGGTAATGATCGGAGGGTCGAGGTTTGAGGCATGATTGGACATGAAGAGATAGGCGCGCCCTGCCTCCAACTTTTCACGTCCAACCGAACGCACGCGAACTCCTGCGAGATGGTATCCCACGTAGGAGGACCATACGGAAAGCCTCCAAAGCAGATCGACGCGCCCGGTGAGATACAGTACGGGGAACCCCACCACCGCCGCCACCATGGAACAGAGAATCCAGCACAAGGTGCAGAAGATGAGACGAATCACTGCGCTTCCCCTTCCAATTCACCGCATAGAAAGGCCGTGCGGCGGCTCCGAATCGCCGGCGAAACGGCGGGCAAATCCTCCAAGGAATATTCGTCCATCTTGCGAGTACTGAGCGGTAGATCGAGTTCCCGCAGGTCTCCGTTGGCCGAGCCGACCGTGAGGTGCACGCTCACTTTCGGATCGTGCTTTTGCAGTACACGATTAAAATCTCCGGAGACCGCTTTCCCGTCGGCCTCCAGAATTACATCACCCGGGAGCAGATGAAGGCGCGAGGCAGCCGAGGTGTCATCGACGCGAATGATTGTCGTGGGCTTTCCTTGGGCTCGGGAAGTGACAAGCCCCGCGTACACCTGCTCGCTCTGGCGATGTTCCAGAGTCAGTCCGACGTAGGCGAAAGACCGCTCGTAAGGAAGCTCTTCGGTTCCCGAAATATAGCGCGCGAAAAAATCTCGAAAATCATCTCCGGTGAGTACCTCAATCGCGAGGCGCACGCCCTCCGAATCATCGAAGTAAATTCCCTGCTGTCCGTAGCGCCGGTTCATATACTGAAAGAGATCGCGCAAGCAGCGGCGGCCATTGGTCACGCGGCGCATTTCCAGGTCGATAAGGAATCCGAGAACCTCGCCTTCGGAATAGTAGGAGACGCTGCGCTCCGGTCGACGATACGCCGGATACTGGTCGAACCATGTATCCAGGCTCGCCTCCTCGACCGACTGGGTGAGGCGGGCACTGCGCCCCTGCACTCCCCCGATCACGGAAGCAAGATGTGCGAGCATCTGCTTTTCATCAGAAAGGCCCGCCCGCATTTGAATGATGTCGGCGGCAGTATTGGTCACGCCTTCGCTGAACCAGAGGGCGCGCGAATACTGCTCGCGGGTGTAGTCAATCGGTTCGAGCGATTGCGGACGGATACGCTTGACGTTCCAGAGGTGGAAGAACTCATGCGCCGAAACTCCGGAAGCACTCAGCACATCCTGTTTCAACCGCTCCGGGCTCACGTCGATCGCGGTGGAATAGGCGTGCTCCATGCCTCCGCTGCCTGTACCATGCGCTGCCAGATATAAAAATGTGTACTCTTCGTACGGACGATCCTGCATCCAGTCCACAGCGGCGGCTGTGATCTTTCGCAACATGGCTTGCAATGCCTGCAGATCAACGTCGGGCGAATCCACGACCACATGATAGGTCGCGCCATCTTGCTCAAACGCAACTTCGTACAGCTTGCCGAAGATTACGGGCGTATCCGCCAGACGATCGTAAGTGGGCGCCGTCGCCGAAGCGTCCGCCATCTCCTCGGTGCTGCGCGCTCCGAAGATTCCGCCGTCGCGCATCTTCCATCCGCTGGGAGCGTCCAGTATGCGCACGGAGACCGGTGCGTTGCGTTGGTCCGGACGATAGACAAGAAGCTCCGCCCAGTTGAAAAATCCATGTTGCGGATCGAGGCCAGAGCCGAACGGCCCCGAGTCATTCGCCGTTACGTCGTAGCTGAATGTGACGCAAGGGTAATTGCCGGAGGTGGACATGCTCCAGGTAGTTTTGTCGATCTTGGTCGCGCGTGCATCCAGGGTATCGCAGCGGTCGCACAGCCACTCGGGTACGCCCTCGTATACTTTTACGCGGTTCACGTTGACCGCGAAGTCACGGATCTCATACAGCGCATTCCACACCGGAAGTTGGAACTCCTTTGCCGGTTGATGGGTTACCGCATCCACGTGCACAATGTGCTCCGCGGCGTGCTTGAGCGAGACGCCATAGGACACACCTTCAGCCGGACACCAGTGCGCAGATGGTTGTGCCGCCAATGTGCCAGCGAGAAGCATTACCCCCGGAATCAGTAGCCGACGATTAACTTTACGCATGCTCACCTTGGACAGAGTGGAGCGCGTCCGGAAGCTTCTCATAAATTCCGCCAAAGCCACCATTGGAAAGAATCGCGACCACGTCTCCCGATGTAAGTTTCGGGACGATGCTGCTGATGATTGCCGCGACGTCGGGGAGTTGCCGCGCCGCAACCCCGCGGGCGCTGAGTTCGGCGACCACGTTGTCCACATCCAGCCGCTCCTCCGGCTTGAGCGCGTCGGTGTTTTTGAAGAAGACACTGGCGATCACCACCTGATCCGCCAGCGCCAGGCTCTCCACCAATTCGTGCTGAAAGACATTCCGCCGAAGCGTATTGGAGCGCGGCTCCAGAATCGCCCACAGGCGCCGTCCGGCGTAGCGTTTGCGCAGCGCACCCAGGGTAGCGCGAATCGCCGTGGGATGATGGGCGAAGTCGTCGATGATGGTGATGCCGCCGATTTCGGCGCGCACTTCCAAGCGGCGCTTCACCGAGAGGAATTCCCGCAGCGCCTTCGCAATGGTCTCGGGCGGAATCCCGTAGGAGTAGGCCAGCGCGGCCGCAGCCGTGGCGTTGAGAACGTTGTATTCGCCCGCAAGATCGAATTCCAAATCCGCAAAATGCTGCCCCAGGTGAGAAACCGTCCAGCGCGTACTCGTGGCTCCGTACTGCACGTTCTCAATACGCCAGCAGGAATCGGGATGAAAGCCGTAGCGTTCCACGGGACAGAAGGCTCGCTCAACACACTCGGTGACGTTATCGTTGCCGTCCCAGGCAATAATTCGCCCACGGCGCGGCACCAGATTCACCAAGCGTTTGAAAGCAAACTTGACCGCGTCGAGATCGCGATAAATATCCGCATGGTCGAATTCAACCGAGGTGAGAATCACGGCATCCGGAAAGTAATGGAGAAATTTCGGCCCCTTGTCGAAGAACGCCGTGTCATACTCATCGCCTTCGATGATAAATTCCTTGCCCTCGGTGACGGCAAAGCTGGAGCCGAAATTTTCCGCAATCCCTCCCACCAGAAACGAAGGATTGCGTCCCGCAAACTCAAAGATCCACGCCACCATGCTGGTGGTCGTGGTCTTTCCGTGGGTTCCGGCAATCACCAGCGAGTTGTGTCCGCGAATGAATTCCTGATGCACCACCTCCGGCATCGAAATCATCGGTAGGCGCCGGTCGAGCAGGTACTCAAGCTCAGGATTGCCACGCGAGATGGCATTGCCGACCACCACCAGGTCCGGCGCAGGAATGAGATTCTGCTCGCTGAAGGGTTGCAAGACAGGGATGCCGAGCGAATCAAGAAAGGTGGACATCGGCGGATACGCCGCACTGTCCGAGCCGCGCACATCCAATCCTCGCAGCTTCAGCATCCCTGCCAGCGAGGCCATGGCGGTACCGCAGATTCCGATCAGATGAATACTACGAGCCTTTATCAAAGCGAACAATTCCTTATGGATTTGAAATCCGCAATTCAGTCTGAGCTTTTATCGGGGCTTCGATTAACGTCGAGGGCTCGACCCGCAGGCGCACGCCCGCCCCGGAACTGTGCAGCACGGCTGGAACCCCGAAAGGCAGTGTAATGTTTCCGGCCTCAACGTGCCCGGAGGGAAATCCGAAAACCATCGGAACGCTAAGCCCACCAAGAATGCGCCGGATCATTTGCGGCAACGTCTCCTCTGTATCAGATTCAGGAGAGCAGCCGAGCATTGCACCAAAGATCACTCCGCGAACTCCGCGGAACTTTCCTGCCAGCAGCAAGTGCATCAACATCCGGTCGATGCGAAACGGCTTTTCATTCACATCTTCCAGAAACAGAATCCGGCCCGCGGTTTCGATCTCCCATGGTGTTCCAAGCGAGGTCACCACAACCGAGAGACAGCCGCCGACGATCGAACCCCGCGCCTCTCCCGTACCGAGCGATTGCACATTCGAATCGGCTGCGAACCGGAGATCCAGCGCACATCCGCCGAGTGCGGCGCGAAATGAATCCTCGTCCGCACTGCCCTTGGCGAAGTCGCTCGCCACCATCGGACCGTGGAACGAGACGATCCCGGCCCGGTCGAGCGCGAGCAGTAGCGAGGTATTGTCGCTATATCCCACGAAAGCTTTAGGAGACGCTGCCAAGGCCTCGAAGTCGAGCAGTGGTAGCAGGTAATTCGAGCCGTAGCCGCCGCGCGCGCAGACAATCGCATCGACGTCGTCACGCCGCCACATCTCCATCAGAGCTGCCGCACGCGCAACGGGACTTCCCGCGAAATCCCCCTCGCGCTGCAACGCTACTGGCGAGCTCTCGACTTGCCACTTGCTCAGCGCGCGCAACCGGTCGCAGCCCGCCTCCAGCGCGGAACCTTCCACGCAACTGGCCGTGCAGACGACACCGACCGTGCCGCGCTCCCCCAGGGCTCGGGGACGCTTGCCGAACTGAAGCTCTGACTCCATGCACCGATGTTAAACGAAAACCGTTAGAGGAAGAATTCCCCGTTGCAGATAAGGCTTGCCGAACCTTCGAGCATCAATGAAGTGCCCGGCTTCCACTCGACTCGCTGGACGCCTCCCGGCGCAACCACGGTCAACTTCTCGCCGCATTGCCGCGTGGTGATGGCGGCAGCAGCCGAGGCCGAGGTCCCGGTTCCAGACGATTGCGTCTCGCCCGCGCCACGCTCATAAATCCGAATGATGATGTCAGGAGCCCGCTTAAACTGCACCCATTCGACGTTAATTCCTTCCGGAAACAAGTCCGTGCGGGACTGGATCAGTTGCGAGTCCTTCCGCCAGTTTGCCGGAAACTCCGTAACAAAGATGACAAAATGCGGATTGCCCATCGAAACCGGGACTCCGGTGTAACGAACGTGGTCCAGGTCGATTTCGAAGGGCTCGTCCACCACCGGCGTACCCATGTCGGTTAGAAAATCGTAGCGGTTTCCGCTGCGTCCAGTAAGCTGGCAGCGCTTCGACCCCGCGTCGGTTGCGATCAACAGATCTTCCGCCGCGCCGGAGGCCACCAGGTGCGCCGCAACACAGCGAGTGCCATTGCCGGAGAGTTCGGCGAAGGAGCCATCCGCATTGATCAGGTGAATGCGCGCCGCGTGGCCGCTCTCATCGCTCAACCACTCCACGCCGTCGGCGCCAACTCCGAAGTGGCGATCGCACAGCGCACGCGTCAGCGCGGGAGCGTAAACTCCCTGAAACTCCTTGCGAATGATAAGAAAGTCGTTGCCATAGGCGGTGGCCTTGACAAACGGAATGCGTGATATTTGAGACAATGCTTACTCCTGTTCGCTGGAACTGAAAGTGGTGATTTTGCGGGTATCGAACGCCGCGCGCAACTCTGTCAGCAACTCCCTGTGAGTCTCAGGACGCGCCTCCAATGTGAAATCGACGCGAGCCGTCTCCGGTTGAGCTGTAAGCCTCACCTCGATCACCTTGGCGCGCTTGTCGCGATGCGCACGATTCAAGACATTGTAGAGTTCAGCGGTGCCTGCCGCCTCCGCTTGGTACGCCACGGAAGATGGGCTCACGAAAACATGTTTCTCCAGTACGCCGAGAATCATAAGTCCGAAGAGCACAAGAATCGTCGCTAGCGCCGCCGGCAGCATTAATCCGGCTCCGGCACACATCCCAATCGCCGCCACAACAAAGATCGTGGCAGCCGTCGTTACGCCCTGTACGCCTGCGCGCGAGTGCAGAATCGAGCCCGCCCCGATGAACCCAATGCCCGCGATGATCTGGGCTGCTATCCGCGTCTGATCCTGTCCGCTGCCGGCCAGCAACGTGGAGAGCATGGTAAACATTGCCGCGCCGAAGCACATGAACATATTCGTCCGCAGTCCGGCCGGGCGATGCTTCATCTGGCGTTCCAGGCCGATCGCACCGCCCAGAGCCGCCGCCACAATCAGACGCTGCAGCACCATTGCTGCCGTGATGGCCGCCGAGGCCTGTAGAGTCCTGTCCAGAAATGGCAATGAATCGTGCATGTCGCTCCGCAACCAAACTCCCGCAGGATTGTAACATCGGGAACGCGCTGCAAAAGCAAAAGGCCACGGCAGTTAACCGTGGCCTTCCGGCTAAGCGTTCAAACTACTGACGAGGTCCGCGCGGACCGCGAGGAGTGCGCCGACGACGACGGCGAGGATCGCCCGCGCCAGCGCTAGCACCTGCACCCGCAGGGCGGACACTGTTGTGCGTGGGAGCCTCGTTCGGGGTGTCGTCACGATTGAAGTTCGGGTCCTCACCATCGTCGTCTCCCTCTTCGAAGCCGCCTTCAAAGGTTGCAGCTGCGCCTTCGATCGAGCGTTCCAGAGCAGGAGCCGGAGCGGAAGTAGGAGTTGCCTCGGTGGCCACCGGAACGGTGCCGCCCTGAGCCTCGATCTTCGCACGCTGCTCTTTCAGGATGGCCTTGCGCGACAACTTGATGCGGTTGCCTTCGACGGACAGAACCTTGACCAGGACCTGATCGCCTTCCTTCAACTCATCCTTTATGTCCTTGATGCGGTGCTCGGCAACTTCGCTGATGTGCAGCAGACCGTCGGTGCCGGGAATGATTTCGACGAACGCGCCGAACTCCGCCAGGCGGGTCACTGTACCCAGATACGTCCTGCCAATCTCTGGAACGGCCGTAATGTCGCCGATCATCTGTAGAGCTTTTTCAGCGGCTGCCGCGTCGCTGGAAGCAACCCGAACCTGTCCGTTGTCCTCGACGTCGATCTTCACGCCGGTGGCTTCCACGATGCCGCGGATGACTTTGCCGCCCGGTCCAATCAACTCGCGGATCTTGTCGGTCGGAATCATCACGGTGTAGAAGCGCGGAGCATGAGTGCTGACGTTTTCGCGGCCAGACGTGATCGATTCATCCATCTTGTCGAGGATGAAAATGCGTCCACGTTTAGCCTGCGCCAGAGCTTCCCGCATGATCTGCGGCGTGATGCCCATGATCTTGATGTCCATCTGCAGAGCGGTAATGCCTTCGCGGGTTCCGGCCACCTTGAAGTCCATGTCGCCGTAGTGATCTTCCGCGCCTGCAATGTCGGTCAGGATGGCGTAATCTTCGCCTTCCTTCACCAAGCCCATAGCAACTCCGGCAACCGGAGCGCGCAGAGGCACGCCCGCATCCATAAGACTGAGCGAACCGCCGCAGACCGTAGCCATCGACGAGGAACCGTTCGACTCCAGAATGTCACTCACCACACGCATCGCGTAGGGGAAGTCATCATCGCTCGGCAGCACCGCCAAAAGAGCGCGCTCGGCAAGTGCGCCATGCCCGATTTCGCGGCGTCCCGCACCACGCAGGAAGCCGACCTCTCCCACCGAGAACGGGGGAAAGTTGTAGTGCATCATGAAGCGCTTCTTGGTCTCGCCTTCGAAGCGCTCCAACCGCTGCATGTCATCGCTGGTGCCGAGCGTGGTGGTGACCAGAGCCTGGGTTTCACCGCGCGTGAATACCGCCGAACCGTGAGTGCGTGGCAGGACGCCGACTTCGCTCCAGATGGCGCGAATCTGATCGAAGGCGCGGCCATCGGGACGACGGTGATTCTTGGTGACTTCCTCGCGGAAAACCAGCTCGCGAAGCAGGTCGAAGTACTTTCCGGCCTTGGTCCGCTCTTCCGGTTTGTCCTCGGGGATCTCAGCCTTCACGCTGTCCTTCAGCGCCTTGATCTTCGAGTAGCTATCGATCTTGGTGTACTTTTCGGTGTTGACCGCATCGGCCAGCGCTTCGCCTACCTTGGCGCGCAGGGCACCAAGGAATTCCTGGTCGATCACCGGAGCTTCGAAGGCACGCTTCGACCGGCCGACCCTCTGGGCAAACTCACTGATGGCAGCGCAGATCTTCTTGATCTCGCCGTGGCCGAACTCGATGGCGTCCACCACGCGTTCTTCATCCACTTCGTTGGCGCCGGCTTCAATCATCACGATGCCTTCGGCGGTGCCGACAACCATGATGTTGATCTTGCTTTCGCGCTGCTCGCTGTAGGTGGGGTTGATGATGAATTCGTCGTTAACCAGACCGACGCGCACCGCGCCGATCGGACCGGCAAACGGGATATCGGAGATCGTAAGCGCAACCGACGCACCGTTGATTCCGGCAACATCGGGGTCATTCTCGGTATCTGCAGAAAGCACAAACGCAATGACCTGGGTCTCGGAGCGGAAGCCTTCGGGGAACAGCGGACGGATGGGACGGTCAATCTGACGGCTGGTCAGAATTTCGCGCTCGCTGGGCCGTCCTTCGCGCTTGATAAAGCCTCCGGGAATGCGGCCTCCGGCGTAGGTATATTCGCGATAGTCAACGGTCAGGGGAAAGAAGTCGATACCGACGCGGGGTTCGGCGTTGGCGCAGGCTGTGGCGAGAACCACGGTTTCGCCAATGCGAACAACCGCTGATCCGTGAGCCTGTTTCGCCCAGTGACCGGTCTCAAATGAAATGGTTTTACCGCCGGAGAGTGTAACGCTTGTTTCTTGTTTCATGAATTCCCTTTCGCCAGGGGGCGCGTCCACGATAGGAGCACTCCACCACAGCAAGCGCGAGCAGTACGCGACAAGCCGCAGTTAAGAATGCGAACAGGAACAGTTCCAGCCGCAACGAGTTTCGCTGGCACTCCCAAGCAGCATGGCCAATGCCGGCGCTGCGACAGTTTGGGAGTACGCTGACGCAGCCTTTGCAAAGCGGCGCCAGCGGAAAACACGGGAGACAGGCGCAACGCCTGCCTCCGGCGGAGGTTTACTTGCGGATACCCACCTTCAGAATTACAGCCTTGTAGCGCTCGGTGTCGTACTTCTTCAGATAATCGAGCAGGCTACGACGCCTGCTTACCATCATTAGAAGACCGCGACGCGAAGCGTGATCCTTCTTGTGCGTACGGAAGTGCTCGGTCAACTGGCCGATGCGCTCACTGAGAAGGGCAATCTGGACTTCAGGGCTGCCGGTGTCGGAGGTGTGGGTCTTGTACTTCTCGATGACTTGGGTTTTCTGCTCTCGTGCTAACACTGGGAACTGACGCGCTCCTGCTTCTACTGTTTTCGATGTTGTAACCACTTCAAACTATCACGTTTAGCAATCAAGTGCAAAGGCTGGTACAAGTTGCAGGGGCACAAACGCCTTGAAGCCCGATATCTTGTGCGTTATGCCTTACTCCTCCGCAACCTGTGCCTGCGCAGGTGCGGGACCATGGCGGCTGAATGATACCAGTACGCGCCTCTACTTCTGGTCCTGCGCCACCAACCTCAGAAACTCAGCGTGAACCCTTGGGTCCCCACTCAGTTCGGGATGGAAGGTTGCGGCCAGCAGCTTGCCTTGCCGGATGAGTACGGGATAGCCGTCACGCTCGGCCAGCACCTCGACCTCAGGGCCAACACGTTCGATGCGCGGCGCGCGAATGTACACCTGCTCCAGCGGGCCGCCTTCGAGTTTGCTCGCCCCCTCCAGAATCACCGAGTCGATCTGGCGGCCATAGGCATTGCGCCGCACCGTGATATCCAGTGCCCCGACGCCTTTTTGTGGGGGACTCTCCACCTCGCGCGCCAGCAGGATGCAGCCCGCGCAGGTCCCAAAAGTTGGTTTGGCGAGAACAAATTCCGAGAGTTTCTTGAAGCCTCTATCTCCAAGTAAATTCAGAAAGACAGACGATTCACCGCCCGGAATGATGAGGCCGTCAATTTCGTCGAGCTGCTCCATCTTGCGCACCAGCACCGGTTCCGCGCCGAGTTCAGCCAAGCGTCTGGCATGGGCATCAAAGTCGCCCTGTAGAGCGAGAATTCCTATCTTCATCTTCACTGTATTAATTTTAGATCAATTCTGAAGACTGCACGAGGAAGACACAAAAGAGGCGCACCCCGTGGGTTACGCCTAAAGTTGCGCCTCTGGTAATACCAGACAATTACCAGCCGCGGGTTTGCAGCAAATCAGCCTCGGCAATTCCCGAAATCGCCAGCCCCTTCATCGAACCGGTCATCTGCTCGCTGACCTCAGCCAGAACCTTGGGGTCCTTGTAGTGCGTGGTCGCAATGACGATCGCCTTGGCGCGCGACTCGGCCTCTTCGCGCTCCTTCGAAATACTCAGATCGAGCGGAGTTGCGCCACCCTTCATGAAGATGCCGCTGCCGACGAACACCGCTTCGGCTCCCAGTTGCATTACCAGCGAAGCATCGGCCGGGGTGGCGATTCCGCCCGCGCTGAAGTTCGGCACCGGCAGTTTGCCGGCCTTGGCCACCATGCGAATCAGTTCATACGGCGCCTGGTGGGTCTTGGCCGCCAGGTAGAGCTCCTGTTCGCTCATCACCGTGAGCTGCAGCATCTCTTTAACGATTTGCCGCATATGTTTCACGGCGTGAATCACATCCCCGGTACCGGCCTCGCCCTTGGTGCGGATCATGCATGCGCCCTCGGCGATCCGGCGCAGGGCTTCTCCCAAGTTGCGGGCTCCGCAGACAAAAGGTGTCTTGAAGGCGTGCTTATCGACGTGGTGTTCTTCATCCGCCGGAGTCAGCACCTCGGACTCATCGATATAATCGACGCCGAGTTCCTGCAAAATCTGGGCTTCTGCGAAGTGGCCAATGCGACACTTGGCCATGACCGGGATGTTCACCGTGGCCATGACCTCCTTGATGACCTTGGGCGAGGCCATGCGCGCCACGCCGCCCTCGGCACGAATCATCGCCGGAACGCGTTCCAGGGCCATTACGGCAACTGCGCCGGCTTTCTCGGCGATCTCCGCCTGTTGCGCGCTCATCACATCCATGATGACGCCGCCCTTGAGCATCTCCGCCAGACCTATTTTCAGTCGCAGCCCGTTGCCATTGGTGTCTGACATTGCTGATATCTCCCTGCAAGAAACTATCGGTTGAGCTTAACTACACACTCTGGCGCAACGAATCGGCGCGCACAAAAGCTGTGGAGCGAACCATTATTCTAGCGCGTTCCGGGAAACCCTGCCCGCGTTCACTGCTCGGCCACCCTCGGTTCCCGCTGCATTTGACTCATACCCTGCACAAAACTAATATTGCTAGTTCTTGTCACCCCTGGGGTTCAGGGAGACGTTCTCCAAGGAGACGTTCAAGGAGACGACGTGGCCTCTTCCGCTCAATCCACCAGTAATACCCTGCCAAAGGGCGTTGCGCCCCTCCGTGCGGGCGCTGGAAGCTCCTTCCTCTGGCGTCGTCTCCATTCACTGACCGGCATCGTTCCGGTCGGATTGTTTCTGCTCGAGCATTTCATCTCGAATTCGGAGGCGATCAACGGGGTTGCTGCTTACAACGCGCAGGTAAAGTTCCTCACTGGCTTGCCCTTCCGCCTGGGCCTGGAAATTTTCGGCATTTTCATTCCGCTGGCGTTTCATGCCCTGTACGGGATTTATATCTGGTGGCGGGGCGAAAACAATGTCATCGACTATCCCTGGGCAGGTAATTGGTATTACACGGTCCAGCGCTATAGCGGACTTCTCGTCTTTGCCTATGTGACCTATCACATCTGGTACATGCGCTTTGCCGGGGTACACCTGGTGGATCACTATGACGCGTCGTTCTGGAAGGTGCAGCACGAACTTTCGCATCCCCTGGCGCTAGCCTTTTACGTGGTGGGCGTATTGGCTGCTTCCTGGCATTTCGGCTACGGACTCTTCCTCTTCGCGGCCAAGTGGGGCATCGTGACCGGTGCCAAGGCGCAGAAGCGTGCCCAGGTCGCCGGAATCGCGCTTTCAGCCCTGCTCATGCTGGTTGGACTGTTTACCCTCTATGCCTTCGTAGAAAAGTTCCCCACGCAGCAGCATGATCCAGAATGGGACCAGCCAGCCGAGAGCGCATCTCCCGCGGACCAGAGCCGAATGATTCCTCATGCTATTCCTAGCAGCCAGGCAAGATAGGCCAGGCCGAAAGAGAATTTATGGCAACAACGACTCCAAGAATCATCATTGTCGGCGGTGGACTGGCGGGCCTCTCCGCCGCAATCAAAGTTGCGGAATTGGGCGCTCACGTGGATCTGTTTTCCATCGTGCCGGTGAAGCGTTCGCACTCGGTCTGCGCTCAGGGCGGCATCAACTCGGCTAAGAACCTGAAAGGTGAGGGCGACTCCACCTGGGCTCATTTCGATGACACCGTGTTTGGCGGCGACTTTCTGGCGAATCAACCTCCGGTCAAGGCCATGTGTGAGATGGGTCCCGGCATCATCGATCTACTCGACCGCATGGGAGTTCCCTTCAATCGCACGCCGGAAGGGCTGCTCGACTTCCGCCGCTTCGGCGGAACCCTCTTCAATCGCACGGCTTTCGCCGGAGCGACCACCGGCCAGCAGCTTCTCTACGCGCTCGATGAGCAGGTGCGCCGTTTCGAATCCGAGGGCAAGGTTCACAAGTATGAGTATTGGGAGTTCCTCTCCGCAGTGCTGGATTCGCAGCGTGTCTGCCGTGGCATCTGCGCCATGGACCTGCGCTCGATGGAGGTCGTGACCTTCCCGGCTGACGCGGTCATTATCGCCACCGGCGGAGTGGGCGCAATCTTCGGCAAGTCCACCAATTCGGTCGTCTGCACCGGCTCCGCACAAGGCGCGCTTTATCAGCAGGGCGCAGCCTATGCCAACGGCGAGATGATCCAGGTGCACCCAACCTGCATTCCCGGCGAAGACAAGCTCCGCCTGATGTCCGAGTCAGCCCGCGGCGAAGGCGGCCGTATCTGGGTTCCCCGGAACCCGAACGAGAGCCGCCCCGGAAAGCAGGTTCCGGAGGCCGATCGCTGGTATTTCCTCGAGGACTGGTATCCGAAATACGGAAATCTGGTGCCGCGCGACATTGCCACCCGAGCCATCCACAAGGTGGTTCATGACCTCGGTCTAGGCATCCAGGGACAGCCGATGGTCTACCTGGACCTCACCCATATCGATCGCGCCACCCTCGACCGCAAGTTGGGCGGGATCCTGGACATTTACGAGAAGTTTGTCGGCGATGACCCGCACGATGTCCCGATGAAGATTTTCCCAGGAGTGCACTACACCATGGGCGGCCTCTGGGTCGACAACGGTCAGATGACCAACCTCCAGGGCCTCTATGCAATCGGGGAATGTGACTACTCCATCCATGGGGCGAATCGCCTGGGAGCCAACTCCCTGCTCAGTTGCATCTACGCGGGCTTCACCGCCGGTCCCAACTCGGTGAAGTACGCCTCCAGCCTCGGGGCTGCTCCGGAGAACCTTGCCGCCTCTTTCGAGGATGAGAAGAAACGGCAGATCGAGGCCAACAACCTCCTGCTTAACAATCCCGGCACGGAGAATCCCTTTAAGCTCTGGCGGGAGTTGGGCGACGTGATGTCGCGCAATGTTACCGTGACCCGCTACAACGACAAGTTGCAGGAGACGGATGCCAAGTTGGTAGAGCTGCTGGAGCGCTACCGGAATGTCAATCTCAATGACAAATCGATGTGGTCCAATCAGTCGTTCCTCTTCACAAGGCAGCTCTACAATATGCTGCAACTGGCGCGCGTCATTACCCAGGGGGCATTCCTGCGCGATGAATCGCGCGGATCGCACTATAAGCCGGACTTCCCCGAGCGCGACGACGCGAACTTCCTGAAGACCACCAAAGCGTTCTTCGCGCCCGATGCCGACGAACCGCGCTTCGAGTGGGAACCGGTAGATGTTTCGCTGATCCCGCCGCGTCCCCGGCGTTACGACACCAAGTAGAAACCAGATCCGGCTTCCGCGGAGGCCCAAAGGTTTAGAAACTCATGGCGAATAAGAGCGTACTGTTCAAGATCAAGCGCCAGGCAGCTCCCACCAGCGCACCCTACTGGGAGGAGTTCGAGGTGCAGTCGAGACCCGGCATGAACGTGATCTCCTTGTTCATGGAGATCGCGGTAAATCCCGTGACCCGCGCCGGTCAGCCGACAACTCCCATCAACTATGACTCCAATTGCCTTGAGGAAGTCTGCGGCTCCTGCGCCATGCTGATCAACGGTAAGGCGCGCATGGCATGTTCCGCGCTGGTGCATAATCTGGAACAGCCACTCACCATCGAGCCGTTTACCAAGTTTCCGGTCATTCGCGACCTCCAGGTCGATCGCTCCGTGCTCTTCGAGAACCTCAAGGCCGTGCAGGCCTGGGTCCCCATCGATGGAACTTACGCCCTCGGCGATGGCCCGCGGATTGAACCCAACGTCCAGGAGCAGGCCTACCAACTCTCCCAATGCATGAGCTGCTGCTGCTGTATGGAAGCTTGTCCGCAGTTCAACGAGAGCACCGGATTTGTCGGCGCAGCCACCATTGCCCAGGTCCGTCTGTTTAATATGCACCCAACCGGTAAGGTCCTGAAGGATGAGCGTTTGCAGGCCTTGATGGGCGACGGCGGAATTCAGGAATGCGGCTACGCGCAGAACTGCGTCGAAGTATGCCCCAAGGATATTCCTCTGACCAAGTCCATCAGTGCCGTCGGCGGCGACGTGATGAAGAAAGCGATCCTCGATTTCTTCCGCAGCTAGGACCGGAGAGTGGAAGTTAGGATGCGGCGAGGTGTAGGAAACGTCGGTGCCCCAGGTTCGCGCCGATGTTTTTTCGGCGATAACCCGGGAAGCAATGCCCTCCACCTCTGCAGGCTGTTGCGATTGCTCTTGCTCTTGTTTTTCTGCGCAGCCGACCCGCTCTTAGTCCCCTCAATCTGCTGATTGCAAGCCGATGCGGGCGTATTCCGGGCAGTGGTCCCGGAGCTTCCGTAATCCGGCTGAACCCAAATCGGAAACATACTGCGCACTTTACCTGAGAAGAAAACCAGAGGCGCTGGGTTACACTGGGGTTAGTACGGTCATCATACTTTGCAGGAGTTACCCGGTTCGCTCATGATGCGACGAGTCTCAGCTACTCTCATTTTCGTTTTTGCGTTGGCCATCGCGTTTGCCTCGGGCGCCAGCATTCGTTCTGCCTACCGCACCCCCCGCCGTCCGCTGCGCCATGCTCATGTTCGCATTGCCCATTGGAACCCGGTGCTGCGCGGTTCGCATGATTCCATGCTGCGGCAAAACGAAGAGATCGACCGCCTCAAACTCACCCGCATCAATGATGACCAGCAACTCGAAGAGCTTGAGCTGAGCGGAGAACTTGTCAGCCTGCACGATTCCAGAGCGATGCAGATTGCCTCGAATCTCGAACTCAACCGGCGCTTCTGCCGTCCCTGGACCCGCTCTTTTCTAGAGGATCTGAGCCAGGCGTTTTACGGCCAGTTTCATCAGCCGATTCAGGTGACCTCCGCCGTCCGCACCGTGGACCAGCAAGCCCGTCTGCAGCGCTCGAATCACAACGCCGCGCCGATTGACGGCGATACTGCCTCCTCCCACCTGGCCGGCCTTACGGTCGATATTGGCAAGAGTCCAATGTCGCGCAAGGAGCGCGCATGGATCGACCAGTACGTGCTCAAACTGCAGCAACTCGGATTGGTCGAAGCCGCCGAGGAACGCCGCCAAGCCTGCTATCACATCATGGTGAGCAACCGCTATGACGAGTATCGCGGTGCTCCCGAAGAATTTCAGGCCAATCGCTAATTAAGAGCCATCTGTCATCCCAAACGTCCGGGCTCTCCACCCGGGCGTTTTCGTTTGTGCCGCCCATGGCGTTGCCCGCGCTTCGGTATAATCTTCGACGGGAGACAAGATGGATCAACTCATTGCAATTCCTCTTGTCTAATGCCGCGATTCCGCAATCGAATAGCATATCCGTACCCGGAGGAACCTGAACTATGCGCAAACTGTTGATCGCAACCAGCCTCCTGATGCTGGCCTTGAGCGCCAACGCACAGACCGCGCAAAAGGGCACCAAGCAGCAGCCCGTAGCCATCATTCAGACCAGCATGGGAGATCTGAAATGTGTACTCTTTCCCAAGGCTGCGCCTATCGGCACCGCGAATTTCATCGGTCTCGCCAAGGGCACAAAAGACTGGAAAGATCCCAAGACCGGCCAGACCAAGCACGGCGTTCCGCTCTACGATGGCACGATTTTCCATCGCGTCATCCCGAATTTCATGATTCAAGGCGGCGACCCCGCCGGTACGGGCTCGGGCGATGTCGGCTTCCAGTTCAAGAATGAGACCTTGCCTAACCTCGGATTTGATCAGCCCGGACGTCTTGCCTACGCCAACGCAGGGCCGGATACCAACGGTTCACAGTTTTTCATCACCGAGGCCGCGTATCCATCTCTGAACGGCAACTACACCATCTTCGGCCAGTGCGATGCCGCAAGCGTGGAACTGGTCAAGAAGATCGCCCGTCAACCGCGCAACGCCAACGATAGGCCGAAAACTGCCATCGTCATCAAGCACATCAAAATTGATGAAGGTGGCACGGCCAAAACTCCGGTGAAGAAGACCGTGGTCACAGCTCAGAAGTTCACGCCTTCTCGCTAGCGCCGGTTCAAGCAACTTGATTCTGTTAGTCTGACTAGTTAGTAATTTCCCAGTAAGGAGCCAGCATGGCCGAACGTACCCCGGGTTTATACGCAACGCTTCTCACAAATCAAGGCACTATTGTCTGTCGCCTGTTCGAAAAGGAAGCACCCAAGACGGTAGCGAATTTCGTGGAACTTGCCGAGGGCAAGCGCGAATGGAAGGACAGCGTCAGCGGCAAAAAGGGCCCTGGTCCTCTTTTCAACGGAACTGTCTTTCACCGTGTCATTCCCGACTTCATGATTCAAGGCGGCGATCCCAGTGGCACCGGTATGGGCGGACCGGGCTACAAGTTCGAGGATGAAACCAAGGGCTCGCCCTTCAAGTTCGATGCCGCCGGCAAACTTGCCATGGCAAACTCCGGACCCAACACGAATGGTTCACAATTCTTCATCACGGTTGCCGCCACCCAGTGGCTCACCGGCAATCACACCATCTTCGGCGAAGTCGTCGAGGGACTGGACGTGTCAAACAAAATCAGCACTCTCCCGCGCAATCAGCAGGACCGCCCCAAGAACGACGTTGTGATCGAGAGCGTCACCATCGAGCGCATCTAGCTCTCGCTGCGATCCGAGTTGCAGAAACAAAACCCCGGGGCCAGAGCCTCGGGGTTTTGTGTTCTTCCTGCAAACCGGCATTACATCCCGATCACGGTGATCAATTCCTTCACGGCGTCGGCGCTTTTATTCAGGGCAGCCTGTTCCTCGGCCGTCAGCTTGATCTCGATGATCTGTTCCAATCCGTTGGCGCCAAGTTTCACCGGCACGCCAACAAACAGACCGCTGATCCCGTACTCCCCTTCGAGGTGCACGGCGCAAGGCATGATCTTCTTTTTGTCCTTGAGAATCGCCTCCACCATCTGCACCGCTGAGGCCGATGGAGCATAGTAGGCGCTCCCGGTCTTCAGGTACTTCACGATCTCCGCGCCGCCGTTGCGGGTGCGCTCGATGATGGCCTCCAACTTCGCAGGCTCGATCAATTCCGTGATGGGTATCCCAGCAACCGTGGAATAGCGCGCCAGCGGGACCATCGTGTCGCCGTGACCGCCCAGCACAAATGCGGTGACGTTCTCCACGCTGACGTCAAGTTCCTGTGAAATAAAGCAGGCGAAGCGCGCCGAATCCAACACCCCAGCCATGCCGATCACGCGAGTGCGCGGGAAGCCGCTCAGCTTAAAGGCAGCCTGCGCCATCGCGTCCAGAGGATTGCTGACCACGATGAGGATGCAGTTGGGCGAGTTCTCCACCACCTTGCCCACCACGTCTTGCATGATCCTGTAGTTGGTATGGAGCAGATCGTCGCGGCTCATCCCGGGTTTGCGCGGAATTCCCGCAGTGATCACAACGATGTCGGAATTTGCTGTATCAGCGTAGTCATTGGTGCCCAGGACTGCGCTGTCGCACCTCTCCGCGTTCATCGCCTGCAGCAGATCAAGAGCCTTTCCCTGCGGAATTCCTTCCATAATGTCGATCAGAACGACATCGGCAAGTTCCTTCGAGGCTATCCAATGGGCCGCCGAGGCTCCCACATTGCCGGCTCCAACAATAGAAACCTTCTTACGCATTTTCTTCCCTTTCAAACACTCTGGCTTGGCGACGTAAGTGCGGCAAAGAACTTACGCCAAATTGCCCGCCTTCAGATCGCATTCGATTATCGCGAGCTCGAAGCGGTTTCCGCCATGTTTTCGATAATCGCCGAAGCAAATTCGCTGGTATGCAGCAGGGTTGCGCCTTCCATCTGACGCTCGAAATCGTACGTCACCCGCTTCTGTTCGATGGTGCGCTCCATGCTGTCCTCAACCAGGCTCGCCGCCTCCGTCCAGCCCATGAAATCCAGCATCATCACCGCTGACAGAATCACCGAGCCCGGATTGATTACATCCTTGTCCGCATACTTCGGGGCGGTGCCGTGGGTCGCTTCGAAAATCGCCTGCTCCGCTCCAATGTTGGCACCCGGCGCAATCCCCAGTCCTCCCACCTGCGCCGCGCATGCGTCGGAGATGTAGTCGCCGTTCAGGTTCGGCGTAGCCAGCACCGAATACTCGTCGGCGCGGGTCACCACCTGCTGGAAAATCGAATCGGCAATACGGTCGTTGATCAGCAACTTAGTCTTCCATTGTCCGTGGCCGTGGGAGGTGTAGATCGAATCCAGAACACCCCGCACTTCGGCGTAGATGCGCTGCCGGAAATCCTCCTGCGCAAATTCCATTCCCGGCTCGATCAACGCCGCATTCTCTTCGACGGTCAATGCGGGATTGTCGTCCTGGTTGCGCAGTATCCAGCTCTCGCGCTCGGTCACCACCTCGCCCCGGAACTCCTGGGTGGCAACCTCATATCCCCATTCCCGGAACGCTCCCTCGGTGTACTTCATGATGTTTCCCTTGTGCACGATGGTCACGCTGGACCGCTTGGTCTTCAGCGCAAACTCAATCGCCATGCGCACCAGGCGCTTGGTTCCCGTAATCGACATCGGCTTAATGCCAATTCCGGAGTCGGCGCGAATCGGCTTCTTCGTGCCACCGGCCAGCATCACATTGTTCAGGAAATCGATCAGCTTTTTAGCTTCTGCGCTTCCCTCTTTCCACTCGATCCCGGAATAAACGTCCTCGGTGTTCTCGCGGAAGATCACCAGGTTCATCCGATCAGGATGCTTAACCGGCGACGGAATGCCCTTGTAATACTTGACCGGACGCATGCAACAGTACAGGTCGAGAACCTGCCGTAGCGCAACATTCAATGACCGGATACCGCCGCCAACCGGCGTAGTGAGTGGCCCCTTGATTCCAATTCGCAAATCGCGAAAGGCCTGCACCGTTTCATCCGGAAGCCAACTGCCGAACAGTTCCTTCGCCTTCTCACCGGCAAATACCTCGTACCAGGCGATGCGCCGTTTTCCGCCGTAGGCCAACTCCACCGCTGCGTCCACCACCCGCACCGATGCCTTCCAAATATCGCGCCCCGTGCCATCGCCCTCGATGAACGGAATAATCGGATGATCCGGAATTACAAATTTTCCATTTACAAATTCAACCGCGCGGCCATTGGCCGGAAGCGGGACTCCATTGTAGGAAGCCGCCATTCAATCCTCCTGTGAGATATATCCGGGAGCAGTCCGGAACCGCTGCTACGCGCCCCAGTGCCGCGCGAATGAAACGGCAGCGCCCCACACGACAGCCGTCACCAGTGAACCAGTCCTTCAACCTTCCCCAAACGTTTGAGACTATCATTGCAAGAGTCGCGATTTCAATCGTGGAAAAAGCCATCGAAGATGGCGCGCACTCTCCGCATCTCCGCGCGCAATGTGCCGTCCACATCTGGACATTCCACTATATTTTCCAAGTTCGCCCGCAACAGGTCGCTCTTCGGAAGCCACTTTCGGGAGCGTCCCTCGACCACCCGGTTGGCGTGGTCCACGCGACGAAACAGATCTGCCGCATGTAGCAGATCCGCACCTTGCACTGAAGGCAACAATTCCCTGCCGACCAGCGCATCCAACCGGGTTGGGAGCTGTTTCCCAGACGCCGGCAAACCCGCCCATGCCTCCAGCATTCCCACCAGGAAATCAATATCGTAGAGGCCACCGGCTCCGGTCTTGAAGTTGTCCGTCCCGCCCGAATCCGCAATCCGCTTACGCATCGCGCGCAGCTCCGGAACAAACTGTTCCGAGGCAGTAAAGCGTTTTTGCAGCCCATGCAGAGAGCGCGTCGCATCTTCCGCCAGCCGCTCCGCCCCTGCGATGTAGCGCAGCTTGCCAAACGCCAGCATCTCCCAAGGTTTGGCGTCATATTCGAAATATTGCGCAAGTTGCCGCGAGGAAACCACCAGTTCCCCCTCACTGCCATGTGGGCGAATTCTCGTATCCACGGCAATTACCGACCCCTCCCGCGTATAGCCAGACAGCATCGCAACCAGCGAATGCGCGCACCGCTCGGCCGCTTCGGAATCGCACTCCGCACTGCGCAAAAACACCAGGTCCGCATCGGAAACCACATCGAGCTCGCAAGTCCCCAGACGTCCCACGGCCAGCACTGCGAATCCTTCAGGGGCCTCCGCCGCGCTCAGTGCTTGCCGCAGGATCAGGTCGAAGCCGCGCGAATGCTCTCGCAGTATCTCCCACACCGGTATCTTTTCCAGAAACGTCCGCCCCACCAAACGGAGAATGCAGCGCCGCGCCTCAATCCGCAGCTGATCTGAGATGGAACTTCCAACCGTAGGCTCCCAACCATGAAACAACGCGACAATGTCCTCCGGATGGCGCGCCAGAATATTCGTCGCCAGCGTGCTCCGCGCGAATACCGGCAGCGCGGGTTCGATCCATTCCACATTTTCCAGCGTTGCGCGGATGCGTTCTTCTCCCGTCGATGCGGCCGCCAGAAAGCGCTGCAGGTTGCAGAGCGTGGGATCGCCGACCTCCGCGGCCAACGCGCCGGCCAATGCCTCGGAGCGCGCCCCCAGCTCGCGCCGCAGACGCTCCGCTCCGGGCGCGCCCAGGCTGACCGCAGTGGCCGTCACCTCGCCGGACGCTTCCGCCGATCCCAGCCGCAGTACCCGTCCACACAGCGCACTGGCCGACTTCATGATCCGCTGCAACTCC
This sequence comes from uncultured Acidobacteriaceae bacterium, assembly GCA_964563875.1. Taxonomy (GTDB): domain Bacteria; phylum Acidobacteriota; class Terriglobia; order Terriglobales; family Acidobacteriaceae; genus TOLSYN. Next base: position 96,244 of record CAZLZA010000005.1, read on the forward strand.
TCGGCCCCCGTGATGCTCCCCTCGCCCAGCGAGCGGAAGAGCGTTGCCTGGGCGTGTGCCGCCTCCGGCAGCCGATGCGACTGCGCTCCCTGGCGGCATTGCAACCGATGCTCAATCGCCCTCAGCAGCCCATACGTCTCGCCCAGCTCGCGAAACTCCGCATCGCCGATGTGCCCTTTATCGTGTAACTTCTGCAGCGCAAATAAAGTTCCACTGGAGCGTAGCCAGGGCTCGCCTCTTCCGTGAACCCGCTGCAGACACTGCACCACAAACTCGATCTCGCGAAGCCCTCCCGCCCCGTTCTTCACATCCAGTTCGCGCGCACTCTGCCGAACCAACCCGCTCCGGATTCGTTCCAGCGAGTGCGCCGCCGTCTGAATGGCGGAGAGGCTGAGCTGTTCGCCATAAATCAGCTCCTGCACCTGTTCCACAAACTCCCGCCCGAGCGTCCGATCGCCGGCGCTCGGACGCAGCTTCAGCAGGGCCTGCAGTTCCCAGTCATGCGCCACGCTGCGGTAGTAGCGCAGTGCCTGCGCGCAGCCTGCCACCATCTCCCCGCTCACGCCCTGCGGACGTAGCCGCAGATCGACCCGGAATACCTGCCCATCCACGCTCACGTTGGAGAGAACAGCAGTCAACTCCTGGGCGAGCCGCGTGAAGAACTCCCGCGCTGAAATCGAAATTACGCCCGCATCCTCGCCATCGTCGCAAAGGTAGAGCAGATCAATATCCGAGCTGTAGTTCAGTTCGTTGCCGCCCAGCTTTCCCAGCGACAGCACCGCAAAGCGCGCCGGATACACGCGTCCCTGGCTGGAGCGAAGTTGCGGCCAGCCCTGGTAGGAGCGCTGCAGGTCGCTCTCGCAAAGCATCAGCGCCCGCTCAATCAGCACGTCGGAGAGCGCTGAAATTTCCGCCGTCACCTCTGCCAGCGACGCCAACCCGAGCAACTCACGGGTGAAAATTCGAACGTACTCGCGCCGCTTGAATCGTGCCAGCAGTATGGGCAGTGCGGTTTCATGCGAACGCAGGCGGAAGCGCGCAAACTGCTCCCGGAAATCCTCGGCCCACCGCGCCGACACAAGTTCCGGAGGCCGGGCGAAGAGTTGCAACAGGTCGGGATTCTGCAACAGCGTCTGCCCGAGCCACTGGCTGGAGCCGAACAATGCCACACAAGCGCGCAGCGCCAGCCCACTGGATTCAAACGCCGCCATCGCCTCAGTGGGATGCTGTTGCAGCAGCACTTCCAACTGCAGCACAGCCTGGTCCGGACTGCCCGACTCCGCAATAAACTGCGGCAACTGAGAAGCTGCCCGGGCAGGAAGCTGGGCGCGGATTTTCGCGTAGCGTGCTGCCGAACCCGTCTCCGCAAAGGAGAACGCCGCCGTATCTCCGTGTACATGTATATCGGGCCGAGTCACGCAATCGCCTCAGTAAGACTTTGCCCGCAGCGCAGCATGAAACTTCGGACAAAGAAGGAAAAGGCCGCCCTCGCAGTGCGGCGGCCTAGCAAGCTCTATCGATGAATCCTACACATCGTAATATAGCGAGAACTCGTATGGATGCGGTCGCACCCGCAATGCATCCACTTCCTTTTCTCGCTTGTGGGCGATGTAGGTCTCCAGCAGATCTTCGGTGAAGACATCGCCTTTCAGCAGGAACTGATAGTCCACCGACAGTGCATCCAGCGCGGCTTCCAGCGATGCCGGAATCGAAGGTACCTTCTGCAACTCCTCCGGTCCCAGGTCGTAGATATCCTTATCGAGCGGCAACCCTGGATCGATGCGGCTCTCGATGCCATCCAGTCCCGCCATTAACATTGCCGAGAACGCAATGTACGGATTGCAGCTAGGATCGGGCGGGCGGTACTCCACGCGCTTGGCTTCCGGCGCCGAAGAGTACATCGGAATCCGGCACGCCGCCGAGCGGTTGCGGCGCGAGTACGCAAGATTGATCGGCGCGTCCGGTCCCACGGAGAGCCGCTTATAGCTATTGGTGGTGGGAGACGTCAGTGCCGCCAGCGCTGCGCCGTGTTTGATCAGGCCTCCGATGTACCACAGCGCAGTCTCCGAGAGTCCTGCGTAACCGTCGCCGAAGAATAGCGGCTTGCCGCCCTTCCACAGGGACTGGTGGGTGTGCATGCTGCTGCCTTTTTCCCCAAAGAGCGGCTTCGGCATGAAGGTCGCGGATTTGCCGTTCTGGTGGGCCACGTTGCGCACAATGTACTTGTAGAGCATCATCGCGTCGGCGGCACGCAGCAGCGAATTCTGGTGCAGGCCGATCTCACCCTGGCCGCCGCTGGCCGCCTCGTGATGATGGCGCTCCACCTCAAGTCCGCACTCCTGCATAGTCAGCAGCATCTCGGTTCGCAGGTCCTGATGATGATCCGTTGGCGGCACCGGGAAATAGCCCTCGCCGTATCGCGGACGGTAGCCCAGATTGCCTTCGCGGCGGGATGAATTCCATCGCCCCTCGTCCGCGTCAATGGCATAGAATGCGTGGTTCGGGCTCTGGTCAAAGCTCACATTGTCGAAGACAAAGAATTCCGCCTCCGCGCCAAACATCGCCTGGTCTCCCAGTCCAGAGGAGGCCAGATACATCTCCGCTTTGGTCGCGATGTAGCGCGGGTCCCGGTCGTAGCGCTGCCGGGTGACCGGGTCGATCACGTCGGCGATCATTCCCAGGGTCGGAACTTCCGTAAATGGGTCCATCAAGAACGTGGACGGATCCGGAATCAGGAGCATGTCGCTCTCATGAATCGCCGCCCATCCCCGAATCGAGGAACCGTCTACCCCGAAGCCGTCGCGAAAGGAATCCAGCGTCAGTCTGGCAATCGGGTAGGAGATGTGGTGCCAAAGGCCGTGAAGGTCGCTGAAACGCAGATCAAACATCTGGGCACCCTGCTGCTGGGCAAGCTCCAGAATCGTGGAAGCGCTAGTTTCGCCGGGCGAACTCATTTGCTTAGGTCCTCTTTAGTACTACACGCATGACCCAATCATGATAACGATTCAGGTATAGTTTGTGCTGGACGAAGTACTAGAAAAAACAGACCATGGGACGAAAGCTACTCTCGATTGCCGGTTCGTTCAGACCGCTGACCGGCAGTTAATCCTATGGAAGAGTACAAATTATCACTTTTATCGGACGCATCACAGTATTTCGCGCCGAAGCGTGTGATCGGCTGCAATGAGTTTGGAGCGCTCCGTTGGCAGCTAGTCATCGTCCCTCGTGAGTACAAAGCTTTGCCCAATGTGATTTACACTTTTGGACTACATGCGCCGCCCACCAATGAAAACCATGGTGTGCGACTGTTTCACCAATTTGTTTCCGGATTTCGAGCGAAATAATTATGGACTTCGACCAACTGGAAACCTTTCTCGAAGTGGCGCGCAACCTGAGCTTCTCGCGCGCGGCGGAGCGGCGCTTCCGTACCCAGCCCGCGATCTCCGCCCAGATCCGCGCGATGGAGGAAGAGGTCGGCGCGAAACTGCTGGACCGCACTGGCGGCAAGGTTTCCATTACCGCCGCGGGAAAGATATTTCTCGCCTATGTCGAGAGCGCACTGGAGGCCCGTCGCGCCGCCATGCGTGCCGTCGCCGAAGCCGATCGCGTGCCCGGCGGAGAGATAGTGGTCGCCGCAACGAGGGCAGTTGCCTGCACATTCTCCCCGAGGTTTTCGCCGAGTTCAAACGCAGCTATCCCGACGTTGGAATCACCGTCAAGCGCTCTGAGACCCGCGAGGTTTTGGAGGCCATCATCGACAACTCGGCTGACTTCGGCGTGGCCGCCATGCCGGTGACCGACAAGCGAATTACCGCCGTCCCCATCCACAAGGACGAACTCGTTTTGATCACTCCCGCCGGTCACCTGCTGGCAAAATACAAGGAAATCCAGATCCTGCAGATCGCCGACTATCCCCTCCTGCTGCCCAAAGCAGGACGAACCCGCGAAAGCATTGACCGCATGTTTGAGGAGCGCAACATGAAGGCAAATGTCAGCATGGAATTGGATTCCAGTGAGTTGCTGAAGCGCTTTGTCGCGGCCGGCGTGGGCATTGGTTTCTGCCCCCACTCCACCGCCCTGGGAGACGTGCGCCTGGGAATCACCGCGATTGTAAAGCTGGCCGACGCTCAGATCCGTCGCGACATGGCTCTGGTCTTTCGCAAGGACAAAGCTTTGAGCCGCGCAGCCTTGGCATTCATTGATATTGCAGTCCGGTTAAAAACCCCTCAGAGCGCCCGCAAATAGCCACCCGTCGCTTCCGCTCGCGTATCTTTCCGCCTTAAAAACCAATGACTTCGCATTCTCGCTGCCATCCCGTTTGCACCCGTCCCCAGAATCATTTAGTTTCAAAGTGCCGCACAAAAATCATCTCGTCCGGTCAAATGCATTCGTCAGAGGAGTAACCAGAATTGGCCAAAGACATGGTCCCCAAGCGCATCTTCCTCACTAAGGGTGTGGGAAAGCACAAAGAGCGTTTGACATCATTCGAACTCGCGCTGCGTGACGCGGGCATTGCCGCGCAAAATCTCGTGCGCGTCTCTTCCATCTTTCCGCCCAACTGCAAGCTGCTTACCCGCGCTCAGGGACAGAAATATCTGAGTCCGGGCGAAGTTGTATTCGCCGTGGTGGCCGAGAATTCCACCCGCGAACCGCACCGCCTCGTAGCCTCCAGTATCGGCTTGGCATTGCCCGCTGACAGCAAAACCTATGGCTATCTGAGCGAACATCACAGCTTCGGCGAAACCGATCAGGTTGCCGGCGATTACGCCGAAGAACTCGCGGCTGAGATGCTCGCCACCACTCTGAACGTAGACTTTGATCCCGATAAAAGCTGGGACGAGAAAAAAGAAGTGTACCGTCTGTCGAACAAGATTGTGCGCACCACCAATATCACGCAGAGCGCCATCGGCGATAAGAGCGGAATCTGGACCACGACCATCGCCGCAGCCATCCTGATCTTCGATTAGTCCGTTGGGATGAGTCGCCGCGATGAGTTCTTCGCATGCGAATTTCGAAAGGCCCCTGAGACCATCCGGGGCCTTTTCTTTGGAACAATCACCACCCCCGCATCCGTACCAGGCGGCCCACACTCGCCGCAGTTGGATAATGTGGGGTAACCCGGCAGTTGGAGTTTACCTTCGGTTTGCTTTGACTTGTGTTTCGGATAGTTTGGGTTTGCCTTCGACTTGAGCTTTTCGGTCGGCAATCGCCTTCCGTGGAACGGTTCTAATGCGCCGTCCCGAGCATTGCCAGTATGTCTTCCGATCCAGGCGAAGCCTTCAGGTACGGCGTATTGTTCTTTCGCCTTGATCCCGAGTTCGGCGGCAGTATCGCAACCCGGAACGGAGCTGCCTGCGCCATGAATTTCACCAGTACGGAGTGATATCCGCTTTCCGCTTGAATCTTTACCCGCAGCACGCCCGTTGCCTTGGACTCGCGTGCCAGCACCCGCCGTCCGTCCACAAACACCACGGCCTCGGCGCCGCTCTCCAGATACACATTCCATTCTCCGCCGCCGTCCAGGTAGGCGCTAGAACTTGCGTAGAACACACCTGACCGTCCGGCCGCCTCAGACGGCAGTGCGAATGTTCCTCCCGGAAACACCAGCTCGTAGTGCCTCCGTTCAACGCCGGTTTCAACCCCGGCGGCCACTCTCTTCGCCTGTTTCTGGGCCAGTTTCTCCGGCGCGAACTTGCGCGCAAACTCCGCTCCGCCGCCGTGTCCGAAGCATCCCTCAAGATGCCAATCCGTAAGCAACCCCGCCTCGCGTGAGTTGGCCAGCAACTCCGCCTCATCCGTGGCCTTGTTCCCATCATCGCTGGACGGCAAATCGCTCGATGTCCCTGCCACGACTTGGATTGCGGATTGACCTGCGCCTCGCGCGTGACCTGAGTCCTGTGCCACCACCCGCGTGGAAATCCCCGCGCTCACCGCCAGCAGTGCCACCGTCGTAATCCAACGCTCGATCTTCATGGCAACTTGATCCTGACTTCGCGTTGCAAAGCCGCGTCCGCCGCCTTGCAGAACGCCCGGAAAGCCGCATAATCCGTGGTCTCCACGGTCAGCGGAACCAGCTCCGTATAGGTCTCCACCCGGAGCTTGCGGCCGTCCCGCGCATAGCTCACTTCAACGCTCCCAAAGTTCGTGTGCAGCTTGGTGTCCGCGGGCACCACGGCTTCCGCGCCATCCGGCAGCTCGTAGTCAAACACCTCGCGCTGGCTCGGAGTCACCGGTACCAGCACCGGATTCCGCCGTACCCGCTCCGGTGCGTATTTCCCCGTCAGCCCCGCCGTGTTCAGCGAGCTGCGCAGCGTCACCTCACGCTCCCCGTGCGCAGCGTCAATCGATCCCTCGATCTTCAACTCCACTTCCCGAGAAGCCCGCGCCGTTCCCGCCGCCACCGCATGAGCGATCTTCACCGTCGGATAGAACTGTGCCAGCGTCGCCCGATAGCTTCCGGCCAGGTCGCTCGATTCGCAGCTCCGCCGCTGCTCGGCCGCAAAGTATCCTTCAAACTTCATCTGCGACGCGAACTCCACCTTGCCATTGCGATCCAGTTGCGCCCGCACCTCGCGCGTCACCC